>JAFGSK010000028.1 GCA_016934635.1 Caldifarciminota bacterium
AAGGAGGAACAGCAAATGGCGAAGGCCAAGTTTGATCGCAGTAAGCCGCACATAAACATCGGCACGATAGGTCACGTGGATCACGGCAAGACCACGTTGACGGCAGCTATTACGAAGGTTCTGGGATTTACCGGTGGCGCTACTTTTACTGCTTACGATGAGATTGACAAGGCGCCTGAGGAGAAGGCGCGTGGGCTTACGATACAGCTGGCTCACATAGAGTACCAGACCTCCAACCGGCATTACGCCCACATAGACTGTCCTGGTCATGCCGACTACATCAAGAACATGATCACGGGAGCGGCCCAGATGGACGGAGCGGTTCTTGTTGTGTCAGGAGCCGACGGCCCCATGCCACAGACGCGCGAGCATATCCTGTTGGCCCGTCAGGTGAACGTGCCTGCCATCGTCGTATACATGAACAAGACGGACATGGTAGAGGATTCGGAGTTATTGGATCTGGTGGAGTTGGAGGTAAGAGAGCTTTTGACGAAGTACGAGTTTCCCGGGGATGACATACCGATCATACGCGGGAGCGCTTTGAAGGCATTGGAGTCTTCGTCTACTGACCCTTCGGCGCCTGAGTATGCGTCAATACTCGAGCTCATGAAGGCGGTTGATTCCTACATACCGCAGCCTGAGCGAGAGATGGACAAGCCTTTTCTTATGCCTATGGAGGACATCTTTTCGATAACGGGTCGTGGTACTGTGGTAACGGGCAAGGTGGAGCGAGGAAAGATAGTTCCTGGTGACGAGGTTGAGCTTGTCGGATTCGGCATGCACCGCAAGACCGTGGCTACAAGTCTCGAGATGTTCCGCAAGATTCTGGACGAGGCGATGGCCGGCGACAATGTAGGTATACTTCTTCGCGGGATAGACAAGGACGAGGTTGCCCGGGGAATGGTTGTGTCCAAGCCTGGTTCGATCACGCCTCACACCAAGTTTACCGGTCAGGTGTACGTATTGACCAAGGAGGAAGGCGGTCGTCACTCTCCGTTCTTCCCAGGTTACCGTCCTCAATTCTACATCCGGACAACGGACGTTACCGGTTCGGTGAAGCTTCCGGAGGGAGTAGAGATGGTGATGCCTGGCGACAACGTTGCGCTGGAAGTCGAGCTTATCTCAGACGTGGCCCTTGAGGACGGCTCCCGTTTCGCCATCCGTGAGGGTGGTCGCACCGTTGGCGCAGGTGTCGTAACAAAGATTATTGAGTAGGCCAAATGCGGGTTATCATTACTTTAGCTTGTTCGGAGTGCAAACGTCGCAACTATACTACAACCAAGAACAAGCGCAACACGCAGGATCGAGTTACCTTAAAGAAGTACTGCAGGTTCTGCAAAAAACATACAGAGCACAAAGAAGTCAAGTGATAGGCCTGTAGCTCTAACGGCAGAGCACCGGACTCCAAATCCGGGTGTTGGGGGTTCGAATCCCTCCAGGCCTGCTTGTTTGTAAAGCGAGGAAATCTTGTGGAATAGGATTAAAGAGTTCATAAAAGGCGTTATATTAGAGCTGCGACGGGTTTCCTGGGCTTCTCGCCGGGAGCTTGTTGGTGCAACCGGGGCCGTTCTGATGTTGACTATTATTATGACGCTTTTAGTTTTCGGAATGGATCAGCTCTTTAACTGGCTTCTCGCTCAATTACTCAAATTGGTTGGATGAAATTTTTCGTCGTTCACACCTATACCGGGCATGAGGCCAAGGTTAAGAAGCTTTTAGCCAAGTTAATAGAACGAAGCGGGCTTTCAGAAAGTTTTGGCAGAATCATCGTGCCTGTGGAGCGGGTATGGCGTGTCAAGAAGGGCAAGAAAAGCGTCGAAGAAAGACGTCTCTTTCCCGGACATATCCTGGTGGAGATGGAATCTACCGAAGATACCTTCAAGCTGGTAAACTCAACACCAGGGGTAGTAAGGCTTCTAGGCACCAAGAAACGTCCTGCGGCTCTTTCAGAGGAAGAAGCGCTCGCAGTACTCGAAGAGATGGATAAAGGACAGGAGAAGATGACCGCCGAGGTTCCCTTCTCAACAGGAGAAAGCGTTAAGATTATCTCCGGGCCTTTTGCAGGATTTGTTGGGACGGTGGATGAGATTAATCCTGAAAGGGGCAAGGTTCGTGTGTTTGTGACGATTTTCGGGCGGTCTACGCCCATAGAGTTAGACATAATTGAAGTTCAAACGATTTAGGCTTGTAAGGAGTTAAGAAGTGGCTAAGGGAAAACCAGTAGTAGGTCAGATAAAGCTGCATATACCGGCAGGCCAGGCAACCCCTGCTCCTCCGGTAGGGCCTGCGTTGAGTCAGTGGCAGCTCAACATGACGGATTTCTGTAAGCAGTTTAATGCTGCTACTTCAAAGCTGCCCCAAGGATTAACCACTCCGGTGGTGATAACGGTGTATAAAGACAAGAGTTTTTCATTCATTACTAAGAGTCCGCCAGCATCAGTGCTTCTAAAACAGGCATGTAAGATTGCAAAAGGGTCGGGTACTCCGAATACTCTAAAGGTAGCATCGGTTTCCAGAAGACAGCTATTGGATATTGCCAAACAGAAGAAGGACGATTTGAACACCGCCTCAGACGAGGCTGCCATGAGAATTATTGAAGGAACCGCCCGATCGATGGGTATCACGGTGGAGGACTGATGGCTCACGGTAAAAGATATCGCGATCTGGCAACCAAGGTGGACACTTCCCGTGTCTATTCACTTGACGAAGCCCTGCCTTTACTCAAGGAAACCGCCTCGGTAAAATTCGATGAAACTGTGGACATCGGGATAAAGTTGGGTATTGATCCACGCAAGGCGGATCAAATGGTTAGAGGTACGGTATCTCTACCCAAGGGAACCGGTCGTCAGGTTAGGGTAGCGGTGTTTGCCAAGGGTGACAAGGAGAAGGAGGCCTCCGATGCAGGTGCTGACTTCGTAGGCCTTGACGATCTGGTAGAGCGAATCGAAGGCGGCTGGTTGGATTTCGACGTTGCGGTTGCCACACCGGACAGCATGTCTGCCGTAGGAAAGTTGGGTAAGCTTCTTGGTCCGCGTGGTCTTATGCCTTCACCAAAGGCGGGAACCGTAACCTTTGAAGTCGGTACGGCAGTAAAGCAGATTAAACAGGGCAGGATACAGTTTAAAACAGATCGTACCGCTAATATTCACGGCATACTTGGCAAGATGAGTTTTTCATACCAGGACCTGCGTACCAATCTTCTGGCATTCGTTGCCGAACTTAACCGCTTGCGCCCTAAGACGTATAAAGGGCAGTACATTAGATCCATCTACATTTCGGCTACAATGGGACCTTCGATAAAACTCGATCCGAAAGAGATATCCGAACTGGCGCGCAAGGAGGAGATTTAGAATGATTAAGGCAGAGAAGAAAAAGCTAGTCAATGACCTGGTCGCTGAATTAGATAAAGTAGATAATTTCTACTTTGCAGATTTTTCAGGGATTGACGCCTTCCAGGTAACCCGTTTACGCCGGGAATTGCGCTCCCAGAAAGCTTACATGAAGGTGGTCAAGAACAGACTTCTGGCAAGGGTGTTAGCAGAACTCGACGTTGAAATCTCTGACCCTGAGGTACTGCGAGGTTCTACTGCGGTTATCTACGGATTAGAGGATATTCTGGCACCTGCCCGTAAGGTTTCGGAATTTAAAGATGAAGAAATCCCAATAAGTTTCAAGGGCGCGTTTATCGAAGGGCGATTCCTTTCAGTCGAAGAGGTTGAAAGGCTTTCTAAGATTCCTTCCAGAGAGGGATTGCTTGCCCAGGTTCTGGGCGTTTTTGAAGGAATAAAGCAGGCTCTGGTCTCGGTTCTAGAGGCCAAGCTTCAAGAATTATTACTTGTTCTGGGTTCACTCAGAGACCATTAAGGAGGAAGAATGAGTGAAGAAGCCACCAAGGCCAAAGAGGCCGCCAAGGCAGCAGAGAAATCGGATAAAGAAGAAAAGGCTGCGACTGTGGTAGTTGAAGAGAAGAAACCGAAGAAGACGAAGGCAAAGACGTCAACTTCCTCGAAACTCGACAAGCTGGTCGATGACATTGGGTCTTTAACCGTTATTGAACTTGCGGAGCTTGTGGATACGTTGAAGGAGAAATTCAGCATCCAGGCGATTGCCGTAGCGCCCGCAGCAGGCGTTGCTGCGGCAGGTGGCGCTGCTCCCGATGCTCAGGCTGAAAAGACCGAGTTCGATATAATTCTGACCGATGTTGGCGCTCAGAAGCTGCAGGTCCTGAAGGAGGTTCGCAGCGTAACAGGTCTTGGACTCAAGGAAGCCAAGGACGTTATCGACAATCTACCTGGTACGGTAAAAGAAGCTGCATCGAAAGAGGAAGCAGAGGAGATCAAGAAGAAATTGGAGTCTGTAGGAGCTAAGGTAGAGCTGAAGTAGGGCTGATGGAGTTCAAGGACTTCTCGAAGCTTCCCAAGTACGGCAAAGCTCTGGCCCTGGAGAACATACAGGTCGGCTCCTTCGAGGAATTTCTGCAGGCTGAGGTGCCGTCAGAGAAGCGTAAAAACGTTGGTCTTGAAGCCGCTTTTTCTGAGGCCTTTCCGGTTGAAGATATCCACTCTCACCTTAAACTCGAATATCTCGGTTATGAAATGGGAGGACCTCTGTATTCGCCTGATGAGGCTATCGAACGGGGGGCAACCTACTCAAAACCGATAAACGGCTACTTCAGATTAACCCGTTTCTTCGAACCTGAAGGCGATGAAGGAGAAGCAGCCGAACCTAAGGTTAAGGATGTAATCGAGCAGAAGGTTTACATCTGTGATATTCCTTATATTACTAGCGGAGGCAGTTTCATAATCAACGGTGTAGAACGCGTTGTTATCAGCCAGTTACAACGGTCACCCGGACTCTATTTCTCGTTTGAAAAAAACATATATTCGACCCTAATTGTGCCTGAACGAGGTGCCTGGTTCCAGATAGATGTAGGATCCAACAACGTACTCACCGCCGTGTTCGAGCGTCGGCGAAAGGTTCCTCTTTTCACATTTATCAGGTCTTTGGGATTTAGTCCTGAGGCCCTGGTGGACGATTTTGTAAAAACAGATCAAATGGGACCTAAGCCTGGTCTGGTCCTTGCCACAACGGTTAAAACCCAGGAAGGTGTTACACTAGCCGATTTCGGGGACGTACTCAGCAAAGAATTATGCGAGTTTCTAACCGAACGTGGAATAACAAAGGTAAAGGTGTTTGCCGAAGATCGTTACGGGGTCAGGGTACTCATCGATTCTATTCGGGCGGATAAATCGATCTCCGAAGACGATGCCTTGCGTCGTATCTATTACAAGCTTCGCTCGGTGATGCCTTCCACCATGGATCTTGCCCGCAGACTCGTTTTGGGAATGCTTTTCGATTCCCAGCGATTTAGTCTGGGGCGTGTAGGGAGGCATAAGCTAAATGCTCGTCTGGGTTTTGATAAGCGTACGGATTTCGTACTCCGAAAAGATGAAATACTTGCCATTTCAAAGCGCCTTATGGAGTTTGCCGAACGTCGCTATCCCCCTGACGACATGGATCATTTGGCTAACCGAAGGGTAAAAGGTATCGGTGAACAGCTGTATAATGTATTCCGGCAGTCACTGTTACAATTGGCTCAGAATTCCAAGGAACGAGCCAGTTTTATTGACGAGGAGAAGGCGACCCCGCTTGAGTTGCTGAACTCACCGGTAGTATCCAACAGTGTTACACGTTTCTTCACTACCGGTACAGTGTCTCAGTTCATGGAGCAGGTGAATCCATTGGCAGAACTGATCCATAAACGCCGTCTTACCGCTCTGGGACCAGGTGGTCTCACCAAAGATACAGCAGGCTTCGAGGTTCGGGACGTTCATTACTCCCACTTTGGCAGGGTTTGCCCTATTGAGACACCTGAGGGGCAAAATATCGGTCTTATTACTTCACTCGCCTACTTCAGTTGTATCGATGAGTATGGATTCGTAAAGACGCCCTATGTTAAGGTCGAAGAAGGAAAGATCACTGACAAGGTCTCATATATGAACGCTGAGGAAGAAGAAGAATTTATCATCGCTCCACTTGATGAGTTGGATATTAGCGAGGATAACCGGATTGCAAATAAAGAGGTATTGGCGCGTTACCGCGGTGAAGTGGTGGTCGTATCCCAAGAAAAGATCGATTACGTAGTTTTCTCGCCTAAGCAGATATTCTCACCTTCAACCACACTTATTCCGTTTCTCGAACACGACGACGGAGACCGAGCACTCATGGGATCCAATATGCAGCGTCAGGCTGTTCCTTTGGTTACGTCAGAAGTTCCATACGTGATGACCGGTGTTGAAGAAAGCATTGCCAGACAGGCAGAGTCCGTTGTCGAGGCAGATGAGTCCGGGCGTGTGGCTTATGTGGATTCCCGTAGGATTCTTTTGGAGACCAAGACAGGCATACGAGAATATAGGTTGCGTAACTTCCGCAAATCCAATCAGTATACCTGCATTCATTTTAGACCTGCTGTAAAGGCTGGCGAGGTCGTAAAACGGGGACAGGTCCTAGCTGATGGGCCTTCAACATATGAAGGTCATCTTGCACTGGGTAAGAATATCCTGGTTGCGTTTATGCCTTTATGGGGATACAACTACGAGGATGCCGTTGTTGTTTCTGAACGATTGATCGTCGAGGACAAGTTTACATCGATTCAAGTACTGGAATACGAGATAGAATCCAGGGAGACCAGGTTGGGGCCAGAGGAGATCACGCGTGATATCCCGGGAGCCTCAGAGTCTGATCTGGTGGAGTTGGACGAGTTTGGATTGGTCAGGATCGGCGCCGAGGTTAAACCTGACGATATCCTTGTCGGACGAATAACACCACGTGGAGATACTGAATTAACCCCTGAGGAAAGACTGCTCCGGGCTATATTTGGAGAAAAGGCAACCAATGTCCGTGATACCTCGCTTCGAGTTGAACCAGGGGTTTCAGGTACGGTGATTGGACGCAGAATCCTGACGCGTAATACGCAGGATCCTCTTGCCCGGAGGGTGATTGAGGATCGTCGTTCGGGCACTGAAAAACGGTTTAACGATCGTCGAGGTCTGTTAGTTGCCCAGAGGGACTCTGAGTTACGTAAATTACTCTCTGGAGAAAAACTCGCCTCTGCTATCGTGGACAAACGGGGCAAAGAGATTATTGAAAAGGGCGTGATCCTTTCCGCAGAAATACTCGAGAATTTGGGTTTCGATAAACTGAGGCTTGCTAAGATCAAGGTGGATGACAAAGAGAAAACCAAGAAACTTACCGCACTTCTGGAAAGAGCGGCATCAGCAATCGTTGACCTGGAGGATGAACTAAAGGGGCAGCTTGAGAATGCCTCACGAGGAGACGATCTACCTCATGGGGTTCTGAAATCTATTAAGATATACATCGCTCAAAAACGTAACCTTTCGGTTGGAGACAAGGTTTCCGGAAGGCACGGGAATAAGGGTGTTGTATCCAAGATACTGCCTGTGGAGGATATGCCCTATCTGTCAGACGGAACCCCGGTAGATATTGTACTCAATACCCTCGGTGTTCCTTCCCGAATGAATCTGGGACAGATACTTGAGACTACCCTTGGTTACGCTGCTCATAAGATGGGTTACAAGGCTGTTTGTCCTGTATTTGACAGCGCAACTATTTCTGAAATCAAGGAAGAGTTGAAAGCTGCAGGCCTTCCGTCGTCAGGTAAGGTTAAACTGCGTGACGGTCGAACCGGGGTTGAATTCGATGGAGAAGTTACCGTAGGTTATATGTATCTTATGAAACTCGTTCATATGGTGGACGATAAGATCCACGCTCGTTCTACTGGTAATTACTCCCTCATTACACAGCAGCCTTTAGGTGGTAAAGCCCAGTTTGGAGGTCAGCGTTTCGGTGAGATGGAAGTGTGGGCTCTTGAGGCTTACGGAGCCGCTCATACCCTGCAAGAGATGCTTACAATTAAATCCGATGATGTAGAAGGGCGAAACGCCCTGTACGAGTCCCTAATCAAGGGGAAAAATCCTCCTCCACCTCACATGCCAGCCAGTTTTAACGTGTTGGTCAAGGAGTTACGTGGATTAGGACTTAACCTCATCCCCTTAAAGGAGAAACATGAATCCTGATCGTGTCGAAGGTTGGGATTTTAATGCCCTCAAGATACAGATAGCCTCGCCCGAGGAAATCCGAAGCTGGTCTAGAGGTGAGGTTACCAAGGCGGAGACGATCAACTACCGCACGCAGAAACCGGAACGAGACGGCCTGTTTTGTGAGAGGATCTTCGGTCCGGTGAAAGATTATGAATGCAGCTGCGGGAAGTACAAAAAAGTCCGATACAAAGGGATTGTTTGTGATCGCTGCGGAGTTGAGGTTACGACCTCTGCGGTACGCCGTGAACGGATGGGGCATATTGAGCTTGCCATCCCGGTAGTTCATCCTCTTTTCTACAAGGTTCCTCCATCCAAGATCGGAAAATTGCTTGACCTTTCTGCAGGTCAGATTGAAAGTATTATCAACTACGAAGCATATGTTGTACTTGAATCGGGTTCGGCTTCTTTTAAGCGCCTTTCGTTGATCTACGACGAAGATGAGTATCACGAGGCGATTGTCAAATTTGAAGGCCTAAAGGCGGGAATGGGTGCCGAATCTTTACAGTTACTTCTAAAGGATGTCGACCTTGACGATCTTTCAGCAGAGCTCAAATCCCGTATCAAACATGAGGTTTCCAAACGCCGCGCCCTCCTGGATCGGTTGAAGATCGTTGAGGCGTTCCGTCAATCAGATAATCAGGTGGAATGGATGATACTCGAGGTAATTCCTGTGATTCCTCCTGATTTACGGCCCCTGGTCGCGTTGGAAGGCGGACGCTACGCTACTTCAGACATCAACGATCTTTACAAAAGGGTTATCGTTCGTAATAACCGGCTAAAGCATCTTATGTCTATTAAGACCCCTGAGATAATCCTCAAGAACGAGAAGCGTATGCTTCAGGAAGCGGTCAATGCACTTTTCGATAACGAGCACCTGACACGTCCGGTCAGAGGACGGGGTAATCGACCTTTAAAGTCCCTTTCCGAGACCTTGCGCGGTAAACAGGGGCGCTTCCGACGTAACCTTTTAGGTAAGCGTGTAGATTACTCGGGACGCTCGGTAATCGTTGTTGATCCTCACCTTAAACTGCACGAATGCTCACTACCTAAAGAGATGGCCAAGGAATTGTTCCGTCCTGTTGTTCTGCAACGGCTTGAGGAACGAAAGGTTCAATCAGAGCGCAGCGCAAAAGAGCTTTTCCGTATGGAAGCACCTGAGATGTGGGAAGCCTTGGAAGAGATCGTTAAATCCCACCCAATACTCCTTAACCGCGCTCCAACCCTTCACCGGGTTTCTGTAGAGGCGTTCTTCCCGCGTTTGTGGGAAAATCGAGCCATCGGGATACATCCGTTGGTTTGTCCTCCATTCAATGCTGACTTTGACGGTGATACCATGTCGGTCCATGTGCCTTTCACACCTGAGGCGATACTGGAGAGTTCGGTTTTACTCCTTTCCTCGAATAATATCCTTTCGCCGGCAGATGGAAAACCGTTGATGGTTCCAGGGCAAGACATGGTTCTGGGAATCTACTATTTGACCAAACAGGATTTAAGCAAGGCTCGTGAATCGAGGCCATTGTACGACAGTTACAAAGAGCTTCACGTAGCTTTTGACAATGGGGATTTGCAGCTCTTTGATGAGATCGATTGGTTGCATAAAGGTAAGCCTATCCATACCACCGTTGGAAGGGTTTTCCTGAACGAGGTTCTACCCGTGGAATTGCGTTTTTTGAACTCCCTTCTCGATAGATCGAGGATCATCAACCTTGTGGATAGATGTTTTAAACTGTTCGGATTCAAACGTACTTCAGAGCTTCTCGATTCTTTGAAAACCTTGGGCTTCCGCTATGCGACCCTTTCCAGTACATCGATAGGAATAGACGACGTAGTCGAACCAAAAGCCAAAGAGAAGATTATAGGCCAGGCAATGAAGGAAGTGAAGCGCTACTATCAGGCTTTCGAGAAAGGTGTCATCACCGAACGTGAAAAGTACAATAACGTTGTTAACACTTGGGTAAATGCCTCTTCGGAACTTTTGGATAGTATGATGGAAGGACTTACAACCGACCAGGATGGATTCAATCCCCTATATATGCTTATTGATTCCGGCGCACGAGGTTCCAAAGACCAGGCAAAACAGCTTGCAGCCATGCGTGGATTGATGTCTCGTCCTTCACGCCGTCTGACAGGTGAAGAGGTGATCGAAAGACCTATCATCAGTTCTTTTAAGAATGGTCTCTCGGTAATTGAATACTTTCTTTCCACTCACGGCGCCCGAAAAGGACTAACCGATACCGCATTAAAGACGGCCGAGGCGGGTTACCTCACTCGTAGACTGGTAGATGTGGCTCAAGACGTTATAATCAAGGAAGAAGACTGTGGAACCATCCTCGGGGAAGAAGTTGGTGCATTGCGCGAAGGCGGTAAGATTATGGAGTCCCTGGCGGAACGAATCACCGGTCGTATTGCCTTGCAGACGATAGTAAGTCCAATAACCGGTGAGACAATAGTCTATGCCGGGCAGGAGATAACCGAGGATAAAGCTGAGGATGTCGAACAGGCGGGAATAGATAGTGTCAGAGTTAGATCGGTCCTTACGTGTGAAACACTAGGTGGAGTTTGCGCTCAATGCTACGGTCGCAATCCGGCTACCGGTCGTATGGTTGAGATAGGTGAAGCGGTAGGCATAATGGCCGCCCAATCGATCGGTGAACCTGGTACTCAGCTAACCTTGAGGACATTCCATTACGGTGGTGTGGCTCAGCGTACCGCAGAAGAAACAAGCATAGAAGCGAAATACGACGGCAAGGTTAAGTACGGAAAACTTGATATCGTCGAACGTAGTGATGGCATCAAGATAGTGGTCGGGGACGGCGGTTCAATAGAGCTGATTTCAGGTAAACGTAAGATGACACTAACGGTTCCCAGAGGTTCACTCCTTCTGGTGGCAGATGGAGAAGAGGTTTCAGAAGGTTCTACCTTATTCGAATGGGAGCCTTATGTTATCTCAATCATCGCCAGCAGTTCCGGCAAGGTCGTCTTCGTAGATGTGGTTCCCGGCGTTACCCTTCGTGAAGATGTAATAGGCGCCACGGAGCGTAAGCAGATGATTATCGTTGAGGATAGGGAGAAACGTCGTCACCCACAGATTGAGGTTCATGACTCGAAAGGCAAGGTGCTTGAACGACACGAACTTCCTGCCGGAGCCTACATCCTGGTGGAGGACGATTTCGAGATCAACGCCGGTGATACCCTTGCCAAATTCCAACGTGAGATCGGAAAAACTACCGATATCACAGGTGGACTGCCACGTGTCTCCGAGCTTTTCGAAGCCAAACACCCCAAGAATCCGGCCATTATCGCCGATATTGATGGAACCGTACACATAGATCCACCTGAGGAAGGAGTGCGGCGGTTACATATTGTTTCAGAATCCGGCACGGAGAAGGAATACAAGATTCCTTATGCAAAGTACCTTCTGGTTGATGATAACGGTCACGTCAAGGCCGGAGACAAGCTGTGCGAAGGTAACATCGATCCCCACGACATACTCCGCGTAAAAGGCAGGATGGCGGTGATGGAATATTTGACAAATGAGATTCAGGAGGTTTACCGGATGCAGGGCGTAAAGATCAACGATAAGCACATTGCCTTGATCGTGCGGCAGATGCTATCCAAGGTGAAGATAGATGACCCTGGGGATTCTGCTTTCGTTGAAGGAGAAATCGTTGAAAAACAGCGAGTCCAGGAGGCAAATGATAAGTTGAGAACGGAAGGGCTTGTTCCTGCAACCTTCCATCCTATTCTTTTAGGCATTACAAAGGCGTCGCTTACTACCGACAGTTTCTTTGCCGCAGCGTCCTTCCAGGAGACGACCAGGGTCCTTTCCATGGCTGCGGTGGAGGGGAAAGTGGATAATCTCACCGGTCTGAAAGAAAATGTAATAGTTGGGAAATTGATACCAGCAGGGACTGGATTTAAGGGTTTTGTTAACCTTAGAGAACAAGCCGAGACTCCTGATCATGAAGAAGGACAAGATGAGGAAGAAATGCAACAAACGGAGGCCGGATAAAGATGCCGACAGTTAATCAGTTAGTTCGAGGCGGCCGAAAGATGCCGAAGCGAAAATCCTCAACCACAGCCTTGGAAGGCAATCCTCAAAAACGTGGTGTTTGCACCAGGGTTTATACAACCACACCCAAGAAGCCTAACTCGGCGCTTCGTAAGGTATGCAAGGTGCGGTTAACCAACGGATACGAGGTTATTGCCTATATCCCAGGCGAAGGACACAATCTTCAAGAACACTCAGTAGTTCTTATTCAAGGTGGGCGTGTGAGAGACCTTCCTGGCGTTCGTTATAGGGTAGTACGGGGTGTTCTTGATACTGCAGGCGTCGATGGCAGAATGCAAGGTCGCTCGTTATACGGGGTAAAACGCCCCAAGAAAGCATAGTAGAGGTCCTATGGGCAGAAGACGTAGAAGCGTAACACGCCAGATCAAAACTGATCCTCGCTATAGTTCCACATTGATTAGCAAATTTATAAACGATCTGATGTGGGATGGTAAAAAAACAGTGGCTCAGAGTATCTTCTACGATGCGCTGGACCTGATTGAAAAGAAAACCAAGGAAGATGGTTTTGACTTGTTTGAACGCGCGTTTAACAATGTAAAGCCGGTTCTGGAGGTTCGTCCTCGCCGGGTTGGCGGTTCTACCTACCAGGTTCCGGTAGAGGTGAGACCCAGGCGCAGGGAATCGTTGGCGATTAAATGGATTATCAAGGCCGCACGCGAAAGGTCCGAATATCGCATGTCGGAGAGGTTAGCCAACGAGTTGCTTGATGCCGCCCAGGGTCAAGGTGCCGCCTTTAAGAAAAAAGAAGATACACATAAGATGGCTGAAGCTAACCGCGCTTTCGCACACTTCCGTTGGTAAAGACCGGAGACTGGATTGTTATGGAAAATCAAACTCGTAAATGGTGGCTTGTTGATGCCCGGGATCAGATACTTGGTCGTTTGGCATCGAATATAGCCACGATCTTGATGGGCAAGAGCAAGCCGACCTACAGTCCGCACCTTGACGAAGGTGACTTCGTGGTAGTAGTTAACGCCGATAAGATTCGTCTTACCGGTAAGAAAGCAGAGGCAAAGGTATATTACCACCACACCTTTTATCCGGGCGGGCTGAAGGAAGTCCCATTCAAGAGTATGCTTGAGCGTCATCCTGATCGCATCTTGTATCTCGCGGTTAAGAATATGCTACCTAAGAACAAGTTGCGTATACGCAGATTAAAAAGACTCAAGCTCTATGCATCGGCTTTGCATCCTCACAAGGCTCAAAAGCCGCTACCGCTTGAGATTGGAGGTACCTGATGGCTAAGACCAAGGTGAAAGCTCCAGAACATGCCGTTGGTACACGCAAGCGTGCTACAGCAAAGGTTTGGTTGAAACCCGGAGAAGGTAAATTCAAAATCAACGGCAAGCAAATAGAAGAATATCTTAAACGTATGGACCTGGTTCTCGTTGCAAAGCGCCCGCTTGAGATAAACAAAATAGCCGATAAATTCGATGTTAACGTTCAAGTCCGAGGCGGAGGTTTATCCGCCCAGGCGAGTGCGGTTAGCCTTGGGATTGCTAGGGGACTTTCCAAACTGGACCCTGATTTACACAAGACGTTAAAAGATGAAGGGCTTCTCACTCGAGATCCACGTGAAAAAGAACGTATGAAATACGGATTAGCTAAAAGAAGGAAGAGCTTCCAATGGACGAAACGATGAAGCCGAATGATAATTCCGGCGCCTCGCTCGATCTCAAGGATTTACTTGAGGCAGGGGTTCATTTTGGGCACCGTGTACAGCGTTGGAACCCTAAATGCCAAAGGTTCATATACGGAAAACGCAATGGAATTCACATCATCGACATCCGTCAAACGGTTGAACGCTTGAGATTGGCCTCCGAGGCAATCGGTTCTATCCTTGAGACAGGCGGTGATGCGATATTCGTTGGCACCAAGCAACAGGCACGAGACATTATTTCAGAAGAAGCTGACCGTTCGGGAAGTCATTACGTCGTTGATCGTTGGGTCGGTGGACTCCTAACCAACTACTCCAATATCTACAAACGTATTCAGCGTTATTCCGAACTGGATTCCATGATTACGGACAAACAATTTTCAGATCTCCCGGAAAAGGAACAGGTCAGAATGATGCGGCTTCATCGCAAGATGAGTAAGCTTTATAAAGGTGTCAAACAAATGGATGCTTTGCCTGCAATGATGTTCGTAGTTGATCCGGTGAAGGAAGGCACTGCGGTTGCCGAGGCTCGCAGGATCGGGATACCTGTAATAGCACTTATAGATACAAATGGAGATCCGGATGAGATTGATTATCCGGTACCCGGCAACGATGACGCCATGCGTTCCATTCGTCTGGTCACCAGAGTGGTTTCTGATGCAGTGATGCGCGCAAAGAAAGCCTTCGATGTTGACCTCGATGAATCCGAAGAAAGAGAGGCCTAGAAGTGAGTGATCTGGATTCAATACGAGAGTTAAGGGCACGTACCGGTGCAGGAGTCGTAGATTGCAAAACTGCTCTTGTAGAAGCAGAAGGAGACGTCGGCAAAGCAATTGAAATACTCCGCAAGAAGGGTATTGCCAAGGCCGAGTCGAAGTCTGGCAGACTCGCAAAAGAAGGTATCATAGAGGCCTATATCCATCCAGGAGCCAAACTCGGAGTATTACTTGAACTGAACTGCGAGACGGATTTTGTGGCTAAGACCGCAGATTTCATAAACCTTGCTCACGATGTGGCAATACATATAGCAGCATCTGATCCGGTTTCTGTATCGAGGGAAGACGTTCCTGAAGATGTGCTAGCTAGGGAGCGTGAGATATTCGCAGATCAGGCTCGATCCTCAGGTAAACCGGATAATGTCATCGAAAAGATAGTTGAAGGACGCCTGGATAAGTATTTCAAGGAGAATTGCCTGCTTGAGCAGCCCTTTGTTAAGGACCCTGATAAGACGGTTGGCGATCTTTTGAAGGAAGCCATCGCTCGAATCGGAGAAAACATAGTAATTCAACGTTTTTCACGGTTTAAGGTTGGAGAAGATTAACGATCGATCCCTGATAAGTGATGAAGGCCTCCTCCTCAAGATGAGTGGGGAGGTCTTTTCTCGCCAAAAGGTTTGTCGCGGAGTAGCAGATGAGATCGCAATCCTGCAAGGCAAGATACGATTTGCAGTACTCTTGGGTGGAGGTAACCATATTCGGGGTACTGCGTCTGGCCAGACCGGCAGCGCCAGGGTTTTTGCGGATCGAATGGGAATGATGGGGACGCTCCTGAACGGTCTGTGGCTCGAAAGTATGCTTCGCGATGCAGGCGTGCAGGCGATACACATGAGTGCGGTTCCCCTGACCTGGGTGAAACGCTACGACCCGGTTAAGGCAAGGGACCTCTATGAGGCCGGAGAGATCCTCATACTTTCCGGGGGAACAGGTCAGCCATATTTCTCAACAGATACATCGGCAGTACTGAGGGCGATAGAACTGGGTATCAAAAGGGTACTCAAAGGAACCAAAGTCGAAGGGGTTTTCTCAGATGACCCTGAAAGAAATCCCCAGGCAGAGTTCTTTCCGGAACTCACCTATGAAGAAGCAATGAAGAGGAATCTGAGAGTTATGGATCAAACCGCTTTTTCGCTTGCACGTGAATACAATCTCCGGATTCAGGTTTTTGACGTATTTGAAACCTCCAATATATCCCGTATAGTTCAAGGTGAAAGGCTGGGAACGATAGTTGCCAGAAAGGAGGAGTTTGTAAGATGAAAGAAGCCCTTAAAGATAGTGAAGCAAAGATGAAGAAGACGGTGGAGATGCTGGCGCAGGAGTTCGGCCGTATTCGTACAGCCAGGGCAAATCCTGCCCTGCTGGACGGCATCAAGGTCGATTATTACGGAGCGCCAACTCCACTCAAGCAGATCGCTTCGATCGGTGTGCCTGAACCCCGCAGTCTGGTGATCCAGCCCTGGGACAAGAACGCCATCCCGGCTGTTGAGAAGGCTATCTTGAAATCCGATTTGGGTCTTAATCCCAACGTAGAGGCAACCCTTATTCGCATATCCATACCTGCTTTGACCGAGGAGCGTCGTCGCGATCTGGTAAAATTGGTTTCCCGTCTTACCGAGGAATCAAGGGTGGCAGTTCGTAATATTCGCCGTGATGCCATTGAACACTTCAAGAAGATGGAGAAGGACAAACAGATAAGCGAAGACGACATGCACCGTGGCCAGAAAGAAGTTCAGGATTTGACCGATAAATACATTAAGGAACTGGATGAGCTCTTTGCCAAGAAGGAAAGGGAGATTTTAGAAAAGTAGAGAAGTGGCTGCAAAGGAAAAAAAGCTCGATCCATCAAGACTTCCCCGTCACGTAGCGATTATTTTGGACGGTAACGGGCGTTGGGCTCGTCGAAGGATGCTTCCTAGGGTGGTAGGACATCGCGAAGGGGTGAATCGGGTAAGAGAAATCGTCAGGGCGGCAGGGGAAATAGGAATCGGCTACCTTACTTTATATACCTTCTCGGCGGAAAACTGGGATCGTCCTCAGGAGGAAGTTGCCCATCTTATGCAGATGCTCGAGAGACTGTTAGAGGATGAGTTGGAAGAGTTGGATAAGAACAATGTAAGGTTTGAGGTTATAGGCAGGATAACCCAACTGCCTAGTAAGGTTCAGGAAGGTATAAAACGCATGCAAGAACATCTCAGTTCCAATTCAGGGCTGGTTCTGGTACTCGCCTTAAATTACGGAGGCAGGCAGGAGATAGTGGATATGGCAACCAGGATAGCTGAGGAAGCCAAAATAGGTAGAATCAACCCCGCCGACATCAACGAAGATACACTTCGCATCTTCCAGTACCGGCCGGACTTACCTTATCCTGATCTCTTGATAAGGACAGGCGCTGAGAAACGAATCTCCAACTTCTTATTATGGCAGGCGGCCTACAGTGAACTTTACTTTACCGATCTGATGTGGCCTGACTTTAAACGTCGAGAGTTCGTGAAAGCACTCGAAGACTTCGCCCAGAGGGAGCGCCGGTTTGGAAAAGTCAGGGAGTAAAGACAAAGGCTTCTGGGGAAGGTTACTTGTTTGGTTACTTCTCATACCGCTTACCTTGGCCACAGCAGCAGGACCTATATGGGTTGTTGCCATTTACGCCCTCTTGTGGATCTGTGTAGCTTCTTTTGAGTACATAAGACTCTATCTCAAGCCCTTTAAAGTCTATCATCTGCTTTTTATAATATCGCCGATCATTGTTTGGGTTTACTCTTTCTTTCCCCAGCCTTCGCACCCTTTTCCTTTATCCTTCTATTTATTACTCGCTGTCTGCGTCCAGTTCCTCCTCTGGCTTTCATTCTTCAACTCAGAACCGAGGCTTCTGCTTCCTCTTCTCTTTCTTCCGTTTTACCTAGGTTTTTTGCCCACCCACTTTGTGTTGTTGAAAACTGAGTCCGTGAACAAGGTTATGGGTTATGCATGGCTTGTCTTTCCGTTCGTAATGAACTGGGTGAATGATACTGCCGCCTATTTCTCAGGCAAGTTATTGGGACGCCATCGCTTAAGCCCCAAACTTTCGCCGCGTAAAACCATCGAAGGCCTGGTTGGCGGCCTGGTTTGTACCGCAGGATTGGGTGTGGGATTCGGATTACTTTTTATTCGTGACCAAACCTGGTGGCAAAACGGGGTATTAGCATTGGCGGTTGGATTGTCAGGCACGATCGGGGATTTGCTGGAATCGGGTATCAAGCGGGAACGAGGAGTCAAGAATACCTCCAATATACTCGCAGGGCATGGAGGTTTCCTGGACAGGATCGACAGCCTTATCTTCGCCGTGCCTGTTTACTACTACTTTTACATCATCCTGGAAATGTTGTGAACTTGAGACTAACTTGCCTGCTCGCCGGCCTCATCCTATTAAGTTGTGGTGTAGATAAGAGAAATAAAGAAGGATCGATTGAGACCCATTTCAGTGCACAGGGCGGGATCGAATGGGTGGTGGAACGAGAAATCGATGCTTCAAAACACAGTATCGATGCAGCCGTGTACAGCTTTACCTCACGTCCCCTTGCCCAAGCCCTGGTCGGTGCAGCTAATCGTGGTGTAAAGGTGAGGATAGTTATGGATCCGGGTAACGCAGGGAGGGATTACAGCAAAGCAACATACCTCGTGAACAAGGGTATTGAAGTTCGCACCGAGAAGGGTCGAGGGCTGATGCATCACAAGTTTGCACTCATAGATGACTCAGTTCTAATAACTGGTTCCTATAACTGGACCGCCTCTGCCGAGGCCGAAAACGACGAGAATATCCTTCTGCTCCGTGGATTTTCTTCAATCCGAAAGGCCTACCTGAATGAATTTAACCGCCTGTGGCGCGAGGCAAGGGGATGGAATGCTAAGCCTGAGACCTTTGTCCAACTTTCGGTCATCGATCTGGATGCACTGACCAAACACGTCGATGAGGAAGTCAGGATTCGCGGGAAAGTGATGAGGGTCGGCTATTCAGAGCGCAGCAACACCTATTTCCTCGATTTTTCAACTGATCCTGAAGGCTTTACAGTAGTTATCTTCTCCTCGGTGGTCGAGAAGTTCGAAGGACTTGGACTGAAAATAACCGACTATGAAGGTGCAGAAGTTGAAGTCTCGGGAGAACTCATCGATCATCCCGAGTATGGACTGGAGATCATCTTGGACGAGCCCTCACAGGTGCAGATCGTAAAATAGGCGGTGAGTGGGCGCCTGAAGCTTCACCCATCTAACGGGATCAGCAGAACAGTGAGGTTTTTAAGGGAGTTCATTTTGTTGGGTTACTTTATTAGAACCATCTTTATGGATGCTCGATACTGATCCGTGGATAGGCATACGAAATAGACGCCTGAAGAAACGCTGCGGCCTGCATCGTCGTAGCCTTCCCAGCGAAGTTCGTTACGACCGGCAGGCTGCTCACCATCGATCAAGATTTTAACCTTCCCTCCTGAAGCATCGTAGACCGAAATGCAAGTATGGGCAGGATTGAAAAGCTCGAAACGTATTATTGCGGAGTTCAATCCAGGTATTTGCAGAACTTCAATCTCAGGCTTTTGATTCTCCAGGTCTTTGTCAGAAACATGCATACATGTCGTAGCAATAGCAGTATAAGGCGCTTCCATCTCCGCAGCTTGAGCAGGCGCCCATTGGTCGTGAGTTATAGGATTACCTGACGAATCCTCAAGAATCCGATAGTTGTAGTAAAAGATGTTGGCTCGCTCTCCATTCACATCTTCGACGAAAACCCTGGGAACACAGTCGTTGAGTATTTCAGAACCGTAGCCCACCGGCTTGCCATCCGAAGAGCTAAAAGGTCTTCCCCAAACCCAGATATCATCTCTGTACAGAGAATCGAAGTAGACCGTTGTTACCTGCAGGTATCGTTCGCACAGGTACTTGCCTTCAGACCAGATCTGATTTGGCGAATCGAGAAAAGTAACGTAAAGGGTATCCAGAAGTTTATCTCCTTTAGGTTGACAGGTTTCGTGAATCAACTGGTAAGGCTCTGAGATGTGCCTGATGGCTTGCCAGGCGTTTATGCAGCCGTACCCGGTTTCTGGGTCCGGAGCGGTTCCGTACAAGGGGTCGTTGTGCCTTGCAGATCTTTCGAGAATTCTTTTCAAATCGACATCCACAAGATGCCAACCTCTTTCCAAGGCCTTTTCGTAAACCAGTATACCTGCCCCTGCTGCGAATGGGGCTGATGCAGAGGTGCCTGCGCCGTACTGATAAAACCCGTTTTCTTGATTGGCGGTCGAGAAGATTGAGGTTCCAGGCGCGACGAATGAGAGAGCCTGGCCGAAACAGGACTTTGGCCAGCGAATTCCGAAGGAGTCGATCGCTCCAACTGCACAGCAGATGTCTTCCGATGCGAATGCGGCAGGATAGATAAGATGATCTGGTTCAGTGTCGGTTTGATTACCTGATGCGAAGAAGCAGGTCTTTTCTGAAAGGAAACAGAGTTTGACCGCTTCCTTAAGCGATTCGTTGTCGATCGATGAAATGAAACCCCAACTACCGCTTGCTGCACAGATCTCAGGATGAGTTGCGATATCGAGAAGTGCTTCTATAACCCAGGAGAGAACCGGTACTGAAAAACCGACCTTTGTAACGTAAAGCATCGGTGCAGGGGATTGCCGGGTTTTCCACCTTCCTGCAACACCTGCAATTCCGTGAACGCCGCCTTCACCTGCTCCATTGTTTACTGCAGCGGCGGCGATACCGGTTACCCAGGTACCATGCCCCATGAAGTTATCGTCGACTATTTCTCCGTAAGGGGACCACCCTTCGATTACAATACCGTAGAATTCATCTTGCTCCTCGTCGTAATGCTTTGGTTCCAAGCCGCTGTCCAGGATAGCCAGAACCACCGAGTCCTGGCGATTGACGAGATCCCAGGCACGTAGTATATCCAGATCCCATCCGTGCCGATTATTATCCAATCCCCACTGAAAGTCAAAATCAGGATCGTTAGGCGGATCAGAAAAGAACTCCATAAGGTAGTTGGGAGAGGTATAGATAACACCCCGAATGCGCTTCAATTCATCTGCCACCTTCCTTACGTCCGAAGCATCATCAAATCGCAAAAGATACAACTGAGTTAAATCGTCAACCGGGACCTTTCTGCCCGACCGCGTTTCGATGTATGGGTCAGGTTTGCCGAAGCAGTTCTTGAAAAGGGGGTCTATGCTGTAAACACCGTACTCCCGAAATGCCTGGAATAACTCCTTGTTTTGAATCCTGATATTTGTGATTTGTGTTTCACAAGCTGCCGGCAGATCGAGGACGCCTTGCTCCAGCTTTACGATAAGTTCGCCTGGCACGTAGTCCGGTGCCTCTTGAGCGATTACGTTGCTCAAAAGTATGAGACTTACACTCAGCAACTTACATATCGACCTGCAGCGTTTACTCAAGAACTTTCCCCTTTATATTCTCTTTTTCCCCGATCTTGAACCTGAAACCTCGATAATCTTTGAGAGTATAGGTCGTCGTAATTGGCTTGTCAATACCTTTGGGAAAAAAGGAGCGGGGAGTGCATCCCCGCTCAGTGTTCGTGGTTACAGTTATTCCGTTACCTTAGCAGTGTTACCTTCTTGTTGGATTGGAACTTGCCTGTTTCCATACGTACGAAGTAGACGCCTGCGGATACTGAACGCCCTGCATCGTCACAGCCTTCCCAGAGGATTTCGTGAAGACCTGCAGGCTTTTCGCCAGAGATAAGGGTTTTTATCTCACGGCCGGTCACGTCGTAAACCTTAAGATTCACGTGTTGTGCAACCGGCATGCCAAGCAGTATACGGGCGCCGCCAAAGCTGCCAAGAGGCAAGCACTCCAGGCTGAACTCTGTAGGCACAACTACAGGTTCTTCAGCTATCTCGGGTTCCTGTGAATCCTTTCTGAGATCAGGGTACGTGAACTGCGCCGAGTCACCGGTGTTGTCGTAGGCCACGTAACGGAAGACCGTGTTGGGGCTTAGCGCCTCAGGAACGGTCCATGTGTAGGAACCGCCTAAAGCGGTAGTGTAGGTCGTCTCATCATCTATCTGTGTTGAATCGATGATTACTTCGCGACCCGGCTCAAGGTCAGTAGCAATTGTCTTGAAGGATTTGCCTTCGTCGGTAGAGTAGAAGAGTGAAACACTGGTTACAGGATTGATACCGCCGGCTATCCACTTGAGTTCCAGCTCATCGCCTTTGTTCAAAGACTGAGAACTGAAACCTGCTATTTGATTTTCCGGAAGTGGCTTTACGGGATCGAGACTCGCAACAGCGGCGCAGAACATACCCTGGAAGATAGTGAAGTTGCCGTCCGAAATGTCGCAGCCTAAAGGTACCAGGATGCCGTTTTCCGACTTCATGGCTACGACACGAACTCGGCATGTAGTTGAAGGCGTGTTAGGGACAGTCCAGAAAAAATAATAACCGAGCATTCCAGAATTTACCAAGTAACGAATAGGTATCCAGGTGTTGCCGGTACCGAAATCGGTGCAGTATTCGACTCTAAATCCTTCAACCTCTGGGTTAGAGCCTACATAGGAAAACATAACAAGTTCCACATAACCAACGTGCCATAACTCGAGGCCGTTAGGCGAATTCACAGTTAACCCAGTTAATAGGGGTATACTGCCGCCAGAAGGAATAAGTGAAACGTTACGAATGCTTCCTCCGTGGTCGCCGTCCCATTCACGTCTTGCTATGTGCTCCAGCCGAACCTCGTGGACGTAAAGGGAGATGAGGCCTGGAGGGGAGGTGTACTCGTCTATGTAGTCCTGGACCACGTTGGTTGTGATCGACTCCCACGCATCGTATAACTCTGTGTGGGGGCTCATGTCCACGTAACCCTGCTGGGACCAGAGTTCAGGGGCATTGGCCGCATAGTAAAGCCACACGTCCCTACCTTCAGGTTCCTCAGACACGCGCAGGGCAAGAACCAGGGCCTTGGCCTTGTCGTACTGCTCCCAGTAAAGGTAGCTGGAGGGGCCGATTTGGGGCTTAGGATCGAGATCAATACCTACCGATGGATTCAAGGGCAACTGACCTTCAGTCTCGCCGTCTGCAAGTCCATTTCCCTCAACGACAAGATCGATCTGTGTACCGTTCTGATATGTATCTCCTCCCTGCATCTGCCAGGTCGTGGTTCCGTTCGTATCAGCTCCTGCAACCTTAACGTGCCACTCGTTGGGATTGGGGTAGTGATCGAGAATCTCAAGATCGTCAAGGTAGCAGGTGAATTCTCCACCGGGCCAACCTGGCAGGATAGGAAGCCCACCCTCTCCAGGAACGCTATCGGCATAGACCATCACGAGGTCTTCAAGCTCTGCTCCGCTTGCTGGAGAGATATTGAAGATCATATCTGTCCATTCATCTTCGGGGAAGTTCATATATGAAGCCATCATGCGAGTTCCGAAGCGGTCAACACAATAACCGTAGTTGTCGTCGAAAAGGCGCGAAAGCCAACCATCAGGTTCAGAGGCCTTGGCGCTTTTACCTTCAAGGCAAAACCGACCTACATCTATCCACTCATTAGGGGCGACCTTGTACTCAGGACATTCAGCCGCGTAAAGTCTGGCCTTGACGTAAAGCGGACCTTCAGCAAAGGCTCTGTCAACGTCTATTATTTTGCGATCAAGCCAATCGCCCCATGTGGGTTGTGAGCTTTCATTCGCATCTAAACCGGAGAACTTGAATACGTAGCTTCCGGTGTGACCGGCAACACCTTCATCAGATGCCTTAACTCGCCTGGCTACGGGGAACCTGACTCCGTCTCGTGAAGTAGCTATCCATGACCAAGGCATGTTAATGTAGCTAGGCACGTCGCTGTCTTCAAAGCCATTTCCTCCATCAACGTAAGGGTAAGTCTGTTTGCATACAACGGTTGACTCCCAGGGTTCGTAATCGTGCGGGTTATATGGTGCCCATACCGGAGGATCGAGGGTTTTCCAGCCGATGAGTTGTTTTTTCTTCTTTAGTTTGTAGAAATAGGTCTTTAGCTCAACTCCTCCTCCTGAGTGTTGCCGACCGAGGTATTCAGTTGCATCGTTGGTTTCGTCATCTAGTGATTTGCTGTAACCAACCGCGTTTCCCCACGCAACAGGCGGATTTTGGAAGGAAGGTTTATAGGTACCGTATCTCAGTTCATATACGTCGCATTTGTACTTATCTGCACCGTAAGTAATAGTGTCGGGATGCGGGGGTCTGGTAAATTCGATTTTTAGGTCGTGCCCCAAAGGTTGGAATACAGTATATCCGCCACTTGAGGTTCGATGGAGATAATAAGGAGGGATAACCCATTTACATGCCTTTTCAGCGTCAATGCATCCATATCCGGTCCATTCATCCCAACCAGAGGAGGCGGGTGACTTAGTGATGTCGCGGGCTGAAAGCTTCATGATCCACGTTAGGTCAGCAGGTTCCATACTAGGATTTAGATCAAGAAGAAGCCCGGCGAGCCCAGTTACGTGAGGTGCTGCAAATGAGGTGCCGCAGTTAAGGACCCACTCAGGCGAGTTATGTGTTGACAAAATCAGCTCTGAACTAAAACCGCCAGTCGCGGGTGGTTCTCCACCAGGGGCTGCAAGACCTGTATTTTAGCCATGAATACCACCAGCTCTGTGATAATAGGCTGGAATTCCAGAAGCAGTTAATCCGGTCACAGATAGAACACTATTGCGGAAGTCACCCAAAGATGGACCCTCACAGTAGCGTTGTTCTTGCGCTGCAACAATTAGGGATCCCTTGTTGAACGCATATGTACAGGCTTCTTCAAGATCGGCGTTGTATTCTGAAAACCCCAAGCTCAGGTTCATGATCGGGTAGCCAGCATCTGCATTGTAGTATATCGCATCAATTACCTCCTCAAAATTAGTAGTAAACCCAAGTGAATGGTTACGCAATAGACACCTTGGAGCAACGCCTACAATCCCATAATTATTATGGCTGGCAGCTGCTATCCCTGCGACTTGAGAACCATGACCTAAGCCGTCTCCTGGGAAATCAACTTTTTCTTCAAGGTCGACATTTTCATCTTCGACTCCAGAGTCAATTATCGCAAGTCGCATTGTCGGATTACCCATGCTGTATTCCCACGCTTTCGTTGCATTGATGTCTTCACCTGCAATCCAGGTTGTATCTTCCGGAATCCAAGGCTCGCCGGTATTATGCATGTTCCACTGTTTATAGAAATATTGGTCGTTTGGTATGTACTCTCGGTATTGACCGTAACAGTTTTTTGCGATAGTAATGACATCACCTGTTACTAGAAGTGTATCTAGTAACATTTTCACTGAGTCTCGTTCGGCCTCACTTGAGAATCCAATGAGGAACACCGAAGAGAGATCGGGAAATCTGAGGACTCTGCCGTCACCGGTTATCTCTATGGTGTCTGCTGGATTAAACCGCATAAGTTCTATACTCTGTGCTACATAGGCGGGGTTGATTTGGTTAAGTATCGCTTTAATCCTAACTGGTGCATTCAGATTCTCTATCGAGCAACTATCGAAGCCCGCGGGTAAAGCAACAAGTCCGCTTCTAAACCTGACCCAGAGCTCTTTGTTTGCATCTCTGCCCTTAACGTTTGTAAAACTGAATATGGCTAGGCAGAGAAGTAAGGGTCTTATGTGATTCATTTGGATTTCTCCTTCTTTTCCTTTGTGTTTTTTTCTTCCTTTCTCTCAGATTTAGTTTCCGTTTTCTCCTTTCGTTTTGGTTGTTACTTATCCATTATGTCTGTTATCAGTGCTATTTCGTTACCGTCCCGTTCAACTCCGTTGTTATAAATATAGTAAACAAGGGAATTACCGTCCGGAGAAAAATCAGCGTAGTATACCCCCCAGTACTCCACATCTTTTCTATCTCTAGGTGTAGCTTCCAGAACTGTACAGGTATCGGCAATGACATCTACGATGATTATTATGTCATTATTTCTTGCTTCTTCGTGCCGTTCCTTAGGAAGGTGGGGAGCACCACATCCGGATAGCGCGACGTAACGCGGCTCGGAAGGGTTGACGCTGTAAGTAAGATAACCTTGGCTACAGTCCTTCGGGGGTAGTACGTGTTTGGCATTAGAAGTCAATGAAAAAACAGTATCAAGGGCTACCAGCGCGGTATCGCCCGGGAAAAGGTCGAAATCGCGCCGTTGAACACCCGGGAACGCAGAGTGCGTAAAGGAAAGTTCGTATTCACCGGTATTCAAATTGTAACACCGAACACCTTCATGCGGAACCGCCAGATAGAACAGCGTATCTGAAACCGTTGAAAACCGACCTCGAGTTAGAGGTGAATAAGCATGTATTGTGTCGATTATATTTCCATCCAGATCGGTAAAAACGACAATATCGGAAGAATAAGCGGATATGGTATCAAACTCCCAGTAAGCTAATTTATTTCCCTCCGGAGAAACCGCGCAACGGATGGGAGAACCATCCAATGTTTTGATCTTCTCCACATAATCACCACGTGAATCCGACCTGCATATCGCAAAACCTGCCACATCAAAATTCCAGCACGTTAAGTAGATGTATTCTCCTTCGGGTCCCCATTGAGGATTCGATATAATGGGTTTCTCCAAAGGCATCTCATCATAAGAAATTATAATCTCAGGCTTGCTTGGACCAGAAGGCCATAAAGAACAAGAGGTCAGGCTGAACTGAATCAGACTCCAACATACAAGGTTCAGTGTTTTCATGGCTTTTTCTCTGATCTCCAGTTGTACAAACCCAATAATCATCAGATCGGATTCACTCCTTATTTTTCTTTGGCACCCTTATCCTCGCGGTCTCCTTCCTTTTGAAACCACTCGAGTGCCCTTTTCTCGGTCACTTAATCAAATGACTTCTCTTCTCTCAAATACGTACACGATTCTTTCAGGGTATCCTTTTCCGTTTCCCACTTTCGTTACCATATCTTATCCAATTTTACCCTCATATGGATATTACATAGATCAATAGATCTGTCAAGTGAACTAAAGCATACTTTCAGAATATCGCTAACTGCTGATCCCTTGTGGTGTTAAGTATCGTATAAGGTAAAAGATTGGCCAAAACCCTAAGTTTTTACTTCGAAACTTAGTAAACTTTATCGTGGATGATAGAATTGACGCGTTTTATTCCGCTTGCCTAGACTTTAGTCCTGAATGTAAAAAAGAGCGGGGGGTGCATCCCCGCTCTTATATCCTTTTTACTCAAATGGAGGGGTTTTTGTCTCCTTTAGTAATGTTAACCTTTACCTAAGTCTCAACACGATCGGTTCCTGACTCAGGCGAGCCATGCCTTCCACCAGGTTCTTGTATGGAGCATAATCCTGGGGCGGGATAAGAGGTTCCTTAACTTCCGCAACCTCGTTGAATTGCAGTATCTGTCCGCTTGGCTGCGTGAAGGTTGCGGTATAGGAATCCTGGTCGGTGGTTATGGAGACATCGGCCGGGTAGTACATCAACTCGGCTCCTGAGGGCAGTGTGAGCTTTATATTCAATACGTCTGAGGAAAGTTTCAGACGATCGATGGGGTAGAGACGTTCGGTAGCGCCTACTTCGTAAGCCGAATGTTCGACCCCAGGCATGTAGAATATCAGGTAGTCGCCTGCCTTGGTGGCATAATCCGGCACCCTCATCTTGAGATTGTACGATACATCTTCGTTTAAAGGGTCAGCACCCTCGAACTGGTATGAAAGGAGGTTTGCGTTCGGGTGTATGGATGTTGCCAACCCCTCGGCCTGCTGCCGCTGCTCAGCAGGTGTAATGGACTTAAGGTAGCCCTTCCAGGAGGCGGATCCTTTACCGGAAAGAGATACGTCTACGGTGAGTTCGAGTGTTCCGTCTTTGGAAAGTTCGGCTTGGGAGGATGTAACGGTTTGTTCCTTAGAAGGCGCGCGAAGTGGGACTTCTTTCAGCTTACCTGAGGAAAGCGCCACACCCATCATGTCTTGTTCGAGTAGGGTGCCGAACGGGACGTCAGGCACCGGATCGAGGAAGATTTCGTCTTCAAAGAGCACCATTGCATAGTCGAGTTGGCCAAGGGTTCCGAACTGGGGGACGAGTCGTCCACTCGACCGAGTACGCAAGAGAACAAGATCGGCCTCAAGGCCCGCCTCTAACATGAGTGCATATAGTAGCATGTTGCGATCCAGGTTGTTGGCGAAACGACGCACCAGGACCTCCTCAGCTGGAGTAGGAAGATACGAATAATTGTCCATGTAAGGGCCGACGTTGCGTATCGAGGTAGCAACGAATCCGTAAAGCGCTTGGGCTTTTGCCATTGAGGACTCGAGTCCTTCGGTTAGGGAATCGACTAAAGCAGGGATTCTTTCTCCTGGCTCGATTGCTAGTATGTACGGTCCTTGAAGATGTGCGGCGACGTCGTGCCAGTTTTCCTGCCAGGCTATTATGAAATGAGGAAGATAGTCCGCATCAGGCGGGATCATTCGTTCATAACGAAGAGGCGGTTGATTCTGGATTATCCAGGTGAGTATCTCACTATTGCCCCGGGTTTGCCTTTCGGGTTGTGAGTTGTCGGATGCGTAGACCTTCAGAGGTCCGCCTGCAGGCTGTTCAAGACGGATTATCTCGGTAACGGTTGGCTCTGCTCCACCCAGAACGATCTCGTGCGAGATAGGGTTAACGCTGTCGACAACTTGTTGGATCGTCGAAAACTGGAAGTCGAGAACCGATCCTACGCGTGATTCAGGTACTGCTATCTGGATTTGCATGAGGTTGCTGTACTCCGCAGGTGCAGGAAAACGACTCGTCCGGTTTATTGCCGCTTCGTTGATATGGGTAACTATACCCTCAGGATTTACGCTGCGGGCAAAGTCCACCTTGGCGTGGGCTCGGTCTGCAAGGTAAAACCATGTATTGTTGGCAGCCTGGCCTTTTCCAGATTCTGCTGTTACGTATCGGATAACCCTTTGACGGTGCTCGAAGGTTCTATCCTCGCGCAAGATAAAATCGTGCTCGACGTAAAGGTTTATGTAGCGGACATCGGTAGGTGGAATTGATGCGGCTATTTCCAAGGCTTGCTTCAAGACAGGATCATTTATGTCCTTAACCTTTTGCCATTCCTCCCCTTCACGGGGCTGAGGTAGATCGATACTGGCTACATCTTCTACGGGAAGAGCCAGCATCCCTTCCTCTGTCTTGAACCACACGCTGTCTTCTGAGATGCGCTCGAGACTGCCAATGGCCTCCTCACCATTCGTCAAGTAGATAACGTCATGGCTGGTGCGGACAACGCTCCGGCAGCCCAACCCGGCAATGATTAAGACTAAGGCAATAAGCCTCTGATACTTCATTTACTACCTCCATCTATTATAAAAAGGATAGGTTTTGTGTGATAGCTGCTTACTCGGGTAAGCGAACTTTTGTATTCCGGATAATCTCCGGGTTTAATCTCTCGCTTCTGACGCTCGAAGGAGTCGGAAAAGCTGATTACATTTCCCTGGTTTTCGTATTTTGCTCTATAAGAGAATTGCTCGGTTTCCAGGGATAGTCCTTCGGGTAGATAGGCGATTCTCCATTCCTCGGGAAAGGTAACGGTCACGTTATGACTTACCGCAGCAGAAGTTGAGTAGATAAGCGGCAGCTTGCGTTCTCGTAAAGAAACTTCTTTAAAGTCCAAGTGTCCTGCCACTTCAGGCAGCTTAAATATGGCAACCGGCCCGGCAAACTTAACGTAGTCGTTAAGTTTGTAAGACAGGCGAAACCTGAACGGCGTGGTGAAATCATCCGGATTCCCGAAGGCAAAAGATAAAAGCTCAGCCTGGGGTGCGATTGAATTTACCATCCGCTCGAATCGCGTAGTTTGATCCTCCTTGAGGGTGAGTCTACTTAAGGACGCGCGCCAGCTTGCCTCGTAAGGACCTCTAGGTTGAAGCTCGGAATCTACAACGAGATTACCTTCTTTGTCCACCTCGATTTCGATATCATATTTCCTGAGATGCTGGTCTGCATCTGGTACGCCGATGATTTCGATCTTGCGCTTCTGAGCATTTAACGCATATACCCCATGGTCGGCTGAGGAAAAGGATGGGTAACGGGAATAACCTCCGTCAGCGCTGCCTGTGGCGTCGAGATAAAAGCTCGTGTCTTGCAGGAATACTTCGGTGATGCAGTGATTGCCGTAATACTGGGGTATTTGAGGATCTAACAAAGAAACACTCTGGTTGGTTCCCACGTACACCGGATAGGCTTCGATTCCTGAAGCCTCGAGCATTGTAGAAAATAGTATCGATTTATCGGTGCAATCCCCGAATCCGCGATTGAGGGTGAACTCTGCCGGATGGCCTGAGACTCCTGAGCTTGATGCTCCCTTTACAGAGATGTAACGGACATTTTTTTGTATCCAGTGATAAATCTTTGAGATCTTCTCATCGTATGTTTCCGCACCATAAGTGAGGCTGTCTGTAAGCTCCTGGATTCGAGGGGTTATCTTCATCCTTTCTTTCTGGAATCCTGCATACCAGTCGAATATCCTGTCCCAGTTTAACTGGTTAGAAACCTGCACCTTTACCGTGAAGTCGCCGGAAGGAGGTGAATAAGGTTCAGGTACGTAGGGTGCAACGTTTTCGGCAACCCAGGTGTAGACCTTGCGGCCGTTTCGATGCGTAATTTCAGGTTCTTCAGTACCCACAGGCATCCTGTAAGCCTTCCATAAAAGAGACTCGGCTTCGGGAACGTCTACCACGAGCCGGGAGTAGATGAAAGGATCACATCCCTGGAAAAAATAACTGATCTCGAATACCCCCTTGTCCCAGGGATTGAAACGTACGTTCTCGTACGAATACTCCACGATGTCGCCTATTTCGACCTCGGGCATACTGAAGGTCACAATCTTTCCTCTGCCGAAGAACAAGGAACCTTTCGTCGGTGAAGTCTGGATTATAATGTCATCGGGTCCAAGCTCGATGCTTCGTCCGTCAGGTTTAATTAAGCGGGCAAAAAGGATTTTTATTTCGTTTTCGCCTTCCTTAAAATAACCGGAATAAGTCCCCTGACTTCTGCGTGATTCGGAAAGAACAAGGTAGGCAAAATGATATGCGTAGCTTCGGGTTCCGTCCTCATTTAATGTATTGAGTCCATCGTCTATAAGCAAGACGCCCTTGGCGTCAGGAAAGCGTTCTTGAGCCTGGGCAGCTTTATCCAGAAGTTCTCGTATGTCCTGGTCTGCATCAATATCCATATCCAGTTTACTCGCTCGGGTACTTAATGTTAATACTCTTACATCACTGCGGTCTATCGTATCCCCCTCGGAGAAAACCGTTGCGCGCTCAAATAAGAGGACGTCTGTTTCGATACTCGTTGTATCGTGGAGTTCAATCATTGCGCCTGAGGCTGATGAGAGAATTACAGAAAGAAGTGTTATACATCGAATACCCTTAGGAAAGGGCATTTTATCGTTCCTCTACAAGGACCAGAATTGGTTTTTCGTGATAACTCGTGATGGAGTTGAGCAGTTTCTTGTAGGCAGGATAGCTTTCAGGCTGAATAAGCCTTTCCGCCCGGGCGTAGAAATCCTCGAACCTTATCAGGTTGGCTTCCTCTTCAGCGTAGGTAACGCGATAGGATACCTCAGGTCTGGCTAGCTCTACTTCTTCAGGAAGGTAGTCGATCTTCCAATTTTCAGGTAGCTTAAGCGTGATATTGTGTTGGATGCCTTCACTGGCAGGATAGGCCAAGGGGTAGTTGCGTTTCTCAAGGCTCACCTCGTCAAAGGTCAGTCGTTCGCCTACCTCAGGAAGTCTTATGATCGCTACGGGTCCTGCAAACTTGACCCATCCAGGGATCCGGTAGGTCATTCGTATACCCATCTGCTTTGCTATGTCGTCTGTATTAACGAGTTCGTAGCTTGTTAACTCGGCGTCCGGTGAGGTTCTCTTGACCATCTGCTCAAAAGCCAGTCTGCGGTCCTCCTCGCGGGAAAAGTAATTCCAGTAGTAACGCAGATAGGTTTCGTAGTCTCCTTCGTAAAAACTCTGATAGCGAGCGATTAAAGTGCCTTCTTCGTCGATTTCCAGATCGAGATTGTACTGCCTGAGTTCATTTTCAGGGCTTCGAACCGGGATAATCTCGATTTCACGCTTGCGGGAGTCGAGGGAGTAGACACCTTGGTCCATTGCATCGAAGGCAGGATAACGGGAGAATCCGCCGAAGTCTCCGCCGGTGGCGTCCAGATAGAAGCTGGTGTCAGACAGGAATACCTTGTTTATTGCGTGGTTTCCGTAAGGACCGGGCATCTCGGGATCGAGCATCTCGTATTCGTCGTTCGTTCCAAGTGAAACCGGATCGGAGTCTATTCCTGCCGCTTCGAGCATGGTCGAGAAGAGTATCGATTTATCGGCGCAGTCCCCGAAGCCCCGCTCCAGGGTAAATCCTGCAGGATGACCGGATACACCTGAAGCAGCTCCTCCCTTGATGGAGATATAGCGGATGTTTTGCTGAAGCCAATGGTAAATCGGCGCAACCTTTTCATCCTCAGTTTGGGCATCCGTAATAAGACTGTCAACCAGGGCCTGTATCTGGGGTGTAACCTTGATACGTTCTTCCTCGAAACCTGCATACCAGTCGAATAACGCATCCCAGGATTGGAGGTTTGTAATGTCGACGCGGGGCAGGTAATCACCTGCAGGAGGCGAGTTAGGTTCAGGGATGTAAGGGGGGACATTTTCAGCCATCCATGTATATATCTTACTCGAACCTTCCTCTTGCTCGGTGAAGTTTACCATCCCTTCCGGAGTGTCGTAAAGTTTCCACTTTATATATTCGTCCTTTGGAACTTCCACCACCAGGCGGGAGTAAATGTAGGGGTCTTCTCCCTGAAAAAAGTACCCGGCGGTGAAGAAATCCTTGTTCCATGGATTGAAGCGGATATTCTCGTAGGAGTACTCTATGATGTCGCCGATCTCTATCTCGGGCAAGGTAAAGGTTATCCATTTCCCTTTACCGAAGAACACGATGTCTTCACGTGGAGGCACCTCGATTTTTACAGATGCAGGATCAAGTTCAATCACCCTGCCTGAAGGTTTGATTACTCGGGCAAAATGAATCTTGACTTCGTTGTCCCCTTCCTGGTAGTAATGACGGAACGTGCCGATGTCCTTGCGCGCCTCTGAAAGCACCAGGTAGGCCATCCGATAAGAGTAGTTGCGGGTTCTGTCTTCGTGCAAGGTGTTACGTCCGTCGTCTATCAACAGGATTCCTTTACTGTCCGGAAACCGAGGGCAGGAGTTCCGCGCCAGGTCAAGAAGTTTCTGTACGTCATCATCGGCGCTCGCAGCGCCGGTTGCCTGACCTCCTTCAAGGGTGAAGACGATATTTCTTATCTGGCTGCGGGGGATAGTTTCCTGATCCGTAACCAGATATGAATCGTAAAACCTTGGTTTTTCCGTATCAATACTGCGTCCGTCATGGAGCTCGATCCTGGCTCCCAAGGCTACGGTTGCGAATACGGTAAATACTGGCATTAAGCGTTTCATCCATCCTCCATGATGAATGGTTTTCATAACTTACTTCTCTTGATCCACAAGCACGAGTATCGGCTTGGTATGATAGCCTGAAATGGTGTTGAGTAAGGTGCGGTAATCTGTGTAGCGTGAAGGTTCAATGATTCGTGCGTAGCGCTTGAATTGATCCTCAAACCGAATAACATCTGAATTGAATGTATACATGGCGTAATATGAAACCTCGTCTGCTTCCAGGGATAGTTCCTCAGGCATGTAGTCTATCTTCCAGCTTTCAGGAAGCTTAAGGGTTACATGGTGCTGTATACCTTCACTCGTGTAATAACTTAGAGGGAGCTTGCGTTCGGTAAGACCTACCTCATCGAATATATAGCGTGCAGAAACCTCGGGTAGATAGAAGATCGCCAAAGGCCCTGTAAATTTCACGTAATCTGTGATCCTGTAGGTTATCTTAAGACCAAGTCGCTTACTTATATCTGAGGCATTTTCCACCTCGTAATTCAGTAGTTCTGCATTGGGTGATTCATCCTTTACCATCTGCTCGAAAAGAACCTTACGATCCTGGGCTTTCGAGTAATAGTTCCAGAAATATCTTAGGTCGGTTTCGTAATCCCCTTGGTAGAGACTGTGATAGTTGACCGTCAATGTTCCATCCTGATCTAAATTCAAATCCAGGTAGTAGTGCCGGGTTTGCTTATCTGGTTCAGGAACCGGGATCATCTCGACCTTGCGTTTTCCGGCGTTGACCGCATAGACCCCGTGATCCATACTTGCAAATGAAGGGTACCGGGAATAACCGCCGTTTGCCGAACCTGTGGCATCCAGATAGAAGTTGGTATCGGCAAGGAAAACCTCGTTGATGCAGTGGTTACCGTAATCTAAGGGTAGGGTCGGATCGAGCATGGGATAATCGTCGTTGGTTCCCAGGTATACAGGGTCCGAGTCGATGCCTGCGGCGCGAAGCATGGCCGAAAACAGGTTTGCCTTATCAGTACAGTCCCCGAAGCCGCGTTCCAGGGTAAAGGCTGCAGGATGACCGGAGATCGATGAACCGGCAGCCGCTTTGATTGAGATGTATCGAATGTTCTGCTGCACCCAGTGATAAATTGCCGCGATCTTCTCTTCTTCATTTGAAGCGGAGCCGGTCAAGCTGTCAACCAGGGTCTGTATACGGGGCGTAACCTTCATTCTCTCCTGTTGGAAACTCGCATACCAGTCGAAGAGCCAGTCCCAGGATTCCTGATTGGTAAATCGAACCTTGGGAATGAAGTCACCATGAGGTGGGGAGTACGGTTCTTGGATATAAGCTGGGATGTTTTCCGCTTCCCAAGTATAGATCTTGCGTCCGTCTTTCGTTTCAATCTTCGGATGTAAGGTCTCCTTGGGCATATTATAGGCCTTCCAGGCTGTGTATTCATCTAGAGGAACATCTACAACTAAGCGCGAATAGACCACAGGATCTTCCGCTTGAAAGTGATAAGTTATCTGGAAAAGCTCCTTGCTCCAGGGATTGAAGTTATAATCCTCGTAGGAGTATTCCACAATATCACCTATTTCAACCCCTGGAAGTGTAAAGGTCAACTCTTTTTCCCGTCCATATGAAGTTAAGTCTTCTCTGGATGGGGTTTCGATCTTCACCTGGGAGGGATCTAGCTCGGTTACACTGCCATTGGGTTTTATTAACCTGGCGAAGCCTATTTTTACCTTGTATTCAGATTCCTCCAGGGGGTAACGAAAGGTTGCTTCATCCTTTCGATCCTCGGAACAAATCAAATAGGCGTAGTGATAAGTATAGGTTCTGGTACCGTCCTGGTGGAGGATGTTGTGGCCGTCGTCGGTAAGAATGATACCTTTGGCGTCCGGAAATTCGATCCATGCCTTCTTAGCCGCATCTATGAGTTTCTGAACATCCTGATTTGTGTTTTTTTGTTCACCTCGATTATCTGTTCCCTGCCCGAATATGATTCCTTTTACCTCTGAACGCGGAAAGGAGTCCTGGTCGGTAAAAAGATATGAACCGTTGAATTTCAGTATCCTGGTTTCCATTTCAGTTAGGTCATGGAGTTCGAGCTTAGCCCCCGGACTCAAACCGAAGATAACTAATAAGCATAAGAGGAACCGTCTTATCCGACCACTGGAAGACATGATACTCCTTATTTCTCACCTACCAGAACAAGGATGGGCTTCTGATGATAGTTAGTGATAGTGTTCAGGAGCTTGCGGTAATCCTCGTACCGCCAGGATTCTATAAGACGAGTATAGCGAGCGTAGTCGTCCTCGAATCGGATAAGGTTATCTTGCTCAATTGTGTAACTTGCTTTGTATTTTAACTCATCAGAAAAAAGATCCATCTCCCCAGGCAGCCAGTCAACCTTCCAGTCCTCAGGCAGCTTGAGATTTATGTGGTGTTGGATTCCTTCACTTGAAGGATAGACAAGTGGGAATTTACGTTCCGCAAGCGCTACTTCGTTAAAGGTAAAACGACTTTGAACATCCGGTAGATTGATGATAGCCAACGGTCCTACAAACTTGACGAAATCTGGAACCCGATAGGACATCTTCAAACTCAGTTGTTTGTCTAGATCTCCAACGTTCACTAGGTCGTAATCGGTGAGTTCGGCATCGGGTAAGTCATGTTTAATCATCTTTTCAAAAGTCAAACGTCTGTCCTCCTCTCTTGTAAAGTAATTCCAGTAATAGCGTAAGACCGTTTCGTAATTACCGTTGTAGAAACTTTGGTAATTTACGGTTAAAACTCCTTCTTCATCTATCTCCATATCCAGGTGGTAGTGACGTAGTTCTTGACCCGGTGAAGGAATCGGAACAAGCTCAACCTTGCGTTTTTGAGCGTTTACCGCGTATACACCATGATTGGTCTCTGCAAAGGAAGGGTATCGTGAGTAACCACCACTTTCAGCCCCAGTTGCGTCAAGATAGAAGCTGGTATCTGGAAGGAATACCTCGGTTATGCAGTGGTTGCCGTAGAAGCTGGGGATTTCAGGATCGAGCAAAGGGGCTAGGTTATTGGTACCCACGTACACAGGAAAAGCATCTATGTTAATTGCTTTCAAGAGGGTAGAAAATAGGATTGATTTATCGGTACAATCGCCGAAACCTCGCTCGAGTGTAATCTGAGCAGGATGTCCTGAAACACCTGATCCTACCGCACCTTTAATTGATATGTAGCGGATATTCTGCTGGATCCAATGGTAGATACAAGCCAATCTCTCTTGATCGGTTAGGGCGCCCTCGCTGAGACTGTCGGCAAGGGCTTGAATCTGTGGAGTAACCTTCATGCGTTCCTTCTGAAAACCTGCATACCAGTTGAATATCTCATCCCAATCAGGTTGATTTGTAACTTCGACTTTGGGTAGGAAATCTCCGGTAGGGGGAGAGTGAGGTTCGAGTACGTAGGATTTTACATCTTCTGCGATCCAGGTGAATACTTTATCTCCGTCGATATCCTCAACGATTGGCCCGTAGTCTGAACCTTCAGGCATATTGTAGTCTTTATGCTTGATGCACTCTTCAGAAGGAACCTTGACTACGTATTTAAGATAAGAGGCAGGATCCTCGTCCTGAAAGTAGAAATTGGAATGGAAGACCTCCTTGTTCCAGGGATTGTAATAGATATTCTCTGCGGAGTATTCGATTATGTCGCCTACCTCGACCTCAGGTAAGGTAAAGGTTACCCATTTATCCTTGGAGAAGAATACGATGTCCTCACGCGGAGGTTTTTCGATCCGGATAGTTGAAGGATCAAGTTCAATTACTCTGCCCGAAGGCTTTATCACCCTACCGAAAATAATATTTACCTCATTTTCTCCTTCCAGAAAACTGGCCTTGAAGGTCGCCACTTCTTTTCTTGCCTCAGAAAGTATGAGATAGACTAAACGATAGGAGTAACTTCGCGTACCGTCGTCATTAAGGGTTACTTCAAGATTAAATAAAAGGTCAATTCCTTTAGCCTCCGGGTATTTCCTTTTTTCCTCTTGAGCCATATCAAGAAGCCTCTGGATGTCTTGATCTGCTTTACGAACACCGGTACTCTCAGGTAAAATCTGGGCAAAAACCATTGACTTGATCTCATCTCGAGGTATGGAGTTTATGTCTGTAAGAACTTGTGTTTTTTCGTATTTAACAATTCGGGTTTCAATAACCTGACCATCGTGTAATTCAATCTGGACTGCAAGACTCGCAATAACGAAAGTTAGAAAGACAATCGCTACTTTTCGCAATTTTCCTCCTGGCTTGAAGCTAATTGTAAGCGAAAGCATACCAGAGTCAAGCTCAGCCTTTCTTGATTTGACGTTCAAAATACAGATATGTTAACTTAAACTCTAAACTTAACACCTGATTAAATAAGTTACACCTATATTGCTTGACACGTAATCTTTCCTTCCTATAATAAATACAGAGCGACGTGGGAGATGCCCTCAAGTAAACGGGAAAATTTGGTAGACACCCTAGTAAAAGAGTGGCTTTAATAGGTTTAGTTAAATAGAGCATTTAAGGAGGAAAAAGCATGAGCATAAAGATTGGTTCACGATGTCAACATGTATATTTACATGTGGATAGACGATTTTTCGTCCGGGATCACGATAGAGATCAGGGACTCATACCTATCTGGAAATGCAATCTAAAGAAAAAAAATCTTGAAGGTGTATGCGGTGAGTTATTTAAGGCCGGTATTGAAACCAGCTGCCATCCTGAGGAATGTCCTTTAGCTTCAAAGCATATGCCTTGGGATCAGTGCCCGTTTTACGTTCCCAAACCCCGGAATTGATCCTTGCCCGCAGGTGCACCTGCGGGCTTTTTTTAAGAACTCCCCGAACTATAACGATTTAAGTACTCGTATTTTTTTTGTTAAACTGGAGAATCCACGCAGTATAGCATCCTTCAAGACCTAGATTTTGAGATCGAGTTCAATAGCCTGATATCAGGATCACGATTTATTGGGTGTTGAAGATTCTTATGTTTTTACGCAAGCAAGATAGAAATAGTCCCAATAAATTGAAGGCTTATGCATTCCCCAGTGGAATATATGTGCAAGTCTTGATTAATACTGCAAAGAATTTCTTCCGGTGTTTCTCCTTGACATGATCAGGAATTTCACTATAATGAACATATGTTCAAAATAGGCTCCATCAATGCCGCGGCCCCGTAAGTACAGGTTTATCCAGGGGGAGTTCGGTATAGGATATTTTGGGCCGAAGGGTATTCCAATGAGTGAAATGGAACAAGTTGTTTTAAGCCAGGAGGAAGTTGAAGCACTTCGGCTTGTAGATCTGGGAGGGATGTATCATGAACAAGCGGCAGAAATTATGGGTGTTTCGCGACCCACATTTGGCAGGGTGCTTCAGTCAGCACGCTCAAAACTTACCGATGCATTGATTAACGGCAAGTCCGTCAGGGTCGAAGGCGGAAGTTATATGATTGGGGCAAGACATTCTGGCTGCAGGTACTGGAAAGGGCAAGGCAGGAACAGGTGGCGCCGAAGGGGACAGTTGTGAAGATTTATTCAACCCTAACAGCGAGCAGAACGCCGGCCGGGGTTTTCGAACCTCGGCCGGTTTAAAAAGGATTGAAACAGGTGAATTATAGAATTGCCTATATAGGTTGGCCTAACCCCGGCCGGTTTACTATTACAAATTGTATTCAAATGA
>JAFGSK010000008.1 GCA_016934635.1 Caldifarciminota bacterium
CTCGAGTATTGCAGCGCGCTGCTGTTCGATAAGAGCCAGCTTCTCCTTTAACTCCTCCTCGATGCGCTTGCGGTCTGCTAGTTCTTTCTCCAATTCCTCCGTCCGTTCTGCAACCATCTTCTCAAGTTCTTCATTCTTCAATCTGTATATCTCGGCTTCCTTGGCCTTCTGTTCTGTCTCGAACCTTAACCGGAGCTGGGTTATCTTTGATTCACTTTCTTCGCTGAATATCTTTTCCTTAATCTCAGACGTTTTTTTGTAGTATTCATAGGCACCTTCATAATTCTTCTGAATCTCATTCAATTCGTATAACTTGTGATAAGCGTCCATTTGCTGTTGCTTGGCTCCTATCTCGAGCGCAATTTCAATGCTTTTTTTAAGGTTCTTCTCGGCCTCATCTAAACGCTTTAGTTTTATATAAACAGAGCCGATACTTGTGTAGCAGTATGTAAGAAACGGTTTGTTTTTATGCTTTTTGAAAAATTCCAGAGCTAAAAGCAGATTCCCCAGGGCTTTTTCATAATTGCCCTGATCTTCACAAATCAGTCCTATATTCCCGTAGGATGTCCCAATGCCGGTTTCGTCTCCAATTTCTTTTCTTATCCCTAACGCATTTGTATGATACTCTAATGCCTTCTCAAAATCGCCTTCTTTTCTGTAAAGATTCCCGATATTGTTATACGAAGCTGCGATTTCGTGCCTGTCGCCTACTTCTTCTCTTAGTTTTAGCGACTTTAGACAATACTGGAGTGCTTTTTCGAATTTGCCTAGAATACTATTGACGATTCCGATATTGTTCAAACAACTTGCTATCCCATATTTATAGTCAATCTCTTCGTATGATTCGACGGATTTGAAATAGCTTTCAAGGGCTTTGTCGTATTCTCCCTGCCCTCTGTAAACATTGCCCATATAAATGTAGGCATTGGCAATCCCTTTTTTACTGTCAATCTGTTCAGATATCTTCAAATACTTGTGAAGGTTTTCTAACGCTTTATCGTAATCACCCAGAGTACTATAGATTCGTCCGATCTGATTGTATACAGAGGCTATCCCTTCCTTGTCCTTAGTTTCTTTCCGTAACTTGAGTGCTTTCTGGTAATACCCCAAGCCTCTTTCGTAATCGGAGGTTCCCTCGAAAATGACCCCCAAATAGTAACAACAATTTGCCATTTGTTTTTTGTCGTCGATGCGCTCGAAATATTTCAAGGCATTTTGAGTTGATTCGATGGCCTCTTCGTATTTCTTTTTCTCGATATTGCATCTGCCGAAATTCAACTCACTTTGAGCTTTCCCTTCTGGATATTTCAGGATCTGGGAAAGCTCAAGCGCCTGGGTTGCATATTCCAGGGCTTTCTCTGAATCTCGTGTGTGATATTCGTATGACAGTTGATTGAGTACGTCAACCTTTTCCTTACCCTCTTTTCCTTTCTCTCCCAGCCTGGCCAGTTTTGTCTCGAGTTCAGCTATCCTATCTTTTGTCTTTGCCTCCTTTTTAACCACGAGTTACTCCTTTTTCCAATCCGATCCTTCGAAACGCCCACTTCAGCCCGTCTGCAAGCGAAGCTCGTGTCTCAAGCTGAGTAACATCTATACCCAGATGGATTACTGTCTGGGCAACGTCAGGCTTGATGCCCGTAATAACACACGCAGCACCCAGAAGCTTGACCGATTCCACGGTCTTAAGTAAGTGATTGGCCACTGCTGAGTCAACCGTAGGCACTCCGGTGATATCTAAAATAGCTATTCTTGACTTGGTCGAATTGATCGATGTTAAAAGCCCCTCAGTCAGCTGCTGTGCTCGCTTCGAGTCAAGGATACCGATAAGGGGTACGACCAGAACTCCGTCCCAGACCTTTATAGTCGGCGTGGATAGCTCGAGTATTGCAGCGCGCTGCTGTTCGATAAGAGCCAGCTTCTCCTTTAACTCTTCCTCGATGCGCTTGCGCTCGACCAACTTCTTTTTCAACTCTTCTGAACGCTCTGCAACCTTCTTCTCCAATTCCTCGTTCTTAAGTCGGAAAATCTCGGTTTCCTTGGCTTTTTGCTCAGTTTCGTATTTCAATCGAAGCTGATTGATCTTTAGTTCACTCTCTTCGCTGAATATCTTTTCTTTAAGTTCAGACGCTTTTCTATAGTAAGTAAAAGCCTTTTTGAAATTACCCTGAGCCTCATGCAATAGGTGCATTTTTTCGTAACATTCCATCTCCTGCTGTTTGGCTCCAATCAGCTGTGCCAGTTCCAGGCCTTTCTCGAGATTGTTATTTGCCTGATCGTAGCGCTTTAAATTAATATAGACCGATCCGATACTCACGTAACAGTATGTCGCAAAAGGTTTGTTCTTTCCCTTTTCAAATATTTCCAAAGCCAAAAGCAGATTCTTTAAAGCCTTCTCGTATTCCCCCTGGGCGTCGTATATTAAGCCGATGTTGCCGTACGAGGCTCCTATCCCGGATTCATCACCGATCTCTTGCCTTATTTTTAGGGCATTAACATGATATTCCAAGGATTTTTGCAAATCATCATCTTTTCTGTAAAGATTCCCGATATTATTATAAGATGCTGCGATTTCATGTTTGTCGCCGATTTCTTCCCTGAGCTTTAGGGATTCCAGACAATACTCAAGCGCCTTATCGTAATTCCCTCGGTTGCTGTAAACGAGTCCGATATTGTTTAGGGAACTGGCTGTTCCAAACTTATTTCCGATATCCTGGTATATCTTTACACTCCTTAAATAACTCTCCATTGCCATGTCGCTGTTGCCTTGTCCCCTGTAAACGTTACCCATCGCAATATAGGCGTTTGCGATCCCCATCTTGCTGTCAAGCTCTTCTGACATTTCCAAGGATTTACTTAGACTTTCAAGGGCCGACTCGTATTCACCAAGATGATCGTAAATGCCACCGATATTACTATACAACAATGCGACTCCACGTTTGTCCCCGAGTTCTTCACTAATTTCCAAGGCCTTGAAAAGGTATTTCAAAGCCTCATCATTATCGCCTGTAAAATCATATATCCGTCCGATTTGGCTTGCTGTAGACGCTATTCCTTCCTTGTTGTTGATGATTTCGTTCAATTTCAATGCTTTAAAATAATACTCCAGGCCTTTCTCGTATTCAGACTTATTTTCATAAATAACACCCAGGTTGTAATAGCAATTCGAGGTTCCTTTTTTATCCTTTGTTCTTTCATAATATTGCAGGGCCTTCTCTGTCAATTCAAGGGCAGCATCGTATTCCTTGTTCCTTATTCTGCATTTGCTTATATTCAATTCGCTGTTGGCTATCCCTTTTTCGTAGTTCAACTTCCTGGCTATTGTAAGAGCCTGGTTTGCGTATTCAAGGGCTTTTTCCCAATCTCGTATTTGGTATTCCTGCGATAGGGAGTTCAATAGGTCAAACTTCTTTCTTGCTTCTTTCTCCTTTTCTCCGAGATTTTCTATTCTCCTCTCGAGTTCTTCGATTTTACTATTGCGCATAATCACCTCCTTTGATGAGATTTCTTAGGTAGGGTGAAACGAAACACTGAACCTTTACCAATTCGTGATTCTACCCAAATTTTACCGCCGTGCTCCACTATTACCCTTTTAACCATGGATAGTCCTACGCCGGTGCCTTCATAATCCCCGAGCTGATGAAGTCGTTGAAATGTCTGGAAGATACGTTCGTAGTGACGTTCCTCGATTCCGATTCCGTTATCTTCAACTGCAAATTCATGAGATTTGCCTGAATCTCGGGCTGTTATCTTTATCCGTTTATGGGTTCTTTTATTAAACTTAAGACCGTTTGAAATGAGATGGTAAAATACATCCGTAATCTTGGATTGGTCGCAATGCAGTAAAGGCAACTCTTCGGGATCGAATTTTACTTCTGAGTCTTTTGGTGGATTGAGAATCTCTAGAGCTCTTTTGATGAGTTTGGAGGATGGTACGGTAGAGAACTTCACCTTTTTACGCGAGAGAGCGTTAACACTGAGTAAATCATCCAATAATCTTTCCATTCGAGTGACCGCTTTCAAAAGAAGATCATAGTAATTCTTCCCCTCCTTATCAAAGCGGTCAAAGTAATCCTCGTAAAGAAACTGAGAAAAACCGGAGATAGCGCGCAACGGTGTCCTGAGATCGTGGCTGGTAACATATATAAGCTCTTCAAGTTCTGCCGTCCTTCGGGCTACCATTTCCTCGAGTTCTACGTTTTTGAGTCTATAAATCTCCGCTTCCTTCTCTTTTTTCTCTGTTTCATACATCACCTGCAGCCGGGCAATCTTTGCGTCGCTTTCTTCGCTGAATATCTGCGACTCAAGACTGTGAACTTTCTTTAAGCATTCGAGGGCGGTTTTATAATCTTGGCGGGCTTCGTACATCTCAAGCAGGTATCGATAAACAGAGATCTCCTGATGTTTGGACTTCATCTGGCGGGCGAGATCCAAGGCTTTTTCCAAGTAATCGACCGCTTGATCGTATTGTTGCAATTTCGTATACAGGCTTCCGATGCCTTTGTAGGCAATCGCTGCGTCAAGTTTTTTGCCTGTACTCTCCGATATGTCGACTGCCATGAGGTAATGTTCTAATGCCTTATTGTAGTCACCTTTCCCTCTATAACTTGAACCTATATAAGAGTGTGAACCTGCAAGTACGGTTTTATTGTCTATTTCTTCATGTAGTTTCAACCCCCTAAGGAAGTATTTTAATGCTTCTTCGTAGGCTTCCTGGGCATCATAAATGATTCCTATATTGGTTAAGGTTTTTGCCTGAGATTCTGTATTCCCGAGTCGTTCAAAGATCTCGGATGCTTTACGATGATCTTCCAACGCCAGATCCGGTTTGCCGAGATTCATGTTTATCAAACCCATATTATTCAAACTCGATGCGCATCCATCTTCGTCCCCAGCCTCCTCACTTATCTTGAGCGACTTCAAGGTCTTCTCAAGGGCTTCGTGGAAAGCTCCTTTTAACCAGAAGTAGACTCCTATGGTTCGATATCCTCTTGCTTCACCCTTCTTATATTCAAGTCGTTCGGCAAGCTCAATTGCTTTTGTTGCATAATCTCTGGTCCTATCGAGATCGGTGCTGTAAAGGGCAAATGCCAATTCATTCAACACATCTACTTTCTTTAGACCCTGTTTCCCTTTATCGTCAAGCTCGGTCAGCTTCACCTCAAGCTCCTTGATCCTCTCATTGGTCATTATCATGTCCTCCGAAAACCAAACGAGTTAGCTATAGTCTCATGTTAATTGTCAGTTTTCCACGGGATTGTATATATTTCATACCGCCTCCAATAAGAGTCTTCTCTCGCCCTCTTAGACTCGAAGATGTCTTTTTATTCAGACATCCCCGCACTTTTCCCGGAGATATTATAACTATAGCCTTCTGGAGGCGATTGTCAAGCCCTAGGATTGGTTCGTTCTCATCGGACACTTTCATTGTATAGTATAAGGTTTTAGCCCTGAGGCTTGTGAAGCAGGCATATCCGTAGCTTTCCCTAATATCAGGTTAGCGAATTTGAATGAACAGTACTATATAAGGTGGTAGGCGGCACAAAGGAAATATATGAACTTACCTCTCAGGACTTGACAAACCTTCTCTTCAGCCTAATATCTTAGTGTAGGGATGTGTGGCAGTGAGGGTTGGAAACCACCTGATATTTGGGACGAGTTGCTGTTTTGACTACACTAGCCTAAGGAGGTTATATCAAACGGTCCGCAGTTATCGTTGCAGCGTTACTGCTTTTAGTGAGCGGTGTTGCTTTAGGGAAGGTTATTATTCAGACCGACTGGCACGGTGGACCTGGGGGAGCAGGACCGGTTGATGACTGGGGAACCTCTTTCGAAAGTACAACCGCAACCAACTACCTCTACCAGTATGGAAGACTCTCCCTTGAGGCAGTGATAAATTCCGATCCGGTTGACCACTTCGTCTCCGATGAAACAGGCTACAGCATCCAGACCTGTGACATGGACTACGACGGCGATTACGACGTGGTCAGTGCAGGGGAGTGGAACGAACGAGTGGTGTGGTTTGAGAATACCGACGGTGAGGGAACCTTTTCCGGAATCCCCAATACCGTCCTTACAGCTCCTGAGCCTGAGTTCCTTGCCGCCGATCTGGATCACGACGGTTACACCGACATTATCTATATAGACGAAGAACTGGTTTACTGGTACAGGAATAATCACGACGGAACCTTCATGCAGACCGTGGTGGGAGAGCACCTGAAAGGTGACGCTTTGGGTGTGGCTGATTTCGACAATGACGGTGATGCCGACATCGTGACAGCGGGCAGGGATACCCAACCTGCCCTTTACTGGTTCGAAAACGACGGGACATGTGACTTCACCCGTCATGAGATTGCCTCCTCCTACTCAGGTCCTACGACATACATCCCGACCGCTGACTTCGACGCGGACGGCTTTACCGATTTCGTAATCTCGGGAGAGGAAGACGCTAACCTTGATTGGTGGGGGGATGAGAAGGGACCATCCGAATTCACAAGCCACAATCTGGCTACTCAGTACGAGAAGGATTTCCACTCTTCCTTCACCTGGGTCAGCGATCTGGATAAGGATGGGGACCTGGATATCGTCGCTACCGCTAGCAAGGACCATAACCTGGCTTGGTGGGAAAACGACGGCAAAGGATACTTTGTAAGGCGTGACATCTCATGGGATACCAAGAAGGGCTACGGTGTTGCGACCCTCGATATGGACTACGACGGAGATATCGACGTGGTTACAGCCTCCAAAAACGGTAAACACATGTCCTGGTGGGAGAACGACGGCGCCCAGAACTTCACCCAGCGCATATTTCCCGGAGGCGGTTACTATAATTGCTGGGCAGTGTGGGCCGCTGACATCTCAGGAAACGGCTTTGTTGACGTTTTAAGCATCCCCGGAGGCGATGGGCCTCCATCCTCCACCTACTGGTGGGAGATGTTCGATCATTTTGTACCCACAGCTGAACTCACCTCCTGCGTATACGACGCAGGAACACCTGGTACGTGGGAGAGTATCGACTGGAATGCACAACTCAATAACGGCGGTAAGGTGCAGTTCCTCCTACGAACCTCGAACGACGCAGGAGATTTTCCTGACTGGAATGCGTGCGACACCATTGAGACCCCGGGTTCGCTCGGGACTTACGTCGATCAGAACACCCGCTACTTGCAGTACAAGGTTATTCTTTCCTCAACCAACGACCAGTACTCGCCCCTCCTCCACGAGATTCGTTTCAACTATACCAACGGCACAGATGCTCGGGAGGTCGTTCCTGTCACTTCTTACCGGTTGCGTATAGTAGACAATACGATTCACTACAGTTTACCTTGCAGTAAAATAGCCCAACTTACGATATTTGATGCAGTTGGACGTCGAATTCGAGCCATGCCTCTCAACGGATCGGGTTCCCTTGAAGTAAAGGAACTTCCAAAAGGCTTGTACTTTGTCCTGCTGGAGCATGAGGCAGGATCGATCTCGTGCAAGCTGATTCTCGTCCACTAGCGCAAAACCAATCCGAAGGAAACCTAATAAATAAGTGTTAAGGCAGCGTTGCAGTTTTTTTCTTTCGAGTATTAAACCTGGGATATGATTTGAACCGGAAGGGTCTCGACCTTTAGTCTCTATCTTCAATCTTGGGCTTAAGTTTTGGGAATTTGATATTGAACTCTGTTCCTTTCTTCCCGGTAAAGTTTAAGTCACCTTGTAACTGATCAACTAACATTTTGACCAATCTTAAGCCCAACGACTTCGAGTTATCAATATCAAAATCCTGCGGCAGACCGATACCGTTATCGACAAGGGTGAGCAGGTAGTTTTCTTTATCTTCTTTAAGATCGATACTGATCCTGCCCTTCTTACCCTCAGGGAAGGCGTGCTGCAGTGAGTTTGAGATAAGTTCGTTGATAATCAAGGCCAAAGGAATCGCCTTTTCGATACCGAGTAAAACATCGCTGATATTGATTTGTAAAGCAACCTTGTTGGATTGAATCTTATACGAAGCGAAAAGCGAACTCGTCAATTTTTGCAAATACTCTTTCAAATCAATCCTGGCAAGATCTTCGGATTCATATAACTTCTCGTGTATGAGCGCCATTGATTCGATTCGGTTCTGACTCTGGTCGAATATCCTGAGCATATTCTTGTCTTTTCCGTATCTCGACTGCAGGTTGAGCAGTGAGGAGATGACCTGCAGGTTGTTCTTGACCCGGTGATGAACCTCCCTTAAAAGAACCTCCTTTTCCTCAAGGGATGCCTTTATCTGTTCCTCTACCTTCCTGCGCTCGACGATCTCTGCTTCCAGCTCTACGTTTCTCAGGCGGTAGATTTCTGCCTCCTTCTCCTTTTTTTCCATTTCAAATCGAGTCTTCATCTGTGAAATTTTTCCAGCGCTTTCATCACTAAAGATCTTTTCTTTAAGTTGAGAGAATTTCTTGTGAAAAGCTAGGGACTTTTCAAAGTCGTCTTTGACCTCAAACAATTCAGAAAGGTATCCATAGATGTGCATCTCCCATTCCTTTGCTCCGATTTCCTGAGTCTGTTCCAGACCTTTTAGTAAATAATCCTGAGCGGCATCAAAGTGACCTAGCTGAGTATGGACATGTCCGATATTACCGTAAGAAATGGCGACGTTTTGTTTATCACCCATCTCTTCAAATGTCTGTAAAGCATTCATGTAATATTCCAATGATTTCTCGTAATCGCCCTTCTTCTCATAGATCACACCAAGGTTGCCGTATGAATTGGCTATGCCTCGCTTATCCCCGATTTCAGTGAAAATCTTCAAGGCCTTGTTGTAATACTTCAACGCCTGATTGTAGGAGCTTTGGTTTTTGTATACGATTCCGATATTATTATAGGTATGTGCCACGAATTGCTTATTCCCAATTTCTGAAAAAACCTCCAGAGCTTTACGGTAATACTCCAACGCCTCGTCATATTCTGTCTGTTTCTTGTATACTACACCTATGCTCGCGCAACAAACAGCAATGCCTTTCTTATCCTCCTCTTGTTGAAAGATATCTAAAGCCTGGAGGTAGTACTCCAACGCCTGTTCGTAGGAACCTCGTTTGTCGTAAAGAAGACCGATGTTTTTATAAGAATACGCAACACCGTTTCTGTCTCCGATTTCTTTAAAGTTCTCTAATGCCTTTTGTTGGTAAAACAATGCTTGTTCATAGGAACCTCGATTTTTGTAAACAATCCCGATATTGCTGAAGGAATTTGCAAGACCTTCTTTATTACCCGTTTCCTCAAAAATCTCCACAGCCTGGTGATAGTGTTCCAGCGCCTTATCGTAGGTTCCTTTCAGGGCATAAACAATACCCAGGATTCGATTGCTCTCAGCACATCCATTCTCATAGGCAAGTTTTTCAGCAAGGGCAAGGGCTTGGTCTGCCAGGTTTTCTGTTTTCTCGGGATTCGAGGGGTAATGCGCATGAGCCATTTCTATTAATAAGTCGACCTTTTGGAAGCCTGTTTTACCTTTGTCGGGTTCTGTCAGAAGTGCCTGGTATCTTCTCTCAAGTTTTTTTATATCCTCCTCAGCCATATATTTTGTCCCCATCTGTTAGATGCCCCTTAAATTCCCTCTGGACTACATTTGTGAGACGGATACGGTTCATTTTGTACTCCTCCAGGTCCTAGCTTAATACAGTAGTACAAGATAGCTCTGGCCTTCACAATGCCACACTTTTTCCTTGGAATGATAGTACTATAGCTACAAAAAAGGTTTTGTCAAGGTGATTAAGTTGCCCTGCCACTGATGGATTGACTTATATCACGAGTAACTCTTTGCTGGTTGAAACAATACTCCTTGACCTGGTCGTAAGCTTGGGTATCATCAGTTGATGGAAGTAATCCTTGCAGGCTTCAACCTGGACATAAATATAATCCGGAAGTTACAGGAGGGGAACAAGGATGTACCGATCACGCCTGAAACCCTTTCCGCGGCCTATGCCCGGATCAGCAGGTATCCTGCAAGGGTGGATGAGCTTCGCAAGAAAGCTCGAGAAGAAGTCGACAAGGCTCGTAAGTCCAACCGAACAATAATCTTCGAGATGGGTCACCACTCGGTCGCCGAACACGCGGTCTTCAACTTCGACTTGATCGGCATCTCGCGCTTGGCAGTCGAGACACTTCAGTCCTTCAGACTTGCATCCTACACCGAGAAGTCCCAGCGCTACATTACGTTGAAAGACGACTATGTACTTCCGCGAGAGATTTACGAGATGAATTTGAGAGATGAATTTCGAGGGTTAATCGAATCACAGAACTCGCTCTATCACTCGCTTTTCTCGGAACTTAAGTCCTACCACGCTGAGAATGATCCGCTTCTCGCGCAGAATAAGCGCGACCTTGCCAACAGGGCCAAGGAGGACGCACGTTACGTGGCATCCCTTGCTACTCAGTCGCAGTTAGGGATGACCGTTAATGCACGAGAGCTCGAGTTGATGATTCGTCGGTTCGCATCCCACCCACTCGAAGAAGTACGGGAACTGGGCAGAAACCTTCACTCAGAGGCAAAGAAAATAGCTCCTTCCATCCTTCTCTTCTGCGAGGCAAACCCTTATGATGCCGAGACTTACACCGCTTTAGCCGACTACGCCTCCAAGCTGGTATTCGAGGATACTTCTCAGGCACAGGTAACACTCATCCACTCGACCGACGAGGCCGATAACAGGTCGCTCGCTGCTTTGCTTCACCGCGTAAGCGCCTCATCTTACGAGGCTTGCATGAAGACAGTCGAAGGTATGAATGATGATCAGCGTCTGGAACTCATAAAGATTGCCTTCGAGCGCGCCGAACTCTACGATGCTATGTTGCCTGAATTAGAGCACTTACATCTTACCTTCGAGTTTATCTGTTCGGCTTCGTGCTTTGCCCAACTCAAGCGCCACCGCATGGCCTCAATTTCCCCACAGCCTTACGACCCAAGCCTCGGTTTCGCTATCCCACAGCCAATAAAGGACATAGGACGTCTCGCAGACTACAAGCGCATCATGGAGCAGAGCCTTACCTTGTATCACCGGATAGCCAAGCGCTCACAAGTCCCAGCATCTTATGCACTTACGAACGCGCACCGGCGCAGGGTGCTCGTAAGTCTCGATGCCAGGGAGCTTTATCTCTTCTCAAGGCTGCGTTCAGACGCGCACGCGCAGGCCGAGATACAGGATGTCTCCAACCAGATGGTGTCTCTATGTCGCGCAGTTATGCCGCTTACGATGATGCTCGCAGGCGGCAAGGACGCATACCCCGAGATGTACGCCCATCTTTTCGGCCATCCTCCAAGGATCGTAGATGCTGAACTTCCGGGCGAGAGGTCGATAGATACCTGACGCTCTCAGGCCGAAAATCGGCCAAAAAAAGTAGGACAAAAGCCGGACAAAAGGGGAACAAAAATAGGACAAAAAAGGGACAAAAGTAGGACAATTTTGAGGTTAAGAGGACAGAAGCCGGACAAAAGTATCCCAAAAGCATGACAAGCTGGCGGCTGACAATGGAGCGCACCCTCTCAGGGTGCGAAACGGAGTGATAAAGGACATCCTCCGGATGTCCTGGATAAGCTGAGAGCGTGTCCCTACACTTCCTCGCAATGACTGGGGTACTACTCGGGGTACCCAATGAGTTTGTACGGCAGAAGCTTGCGAATCGAAGATCCACCCTGTTTGTCCTTCGCCTGCTCTGTTATTAAGGATTGGTTGTATGCATGACGGTTGATGTGGGCGGTTTCGGATGAAACCTCAGATTCGGAGAACCGTCTAGAAGCTTTCCTCAGGTAACGCGAATTACTCCGCCTTCCCAGTATTGATACATTATTAGTTACGTGTATAGTTTCCGTGAAGGTTCGTGAGGTTATTAAAGTCCTGGAATCTGACGGTTGGTAATTAGTGGCTACGAAAGGCATCCACAGACAATACAAACACCGGATAAAGAAAGGCAGAGTTACGGTAGCTGGGCATGATAATCATGATTTAGCGCCTGGGACCTTGAACAGTATCTTCAAGCAGGCTCAGCTTAAGAAGGACGATTGGAGGTAGTATGCAGTGATTTTAATCGTTATCGAAAAGGCGAACGGGAATTATTCGGCATATTCGCCCGATTTGCCAGGGTGGGTGGCTGCGGGTAAGGACAGAGAAGAACTGGAACGGAATATGTACGAGGCAATCGAGTTCCACCTGCAAGGTCTCAAAGAAGACAATTTGCCTATACCTGAACCTCATGCCGAGGCTGAGTACCTTGTTATAAAATAGTTTGTAGGGACAAACACTCTTGTTTGTCCGGACAGGCAGGAGTGCCTGTCCTACATTTTTTCATTTCGAGGAACCCGATATCGCGGAGGGCGGACTGACTAAGCTTGACAGCTTCTGTAAACTCAGTAGAGTTTTCCTATACTTAGCTTGAGGAGGTTTAGATGGATATGACACTATCAACAATTTTGAATCTGGTCGGAAAGTTGGATGATACACCAGGCAAAGAAACACCACGCGAACGTTTTCGTAAACATCTCTATGACAATGTGACTGAGGTCGGTCAGGTTCGAGACTACGTTGAGGAATGCTTGCGTTTGTCGGGTGATCAATACAACCGAGCCCTCCAAGATTTGGTCAACTATATAGGTCACTTCCTTGAGTTTACAGTGAGGTTCGGTCGGTACAAAGGTGTGCGAAATGAGCTCGGTTACGACGGCTTTTGGAGGTCCCCGAGTGGTTTGAATATTGTGGTTGAAGTCAAAACAACCGATGCATACACAATAGATACAGCCGTACTTGCCGGCTATGTCAATGAATTGATTTCACAGGGAGAAATTCCGTCCTGGGACGATACCCTAGGCCTCTACGTGGTGGGAAGGCCAGACTCAAAACTCAAGCAGCTAGAAGATGCTATTGTTGCACAAAAACGGTTGCACCAGTTGAGGATTATGTCGGTTGAGTCTCTTCTTTCCTTGGCTGAAATGATGAACGAATACGACGTAAGCCATGACGATATCTTATCAGTGATTAAGCCCTCCGGGCCGACTATTGATCCGGTGGTTGACCTCATGGGTCGGTTAGTCGCGCAGGAAAAGGCAGTTGGGTTTGAGGAAGAAACTAAGGTTCAAGAAGAACAAATAATAGAAACAAAGCCGAATGAAGAGCAAGCTAGTTACTGGGTTACTCCGGTAAAAACAGTTGAAGAGAGAACAGCAGAGGATGCAATTCGGATACTCGTAGGTGAATCGAAGATTTATGCTTTTTCGGAAAGGACACCAGGTAGAAGACATATTAAGCCAGGGGATTGGATTTGCTTCTATGCAACCGGAACAGGTGTGATTGCTCATGCAAGGGTTAAAACGAAACCTAAAAAGGAACATCACGGAAAAGTGCATATGCCTGAAAAGTATCCTTGGGTATTCCATTTGGATAACCCAGTACTCTATCTTAATAAACCTGTAGTAATTGATTCAATCTTGAGAAGCAAATTAGATGCTTTTGAAGGTCGCTTAAAGAAAGCGTGGGCATGGTTTGTCCAGGCGACAAGGAAGATAACTAAGCACGATTTTGAGGTTTTGACGAGGAGGGAAACACAATGAAAAACCTGATCACCGTCTTGGTCACAGGTCTTATCCTTGCCTGCGGGGCAAAGCAGGAGGAGGCGGAACCCGAGACTGAGGAATCCCTGGTTCAGCCTGAGAAACCTGATAAGCCGGAAAAGCCCGAAGTCGTCGAGATCGACGGCGCTACCGCACAGCTCGTTATCTTCGGCTGGTCTCCTGACTCGCGCTTTTTCGCGTTCGGGCAAAGGGGCAACCGCGCCGATCCCTTGGATACCGAATACCAGGGGTTCGGGGAGTTTTGGCTGGTCGAGGTCGCGGCAGATGAGTTCGTTAGCGAGGCGACCACAAAAATCACCTACACCGAGGCAAAGCCGGTCACCCCGGAAGACATAGACGAGGTCCAGAAGGAGTTCTTAAAGAAGGTGAAGCCCTACGGCATCGAGGGCAACGTAGGGGCCAAACTCCAGATGAATGTTATCGAGGATACCGGCGAAACCGAAAGGGTCGAGTTTACTGCTCAGGATCGTCAGACGTTCTCAGCAATCCTTGTCCAGGAGATCAACTACGAGCCCTACCCGTGCGAGGGCAGGTTCGAGTTGGTTTTAAAAAACGAGAAAACAGGAGACAAGGTAACCCTTCAGAAGGCGGGTAAGTTCTACATGGCCAGCATGGCCTACGACATCCACTCCGCGTACGTCGACCCTTCGGGCAAGTGGATTGCGGTATTTACGCTCAAGACCCTGTACGGGTTCGAGGGCTCCGGTATACCTTCGTTCATGGTCAACACCGGGCGTCTGCCTTGAAACCTTAAAACGTAAGCCAAGGCAGTTCGTCATTTATTGTGGTGTAGAAAAAATCAAAAACCCTCAATTTGCTTGACATTTGCCGACTAATAAGTATCCTCAGGGACTATAACAATAGGAGGTAAAGTGCCAGAGTTCCGAGTTCTCGCCGTTAACCCTGGTTCCACTTCGACCAAGATAGCGGTTTACGACGACCAGGAGGAGGTGTTTTCCGTTAACTTGTCGCATCCGGCAGAAGAGATTGGAAAATATGCAAAGATAATGGATCAATATGAGTTTCGCCGCGATGTTATTCTAAAGACACTTGAAGAAAAGGGAATTGAAACCTCGACGCTTTCAGCGGTGGTGGGAAGGGGCGGCCTGCTTAGGTCCATCCCGGGCGGTACATTCCGTGTAAACGACCGGATGACCGAAGATTTGAAAGCCGGGCTTCAGGGCGAGCACGCTTCGAACCTGGGCGGGTTGATAGCCTGGGCTATCGCCGAGAGGCTTGGAATCCCTTCGTTCATCGTAGACCCGGTGGTGGTAGACGAGATGGAACCACTTGCCCGGTACACTGGCAGGCCGGAGATCAAGCGCCGCAGCATCTTCCACGCCCTTAACCAGAAGGCCGCGGCACGCAAGGCTGCGCTCGAACTGGGCAAGCGCTACGAGGAGATAAACCTGATTGTCGCCCACCTGGGCGGGGGTATATCCATAGGCGCGCATATGCAAGGCCGTGTGGTGGACGTTAATAACGCCCTGAACGGCGACGGCCCGATAGCGCCCGAGCGTGCAGGTTCCCTGCCCGCATGGGACCTTGTAAGCCTTGTCCTGGATAAAGGGTATGGCAAGCCCGATGTCAAGAAGCTTCTGGCAGGCAAGGGCGGTGTGGTTGCCTTTCTCGGGACGAATGATATGAGACAGGTAGAGGAACGTATCAATTCCGGCGATGAGAAGGCTCGGGAGGTTCTGGGTGCGGTCGCCTATACCGTGTCCAAGGAGATAGGCGCAAGGGCCGCGGTGCTTCGAGGCAAGGTGGACGCGATCGTATTAACCGGAGGTCTGGCCTACGACAAACTTTTTGTTGACTGGGTGCGCGATCGGGTGGAGTTCATAGCACCACTGATGATATACCCGGGAGAGAACGAGATGGAATCACTGGTCCAGGGCGCTCTGCGCGTATTAGCAGGTGAAGAGGACGCGAAAGAATACTAGTGAGAATAAGCTACGAATTTGAATGATGTAGGAGGAAAGATGTTCATCAAGAAGTTATCCAAGTTGGTAGAGAAGGTCAAGGAACTACCCACCATGAGGGTTGCGGTTGCCGCAGGTGAAGACCCCCACACAATAGAAGCGGTTGCCCGCGGCGTTACCGAAAAGATGATAGATGCGACACTCACAGGCGACGAGAAGCACATCAAGGAAGTGTCCGCCGAATACAAGATAGATCCCGGCATATTTCACATCGAGCACATTCCGGACAAAAAAGCGGCAGCGGCAAAGGCGGTCGAGCTGGTCAACGAAGGCAAGGCCGACTTCCTGATGAAGGGACTCATGGACTCCGCCGTCTACATGCGTGCGATCCTCAATAAAGAAAAGGGACTTCTGCCCCCTGGAAAGACCCTGTCCCACGTGACCATCCTCGAGGTGCCTTCCTATCACAAACTCATCATAGGTACAGACGTGGCCGTGCTCATCGCACCCGACCTCGGGGAAAAGATTGCTATGATAGGCTACGCGGTGGACATCGCCCACAGGCTCGATATCGAACGCCCCAAGGTAGCGATTATAGGCGCTGTTGAGAAGGTGAATCCCAAGATGTGTGCAACGATGGATGCAGCTGTCTTGACCCAGATGAATCGGCGTGGCCAGATAAAAGGCTGCGTGGTTGACGGACCCCTGGCTATGGATCTTGCGGTAAGTGAAGAGTCCAGGAAGATCAAGGGAGTAGAAAGCGAGGTTGCCGGCGATGCGGACGTGTTGATATTCCCGGATATAGAGGCGGGGAACATCTTCTACAAGGCGTGCGTCTATCTGGCGAACGCTAACATTGCAGCTATAGTCACGGGAGCAAGGGTTCCCTGCGTTCTGACCTCGCGTTCGGACTCCGAGGATTCCAAATTCTACTCGATCGCATTAGCCGCGCTGATGGCAGGGAAAGGATAGGAAGAGTTTTCAGACATCGAGTGATAACGATGTCCGCTGGTGCAGAAACAATAAAAGGAGACGTTCTTTTATGAAGTTTTTCAGAAGATTCAAGATACTGGGTACGGGTTCATTCCTGCCCGAAAAGGTTCTAACCAACCACGATCTTGAAAAGATGGTAGATACCACCGACGAGTGGATAAAAACCCGCACAGGTATCGAAAAACGCCATGTTGCTTCCGAACTTCAGGCGGCCTCTGATCTGGTCAGGGAGGCTGCAAAAGAGGCGTTGAAGAATGCCGGTATAGCGGCAACCGCTTTGGGTGCAATCATCGTGGGAACCATATCTCCGGATACCATGTTTCCGTCCACCGCATGCTGGGTACAGAAGGATTTGGAGATTCCGGGCATACCCGCATTCGACATATCGGCTGCATGTTCCGGATTCCTTTACGGAATGGATATTGGTTCTGCAATTCTGCCCGCTATCGGTAAACCAATACTCGTCGCCGGGGTCGATGTGCTAACCAAGATTACCAACTGGGAGGATCGGGGAACCTGCGTGCTGTTTGGCGACGGCGCAGGCGTTGCAATATTAGCCCCGACAGACGAGGACAAAGGCTATCTCTCTTCAATAATCGGTGCCGACGGTTCGCTGGGAGAGCTTCTCGTACAACCGGCCGGCGGTTCGCGCATGCCCGCTACACATGAAACGGTGGATCGCAAACTTCATACTGTTCACATGAAAGGCAACGAGATATTCAAGCACGCGGTCAGAACCATGGGCGACGCAGCAGTCGCCGCTATTGAGGAGTCCGGCATTCCGCCCGACGATATCGATATGTTCGTACCCCACCAGGCCAATAACCGCATCATAGAGGCGACCTGTAAGCGTGCAAAGGTGCCGCTTTCAAAAACCCACATAACCATATCCTGGCACGGCAACATGTCTGCGGGAACCATCCCTATAGCGTTCCACGATGCAGTATCGAAGGGTCTCATCAAACGAGGTGACAAGGTTCTTTTTGCCGCTTTCGGCGGCGGGTTCACCTGGGGCGCTTCTGTGCTGGTTTTTTAGACTCAGGTAGTGCGATATGAACCACCTGACTTATCGTGGTGCAGGGAATCACAACCTGACCCTAGTAATGCTTCTGGTTGAAAGTGATAATAACGATGCGGCCTTATGGCCGCATTCTTTTTTGTCAGGGGATTTGATTTTTTTATAAAATCCGGAGAAAATAATCTTCGATTATTTTCTTCGGCAAAAATTAGGAGGTTCGATGCTTGAGATCCGCTTCCACGGACGCGGCGGCCAGGGAACCGTGGTAGCCTCCAAGGCGCTGGCTTTCGCAGTAGCCAGGGAAGGCCGCTATGTTCAGACCTTTCCTGAGTACGGCGTGGAGCGCCGAGGCGCTCCTGTGGTTGCCTTCACCCGTATCGACGATGAGCCTATCTATATCCGATCCAAGATATACGAACCCGATCACCTCGTGGTTCTGGAACCGACTCTTATAGGAGCCATCGACGTTACCGAGGGTCTTAAACCGGGCGGCTGGATTATCATCAACTCCGAGAAGAAGGCAGCTGACTTTCCCCAGTTCAAAGGATTCAAAGTTGCCACTTTCGACGCGACCTCGGTTGCCGTAAAATACAGGTTAGGCTCTGCTGCAGCTCCCATAGTCAACACCGCGATCCTAGGTGCCTTGTCCAAGATAACCGGCTTCGTAGGTATAGACGCGGTTCGTGAGGCTGTGCACGAGATATCACCGGTCAAGAAGGACGAAAATGTCAAAGCCGCCGAAGAAGCATATGAAACCGCGGTTAGAGAACAGGAGCAGCCATGAGCGAAGAAATTAAATGGACAAAGGAATCTGACATGCCTCTCATGGCCATGTCTATGGGTAGGATGACGGTAAACAAGACCGGTTCGTGGAGAAACCTGAGACCGGTTGTCGATAAGGATAAATGCAACAAGTGCGGAATCTGCTGGAAGTTCTGTCCTGACGTATCCATCAAGATGGACGCCGAGGATTATCCGGTTGTCGACCTTGAGTACTGCAAGGGATGCGGTATATGTGCTACCGAGTGTCCCAAGGATGCCATAACCATGGTAAAGGAGTCCTGATGCAGAAAGTAATAATGGGCAACCACGCACTGTCGTGGGGAGCGCTTCTTTCACGTGCAGAAGTAATTGCCGCATACCCTATTACCCCTCAGACCGAGGTCGTGGAGCTCCTATCGAACATGTGCGCCGACGGCGACCTTGACGCCCAATTCATTAAAGTCGAAAGCGAACACTCGGCAATGGCGGCGTCCATGGGTGCGTCTGCCGCGGGCGCAAGAACTTTCACCGCAACCTCGGCACAGGGTCTCGCATTGATGCACGAGGTTCTGCACTGGGCCACCGGCGCGAGACTGCCGATAGTGATGGGCAACATCAACCGCGCAATGGCACCGCCCTGGACCATATGGACCGAGCAGACAGACTCCATCTCCGAGCGTGACACCGGGTGGCTTCAGATCTACACCTCATCCATCCAGGAAATCATGGACTCGGTTATCCAGGCCTACAAGGTCGCGGAGCAGGTCTACCTGCCAGTGATGGTCGTTCTGGACAGCTTTGTTCTTTCACACACCAACGAGAACTGTGACATACCTGACCAGTCAAAGGTTGACGCCTACCTGCCCAAGTTCGAAAACGCATACAAGCTGGACGTTGCGAAGCCGGCAGCCTACGGTGGACTGACCGGACCTGACTGGTACTACGAGCTTCGTTATAAGATCCAGAAAGACACCGAACGCTCTCTCGATCTGTTCGAGGAGACGGGCAAGGAGTTCGGCGAGATGTTCGGCAGGCCCTACGGTCTTGTCGAAACCTACAAGCTCGATGATGCGGAAATCGTGCTCGTTACCTCAGCCTCCATAGCATCGACTGCAAGACCCGTGATCGATCAGCTGCGTGAAGAAGGACATAAAGCAGGTCTGGTTCGTATCCGGGTTTTCAGACCTTTCCCATCAGATCTTTTGAGGAAGCTTCTTCAAGGTCGCAAGAAGGTCCTCGTAATAGATCGCAACATCAGCTTCGGCATGTCCGGCGCGTTTTATGAAGAGACCAAGGCGGCGCTGTACAACGAGAAGTCCGCGCCTCCCATGTGGGGTTACATTGCAGGTCTGGGCGGACGCGACGTTCCCGTGGATGTAATCAAGGAGACGTTTCTCGAAACCATCAAGGAGGATCATCCCGAAGGCGATATCATCTGGATAGGAGTGAAGAAATGAAGTACACAATACCCGCTGAAGAAGTAATGTGCTCCGGGCACAAGGCGTGCCAGGGATGCGGAGCGGCTTTGGCCATGCGCTATGCCCTTAAAGCGCTCGGCCCCCGCACCATAATGACCTTTCCCGCCTGCTGTTGGTCTGTCATCGATGGCCCCTTCCCCTATTCAGCGGTTGGGGTTCCTCTGTTTCACACCGCGTTCGAAACCGCGGCGGTGGTGGCCTCTGGTATCAGGGCAGGACTTGACGCCCGTGGTGAAGAAGACATAAACGTTGTGGCATGGGCAGGCGACGGCGGCACCTTCGACATCGGCATACAGGCCTTATCAGGAACCACGGAGCGCAACGACAACATCATCTACGTGTGCTACGACAACGAGGCCTACATGAATACAGGTGTTCAGCGTTCGTCGGCGACCCCGTGGGGCGCGGTTACTTCCACCACACCGGCACGCCACTTCAAGCAGGAACGCAAGAAGGACATGATGGCCATCCTTGCCGCGCACTCCATCCCGTACACCGCTTCGGCCTCCGTAGCTTACCCCGAGGATTTTGTCAAAAAGCTAAACTACGCCAAGTCGATCAAGGGAACCAAGTTCCTGCACATCCTCGCCTCCTGCCCTCCGGGCTGGAGGAGCGCTCCTGAACTCGCGGTACAACTGGCCCGGCTGGCTGTCCAGACCCACGTTTTCCCCCTTTACGAAATACACGAGGGTCGCTACTTCAGGATGAGCATGAATCCTAAAAAGAAACCCATCACCGAGTACCTGAAACCCCAAGGGCGGTTCCGCCACCTTACTGAAGAGCAGGTCGCCGACATGGACCGCATGGTTGACGAAAGGTACGAATACCTGCTGGAGCAGGCCGAACGCTCGAAGCCGTACTTCGAGGACAAAAAAGGAAATTAGGTCAATCAAAAACGATTGTAGGGGCATGGCACAGCCTAACCCTTGAGCGCTTCACGCACTCGTAGGTTATGCCGTGCCCCAACTTTTTTCCCGCTGATAATCCTTGAACCCTTCCGGGCATTCCACCGAAGTGAATTACAGTATACACTATTGATAAGATTACTTTATTGATGATAATTCCGCTCGGCAACACAACCGCAGAGGTGCATTATGGCACATTATGATGTGTTGAGGAGGGTGATACTGATCACCGAATTGACAATAATGACTTTTCTCCTTATTGGTGCCGGCTGTTTATACAGCAACGTGGACGTATACGTAACCGGAGTGGATTTCACCGCACAGCCCCAGGGCGGTGCCTACGTGCAAAGCATATCCGCGACTTTCGACGTTACCGTCGTCGCCGAAGAGGTTTACGAAGAAAATCCTAGCGAAGAAGAAGGCGATATTACGATAAAGGTCCAGTGGATGACCGATGGAGGCGTTCATTCCACAAGTAAAGAAACGGTGCACTGGTACCTGGGGACGGACAATACTCAATCCTTCACCACTACGTTCTCCGCACCCGAAGACTCCTATCTCGACAAAACCTTCTGGGTAAAGGTGAGCTGGGAAAAGAAGACCTGGGAGAGCGAAAAAGCCTCCTGCATCGTGCCTTAAGGGAAGATGCAGCGGGGAAAAGTGTCTAAAAAACAATAAACACGGAGGTCACAATGGTCACAAAATCCGTTTTGAAAAGCAGCTTGCCGATTGTCCTTGCAGCTTTAGCCCTTATCAACGGAGAGATTTGCGTTGCTACTACAGAGTACTACGATGTCGGAATTTCGATGGAAATTGAAGTACCTAATGAAGGAGTGAACGTTAGCACTCTCACCTGGGAAGTAGAGGTTGAGATAGAAATCACCTCTAATAAGGAAAATTTCACCGTTGAACCGGGGAAGTACTATTTTACGGTCTACTGGTACCGCGATGGTGTAGGCAAGGTGAGCGAAACCCATACCATCGACTATTCGAGTCCTTACACAAAATCATCGTTTACCACGAGTTATTCCGACCCGGAAGGGGAGTATCTCGACGGCACCTACTGGGTAAAGATCGTTTGGAGTGACAAAGACGGAGCGCACAGCGAAGAAAGCACAAAGGAGGAGTGCACGGTGGAGTAACGAATACTTAACGACGGGCCCGATCTTAAGAGACTGTAGGTTTGGGTAGCCTCGCTCGGTCAGGAGCTCGAGGTCCACCCTTCGATTTATTCAGCAAAGGCAAAGAGGTTGTTTCCGGTGGCTTCTCCAAGCCATAGTCCTTTTGGTTGATTATGCGTTGCAGGTTCGACGATTGTTTTATATCGCACCCTGGGTGATAGTTATGGGATATTTATGTTCGTCAACCCGGGTTTCGAAGTAGATTGTACCCACCAGTTTGTAGGCAGCTGAATCCCCTTTAATAGCATCAACCAGTTCACCCAATACATCGGCATACGATATCGTCATGGGTATATAGATCGTATCCGTAGCGTCAGGTGGAATAGTATCACCGAAAGTCGGGGTTCCTGCGGCAACGTTGGTCTCGTTTATGTAGAAATCCATGCTGATTTTATCTATGATTACATCGACCTCGTTAGGATTCTTTATCTGGATACCTGCCTTCAAATCGAAATCCAGAACCCTCCAGTCAGTTTTAAAATCAGCAAAGGCGTACTCGCAGTTGATTACCAAAATTCGCTGACAGATAGAAGCCCCTACAAATATCGCGAGCATTGTTGCAGCTCCCAGCACTACTAATACACGTTTCATATCTACTCCTTGATTGTATGTCAGTATGCTTTTGATTCGGTCGTTGTCAAGGGCTTGAATGAATCTGATGCCGACGAGCAGGAGCGAGTGTAGGTTGTTTACTCTGTATCTTTGATGCGACTCTCTATACAGGTTTTGGCAGGCTAAGGTTTCCTACCTGATTATTTATCGGCCTCAATCTGCTCGACCAACAGCCGGGAAAGCTTCTTGTCAAGGTCATTGAGGATTTCGGCTTCCTTCATGGCCTCGTCATAATCTCCTCCGGCCACGCAGGCGCGCCCGAGTCCGTAGTGGGCATCCGGGGAATCCGGATCTATGATTATCATCTCCCTGAAGGCTTCCTGGGCTTTTTTGTGGTGGCCCATCTTCAGCCTGGCCTCACCCAGCCCCTTAAGTGCGTCTAGGATTTCCTCGTCCGATAGTTCGCTTCTCAGAATCAGGGCCTTTTCGAACTCCGAAACCGCTGTTCCGGTTTTATCCTGACCCAGGTTCGCATACCCCAGACCTATGTGAGCCTGGAGTGCATCCGGATATACCACGAGTAACTTCTCGAAACTCCCCATCGCTCCTTCCCAATCCGAGTTTGCAATCTGGCAGTTTCCCATCCAGTAGTACGGACCCGGCTCGGAAGGATAAGATTCTATCATCTCCTGGTAGAGACGGATAGCGTCGTTGTAACGCCCTGCTCCCTCGTAAGCTTCACCAAGCGCTGAAACCGTGTAATCGTCGTATGGATCAATCTCGTAGGCACGCTCGAGCATATCCACCGCCTTGTCGTATGTCCCCTCTTCTATAAAGCTAACACCGATTCCCTGATAGCCATCCGGATCATCCGGGGCAAGCTTTACGACCTCCTCGAAATAACCCCTTGCCTTGGCGTACTCGGTTTTTTCAAGATATACGTAGCCAAGGCCCGTGAAGGCCTCGACGTTCGAGGGTTCTTTATCCGCCACCTTGCGGAAGTGGGCTTCCGCCTCATCCAGATCTCCCATATTGAGAGAAAACCAGCCCATCATCACCTCATCGTAGCCGTACATTCCGTATTCCTCGCCTGCTTTAAGTTCAGAGATCTCGGCAAGGGTTTTTGATTCCCTGAACTCAAGGAGCGGCTTGACGTCGTTTACGGGCACTGCAAAGTTGAGATTCTGACCAGAGTAGTACGATGCAGTGGTTACTCCAACTACCCTTCCATCCATATCCAGAAGCGCCCCGCCTGAAGAGCCTTGTGATATCGGAGCGGTTATCTGTATGAAGCAGCCTTCCTCCTCCAGGTCTCGTAATGCACTGACTATCCCGTCTGAAACTGTATTGTCGAGTCCCTGTGGATTACCTATCGCAACGACTTGGTCACCGACCTCGATGGAATCGGAGTCTGCTAGCTCGAGGGCGGGCAGGTTTTTACCAGCGATCTCAAGGACTGCGATGTCGCGCGCCTCGTCAAAGGCAAAGACGCCCTTGACGTCGTATGACCTGCCGTCGGTCAGGGTGACGGTAGCCTCGTCTGCGTAGTCGATGACGTGATAGTTCGTTACGACGACTCCATCGGACGAGACCACGAATCCTGAACCCAAGCCCAAGGGTTCGTCATCGAAGTAGGTTTCGATAAGGACAACCGCGGGTCCAGCCTCTTTGGCTATGGTCATGACATCGGCGGCTGAAACCGGTACCGCAGGTGTCAAAGTTACAAGGGTTAAGGATAAGAACTTGCTAAGATTGATTTCCATATTTTCCTCCAGGGCTTTTTGCTTTCACTCAAGATTACTTTGGAAAAACTACATGTCAAGTAATGATTTGGGATTACTACTTAATCGGCCATTCTCCGATGGCTTTGTCAATCTCGGCCATCAACTTGATGGTTTCGCGCAGGGCAATCACTATCTTCTGGTAGTGGGTGATGTCGTCGTAGTTCAGTTTGCGGCCTTTGCGATCCTTAAGCCACTTCTCGCAGACCTGGTAGCCGCCAACGTGGAAGTTCCACACCCCAGGCTCGACCTTCTCGAAATACTGGCCCTTGTTGATGTAGACCCGTTTGTGTCTGTCGTCGTATGAGACCTTGACTACTTCGTTTTGAAGCTCCTTGTGCGGCTCGAGGCGAACGTTCGAGCGTCCCGGGTCGAGCTTATCGGACTCCATGGTGTGAAGCTTTACGAGTTCTTTCCCTTTTGTGGCAAGGGCTTTGAATAACGAGAGATCGGAGGTCAAGGGTATTCAGGGGAAGTCGATCTTCAAGAAAGAGGCGTAGCGGGTTCGGTAGGTGGGCGAGTGGAGCGCTGCGTAGATGTAGTAAAACACGTCTTCCGGAGTGATGCCTGGGGGCATCTGCGGTGCAAACAGGTTGCCGTTGCCCTTTTGGATGGGCTGAGGCGAGTGGTTAAACTCCATGCCGAGCTTTTTGCAAAGCTCCTCGATGAAACCGGAAGATAGGTTTGGCGTCCGTCCGTTCTGTTCGCCTGATTCAGGATAAAGGTAGAGAGGGAAAAGGTATGCAGCGCCTTTATTGCTGAGAGTAACCCTACATTCGACTATCTCCTTTGTTGCGAGGATATGGTCGAATATCCCTTCCGCTACTTGCCTTACAGTAACTAGCCCAAGATTCGGGCCAGAAATCATATGTTGTACAACCTCTTGTCTTGGTCGTTCGACTAACAAGTTATGCGAATAATAATAACGCAAATCAAAGGGGCTATAGAGACATTGGGTAAAATAAGTTCTCCAATCGGATTCCTTGGATAAGGCTTGTCTACTTGATGATAAATTCCAAGTACTGGTATCTCTAAGATTGTACGTTTCAGTTATTGCATCATCAGAAATACTAATATTTCGAAATTCCTCAATACGTTTCGTAAGTGGTGATAATTCGAAATCGAAGACGAAATCATCTCGGTGCGTTTTTACCCCATTCGAGTTCAAGGGCATTATGTCCGTTATCTTCCAGCCCTGCTCGAATTCAGGTTTTAGGGACACATCCTGCGGCATGAAGAGGTAAAAGGGCGGGGCGGGTTCAACTTCTGCCCATTCAACGGACTTAACATCGGCACCGGCCAGAAACTCGTATTTTTTCTTACGCAAGCCCCACAGATCGGCATGGTAAACCTTTGCAAGCCCCTTCTTGCCCTCCTTGCGGATGAAGATTCCTATCGCAACACCCTGCTGAATGTCAAAAACGTTCTCATCCTTTGAACCATCCGGACAAACCTCTTTTTTCTTGGAGTTGCCATGCAGGTCTAAAACGTAAATCTCGCTGTAAGCCTTCATCAATTGCTGGCGCATCCCCCGAAAAGTCGGGTTATCCAGATAGCCGTGATTTGTAATCATTCCCACTATGCCGTGACCGGTCTGCTCGATCCTCCACTGAGCAAAACGCAGGAACTTAACGTAATCGTCAAGCAGGTATTTGGGGTTACGCTCACCCAATGGCTCACCATCCACGAAATAGTAATCCCTTATGAGGCCTTCAATCCACTCGCCCTTGTTTGCCGAATGCCCCTTGTAGGGCGGGTTGCCAAGCACAACCATTATAGGCTTTTCCTGCTTTATGCTTTGCGCTTCCTCACCCTCTTTGGCAATTGGCCGGGCGAAGGGCAGTTTGAGAACATCCTTTATTTCCGGAACCTCAGGTTCAAGGGTATTGGTAAGGTAAATGCCAAGACGCTCCTTTTCCTCGAACGTGTAATCGGTTTTGCTGTGAAGGAAAAGCCCAAGCTTCAGGTGAGCTATGGTGTAAGGCGCGACAAGAAGCTCAAACCCGAACAGGCGGGGCAAAAGGTATTTCGGGACGTATGAGTTCCAACCGGCTTTACCCACACTCTCGTAGACAATGCTCAGTACATCCAGAAGAAAGGAACCTGTTCCGCATGCGGGGTCAAGGACGTATACGCTTTTATCTGCAAGGCCCGGTTTCTTCTTGAATTTCTTATCCAGGAGGTAATTGATGGAATCAACAATGAAAGATACGACGGATTCAGGGGTATAGTAGACTCCTCGCGCCTGTTTCATTGCAGGGTCATACTCGCCTAGAAAGGTTTCATAGAAATGCACTACAGGGTCTTCACGCTTGGTGAGCTTACCGAAGCTTTCGACAACGGCGTTAATATCGCATCTTGAAAGAAGAGCCACCAGTTGATCCACCCATTCAATTATGCGATCTTCCTCATTGCTTGGACTCATTATCTCGGCAAAAAGCCAGCGCAGAAAGGGGTTGGTTTTGGGCAGGTGATGGGCTGCGCTGTGTCGGTCAAATTTGTCTTGCGGTACGTCAAGGTCAGGGTCGGTCAAGGCGGTAAAGAGGCCGTAGGCGATAGTTTGAGCGTACATGTCGGCAAAGTCGTGAGGGTCAAGCTCAGGCAGCAGCGCCTCGCGGAACGCGGCAAGCTGACCGTGCAGCGGGCCTTCCTCTTCCTCCAGAGTGAATATCTCCCTTATGGTGTCGCGTATCATCCTGGCAGGCCTGGCCAGTGCTTCGGCAAGCAGGCGGGCATCGGCTATCTCTTCAGACTCGACCTTGAGGAAGTTGGTAAGAAACTGTTCGAGCTTGGGCAATTCCTCGGTATCCAGCTTGAGTCTGCCTTTTGAATCACGCCTGGCGATGTGTGCCTTGTCTATTTGCTTACCTTCACGAAACCAGATGAAGCTCAAGTAGTCGGTAAGGATGAGGTTCGGCAGGTTTTCGCGGTATCGCTTGAGCTGCTCGGTCTTGAGTACGGCACTGAGGTCTACTCCCACGTCCTTGCACTCGATGTGCCCGATTAAGAGGTTGTTCCGTCGGATATTGAAATCAGGCGCGCCGACCTTTATGTGAGTAGGTTCGTTGGTCGCTACAATCTTGGGCTGTATGGCCTCGATCAGTTTCTTTAACGCAGAACGGTGGGTGTGTTCGGTCGAATCTCCGCGGTCAAGCTCGCGTCTTATTTCGTTAAGGTAGGTCCTGAAATTCGCCTCATCCATAAGAATAGAATACCCTTAAAAAAAGGTATTGTCAACTGAACTTCAAGGAAGTCAGATACTGATAAAGGAAAAGGTTCGCCGTAGGGTTGAGCGCCACCCGACCTGACATGCGTTCGGTAAGCATTATGTTATGCGCCAGCGAAGCGCGCGAGATCGATCCTGCAAGGCTTTTAACCAATCCAGCCAGACGTTTCCAGCGCGGCAATCGGCCTGCTCTTGTTCGTACAACCCAGTGAAAAACAAGTCCAAAGGAAAAGGTTATTTTATCAAGCTTAGGTTTCCAACCAAGGCTTTCTATAAAATTAATAACAGGCAAGCTTGAGGTTGAAGGTTTTTCCAGATAAGCAAGCACGGGTTCGGCAATGAAATTATCCTTATCTTCAAGGTAATGCAAGGCCTGTTTGAGACTGCCGAAGGCAAGGTCTGCAGCCATTAAAGCCTCTTCATCGTCGTGTCCCTGATTTATTAAATATTCGCATATTACCTCGTCGGGCAGGGCGTTGAAACGTACTATTTTACAGCGGGAGCGTATGGTGGGGGGAAGGGTAAAGGGTCTTGAGGTGGTCAGGACAAGGATGGTTTGGGCCTGAGGTTCCTCCAAGGTTTTTAAGAAGGCGTTTGCACCATCGGGCTTGATCCGGTCGAAATCAAAAAGGAGCGCAACTCTACGGGAAAGGATTCGAGGAGGGAATTTCATCTCCCTGCGCAGGTCACGGATGGTTCCGTTCAGTGTTTTCTCATCTAGTCCGATTGGAATGACACAGGTCGGTTGCGGATCGGGCGAAATGGCATGCAGGACGTATTTCACTCTCTCTTCGACCCAGGCTTCCATCCACTTGTCGGGTGAAACGTCAGCCGGGGATTTGATTGGGAAAAGCGGAAGTATATCCGGATTGGAGAAATTGAAGATACCTTGGGAAAACGAAGGCGGATTTACCGCCGCAGCGAAAAGAATCGCGGCGGTGCGCTTGCCTACACCGTCGGGGCCGAAGAAGATGTAGCCGCCCTGGGGGTCTTCAAGCACGCGCTCGAGGAAATCAACAGCCTGGGGCTGGCCCTTGAGCATGGAAAGAACCGAAGGGCTGGTCTGAGACATTTACTTGAGGTAGTTGACAGGATTGAGAAACTCACCGCCCTTGGTGATGCAGAAGTGAAGGTAATCTGAAGCCGTACCAAGGGCCGTGCCTTGAGAAACGGTCTGTTTGGTCTTTACGCTGATTTTATCCAGATTACTGTAGACCGAGTAGTAACCGTCCTGATGGTCGATCACAACCAGGAGCCCGAAACCCGACAGGTTTTCTGCATACTTGACAACACCTTTGTTAATAGCCTTTACGGTCTGTCCGCCCGAACAGTCTATGTCTATCCCGTCGTTTTCCGTCTTGGTATTGTAACGGGGGTGGGTAATCGTACCGAACTGTGCAATGACCTTGTGTGAGGATACGGGCCAGGGCAGGGAGCCTTTGCCTTTTTCTATGACCGTCCCGGTGGGCTTTCGGGCGGCGGATGTGGAGCTTTCCTTTTCCATGGCGGCAAGCAGGCGTTCCAGTTCCTTGCGGCGGGTTTCGAGTTCTTCCTGTAGCTGCTTCTTGGACTTTGCCGAACTGCGGATTTGATTGAGACGTTTCTCGTGAAATCTTTTACTTGAGGCCAATGAGTCCTGGGCAGAGCGCTGATCTCTTATGAGTGCGGTAAGCTCGGCGTTGAATGCCGTGAGGCTATCTTCCTTTTCCTCGACCTCGGACTTGGTATCTAATAATCTGTCGAACAACCGTTCCTCTGCCCGGGCCGCGTACCTCGTAAAGTAGATGCGATCGTAGACCTCGGCCACCGAGCCTGCCCCCATAACTACTTCCAGCTCATAGAACTGCCCTCGCTTGTACAAGGAAACAAGGCGGTTACGCAGATTGTCCTTACTGCCCTCGATTTCGGTACTCAAGGAGTCTACGATTATCTCCAGCGAATCGATCTCTTCGGTTATCACCGACTGAGAGCTTTGAAGCTCTCTTATCAACTTGCGGGTAAGGCTGACCTGTTCTTCAAGGAGCTGGATCTCCTTGAGTACACCCTTTTCCTCCTTCTGCAACGTGGAAAGTTCTTTTTTTATCTCTTTCAGCCGGGTTCGGATGGTTTCCAGTTCTCGTTCGCTTTCGACCCGGCTCTGTGAGGATACGAAGACAGGCAGAAGCAACAAGGGTATCAAAAGAAGGAAGGGGAGGTAGCGTTTCACTTTCGCTTGAGCTTGAATGCGTCGATGGCAAGGCCAGAACCTATCCAGCCGAACAGGAGACCGAGCCCCGCAAGGATAGCCGCCAGCTCGAGAGCAGGGAAACGAATGCCGCCAACCAGGGGGGAGAGCAACAGGTGCAGCACGAAGATTATGCCATAGGATACGATGCTGCCGAAGAATCCCTCGAAGAGGCCTTCTATCACGTAAGGCGCGCGCAGCGTACCTGGAGAAACCCCCATCAGCCAGTACAGGTCGATTATTCGCCTGCGGTCAAGAATGGAAAACCGTGTGGCTAGCATGGTTACGAGGACCGCTGAGAAGCCAACCACCAGTAATACGAAGCCGTCAGCACCCAGAAGGATATAAAGGAACTTGTTGAGTTTGTCTATGAGGTTGCGGTCTATCCAGACCTCATCTACACCTGGAAAGAGAGTGAGTCTTTCTTCAAGTTTGTCCAGTTGGGCGCGGGTGCGGTAGGCAGGTGTCAGCTTGATCCGGATGGAAGGGGGTAAAGGGTTTTCGTCAAGGATGTCCAGGAGCTCCGCGTCCTCACCAAGGGTTTTACGAAACTCTTGAAGCGCCTCCTCACTTGTGACGGCTGAGTCCGATTGCACACCCTCCAGTTTAACTATATCGTGTAGGATGGCCGAGGGGTCGGCGTCAGGCTCAAGAAAAACCACGACCTCTAGTCTTTCCTCGATATCCTTTCTGAAGTCCAGGAGATAGAAAGTGCCCAGGGCGAATATCCCCACTATTGAGAGCACCACCGCGAATATGGCCGCCGCGGCAAACGATATCCTTCTTCCTTTGAAGAAGAGCCTAGAACCTTCATTGAACACGAAGCCCGAACTCATCTAATCCCCTCAGGTGTCAGGCTCAGTATCCTCCCGGGCAGGAAATGCAGGACCTCGTGTTCGTGGCTCACCGCGAAGATGGTCGTCCCCTTGTGATTTACCTCACCCAGGATCTTGAGCATCTCGCGGGTTTCCTTCTCGTCCAATGCTGAGAACGGTTCGTCAAGCAGCATAAGCTCGGGCTCCTTGGCCAATGCCCTGGCCAGGGCGACCTTCTGCCGCTGACCTATGGATAACTCGAACGGACAGCGAGACGAGTATTCACCCATCCCGATCCTATCCAGCCAGTGTTGAGCCTTATCCACTGCATCCTGGTAACGCATCCCGAGTGCACGCAATACCTGTGCGATGTTATCTCGAGCGCTGCGGTCCTCGAACAGGCGAATATCTTGAAAAACGATCCCTATCCTGCGGCGCAGCCTGGCAAGCTCCTTTTCACCAAGATTGGGAACGTCCTGACCCAGAACCTGTACGCTGCCCTCGGTCGGGACCTCAACGCCGTATGTTATCTTCAAAAGAACACTCTTCCCGACACCGGTGTCACCAAGCAGCCATATCCAGCCGCCCTTTTCCAGATTGAGGGATATATTTTTTAAAATTATCCTCTCCGGAGGGAAGGTTTTTGCTACCGCCTCAAGTTTGATCACCTGAACCCCTTGAGACTAGCATATATTGTCTAATCTTATCCATAGGTTGAAATTTAAGTCCTTTTATTTACCGCTTCCTTGATGGTTTCGGCGATTCCCTCAGGTGTCAGGCCGAAGAAATCCATGATCTCGGTGCAGGAGCCGGATTCACCGAAGCGATCCTGTACACCGATTCGCTTAAGCGGGGTCGGGCGCCGCTCCGCGAGAAGTGATGCCACCGCTTCTCCCAGGCCTCCGATGATGTTGTGTTCCTCCGCTGTCACGATGAACCCTGATTTCTCTGCCGCTTCGAGCACCGGTTCGGAGTCCAGAGGCTTCACGGTGTGCATGTCGATTACCCCTGTCGATATACCATCCTTTTTTAGGGAATCCGAGGCTCGTAGCGACGGCCAGACCATGGAACCGGCAGCCACGATGGTTACATCCTTGCCCTTCCGCAGGACCTTGGCCTTGCCTATCTGAAAATCGGAGCCTTCCTCGTAGATCCGGGGCAGATTGGGTCGAGTCAGCCTCATGTAGCACAGCCCGTCTTGATCAGCGAGTTTTTTAACAAGATCATAGGTTGCCACATCGTCCGCCGGAGCGATAACGGTTGTTCCAGGTATGATACGTATCAAAGCCATATCCTCGATGCACTGGTGCGAGGATCCGTCCTCGCCAACCGAGATTCCAGAATGGGTGGCTACGATGTTGAGATGTACACCTGAGTAGGCTGCGGAGTTGCGGATCTGCTCCCAAGGCTTACCTACGGCGAACATGGCAAAGGTTGATACGAAAACAAGTTTACCCGAGATGGCTAAACCCACCGCGGTATCTATCATGTCAGCCTCGGATATACCCATGTCGAAAAACCTATTGGGAAATGCCTCACCGAATCGGGCTGTCTGTGTGGAAAGAGCCAGATCGGCATCCAGGACAACCACGTCCTTGCGCTTGCGCCCCAGCTCGAGCAGGGCCTCTGCATACGCCTTGCGAAGGGAGAACTTTTCTACTGCAGTTCCGCCAGAGCCCATTTCAACTCCTCTTGGGTCGGCGCGCGACCGTGAAACTCGAGGTTGTTCTCCATAAACGAGACACCTTTGCCTTTTACCGTATTGGCGATGATGGCCGTAGGGCAGCTTCGTTCCTGAACCGCGAATCTGAACGCTGAAAGAAGTTGACGGAAATCGTGGCCGTCCACTACTAAGGCCTGCCAGCCGAACGCGCGAAACTTGTCGTCTACGGGATCGATGTTCATAACGTCCTTGGTGGTGCCGTCGATCTGCATGCCGTTTTTATCGACGATAGCCGTAAGATTACCCAGTTGATAATGCCCTGAACTCATTGCCGCCTCCCAGACCTCGCCTTCCTGACACTCGCCGTCGCCTAAAAGCGCGTAAATTTCGGAGGCCTTGCCGTCGATACGGTTAGCCAGGGCCATTCCGTTGGCCAACGATAGCCCGTGACCTAAAGAGCCGGTACAAACCTCTACACCGGGCGTACAAAGACAGGGATGACCCTGCAGGGGCGAACCTATCTTTCGAAGGGTCTTTAGATGGGCCTTCGGGAAGTACCCGCAGTCGGCAAGTATAGCGTAGAGCGCTGGCGCTGCGTGCCCTTTGGAGAGCACGAATCGATCCCGGTCTGGCCATCTCGGTTCTGAAGGCCGGTGATTCATTACGTAGTAGTAAAGGGCTGTCAGGATGTCGATCGCGGAAAGCGAACCTCCGGTATGCCCTGAATTTGCACCTGCAAGCATCGTCAGGACGTCACGCCGTATCTGAGTGGCCTTTTGATTTAATGAATCTATTAGCTTCTGTGGCGGTTGATCCCTGGGAAAACCGAATCTTTTCATCTAGTTCCTCGTTAACGTCTGGGCCAATCGAATGGCCGCAATCATACTTGAAGGCTCTGCCGTACCCGTACCTGCAATGTCGAACGCGGTTCCGTGCAGGGGAGAGGTGCGTACGAAGGGTAATCCCCAGGTTACGTTAACCCCTTTTCCTTGTGCCAGTAGCTTTGCCGGAATCATCCCTTGATCATGGTAGGAGACCAGGAAGCCGTCAACCGCCTCTAAGTAGCTGTGGAAGGTATCAGCCGGATAAGGGCCTGTGACGTTTACCCCTTTATTCCTTGCCGCCTGAATAGCATGGTTCATTTCGTTTTCCTCGCCCGCCGTGAACTCAAACCCGTGAGGATTTAAGGCAAGCACCGCGATTCTGGGTGAACGGTTGTGAATCCTTTGAAGGAAGTCGCTGAAAAGCAGCAACTTGGAGAGCACACGTTCGGATGTAATGGAATACGAAACCTTGCTCAAAGGGATGTGTGTGGTTACGAATGCAAACGCGGCATATGCGGTATACGCAATCATGAGTACCTCGTCGACACCGAAATACTCTGCAAGGAACTCGGTATGCCCTACAAAAGAGGACTGTGTAAACTGGACAGCTCTTTTGCTTAAAGGGGCGGTCACCAACGCGTTTATCTCTCCATCTTTAACGAGTTTACAGGCCTCTACAAGGGCATCGAATGCCGCTTTGCCTGATTCTATGGTTTCTTTACCGTACTCAATCGCCACCTCACCGGTATCGAGGATCTTCGGTAAAGGAACGCTCAAAGCCAGCATATCCTTAGCTGCCTTAAGGATACTTGCCGAACCTATGATTGTCAAGTTTTTGGCACCCTCCTCCAGACCTTTAAGCGCTTTTATGACTATCTCCGGACCTATCCCCGCAGGGTCACCCAGGGTGATTCCGATCCTTGCCACATACCTATTCTATTCAATTTAAGGGAAAACGCAAACGGACGAGGGCTGACAGCCTGCCGCGAACCGCCGACGGCAGGAACGCACTACGTGCGAATGCAAAATGCTAACATCAAATCCTGCCTTTCAAAACGAGGCATCCGCGGTCTTTTTTGCTTGTCCTTTACGCAAATAAGGAGCATTAAAAAGACGCAGTTGTCTACAGAGGTCACAGAGACGGACTGAGTCTATTTTCCATATTCCCTCGGTGTTCCCCTTGGATAAAAAACACGTCGTTTTTCAGGGTGCTTGTTAGTTGACGGGGAACGTTTTGCTCCTATACTTACCTACATGGAAGTGTACGTGTTCCGATCCCGTGGTCTGCGGGTTGGTGTAAGATGGGGGAATGGTGCTGCACAGGAAATCCTTCTAAATCCAGGAGAACAGGCAAAGAATGATCGTAATCTACCTGGTGAGATTGAGAAGTTCTTTAAGGAATTGTCTCGATACCTGGATGGAGAGAAGGTTCGGTTCTCCCTACCTTTAGACCTGGATAAGTTGACTCCTTTCGCCCGGAAGGTGTCCGAAGAACTCGCACAAACCCGAGTCGGAGAAGTAATAACATATAGCGAGCTTGCCAGGCGGGTCGGAAGGCCAAAAGCCGCACGTGCGGTGGGTCGAGTAATGGCCAGGAATCCCTTTCCACTGGTTATTCCTTGCCACAGGGTCGTAGGCTCAAACGGTTCATTGAGAGGGTTTTCGGCAGGTCTGGCACTCAAGAAGAGGCTCCTGGAGATTGAAGGGTGCGATCATGAAACGCCTTGACATCAATAAACTTCGGCCTAAACTTAGGTCTAGCCGGGGCCGTGGCGCAGTTGGGAGCGCGTTTGACTGGCAGTCAAAAGGTCACGGGTTCGAATCCCGTCGGCTCCACTTGGAACTGTAACTCTACGGAGGTATGTAACATGAGAAAGCTTACAGTAATTATACTGATATTTGTATTGGGAGCATCTACAGGCTGTCTTGCCCGTTCATCTAAAAAAGACGATAAAAAACAAGATCAGGCAGTTGCAGACAGCCTTGCTGATCTTGAGGCTCAGAAATTCCTGAGTGTTGGATTGGATTTCTATAAGAAAGAGCAATACGAAGAGGCAATAGAGTTCTACAACAAGGCTTTAGCAGAATATCCTAACCATTACAAGACGATGGTAGCTATGGCTGTCACATACCAGAAGTTGAACGACGTAGGTTCCACCGAGAAATGGTACCGTAGCCTTTTTACCGTTTACCCGGACAGCCTGGAAGGTTATCTGGGTTTAGGGGGCGTTTTTATCAAGATGGCCTCCTACGACCAATCCTATCTGGATTCAGCGCTTAATATGTACCAGAAAGGATTGGAGCTTTTCCCGTCAGAGTCGGATTTTTACCACGGGATCGCAGAGGTCTTGCTTCGCCAGGGTAAGCCTGCGGAGGCTGATTCGGTTTTTCAAAAGGGTATCGAAACCAATCCGGATAATCTGGGGATAAGGCACGCCTATGTGGAGTATCTTGTCGAACAGAAGCGTTACTCCGATGCACTCCAGCATCAACTCTACATCGTTAACGTGCAGCAGGACGACCCTTTCGCATTTACTCAACTCGGTGATATATACATGGAGTTAAAGAATTTCACTGAGGCAACCGAGGCTTACAACAAAGCGGTTGAACTGCGCCCTGACGACATTTCCATACGTTTAAAACTTGCTTTTGCCTTGATGCAGCAGAAAAAAAACTCAGATGCCGACGCAGTACTCGCCGAAACCATCGGTATGGACACCACACGTCTTGTTCCACGTCTTTATCGCGGTATCAATTACCTTAACTGGGGGAAAGAGACCTCAGCTGAGAAGGAATTTAAATATGTCATCAGCAAGGATGAGGTACAGGGAGACGCGCTTTACTACCTTGGTGTGATATACGTGAGGCGAGCAACCAACGCGGCTAACCAGAAGACCAAGGAGGAATGGCAGAAGGGCTGCGCCGATGCACGGACCGCAACCGGTTACCTGGAACGCTCGAGAAATGCAGATCCTCGCAACGCGTCTCGGGTTAATCAGCAATTGGAACATCTGAAGGAAGTACGGGACGCCCTTAAGGAAAAACTGTTCCTTATAGGGATTACCGACTGTTAGAGGAGGTGTGAAGCCGGTGTCCTAGATCGCCGCGTTCTTGTACTCAATCAGAGCTACGAGCCGCTCGGCATCTGCAGGGCGAGAAGGGCAATGGTGCTTTGTTATCTCGGGAAGGCGGAGATCGTAATAACGGCCGACGGCCTGAAGGTGCATAGCATAAATCAATCCTACCCCGTACCTTCGATCCTGAGATTAAATCAACTCATCAAACTGAGAAGACGCGACGTCCCTCTAACCAAACCCAACCTTATGCGACGAGACAACTACACCTGCCAATACTGCGGAGTACGCAACGTGAAGATGACTTTGGATCACGTTATCCCTAGAATGTATGGTGGAGATGATTCCTGGGAAAACCTTGTATGCGCGTGCGACGAATGTAACTCGAAGAAAGGGAATCGTACTCCGAAGGAGGCAGGGATGAAGCTTCGTCGAAGGCCACGCAAACCCCATTACTTTACCTTTGTATTGAGTTCCCTTGGGACACCTCCGGAGGAATGGCGGCCTTACATCTTCTCCTGAGCCTTACAGGGCTTATCCAACCGTCACAAGATTCAATAGCAGGTAAAGTAGGATTAGTAAAGATCCTCATGCCGAACGACACTATCGTAATGGTCGAAGAGCTGTTCGCCTGGGACAGCCTGGCTTCCTTGATCCTTACTCCGGTTATCGACTCAGGATATGCATTTTCGGTGATTTCAGTCGGTGAATCGACGCTTGTCGGGGATACATTGACGATTATACCGGCAATTGATTCAGGTCCGGTAACCTACGTCACCTGGCTTCGGTTTTCAGGCTTTTTCCATACTAGGGGAAGATTGCTTTCTCATCTGGTCGGTTTCCAGCCCTTCCGGTTCTCCACAAGTCAGGTGGCGTTACTCTCAGAAAGACTCGAGCAGGAAGGCTGCCTTGTCCTTGGCTGGGAGATACTGAATCCTACGGACGCGGTGCTTGAATCCGTGGCGGATCAAAATGAAGATTCCCAAGAGGTCATCCTAAATTTCCTGATAGAGGAGAAACGAGTTTCAAATCGCTTTCAGGCCGCGGTGGGGTATGCGGAAGACCAGGGGTTTGTGGGCAGCTTTGATCTTGGGATAAACAACCTGTTCGGCGGACGGCGCAAGTTTTCTTTCTCATGGCGAAGGCTGGCGCGTAACAACGTTTTCTACAGCCTGTATCTGAAAGACCCCTACATTTTTTCCCTGCCCTTCGGGGTAGAGGCAGGGGCAGGATTTCAGAGCCTTGATTCTTCGTCCTATCATCTCGAGGCGAGTGCAGGTGTATTCTTTAATCCCCGGGGCTTTGAACTGGGGATTGGCTACGCATACGAGCAGGATCGCTCGGGCGCGGATGTTGCGAGTAAGAATCTTGCCTCCACACGTCTGGAGGCAGGACCGCTCGAAGTCAAGTTGAAGGCAGGTGAACGTAAGGTGCAGCGAAGCAGGGCTTACTTCGGTGCATCGGGCAGACTGAACGTCTCAATACCTTTTTTCCACCTTCTAAGATTCAATCTTGAACCAAACGGTTCGTTGGTTGCTTCCGCAGACTCGTTGTTTACTTCGGAGCTTGTGTCGGTTGGCGGTGCCAGGAGTTTGCGCGGATTCCTGGAAGAGGAGTTTCGGGTTCATAGCGCTTTATGGTCTAGGCAGGAACTGCGCTGGGGCAGTGATTTTTTTTACCTTTACCCCTTGTTTGACGTCGCTTGGATCGAGGATGAAGGCCTTGCCGCAGGATACGGTGCAGGCATCTCAGTCACTACCCCAATCGGTCGGCTGGAACTCGACGCAGCCCTGCCCTGGGCCGGCTCGTGGAACCAGGCTAAGCTTCACCTGTCTCTGGGGGCAGATTTCTGAGAATGGCCGTCAAGAAAACACAGAACGTAGGGGATGATCTTTGATATCAACCTGAAAGACAAACTTGACTTACAGAGATTTTCCAGGATACTTCGATAGGAGAAATTGCAATGCTTAAGAGGATAAAAATAAAGGGATACAAGTCTTTTAAGGATGCGGAGATAAGACTTACTCCGCTATCTGTTCTTATGGGGCCTAATGCGGCAGGTAAGAGCAACTTTCTGGATGCCTTGCAACTTCTATCAAGGATTGCCGTTAGTTCGATTCTTAAGGACGCCTTTGAGCCGCCATATCGTGGAAAGCCTTTAGAATCTTTTACTTTTGGATCGGGAGGTCTAAGAAGTTTGATAGAAAAAGGAAGCTCTACGTTTTCTTTAGAAGTAGATGTGGAACTCCCTGACAATTTTATGAAGTCCGTAAATCGTCAGATACTTGAAATGAGAAGAACTAAACCAACAACAGATGGACGACCTCTACAACAGGAAACAAAACAACTGTCATTGGTTCGTGAAAAGTTATTAAGATATCGAATCGAGATTGAGATATTACCGAAATCAGGAATACTCCGCGTAACGGATGAACATCTGGTCGCTCTCAAACCTAATGGTGAGCCAACCAAAAAAAGAAAGCCATTCTTAGAAAAGATGGGGGAACGACTGCATCTGCGAATGGAAGGTCAAGCGCATCCAACTTATTATGATCCTTATTTACCATACAGTATTCTTTCTCAACCACTTTACCCGCCATACTATCCTCATATAACTGCTATGCGTCAGGAATTAGCCAGTTGGTTGTTTTTTTACTTCGAACCTAGAGAGAGGATGAGGGCTCCAAATCCTGTAAAGGAAGTTCGCCATATTGGTCTTATGGGTGAGGATCTCGCAGCATTTTTGAATACCGTTAAGGCCTTAGACGAAAATCAGTTTAAGGCAATCAAAAAGGCCCTTCGAGTTATCATCCCTTCTGTAACCGATATTGAGGTTAGTGTAAACCAGTTAGGGGAAGTAGAGTTGAAATTATTCGAAGGTAAAACTCCTATACCTGCTCGTTTGCTTTCTGAAGGGACGTTACGTGTGTTGGGGTTGCTTGCTTTGAGAGGTGCAAAGGACGTACCAGGTTTGATAGGATTCGAAGAACCCGAAAACGGAATTCATCCACGACGAATTCAGCTAATATCGGAATTTCTAAAGGACCTTGCGGATTTTGGCGATACTCAATTGATTGTAACTACTCATTCACCGATACTTCCTAAATTCATCCCAAGTAGAAAACTTTATGTTTGCGCTAAGGAAGAAGGGTATACTGTTATAAAGCCTCTTAAAATGTGGAATGTAGCGGGGTCATTAGCAAAAGAAGCGGAAGTAGGTAAAGCGTTAGATGCGGAGGAAGAGTTTACCGTGACTGAGCGCATATTACGAGGGGATTTTGACTCGTAGTATTTACCTTTTCGTAGAAGATTTTGGGCATGAGGAATTCCTTCGAGCATTGATAGAGCGTTTAGCCCAAGAATATCAAGTAAATGTTCGTTTAAGACCTTTTAGTGTTACGGAAGGACACGGAAAGGTAATCTCAGAATTGAAAATATTCGTTAGACATCTTCAGCGAGACAAGGAAAACCTCCCCGATCTTCTTGTTGTTGCTTCAGACACCAACTGCCGTAGACAAGTAGAGTGCTTAAAAGAGATTGAGGTGGTTACTCAGGGCATCAAAGAGTTTGTCATTTGTGCCTTACCTGAACCTCACGTTGAACGTTGGCTCCTTATTGATTCAGCCGCTTTCAAGAAGGTTTTAGGAGAAGGTTGTAGCGCACCTGACCAGAAATGTAATAAAGATCGATACAAACAACTTCTTTCCCAAGCGATTAGAGCAACAGGAACCGCACCATTACTAGGTGGAATGGAGTACGCTAGGGATATCGTGAACACTATGAATTTGGGACAAATATTAGGGAAGGCTGATAACTCGTTGCGGAATTTGATTCCGGACCTTCGGGGCAAGTTCAAGCAATGGCAATCGAAGCCTAACTAAATACATATTTGAATCTCAAGCTTCCTTGAATTGAGATTCTTACTCTTACAGTCTTTCAGTCGAAACTACGGGTATGTTCGCATGTTGACTTTTACCGACCTTGGGTTAAAGTTAGCGTTTGGAGGTTAAGTATGATTTTCTTATTCGTGCTGTTCGCTCAAATCATCCCGCTGGACGACCCGGCCTACGAAGTGATCGACAGGCTCGAAACCAAGGGGATACTGGTAGGCTTGCCCGATACCCGGCCTTTCACCGTGACAGATATCGAAGACGCCGTCTCCGCCGGAGAGGTAAGGGAACCTTCGCGTGCCGATTCGTTCGATCTGGAGAGAATACTTGCACCAACCCCGGATTGTCGATGGGTACCGGCACTCAGACTCAAATCCGACGACGCATGGTTTTACTTCGGCGGAGCCGTGCTAACCTCCTACCGCACCCCGGACTCTTTATGCGCAGGTCCGGAACTCCGCTACTACGGAGGAATCGGCCCTGCGTCCTTTTATGCCACGCACCGGCTCACCTATGCACCAGAATGGGATACGGTGTTTGACGCCAAGTCGTGGCGGGGCGAGGAAAGACCTGTGTATGCAGAGATACCTGACGCAAGGGTGGATTTCGATTTCGACTGGCTCCGAATCCAGGCAGGACGCTCGCAACTGAAGCTGGGGCCGGTTCCTGACGGCGGTCTGCTCCTGTCCAGCGAACCCTGGGGTATAGATCACGCTGCCTATACGCTTAGATGGAAGGGCGTTCGTTTCACCACCCTTTTTGCCTGGCTGCAGACCGACAAGCGCATGGTTGCTCATCGCTTCGAGTACGCGGCCCATCGCTGGAAACTGGGACTCTCGGAGGTTGTTGTTTCCTCAGACAGCAACGACATTATACCCTACCTTTTTGCACCCACCGCGTTCTATTACTTCCTTCAGTGGAACAAACTTCAGGACGAGAATAACCTCTGGGGCGCTGACGCCGCGGTGTTTTTCCCCCCATCCTTCAAGATATATGCAGAGTTGCTGATAGATGATTTTGCCTACGAACCGGCAACCAGCCCTCACAAGATTGGCGGAAGTATCGGAGGCGAGTGGGTATCTATCTTTAATTCCGAGATAGACCTCGGGGCGGACTACACCGCTATTTCAAAATGGACCTATGCCCAACGCCACGACAATCAGAAATACACCTTCAGGGGGCGTATTATCGGTGACGATCTGGGCCCTGACGCGGATCGAGCACGAATAAAGGCCTCGTGGCGCATTATACCTCGATTGAGGCTGGAACTTCTGGGATTCTACGAACGACACGGAGAAGGAGACGTGTGGAGAGACTTTGTTGAAGATGGAGCACACGACTACGAAACCTATCATCCGCCTTTTCCATCCGGGGTAGTGGAAAGCCACCTCGGGGCGGAAGCTACCTTAAAATTAAACATCCTGGGCCGTAGTTTTGTCTCCGTAATAGCGAGATGGGAAAACGTGGATAATCTGGGACACATTGAGGATTCAACCGCAGTGTGGCCCAGGGTTCAAACAAACCTAAACTGGGAGTTTTGATGACCTGGAAGATGCTGATCCTGGGGGTGGTTCAGGGCCTGACCGAGTTTCTGCCAATATCCTCATCCGGACATCTCCTGTTGGGCGAGAAGTTATTGGGCATAGAACAGGAAGCGCTTGCAGTAACCATTTTTCTGCATGTGGGCACACTTGTTGCCTCGGTCGTTTTCATGGCTCGACGCATCGGCAAGCTTTTTTCCGATATGTTCGCACGGGATAGGGAAAGACGGAAAGAGGGCTGGATGCTCGTTTTATATCTGGTGATTGCCTGTATTCCGGCCGCGCTGGTCGGGTTACTTGCCGGGGATTTTGTGGAGACTATTTTTACAGATAAGCCCATATATGTTGCGTTCTTCTTTATTGGGACAGGTGCCCTGCTCCTGGCAACCCGCTGGGGAAGACAGCGCGATCGCAGTTTCGGGCTTTCCGACGCAATACTCGTGGGTATTGCCCAGGCGGTTGCAATCCTACCCGGTTTTTCCCGATCAGGGTTAACCATAGCCACAGCGCTTCTTCTTGGAATTGCATCCTTGGAGGCTTTCAATTTCAGCTTCCTTTTATCTATCCCGGCGATTACCGGCGCTGCACTCATCGAGTTTCTCGAGTTATCCAAGATTACCAGGGAAGGCCAAATAGGAGAGGGTTCAATATTTTCATCGCCACTGCCCGCGATAGCCGGTTTTGTTGCCAGTGCCGTAGTCGGTTTCTTTGCCCTATGGGCGCTCAAGAAGGTTGTCGTCTCCAGGAAGTTCTGGTTATTCTCCTTCTACTGCTTCGGAATAGGTCTTGTGAGTCTGGTTCTACTTTTATTTTTAAGATAGCTGGTGTCGTTAGTTAAAAAAGCGATAAAAACCCTTACCGAAGAGTGCGGGTACAAGGTCGGTCAGAGTATCCTGGTTGCCTGTTCAGGCGGTCCGGATTCGGTTGCCCTGCTGTGTTTCCTTACATCGCAGCGCGAGAAACTAGGGATACCTGAGCTGGGGGTATACCATCTCAATCATTGTTTCCGTGGCAAGGAAGCGGATGCCGACGAGGCGTTTGTTAGAGGATTGGCTGAAGAGTTAAGTCTCCGGCTGTACTCCGAGAAGATAGACATTTCCGCTTATGCCGCAGAACATGGGATTTCGCTTGAGATGGCCGGGCGGAAACTGCGCTACGCCGGACTTGAGAGGATCATGGCTCAGGAAGGCTTTGATCTGGCCGCCCTGGGACATACCGCATCGGATAATGCCGAGTGGCTTTTGGTATCCCTGATCAGGGGAAGGGCCGAGCCCCTCTTATGGGGTATACCAGCCCGACGCACCAGATTCATTCGCCCCCTGATACGCTCTACGCGTGAGGAGGTCTACCGTTTCCTCAAAGATAACCAGTTTACTTATCGTGAGGACTCAAGCAACGTTTCTTTTGAATTTACACGTAATCGGATCCGTCACCTGATCATGCCCCTTCTCGTTAAGGAAAACCCCTCCTTTGAGAAGGCTTGCTCCCGGATACTCAGTCTAGGAGACGGGGTAAAGGCCTTTTTGGACAGCCAGACAGAGAGGCTTTACGAGCGTCTTGTTAAGACAAAGGGCCCCGCAAGGAAGCTTGACACCTCGAAGCTTTCGCGATATAATCCAGCTACGCAACTTCACATACTGCGGCGATTTGCTCCCTGGCTGGGAGCCGAGGAGTCGGTAAAAATTATACCTTTCAAGGGCTGGAAGGGAACCAGGGAGCTTGCGTTTGGATGTGGAGAGGTGCTTTACGGCGTATACGACCGTTTGGTGGTGGAACCAGCAGCCGATCGACCTTCCTGGGATCCGCAGGTGTTGCGTGAAGATAGGGAAATAACTGTACCTCGACTGGGATGGCGGCTGAGGGTGCATAGAGGTGATTTGAATGAGGTCGCTTTACAGGATAAAGACAGGGTATTCTTTGATGCCCGTTACCAGCGACCTCCGTTTGAGGTAAGGCCGTGGCAGGAAGGAGACAGGATAGTACCGTTCGGCAGGCATGGTTCGGTCAAAATCAAACGTATATTCACCGATCGCAAGGTGCCGCGCCGGATACGCAGACACTGGCCCTTGGTCTCTAAGGGCAATAAGGTTTTATGGGTTGCCGGACTCGTGCGTTCGAGCCTTTCTCCGGTAACCGATAATACGCGTAAGGTTACGATAATAACCCTCTTAAGGGAAGAAAATGGAAGCTAAGTCGACTAAGATAAACAAGCATGGGGTTCTGTGGGCTGTTCTGACATGGGGTGGAGTCGCACTTGTCTTGATTGTCGGTTTTTTTTGTATAAGGAGCCTCATGGGTAGACCTCCAAAAATCTCCTACAGCATCTTTCGATCCCTTATGAACGAGGTTGAACGGGTGGTTTTTATAGATCACGAGATAACAGGAAGCCTCAAAGTCCCAAGAGAAATCCACGCCTTAATCTACGAGAAGGTAACCAGTCAGGAATTCATCACCAGGATTCCTTTTGAACACCCTGGGCTTGTTGATCCCTTGGTTGCGATGGGCGTTGAGGTAAGCGCCCGAGGACGTAACCCTTTGTTTAATATTATCCTGGCAATTGTTCCATGGATCATAATCATAGGTTTCTTCGTGATATTATTACGGTCTCAGAACAAAAAGACGGAAAGGATTCTAAACACTTTGAGAGGTGAAGATGGCGAATAGACCGCAGCAACAGACCAATCCAAACAGGCTGAGAACCTTTTTTATCTGGGCTGCATTTGCCCTGCTTCTAATAATTGGATTTTTCATAATCAGGGGGATAATGAACTCCTCCCCGGAGATAAGTTACTCGGAATTCCATTCAAGAATCGGTTCCATCTCCTGGGTTGAGATTACGGACCACAAGATAAAGGGGGAGTTTAAGAATAACGAGGTTGTAGGGGTAATCAGAGGTGGGGACGTGGTTCGTGACACCACCAAGGGGTTTACGGTAACCATCCCGTTTGACGATCCGGATCTCGTAGAGAACTTGAGGAGCGCAGGGGTCAGGGTTGTTGCCAAAACACGCAGTCAGTGGGTGAATTTCCTTATAAGTATTGTTCCCTGGCTTCTCATTATCGGTTTCTGGGTAATGATTATGCGCCAATCACAGGCTGGGGCTTCGAAGGCCTTTCAGTTCGGAAAGAGCAAGGTCAGGGTGACCGCTGAATCCCGTCCGGACGTGACCTTCGAGGACGTTGCCGGTATAGAGGAAGCGAAGGTAGAACTCGAGGAGGTCATAGACTTCCTGCGCGCACCTAGAAAGTTTAGCAGACTTGGCGGACGTATACCCAAGGGCGTACTTCTGGTCGGCGCCCCTGGAACCGGAAAGACCCTTCTTGCCCGTGCGGTAGCCGGTGAGGCATCCGTTCCCTTTCTTTCCATATCAGGTTCCAACTTTGTGGAGCTTTTCGTAGGCGTGGGTGCATCAAGGGTACGTGACCTTTTCGAGCAGGGCAAACGTCATGCCCCATGCATCATCTTCATCGACGAGATAGATGCGGTCGGGCGCCAGCGCGGTGCAGGTCTCGGTGGAGGTCATGACGAGCGGGAACAAACCTTAAATCAGCTTCTGGTCGAGATGGACGGCTTCGAAGCCTCGGAAGGCATCATAATCATGGCCGCGACCAACCGGCCTGACATCCTTGACCCGGCACTTCTACGCCCGGGCAGATTCGATCGAAAAGTGATACTGCCCCAGCCCGACGTACGAGGCAGGGAAGCCATTCTCAAGATAAAGGTCAAAAAGATTCCGCTTTCTTCAGACGTTGATCTTTCGGTTCTGGCGCGAGGCACGCCGGGGTTCAACGGCGCCGACCTTGAGAATATGGTCAACGAGGCGGCACTCCTCGCTGCCCGCCGCAACCAGAGTAAGGTGATGTCCCAGGATTTTGAAGATGCAAAGGATAAAGTGCTCATGGGCACCGAACGACGCAGTCTTCTCATATCCCAGGAAGAAAAGCGCCGTACAGCATTTCACGAAGCCGGGCACACCATGGTCAGCCGAATGATCCCAGGGATGGACCCAATACATAAGGTGACCATTATCCCCAGAGGGATGGCGTTGGGTCTTACTCAGGCCCTGCCCATAGACGAAAGGAAGATATACTCCAAGGAGTTCTGCGAGAATCAGATTGCCTACATGTTAGGCGGTCGGGCCGCGGAGGAGATGGTGTATGTCGACATTTCAACCGGTGCTGCCGACGACTTGAACAAGGCTACTACCCTTGCAAGAAAGATGGTCTGCGAGTGGGGGATGAGTGAAAAGCTCGGTCCCTTGACCTTCGGCAAGCCGGAAGGGGAGATATTCCTTGGCCGTGAGATGGGGGTTCATCGCAACTACAGCGAGAAGACTGCCCAGCAAATAGACGCCGAGATCCGCAGGATCGTCGAGGACCAGCATCAACGCGCCTTAAAGATCGTAACCAAAAATGCAAGGAAATTAAAAAAACTTGCCGAAGAATTGATTAAAAACGAGACCCTGGATGCTCAACAGGTTGATGTAATACTGGGACTTAACAAAAAGAAGGTTGCTAAAAAGGAAACTCCAGAAACCGGAAAAAGCAAGAAAGCTCCCGGACGGATCCAAATGTCTGAAGGCAAGGGATAGGATGGATCCAGAAAGGGTCGAGAAAGCGGTTACTCTGTTACTTGAGGCGGTGGGTGAGGATTTGAGTAGGCCAGGACTTAAAGACACTCCGAATGCAGTCAAGAGGATGCTTCCAGATATACTTTCAGGCCTGGGTCGGGATCCTCGTGACGTATTGAAAACTTACATCGCACCGAACCAGGATGAGATGATTCTTGTAAATGATATTCCCTTCTACTCCTTATGTGAACACCACCTCCTGCCTTTTTTCGGCAAGACTCACGTTGCATACATCCCGAGGGATAATAGGATCACCGGCTTCGGGGATATAGTTCGATTTGTGGATATCCTGACCAAACGTTTGCAGATCCAGGAGCGTCTTACTGCCGAGATAGCCGATGTATTCAACGAGGTTCTGAACCCTCTAGGTGTTATGGTGGTTATTGAAGCCGAGCATCTTTGCGTTACCATGCGTGGGGTCAAGAAACCAGGAACCCTTACGATAACGTCGGCGATGCGGGGCGCTTTCCGCAGGGCAAAGACAAGGGCTGAGGCCCTGTCCCTGATGGGAGGTTTGCGTTTGTGATGCTGAGGCCGCTTGTCGTGCCCTCACGCGACGAGTATGCGGAGGAGCTCAAAAGACTTGCAGTAGACTCCACGTGTATTGAGATTTTTTTGGATAAACAGGACGGGTTACTTGTCAAGATCACCGACCTTTCAACACCGGCCGCAAACATCCTGAAACAAACCGCACTTTCAGTGGGCGCCGATGTTGCAGTACACCGTGAGGTCATCACCGGAAGGATTGAACGTTCGGATGCGGTATTCATGGGCACGAGAAGGCAGCTCAGAAAGGTAGGTTCAGCGCTTTCAGGTCAGCCGTTCGGGCTCGGGAAGCTCGATAAGGACGTTGCCTTTCTTCTGGACAATATCTGCGGCAATCTCTCCTCCTTGAAGCTCCCAGGTGGAGACGTTTCCTTCGATGAACCCCTGGTAATGGGTGTACTTAACGTTACCCCGGATTCCTTTTCAGACGGCGGGGAGTACCTTGAACCGAAAGCGGCAATAGCGCGGATAGATGAGATGCTCTCAGAAGGTGCGGATATGATAGATGTGGGCGCCGAATCCACTCGTCCAGGCTCTGATCTCGTTCCGCCTGAAGAACAGTTGAGACGGCTGGAACCGATCTTTTCTTTTCTTGAGGGCAGAAGATGTATCTGGTCTCTGGATACAACTAACCCGGATGTGGCCAGGACAGGCCTTGATCGGGGCGCATCCATCATCAACGACGTATCCTCAGGAAGGGATTCAACGTTATGGAGTCTTGCCGCCCAGTACGCTGCAGGCTACGTACTCATGCATATGCAGGGTACACCCAGGACAATGCAGCAAGACCCTTACTACGACGATTTCAACGCAGAACTCTTCGCCTTCTTCTCCCAGAAACTCACCGAGATCGCCGGATCAGGGCTGAATAGAGTCAGGGTAATAATCGATCCCGGGATTGGATTCGGGAAAAGGGTACCGGATAACACGGCAGCTGTCCGCAGGCTTGGAGAGCTGCGGGCCTTTGGACAGCCCATAATGGTCGGGGCCTCACGCAAGTCTTTCCTGGGAAAACTCCTGGGACTTGATGTCACGGAAAGGTGCGAGTCTTCGGTCGCTGTAGCAGTGCTGGCCTATGCCAACGGTGCAAATATCTTGAGGGTGCACGACGTTAAGCAGACCAAGAAGGCCCTGAGGGCGGCGGCTGCCATTCGATACGTCGAAGCCGAAGAATCATGATAGACATCCTGCAGCCGAAGGTACTCGACTTCGTCGATATCGCGGTGGTAGCAATAATAATCTATCTCTTCCTGCGGTTCATCAAGGGCACAAGGGCGCTGCAGATATTGATCGGTCTTCTTATAATCTTTGCGGTATCCCTTGTCGCCACTACCTTCAATCTCGTTGCCCTTTCGAGAATTCTGCAGTCACTTTTAGCCATCTGGGTCATAGCCTTCGTAATCCTGTTTCAGCCCGAGATTCGAAACGTTCTTGCCAGGATGGGCAGGTATCGATTACTGCGTTTTATGGTTCGTTCCTCCGAACACGCGGCGGTTTCCGAGATAACCAAGGCTGTCGAGGAGATGCAGAAGCGCAAGATGGGCTCCCTCATTGTTTTTGAACGAGATATAAATCTGGGAGAATATGTGGGTACAGGCACAAGACTCGATGCCAGGATATCTGCGGCGTTACTGACATCCATCTTTACGCCTCCATCGCCTCTTCACGACGGGGCCTGCATCATAAGAGGAGACAAGATTATAGCCGCCGCCTGCATCCTTCCTGTAAGCGAGGAACCATGGGTAGAGGATTATTACGGGATGCGGCATCGGGCAGGACTGGGTATTTGTACGGTGACCGATGCCATGTCCGTTGTGATAAGCGAGGAAACAGGAAAGGTGAGTGTCGGATTGGATTCCAAGCTCTATACCAATCTGCCTGTGACAGAGATGAAAGCCTACCTTGAGAATTTTTACACAAAGGAGGACAGATGAATCGTCGTCGCATAGATTGGATAGCGGCGGGAGTGATATTTGTGATAGCGTTGGTGGTGTA
>JAFGSK010000029.1 GCA_016934635.1 Caldifarciminota bacterium
AGACAAAAAAGGTATCCCCACGAAGATGCGAAGCTCCTTCGTGGGGTTAAAAAGCTGGGGAGTTCACAAGGTAAACTCCCTGAAGACTTGCACGGCAAGTCTTACCGAACAAGGGATGGTAGCTCCCTTCGGTCGCTACCACTCGCTTCGCTCGTGTCGAACCCCGATTAACTGGTTTTTTTAAGGTAGACTCCGGATCAGTCCGGTGCAAACCTGTAATTATAGACAAAAAAGGTATCCCCACGAAGATGCGAAGCTCCTTCGTGGGGTTAAAAAGCTGGGGAACAGGGACTCGAACCCCGATTAACTGATCCAGAGTCAGCCGTCCTGCCATTAGACGATTCCCCAATAAATCAGCATACGATTATAAGAAGCCGCTGAACTATGTCAACCTGCAGCCTCAATCCCTGTCGCATCCCTAAAATACACAGAATTATCTGATCGAGTGCCTCTTTATTCCTCCCAGGTATGCTTTATCTCGAGTACATCGGATGGATAACTCATCACCGAATCCACAAATGCTGTAACCATGTAGTACCGGGTATAACCGTCCTGATAGCATAGGAAGGTGTAGACCGGTGTGTCGAGTTCAACAGGGTCCGTCTGATTGCCTGAAGGGTCCCACTCACGACCCGTGCCGTCGAAGTTATACAGGTAGATCAGGAAATCCAGGGCACCTTCCGATAGAAAGATATAGTAAAAATCGTCGTGATTTTCAGGTGGAACCCAGCGTAAGGTAACCTCATCCGAACCCTCGACCAGCAGATCGTTTCTCAAGCTGTCAGGTGCGCTGGGTCTGGGATCTTCGAGGCCTGCCTGGGGAGTTACTGCAAAGGTATCTGAATACCCCTCCGCATCAGGGTCCTCGAATATGGCAAAGATGGCTTGAACGTAGTAACGGTACTCCTTCCCGTTTTCGACTGTTGAATCCGTCCAACACCAGGTCGCATAAAGTGGGGTAGTGGGTCCCAACTCCCGCAGGGCCTCGAATTCCCCTTCACCTTCAGCCCGCATCAGCTTGAAAAGGCCGAACTTGCCTCCCTGGTAGAGCAAGGTGGAGTCGTTGAGCCAGCACTGGACGCTTACCCTGCCGTCTGCAGGCATCACCTTTACCCATAAGAAAGGGTCAATCTTATCCGGCGTCCTGGTGCAGCCGGAAAGGGCAACCCCCCCCATAATCAGAATGAAACTCACTAGAATGCGGCTTTTCTTCATGGCTTAAGGATACACGCCGTTGTTCCCAGGTCAAGGTTACTTGTTAAGAACAACCTTGAGAGCCGAAGCCCTGTCATTCGACTTTGGGTTAATGAAGTACACTCCTGGCCCGTAATCTTCACCCCATGTTATAGTTCCAGACTGCTGGTTTGGATGAATTTCGTCAACCATTCTACCCGAGGCGTCGAAGATTACTGCGTGGAAGCCTTGAGGACAGTCTGCGAATCGCAGGACGACCTCGGAACCAACAGATGAGATAACCTCATAATCAGAAACAGGTGTAACTAGAGGTTCTTCCTTAACGGCAACGTACACAAGCGAATCGGTTTTGATTAACCAAAGGTCACCATAGGTAGTGTCCTTTTCTCCAACTATAATGTAACCTCCGTCATCAGTTTGCCGAACGTAACACCCTTGATCGTAGCCCTCTCCCCCAAAGATTCTGGTCCATTCCTTGTTACCTATCGAATCGGTTTTCGTGAGCCATATGTTGCTTTCATCCCAGCGATTAAGTCCGTTCCTTCCTGTTACAATAAAACCACCGTCATTTGTTTTATCCATTGCAACCAGGTATCGCTCTCCATTCTCTCCATAATAGTTCACCCACTCCGGGTAGCCCTCCTTGTCGAGACCAACTAACACAGGCATATTCTGATCACATCCAGCTACAACCAATTTGTCCCCGCTTACTTCTTTAACACAAGTACACACAGTCATAAAGTGTCTCATCTGAGAATTTTCCCATTGAAGTTCACCATCTGCATTAAACTTTATCACCCATCCCATTGTAAAGGAATACCCAGTAGTTCCTGCCACGATGTATCCACCATCAGAGGTTTCTTCAACCCATAGGCCCAAATCAATCTCGGAACTACCGTAAATGCGAGTCCATAGGGTATCCCCCAAAGAATCCGTTTTCAAAAGCCAGACGTCGGTCCATCCTGCACCGAACGAATAGGTGTTGCCAACGATAATGTAACCGCCGTCAGATGTCTGCCTTACTTCTTTAGCATAATCAATCGTATCGCCACCGTAGGTTCGTGTCCACACCGTATCGCCAAGGGAATTGAATTTGAGCAACCATATGTTTGAATCCACGAATTCGGTGTATTCCTGAATAACCCCGACAGCGATATATCCGTCGTCGTTTGTTTGTTGTACGCACTCACCACATCCCGCACAGAGTATATCTGTCCAAAGGGTGTCACCATTAGCATCCGTTCTTATCACCCAAAACCTCTCATAAATTATACCATAAGTCGCAGAAAGCCCGGTAATAATGTAACCTCCGTCAGATGTCTGTTCAACACACTTACCCCAGTCATAACCTTCACCGCCATATGTCCTCGACCAACCTGCATCAACTGTACTCGTGGATAGTAAAAAGACTATGGCATTTACGATTAAGGCATTCCTAACCATTTTATGCCTCCTTTTTGTGCCGGATGCCCGGCGTTTGACCACTAATCCCACCTCAGACTGTACATCTATATTATATTAGGTTGAAATGAGGTGTTGTCAAGGTCAATACGGTGACGGCATACTAATTCGTATTTCTTCACTCCCTTTGGACGCTCGCAATGACAAAACCGCTGTCATTGCGAGGAGTACGGCTCGCCGATACGACGAAGCAATCTCTGGGTTAAGATACACATGGTTGGAACACATACTCTCCATTCTGTAAAACCATCACCCTTGAACAGACAAGAGTGTCTGTTCCACAAGCCCTGGTCATCTGGACAAGAAAGATGGGGTCCCCGCACGAAGACGAAGTATTCGTGCGGGGTGAATAATCGTTGACAACCCGCGATTTATCAATACCCTCGTATATGGTTTTCATATACGAGGACAAGCCCGAGCGATTCGTGCCGTTGTCGTATCTGCGGCCGGTTTCGGAGATTCGCTGCGGGGCCTTAACCTTCAGGGAGAAGATAGAAAGGGCGCTGAGGACGAAGGCAAAACTGATAGTGCGTGAGGAGCTATTTGACCTGTGCGCCGAGGAGTTCCCCGAACTGGAGATAGCCAAGGAGATACCTGAGGGCAGACACCTGTATCTGGCCGCGGGTACGGTACTTATAGAGCCTGTATCTCTATCCGAGTGCGACGAGATTCTAACAGACGAGCAAGAAAACGTCGTGGGATTCACGACCGACAAGCTTTCAGGTTCGGAGTCCATAATGGAGGATATAGGAAATTTCCTTTCGGCGACTTCGATTTCGCGCCGGTGTATTCCTGCAAGACGGATAAACTACCCATGGGAAATATTCGCTTCAATAGAACTTGAGGTTGCCCGCGACTTCGAGGGGGAGTTAGGGGAAGGCGAGGTAGACCCCCACGCTTCGGTATACGGCAAGGCTCTGAGGATAGAGAAGGAAGCGGTTGTCCAGGCAGGGACTGTGATCGACTGCCGGAAAGGACCTGTAACGATTGCTAGTAAGGCATTGATAAAAGGACCTACCCTTATTGAAGGCCCTTGTTATGTAGGACCTGAAACTATTGTAGATAGTGCCCGGTTACGTCCGGGTACGGTACTTGGCCCTTGCTCGAGGGTCGGTGGCGAGGTGGAGGCGTCTATCTTCCACGGCTACGTGAACAAACATCACGAGGGATTCATTGGTCACGCATACCTGGGCGAGTGGGTCAACCTGGGGGCAATGACCACAAACTCCGATCTAAAGAACAACTACTCCGAGGTCAAGGTGGTTCTCAACGGCGAGAGCTTCTCAACAGGCTTAACCAAGTTCGGTTGCATCATCGGGGACCATACGAAGACGGCTATCGGCACGCTCATCCCTACCGGAGCCGTGATCGGGATATTCGCCAACGTACTGGGTGGTGGATTGTGTTCCAAGAACGTTACAAGCTTTTCTTGGGGCGAGACCGAGGTCTACAAGCTTTCACAGCTGGCCCTAACCACCCAGCGTGTGATGGCTCGCCGTGACCGCAGCATGGGTCAAGCCCTGCGCGAACGCATCGAGGCCGTCCACAACGAACTGACTCAAGATGCAGGTTGAATCCCTAGGGATAGACATAGGCGGCACCAATACCGTCCTGGGATCGGTGGACTCCGAGGGCAGGGTTGTACAAACCGTAAGGTTGAAAACCCGGATGCAAGACGGCCCAGATGCCCTTGTTGAGGATATATTCATTCAGGCCACGAGGATGATGGGTGAGAGGCGAATTTCACAGGTTGGTGCAGGAATCGCAGGATTGATAGATCACCGCAAGGGAATCGTCCGGTCTTCGCCCAATCTGGAAAGCTGGTCCGACTTACCCTTAAAGGATATGCTTCACGAACGTTTCAGAGTGCCGGTCGCGGTAGGAAACGACGTAAATGCAATCGCCTGGGGGGAGTACAGGTTCGGAGGCTACGACACCGAGGACCTTTTTTGCTTCACACTGGGTACAGGCGTAGGCGGCGGGATAGTATCACAGGGACGGCTCATCCTGGGTGCAAACGACGCGGCAGCCGAGTTCGGACATACCGCTTTTGAAGGTAACTCAAGGTGTTCGTGCGGCATTGCAGGCTGTCTTGAAGCCTACGTTGGCAGCGAACGGCTGGTTCGCAAGGCCAAACGTAGAATGCGATTGGCATCCCCCTTGATTAAACTCGTTTCCAAAGCCGAGCTTACGCCCAAGCTTTTAGCTCAGGCGGCTCGCGAGGGAGATGAGGTTGCAAGAAAGATATTTACCGAAGCCGGTGAGCGAATCGGCAGGGCCCTGGGCAACGTTGTGCAGCTTATCGACCCTGAGGTTATCGTAGTAAACGGAGGAATAAGCAAAGCGGGAGACTTGATAATAGAGCCTATCCGCCAGGCGCTCAAGCGCTACACCATGCCATTGAAAGGACGCAAGCTCAGGGTAGTCCGTTCAAAGCTGGGCGAGCGGGCAGGTATACTGGGAGCTGCGAGGCTGGTTGAGGTTTTGGGGTAGAGTATTTCCATTTCAAATTTCAAAATATAAACTTAAAAAATTAAAGCTAGCCTGAGGCTGGCTTCAGATATGTCGCCGCTATCTTCACGTTATAGGACCACAAAGCGGCCTCTTACATTTTAAATTCCCCTCTACTTAACGGTTAGCAGGCGTTACCGAAGGTAGGAAGGTTAAGGGGAAAACACCAGACCCACGGAGATGAAGATGGTGAATTCTTCCCCTTCACGGCTTTCCTGATTAAAGGGATTGTCTGGATTGCCGTTTAACTGAACCGTTATTGCAGGCTTTAGCCAGAGCGTCGGAATGAGCTTTATGCCTACGTCCCCTTTCAGCTGGAATCCAACGTCGGTGGCGAGATCCTCTTTTTCAAAATCCTCCTCGTCAAAGTGAATCACGAGATCATACTGATAGTTGCCCGAGTTGTGGACGATGAAGGAGGGACCTAACCCGGCTCCAATATGGAATCCTTTTGAGGGCTTGAGTTGAGCCTTCAAGAGCAGTGGTATTACCAGATTACTCATGTGAATTTCCATGTCGTCGCCCTCGATCAGGAAGTCTTCACCCTTGTATCCCGCGCTTTGCAGAAGGAAGCCTGTTTCCACCCCTATGTATGCTGGCAGACACGAAGGCGTAATCCCTATGCTGCCGAGTACGCCGAGGTGTGCACCCAAGCCTGAGATCTTGTGTCCGTCGTCGTCCTGCCAACTCTGGGTATTTAAACCCACATGGCCTCCGATCTCGATCCCCCAGGCAACGCCCGCCGCGAGAACGAGCATTAACAAAACCGCGCACTTTCTCATGTCAACTCCTCTTTTTACTTATTTTTCGAATTTTGAGTTTAACTCCGCGGGATATTATCCTCGGCTAGAGCTTAAATGCAAGTCCCAGGGAGTCAAGCAAGGCTGTCCGGAGATGATAAAACGTGTTTGACCCGGTGATAGTTTACGCCGGTTAAGATAGTAACCTCGCTGGCACTACCTGATACCACCAGGAAGGCGACTGAAAGGAAGTGCGTTTGCTCGCACCTCCTGAGTCAAATAGATCCTCTGTTACCCGCCGATTAACCTCCACGGCCTGTATGTAAGTTCCAAGGAAAAGAAGAAGGATTGTTTCTTCGCCTCGACTTCAACAGGAAGCCTGATATTCGCGGCCATCGCTGGCTTAAGCCACAGGCATGGCATGATCTCTATCCCCACATAAGCTTTCGAGAACCAACCCCAGTAGTCTTCAAGCTCATCTTCAGAGAGAACTATCGTATGGGTGCCGGCTTTATATGTACCGGAAATGTTACGGTTTGCGGATAGGCCTGAACCGAAACCAAGCTCAAGCCTCGGATTTAGTTTAATCTCCAGCGCTACAAGCATCGGGAAGACAACATTGTTATAGGACCGACTCTCCATGCCGTCCGACGGATAGTAGGTTGTAACATTATCTTTCTGATACAGACAACCGCCTTCCAATCTCAACTCCGGCAGGACACTTAAACCAAGAAGTGCCCCACCATGAAACCCAAAGCCGTATTCTTTCGGATCTTCGAGTTCATAGCCGACTACACAGGCATGAGCCCACATCCTTTTCCATCTCTGATAATTCATTCCGCCGGGTACGGTGATTTCGATCGCCCCCAACGAAGCAATCGCTAGAATTGTTGCGAGGATTGTGCGTCTCATGATAGCCTCCTAACCAATCAGTTTATTTCGACCACCTTGTTATTGTAGTAAATATTTGTAAGGTGTCAAGATTGAGATGGATCGTTCGCAGCACATACTCCCACATCCAGTCACAACCTCAATATTGAACACTCTCTAAAATTCGTATGCAAGCCCCAGGGAAGCAAAGTATGCCCTTTTGTCAACAAACGTTTCAGGGGAAAGATCGGCAATCTTGTACTGACAGGTTACTGAAGCCTTTATCCAAAGTCGAGGTATTATTCTATACCCCACTTCACCTTTGACCAGCCAGGCCAGGTAAGTATCCATCTGGCTTCTTTCGAACTCATGTTCATATAAGTGTTCCTCTGTTTCGTATTCTATCCAGGACTTACCTGCCAAAGGACGTACAACCGAAATGCCGGAACCTAAACCAACGTTAAGCAGGGGCAGGAAATCCACCGAGCCCTTCAGAAGTACGGGGACGACCAGATTATCGTATTTCCAGTACGCGTAAGCCGAGTCGTATATTTCACCGTATTCATCTTGAAAATAGAATATATCATCATATCTCTCATACTGGTAAATTACCCCGGTTTCGACCCCCAGGGTAAGGGGTATCCGGCTGAAGGTTATACCCTCGCCTATCATAGCACCCGCGTGCCAACTTATACCGTTTATCAAAACGGTACTGTCGTCAACCCATGTCTGTTGGTTACCCCCGCCAAGCGCTGTTATCTCGACCGCTCCCACAGACGTCGCAGCAAGGATTGTAAGCTGGATTATACGCATCATGATAGCCTCCTAACCGATCCTTTATTAGATCACGGTTTAATATATTCCGAATCTATCGCTTGTCAAGATTGACACCTCCCTTACTCACCTTATAATCGGACAATAATGAGAAGATTCGCGCCTTTTTTCCTCCTGCCTTTTGTGATTTCCGCTTTGACACGCTGGAAGGTTCTCGAGAGCGAGCACTTCAGGTTAGCCTATCCCTACGGTTACGACGAGAAAGCCCAACGTGCTGTGGCCTGGATGGAGACCGAACGCGAGAGGATAAATGAGTTCACGGGCTGGGAACCCAGGAAGGTATGGGTCGTATTAGAAGACATTGGGATGGGGGTGAACGGATTTGCCAATCCTGTTGGAAACGAGGTGCACCTTTTCACAACCTCTCCTCTAAGTGATGATCTCGGGACTCGGGACTGGATAAGACACGTAGGAATACACGAGTACGTCCACATAGCCTCGCTGGAGCCGGTCTACGGCTTACCCCGCTTCTTCAAATTTCTCCTAGGTCCCTGGGTCCTGCCCAATGCCGCTGTTCCAGGCTGGATGATCGAGGGTGTTACCGTATACCAGGAATCCCGGCTTGAACCCTACGAGGGCAGGCTCCAGTCAGGTTTCTTCGACGCGAATCTCTTGACGCGAACTGCCCAGGGTGCATTCCCGAAACGGTGGGAAATGGACGGCTCTATTACCCAGTTTCCCGGAGGCGGATCGATCTACGCCTACGGAGGTCCGTTCTTCGAATGGCTGGTGGAAGAAAAAGGTGCGGATAAGGTGGCGGATTTTTACAGAAGGAACGGGGACAATATCCCTGCATTCTTCATAGATGGTGCTGCAAATAAGGCCTTTGGTGACCGGTTCCCGGACCTCTTGGCCCAGTGGAGGGCCGATTGCGTCGAGTGCGCTGCTTCGTGGGTACCTGCCGATTCTGCCGCACGGCGCTTGACCCACAAGGGGTGGTATGCCAACTCATTGACAACGGACGGCAGCCGCATCTACTACGTCCGGACAACGCGAAAGAAACGCGCCGCTCTGTACTCGTCATGGAACGTAGAGATCGTAGCAATCGATCCTGCAACCGGAGAACAAGGTGTCGTAACAAGACCCAACGCTTCGGTACAGAGTATTCGCGTGCATGATGGGGTACTTTACTACACGGCTTTGGCACTAAGGAGGGGATTTTCAAACACCTGGGAGCAGGGCTTCGGTGAACTCTACGAACTGCACTCATACGATTTGGTAACCGACAGACAGGAAAAGATCTATTCAGGAAGGATTCGCGCCTTCGATCGGATGCCTGACGGTTCTTTTTTGATCTCGGTTGACCGCTGGCCTGAGTATGGGAGTAGGCTTATCAAACTCGATCCCTCCCTTGAGTGTGACTTGTCGAATCCATTCGAGGTTTACTCGGGTGATTTACTGATAGGTGAAATCGCTATCTCGGACAAAGGTAAGACCTACTATTCAGCCCGTAAGCGGGGGGAGTCATGGGAGATATACGAGTTCAAGGACGGTCAGCCGCGTAAGGTTACCAACACCGGCTGGGCAGAGGCTGGCCTTTCCTTCGACTCCGACGGAAATCTTGTCTATTATGCAAACCCTTACGGACCCAAGGGTTATGTAGGTGCTTACCTTTTCACCCCCGAAACCGGGACACACGAGGTCTTCCAGACCCCGAGCTATGTCACCTATCCGGTGAGGGTTGGAGACGAACTCTGTTTCCTGGGTCTGCGGCCAGAAGGATACGATGTCTATACCACACCGGTGAAAACCTTGCCTGCACTGTTCCCGAAGGAACACGATATCAGAAAAAGTCTACCGGATTATAATCGGGGATTCGTGTCCCAATCAAGGTTCAGACCCTACTCATCGCTCCTTCGACCTTGGGCAAGGATACCTTACATCTTACCGCAGTTCGACACTTCCGGCGAAGGAGCGAGCCATATGTTCTTGGGGGGTTTTCTCATGGGAGCCGACATCCTTGGAGAAAACAGCTATAATGTCAATGTTACGCACGAGGCTTTATCAGAAACCAACTACTTCTCCTTGAACTGGAACAACCAGCGCTTCGCACCCCTTGCCTTGAACCTTCAATATAGGATCGATCCGATTTCAGAGGATCCGGATGGAATATCTTACGCTCACACCTTAGTCCCATCCTATACCTACCCTATCGTTTACCGACCCGGGCGAGGGTTAAACATCATCCGTATCGGTCAAGGTTTGAGGATGACCACAGTCGACAGCCTCAAGCACCGCTTGATCCAGACCAATCTGGGTATTTCGTTTTCCTGGCCCTACTTCGTTCTGAGTATGGCAGCAGTCCATGATTGGGAATCGCCCTGGTTCTCAGAATCTGAGCGCTCAACCCTTGCAGCGCGTTTGGCCGGGGCCTTGTACCTTGCAGGCGGAGTCCTGGTAGCGGATTTTGCCCCGAGGTTAGACCTTACCGCACGGCCTGAACCTGTAGCCTACCGGTTCGATGAACCGATTCGCGGCTACGAGGACCTGCGTACTGACAAGCGTTTCTTTGCCGCCGCAACCCTTGAGTACAGACACCGATTGCTTAGGATGCGATTCGGTATCTGGAATCCCAACGTCTTTTTCGAGGATCTTTACGTCAATGTGTTTGCCGATGCAGGATTCGATTCCAGGCAACTCCTCGGGTTTTCTACCGGCTTTGAGCTTGTTCCTGAGATTCACTTTTTCTGGGGATACATCCGGGTAGCCCCGGTTATGGGTTTCCACATCACCGCTGAAGGCAAAACGGGTTACCACTGGGGAATATCTGCTTCCCTGCCGCTTGAAATTTCGAGAAGCAGAAAAGATCCGATCGAGTTTATCAGCGACCCCTGGATGGAAGCAAGTGAAAGTAAAACAACCCCTTTAAAAAGTCACCTCAATTAAAGTAATCGCTGCACTTGACAAATGCGTTTCCAGCGGTACTATCTGGATGCAGCCCGGTGCAGGCTAAGTTTTAGCGTCGGGCAAGTATGTTTTAGGTTTTATCTTTTAAGGAGGAAAACACATGCCCACTGGTAAAGTCAAGTGGTTTGACAACAAAAAAGGCTACGGCTTCATCGAGATAGACGACGGTTCAGGTGACATCTTCGTCCACTATGCCGACATCATGGAAGAGGGTTTTAAGTCCCTTGCCGAGGGCGATACGGTTAAATTCGAGATTTCGGATACCGAAAAAAGCCGCAAGGCAGTCAAAGTCGAGAAGATTTAGTCTCAGGCGCCCCGATCCAGGGGAATTTCACCAGGTTTACCTTTCCCTGGGATCGAACTGGGGTAATCGGGAAAAGTGGTTGAGGAAGGCATTAGAGTTTCTTGAAGAGCAGGGGGTTTGTATTGTCGATAGATCGGCGATATACCACACCTCCCCCAAAGGCTTTCGGTTCCAGCCGTCGTTTCTCAACCAGGTTGTAACAGGAGAAACTGCCCTCCCTCCTTTAGAGATTATGCAGATTATCAAAAAGATAGAAAGCCGCGTGGGCAGAATCCGCCTGTTCCCGAACTCCCCAAGGAAGATTGACATTGACGTTCTTTTCTATAATAATACGGTCATGGAAACGCCTTTGCTTACCCTGCCACATCCAAGGATAGCCGAACGCGCTTTTGTACTCCTGCCTCTTTGCGAATTAGCCCCTGGTCTTCGGCATCCGGTCTCCGGACTTTCTCCTGTTCAAATGATAGAACGTATTGATAAAAAAGGAATTGCACGTTGGCGCTGAAGCATAATCTGGTTTGTGTGGACGGCGTGATCGGCGTAGGTAAGACCATCCTGGCACTAAAGCTGGCCGCCGAGTGGGGTACGATTACCCTTCTGGAGGAGGCGCTCGAGAATCCATACCTCGATCGTTTCTACGATGACCCGGAAACCTTCGCCTTTCCTGCCCAGCTTCATTTTTTGATGGCCCGATTCAAGGAGCTTTCCAGACTAAAACAGACCAGCCTGTTCGAGCGAACCGTAGTTGCAGACTACACCATCTACAAGGATTGGGTGTTTGCCTCCATCAACCTACCGGATAACGATTTTAAGATATATGAGAAGATGTATGCCGACATGGTGGGAAAGGTTCCTGAACCTGATCTGGTAATCCTATTGCAGGCCAAGGTGGATACCCTGATGCGTCGCATTGCAAAACGAGGCCGGGATCTTGAGAAAGGCATAGCCCGCGAGTACATCGAAAGCCTGGTTGAGGCCTACAACAGCTTCTTCTTCACCTATTACAACGGCCCTCTGCTAGTTGTAAATACAGACAACCTCAATCCTTCCGATAACCCTGACCACTTACAGAGGCTGCTTTCAGAGATCGACGCCACCGGCCAGGCAAGACGCTTCCTTGGATAGGCACGATGAATAGTTCGCACCGTCCCGTACTCGAGAACTGCACACCAAAGCGCGGAACGGGTTTTGGATTCCGTGGCGCTCCGGTCTTGAGGTTTTCCAAGTATTAAGAGGATTTGAAGGATGAGTCGCAACTACCCTGATGCTAAAGAGGCTTATACCGTGCCTCGCATAAGGAAGATGAAGGGTAAAGGGAGCCTTGCTGCGATTACCTGCTACGACGCCTCATTTGCACGGATCATCGAGGAAACATCTATCCAACTGGTCCTGGTGGGTGACTCTGCGGCAAACGTCATCTACGGACTTGACAGCACCCTGCCTATCGGTATCGACGAGATGGCGATGCATACCCGTGCGGTGGCTGCAGGACTTTCAAAGGCGCTGCTTGTTGCCGACATGCCTTTTTTATCCTATCAGCCCTCAGCCGAGGTTGCCATCACCAACGCAGGAAAGCTCCTTCAGGCAGGTGCAAAGGCGGTCAAGGTTGAAGGCGGGGGCTCCCACATCCGCGCAATCATCGGTAAGTTGGTCGAGGTGGGAATCCCGGTGATGGGCCATCTTGGGTTGACCCCTCAGTCGGTGCACCGGTTCGGCGGCTACAAGCTCCAGGGCCGCTCCGAGCAGGACGCCGAGCATATCTTTGAAGAGGCAAAACTCCTCGAGGAAGCGGGCTGTTTCTCAATAGTGCTTGAGAAGGTTCCTGCAGAACTGGCTAAAGGCATCACCGAAACCCTCTCTGTACCTACCATCGGCATCGGTGCAGGCCCTCACTGCGACGGGCAGATTCTCGTTCTTTACGATTTACTGGGTCTTGATTCCGAGTTCCGGCCCCGATTCGTACGCCGCTACGCGGAGTTAGCTGAGGAGATCAAGGAAGCCCTGAACCGCTACACCGAAGACGTGAAGGAGGGACGCTTCCCGTCAGAAGAAGAGAGCTTCTGAGCGTCCCTGATGACTGAAGGATAACAGCATACCGTAAAATTGGTTACCTGAACCCCCGCTCCTCGGGGATCACAGAAAGCAACTATCTATTATTTGGCCTTGCGCCTTGCGGCTGGCTTGCAGAACCGTGGCGGCTTACCGCAGGTAATCGTTTCTTCGTCGATCGTGCAGGAGATGTAACCTGCCTTCTTGCGTTCCGGAAGCTCGAACATTATGTCGAGCATGGTCTGCTCCATAATAGAGCGCAGTCCTCGTGCGCCCGAGCCTCGCTCGTGAGCCTTGTGGGCCACTGCTTTGAGTGCCTGGTCGGTGAATGACAGCCTGACCCCCTCCATCTCGAAGTAGTGCTCGTACTGGTTGAAGATAGCGTTGCGGGGTTCGGTAAGTATGCGAATCAATGCATCTTCGTCAAGATGGGTCAGGGTTACGATAACGGGTATTCGTCCGACCAACTCAGGGATTAGCCCGTAGTGAACCAGGTCGTCGGGCTCGACCTTGGCTAGTATCTCGTCGTCCGAGAGTTCCTCGACCCTGTCCTGTTTGGCCCCGAAGCCTATGGCGGTTTTGCGCAGTCTCTGACGTATAACCGGTACCAGACCGTCGAACATACCGCCGAAGATAAAGAGGATGCCGCGGGTATCGACCTGGATATACTGCTGCTCCGGATGCTTTCGTCCGCCGCGGGGCGGCACGTTCGCCACCGTACCTTCCACTATCTTGAGTAGCGCCTGCTGGACGCCTTCGCCTGATACGTCGCGGGTGATAGAAGGGGAGTCCGCACGGCGGCCAAGCTTGTCGAGTTCGTCCAGATAAACGATACCTTGCTGGGCGCATTCCAGGTCGTAGTTTGCGGCCTGGATCAGGCGCAGCAGGATATTTTCAACGTCCTCGCCCACGTATCCGGCCTCGGTCAAAGGCGTGGCGTCGGAAATGGAGAAGGGTACGTTGAGAAACCGCGCCATGGTCTGGGCAAGGAGGGTTTTCCCGACACCCGTGGGTCCGATGAGAAGGATATTCGATTTCTCTATCTCGACGCCCTTGCGCAAGGTGATGAGCCGCTTGTAGTGGTTGTAGACCGCGACCGATATAACCTTCTTTGCCCGCTCCTGGCCTATGACGTAGCCCTCAAGGTTTTCCTTGAACTCGACTGGCGTGGGCAGGGTCGAGAGCGCGATGGTTTTCGCGGCCTTCTCTTCATTGGAAATAACCTCGGCAAATAGCTTGACGCACGCCTCGCAGATGTGCGCCTGCCTGCCCGAGATCATCCGGTTGACGATCTGCTTCGGCCTGCTGCAAAAGGAGCAGACTATCTCGGGTTTACTCCGGCTTCTCGTTCTCTCGCTCATTTGCAGGCACCAGTATGTCGTCTATTAGACCGTATTCCTTAGCTTCGGCAGGGCTCATGAAATTATCTCTGTCAGAATCCTTGGAAATCTTTTCGACCGACTTCCCGGTCGAGTCGGAAAGGATCTCGTTGAGCCGCTCACGCCACTTCAGGAGCTCCCGGGCGTGTATCTCGACGTCTGATGCAACACCTGAAAGGCCGCCTATGGACGGCTGGTGAAGCATTATGCGGGAGTTGGGTAGTGCGTAGCGTTTGCCCTTCTGGCCTGCGGCCAGGAGTACCGCAGAGATCGAGGCGGCCATCCCAACACAGATGGTAACCACATTCGACTTTATGTAGCGCATTGTGTCGTAGATGGCAAGTCCTGAGGTCACTATCCCACCTGGTGAGTTGATGTAAAGGTTTATGTCTTTCTGGGAATTCTCGGCATCCAGGAATAAGAGCTGTGCGATAACAAGGTTCGCTACAGTATCCTCAACCGGCGAACCTAGAAAGATGATTCGATCTCTGAGGAGTCGTGAGTATATATCGTAGGCTCTTTCCCCTCTACCTGTTTGTTCAATGACTATCGGGATATACAATCAAACCTCCTTGTGCTGCACATTCGAGTAAAAAATCGATGGTCTTACGTCGCCTGGCCTCTTCTCGAGCACGTTCAGGGCGCCATAACGACCTAGCCTGTGTCACAGGCGCTCCTATGTCTCCGGCACGTTCTCTAAACCAGGCGTCGAGTTCTTCTTCGGATACGGCTATCTCCTCTTTTTCTGCAATCGCTTCTAGAATTAAATCGAGCTTCACGTGCTCTTCTGCCTTGGGAGTTAGCCGCTCACGTGTTTCAGGGGTGTCGGGTAACCGAAGCCTGCGTAGAAGATAAAGGGTACGCTCTTCCACAAGGACCGGAGGAGAATCGAACGGATGCTGCTCCAGAAGTTGGGCAAATATCTGATCCTCTCTCTTGTCTTGCGTGATTCTTTCCGCCTCTTTTCCCGCATCCTGCGCTAACTTCGAGCGCATCTCATCCAGTGTTTTAAACCCAAGTTCCTTGGCGAATTCGTCGTCGGTTTCAGGTACCTTTTTTTCCTTTACTTCGTGGACGAAAAACTTGTAAGTTGCCTTCTTCCCGGCCATATTACCGGCGTCTTCTGGATAGGTTATCTCGGCTTGGGCTATATCGCCTACCCTCTTTCCCGTCAATGCCTGGTTTATCTCAGGGAAGTTCTCAGGGTCCCCGAGTTGAATAAGAACGCCTTTTTGCCTATCTCGCTTAACCCCATCCCTGTATACTGAGTAATCGCAGCGAAGGTAATCGCCTTCCCTGGACTCTCGTTCCACAGGTTCGACCCTTGCCGAGCGTTGTCGAAGGTTTTCGAGTCTTTTTTCCACCAATTCTTCACTAGACGGAGGAGGAACCGGTTCCAGCTTGATTTTCCTGTACCCGTGAACGTCTATCTCGGGCAGAACCTCAACCTCGACCTCGAAGCGAAGTTCATCAGCCTCGATGAAGTTCCAGTAGGAAAGCTTTCCCCTTGTAATCGGACGAATCTTCTCATCATCGAGCGCTTTCCGGAATGCCCTCGATGCAAACTCCTCAACGAGTTCGGTCCTTATTTCCTCTTCGTAACGGGAAGCGATCATCGTTAACGGTGCTTTACCCTGACGAAAGCCCTGGACCTTCACCTTCTTTGCAAATCGCCGCAAGAGCTTTTCTCGTTCTTTTTTCACCTCATCTGGCTCGACCTTGCCTTCAATCGCCAGAAGCCAATCCGATTTGTGTACTACATTGGTTTCCACGTATCCAAAAACCTCTCAGTTAATTACGCGTTAATTTCCTCGTGAACCTTGGGTTCACAAAACCTAGTGCGAGGAGGGGGAGTTGAACCCCCAAGGGTTTCCCCACTGGATCCTAAATCCAGCGCGTCTGCCTGTTCCGCCATCCTCGCTGATTCTTAGTGCAAAATACACAGACGATGCCTGTGAAAGTTAATTATAGGTGTGGGCATGGAGGTGTCAACCAACGGTTGAGGATTTAGGTGGATTCGTTATTACTCTTTTTTAGCCGTGATCTTACATCCAAATCTTGGATCAAGGCTCTAGCAGGGCTTTCTTGACTACACTGCGCTTCCTGCCTTTACTAGGGTTAATGCTGTACACGTATAAGTATACTCCTGGAGCAAGTTCTTCTCCATTGACGGTTGCTTCCCACTCGACCCTATAGGTGCCTGGAACGTGATGCTTATCTGAAAAGATGGTTGCGATGTGTTCCCCGGCCCTGTTGAATACCGAAAGGCTTGCCGAACCTTCTACCGGAACGCTGTAGACGAAGGTTGTGAACCCGGAAAAAGGATTCGGGAAGTTGTGGATATCGAGAATAGGCAACGCAGCGGTTATTATTATCGCGGAGTCCCTTGGCAAGCTTTCAGATGCGACGGTTACGTAAACCCAGGTTGTTTCTACTGGGACAACCGAGGTATCTGGTACAGCCAGACCCAGTAAGCTTGGATAGATGCCCTCCGGCATCTTTACTTCAACGAATAAGTCTCGGCTGCCGCCTAAAGGATCAATCTCCCCCACATCAGGTATGGAATTATTGTTGCTGCTTTGCAGAATTGCCTTCCCGGTCGAATCGTAGACGGCCGTTGGCCATCCTTGGGAGTATCTATAGCTTATCTCTCCAATCTCGTGGGTGTTGCCGTGATTGATAACCGATAAAGGGTAAGTTTCAACCGGATCAGAGGGGGTGACTACACCTTCTTGATCCGGCTTTATCTCAAGTGAGGTTGTCTTAGGCGGATTTATGACAAGTACTGCATCGTCGGAAACCTTGTTATCGTTGGATGATCTGCCTGTAACATAAACCGTATCAGGAACCAGTATGTTGGATGGCACACTGACAAGGGCGGTGAAGTTTTTGTTACCTCCTCTACCTCCAAGACTACCCAAATCAACAACCCCGTCTGCATCGTTATCTAGGAGCGGGATACTGCCCGATGTATCCATCAACTCCACACCCCAGCCGTGAACGCTTGAGCCTGAAAGGTCTATTACATCGGGCCACTTCCCCCAGTTTGTCCCGGTAAGTTCAAAAGCATACTCCCCCCCTTGACTTCCGGCAACGGTATCATAATCAGGGTTGACCGTAATCGATATTTCGGGAAGAACGCTGGTGATAACGAGCGCTGAGTCGTAAAACGCTTCGACGTTCGAGGAGTAACCGTATACTATCATCGTATCCTGATGTCCGGCGGAAGCGTTCCCCGGAATACCCGCCCTGACGGTAAGACCCGCAGAGTCACCTAAAGGATTAAGCTCCCCGACGTCCGGGTATCCATCACCATCAGTATCCTGAAGAGGAGCCCCGGTTGAACCGCCGATATTGTGGTACCACCCGGAACTCGAGGTCCTATATCTTATATCGACAACATCAGGGCGCTCCGTATAGTTTATGACCCATAGCTGGTAGGTTATTGTATCACCCGGGAAACCGGCGCCGTTCCTGTCCGGTCTAACGATTATCCCTCCCGGCAGGATCTCCACAAGATACAAAACAGGCAAATAGGACGGATTATCGTAGGTAAAGATTGCCCTGTACTGGATATAGCGTGAAACGATATTCCCTGGAATGGTGTGATTGTTTTGAACCCTGCGCCAAGGGCCCCAGGTTGATGTATCAGATGAATCTCCCCACCTGATCTCCATGTCTATGAAACTCTTTCCAGGACACGAGTCTTCCCAGTGTATCGCGCCCCAGAGGGTAGGTTCCCCTGCGTCATGGATTGAAGAGTTGTAAATCTCCTCATAATCCCGGGTATATACGTTGCCAATCTCGTGACACATACCATGATGGGAGGATACTTCGATTACTGTAGAGTTATAGGAAGGTCCCCAGAATATCCTTGAAGAAGGTTTCTTAGACGATCTATCGTATGCGAAGATATCCAGATCCCCATCGTAATCAAGATCGGCAATCAATCCACCTGTAGAAACATTTATCGTACTCCCCAAATCGGAGTAATTCCCGAGTGATATTCCGTCGCTCGTTCCGCAATATATACGATTTGGGACATCAGGGGAGCTGTAGAATAAAACATCGAGATAGCCGTCGTAGTTGAGATCGGCAATCTGGCTTCCCCCGATACCGTCACCTGGCAAAGGTAAGTAGAGGTCAGGTTCTATTATGGACAAGTTGTCGATATCCTTTCTCCCCCACACAATCACGCCGTTACTAGCCATTCGAGATGTGAAAACCATATCCAGCCAACCGTCTGAATTAATATCGGCCACAGATACCCCGTGAGCCAGGGGTTCAAAAGGCACAACGGTACGGTCGCCTGAAGAAAATCCCTTCGCGCCACCCCAATATATATACCTGTTGCCGGATTCTTCTGCTACAACTATTGCATCCAACCAGCCATCCTTGTTGAGATCAGCGGCTTCGGGATGATTCGAGGCGAAATCGCACGGCAAGGTCGTAAAACCGCCTCCGGGAAAACCGCCTCCACTGCCCCAGTGTATTGAAGCATTATCTTTGTCTGAAGAACTCAGGATATCCAGGTATCCATCCTTGTTGAAATCGGCTATAAATATTCCTTCAGTCCAGTCTTCTAGGTACGTAGGTGTATTCGGGTCAGGGCCGTCCTTGGTTCCCCAATAGATCGATGCGCCCGAGTGAAAACGGGTGCTTACAAGTTCAGGATACCCGTCGATGTTAAGATCGGCGACATCGCACCCTGCGCTTCCTTGATATAATGTCGAGTTGTTGTAACTGTATCCGGATTTGGATCCCCAAAGTATCCACCCCTCACCGGGTAGATCGATATAACCGTCATTATTCAAATCAAAGCGGGCGACAAACTCCACAGCGCCCCCCTTGCGATGAGAACAGTAAAGTTCTCTTGAGAACCACCCGTCTCTGAAATCGGCCTGCGTTGTTTCAATCCACTCCCCTGCAAAGAGGATAAGTGATAAGAGAAACATACATAACCTCCTTTCGGAACCTTGTCTATATTACTTACCTGTCCATTCCTGTCAAGACCAGCAATAAAGGCTTTTTGAGTCTACCTTTGATCATTCGTCCTTGGCCAGCAACCGAAACTCGATGCGGCGGTTCATGGCTCGACCCTCGGGTGTCTCGTTGGAGGTCAAGGGCTCGGACTCACCGTATCCCTTGCAGACGAACATCTTCTCAGAAAGCCCGTGTTTTTCAACGAGGTATGTTCTTATCGACTCGGCCCGGGCCTCGGAGAGTCGCTGGTTATCACCAAACGGGCAGTATACGACCGGTACGTTGTCTGTATGCCCGGCTATCTCGATTCGAAGACCTCGGTCCGCGTTTGCAGCCAGTGCAGGAGCGATCGAGTCCAGTATCGGGGCATGGGCTGCAAGGAGGTCTGCTTTTCCTGTCTCGAAGTTCAGGTAAATGGTCATCAAAACATCGGCACGTCTTTCCTGGGATACGTAGAGATCGAGGTTTATCGTATCACACGGCGTAACATCCACGCGATAGATGGACGGGATCAGTCTTTCTTCCCGAGGAATTACTTTCACAAGGTATTCCCCGGGGAATAACGGATTACTCTGGTAGGTGCCCCACGAAGGATCGCTCTCGACTGAATCTTCGGTCTCTCCTTTAAAAAAGACTGCCGCCTGGGTGGGCCTTCTGGTTCCTTGTTCCATCACGATCCCCTTCAATATACCGCCGGGAATAGAATCAAGGGCCAATAAAACTATGTTCAACCGAGCCGGTTCCAGGATCAATGATCGTTCGCCTGGAAGGTAGTTTTGAGCTTCGGCCTTTACTTTGAACTCACCGGGATCGAGCCAGTTGCGGCGTACGTAGCCCAGGGTCTCTAAGGTGTCAGCAACTGCACCGCTCATCTGGAGTTCAGCTACCAGTAAGGTGCTGTCTTGGGAGTTTATTACTTTTACCAAAACGTCTGCTGTGGAGGGCCGTTCATTAAGGTAGCGGGAGATACATATTGAGTGTGTGACTCCCAACGGTCCATAAGGCACTAGTGCGTAATCCACCCGGAAATCCTTCCAGAAAAGCCCTATGCCGGCAGTAGGCGCGGCCCAGAATCCCCAGTAAGCGGTGGTTGCGTTAAACCTCGATCCCACGCGTAGAGCAATCAGTTCGTGCGGCATCACTTCTATACCTGCCCGCGCCTCGAACCCGGCATCACTTTCTCCACCTATGCTCACAGAAAGGGTAGTACTGGGAAGTATCCTAAGGGACAGGCCTGCATCGGCTGCCCATGGTGTCTTAACCCGATCTCCCGCGTAGGTTATTCCTGGTCCAATATCGTGCAGCGCAACCCCTATGGACATCCACTCTAAAGGCTGCCACCACAACCCTGCATCGAACACCGCGCCTGTGCCTATTGCATCGGTCAGGTTTTCGTACAGTAGTTTTGTACCCAGGCCTAATGCTACTCCTCGCTGGAACGAATAGGCGAATGCTACATCGATCACAGCGCTTTGGGGATGTACTTTTCCTGAAGGCTGATTGGTTTCATCCCAGGTCTCGACTGCAGTAAGGGAGTAGAATGCGGCAACCCCGATGGAGGCTCTTTGCCAGGGCCAGGCAAAACCCATGAACTCATCGTGTATGGATGCCAGCCAGGAGCGGTAACCCAGCATCACTTCTCCCCTACTCAAGCCTTCCAGACCTGCAGGGTTCCACCACATATTCGATGCATCGTGCGTCCAGGCAGTCCCGGTTCCCCCTATGGCAGGCAGAGAAGCACCATAACCCGTACGCAGCAGCGTGAATGCGTTGGTTCCAACCTCCTGAGCATTGAACTTTCCAGCCAGGATAATTCCGAGGACTAAGGCTAAGGTGTTGATTCTCCTCATCGTTCACCCCCTCTGGTGCAGAGCATCTTGTATAAGATACGCTTGGAAGATCCTCCTTCAGGCTTGAATTCGAGTAACAACAGGTATACACCTGGTGCTAATGGCTTTCCAGACTGGGTCAAAGCGGGCCACTGGAAGGCATGAACCCCGGTTTCGCAGTTTCTCGTAAATATCGTTCCGACAGGGCGGCCTGCACGATCGGCCAGTCTCAGGTTGATTAAGCCCGGTTCAGGCTGGCTCCACACAATAGTCGTCCTCGTAACAAAGGGATTCGGATAGTTGTGTACGGAAAGCCCGGGCAGAGCCGAGGTTTCGAGCACGGCTTCGTCCTGCCGGACTCCATCTGAGCTTGAGGATATGTAAACCCAGGTTGACTCAGCAACCCTCGAGGATGCACTTGAGGTATCTATGAAACCGCAGGTGGGATCAAAATCCTCAGGCATGGTTACATCTACGAACAAGGTATAGCTGCCTCCGAAGGCTGCAAGCTCTCCTACGTCGGGAATACCGTTTGAATTGTTGTCCTTGAGAGGCTCTTCGCCGGTTGAATCATACACAGTTACTGTCCAACCGCGCCATCCTTCCCAGGATATATCCCCAGTTTCAGGGCCGTTCCCGTGATTGATAACCATTAGCTGGTATCTAAAGGTTGGGGATTCGGGTGAAACCGCACCTTCGTGATCGGGTCTGATTTCCAGGTTGGTTACCTCAAGCGGATTGAGAACCAGGATAGCTTCATCTGTGGCATCTGTTCTTATTGATGAGCGACCGACCACATGAACGGTGTCTGTTGTCGAAATCGATGCTCCGGTAGGAACCTTAACCCTCACGGTAAAGTATTCCCTTTGGAATCTATCCAACGGACCCACATCGGGCAAACCATCTGCGTCTCCGTCTGAAAGTGGCATAGCCCCGTTTTCATCCAGAAGCTCAGCATCCCATCCGTGCACGCTGGTTGCCGTGAGATCAATTACGTCCGTAATTAAGCCGTAGTTGCTGCCCCAGAGTTCAAACACTATCTCCTGTTCAGGATATCCTGTCGTATCCTGATCGGGTTCTACAAGAATTTTTACCTCAGGGATGACTTCTATGATAAGGATGGCTTCGTCAGTGATTAGTTCATCCTGGGATGAGGTTCCGAGTACCGTAATCGTATCGACCGTGCCTTCAGTTGCTCCTGAAGGTACGGCTACCCTTGCGGTAAAATCCTTAGAGTCACCCCGGTACATCGTGTCAAGATCGGGCATTCCGTCTGAATCGTGATCGGTGACCGGGAAGGCCGCGCTTTCGTCCAGCAACTCGACGTTCCAGCCCCGGGCGCTCACTACAGCCAGATCTATTACATCGGGGTCCCTGCCGAGGTTGCCGCCCCGGAGAGAGAAGGTAATTATCTCACCGGCCAGAGCCATCGTATCCTGATCAGGATCAACATAGATATTGACAGGTGGAAGAACAGTGGTAACGAGTATCGCCGAGTCGTAAAGCCCTTCAGGATAAGAGGAGCGACCGTACACGACGCAGGTGTCAACACCCGTAAAAATATCATCAGGTATCCCAACAAGCATGTGCATCTTTGTCTGCGAGTTTGACGGAAGAGGTCCGACATCTCGGGTTCCATCCGAATCGGTGTCGGGCAGATTACCGTCGAGTGAATCCTGTGCCTCATGAAACCAACCCGTTGTGTTTGTTATGTAACTGATATCAATTATGTCCGTACGAGAAGTTAAATTGATTACGTCCAGTTCATACCTGACGGTGTCCTCTGGAAAAGAAGTACGTTGTTGGTCAGGTTCCACAATGATCACATCATCCCTGTATACGATACCCACTAGGAACAATACCGCGAGGTGTGCGGGGTTTTCATATGTAAAGGTGGCACGATACTGGATATATCTGGATTTTAGGTTGTATGGGATCAGCTCCCCATTAGTCACCGGGACCCAACCACTCCAGCTTGAGGTATCAGGGGTATCCCCGACCCTTATCGCTAGTGTAATATTACTTGAGCCTGGACACGAATCCTCCCACCAAATTGTATCCCAGTAAACCTCCCGGTCCGCCTCGAAAACTGAAGAGTAATACTCCTCTCTGTATTCGCGGGTGTACACGTTGCCGATCTCGCGAGAAAACCCATGGTGGGTAATGATCGGTACAAGTTCGTAGCTGTTAAAATCCGGGCCGTAAAAGAAAGCTGAATAATCAGTCCAATCCATAGAAAATAGATCGAGATGGCCATCGAAATTGAAATCTCCAACCATTCCACCACTACCTTGTGTTAAGGCATAGGGCATATCTCTGTAGCGTCCCAGCGCAATACCGTCCTGTCCACCCCAGTAAACACGAGGTGGGACATTGTCGTCGCCGAAGAAAACAACATCAAGATATCCGTCTTCGTCGAGATCGGCAATGGAGTTTCCTCCAAAGGCTCTATCAGGCAAGGGTAGTTGAAGGGGAACATCAACAGTAGCTCCTTCTTGATAACTCTCCAGACTTCCCCACATAATAGAACCATATCTGTCACCGATAGTATTAGATGAAAAAACGATATCCAACCAGCCATCGTAATTTAAATCAGCAACCGATACACCGTGGGAGGCGTTATGATCGTCGTTTATTCTTGTATAGTTATTAGTGGAAAACCCCTGAGGGCTTCCCCAGTATATGAACTCAGTTCTTGAATTCCCAGAAGTCACAATCGCGTCAAGCCAACCATCTTTATTTAGGTCAACAGCTTCGGGATTATAGCCAGTTACATAACATGGAAAGGCAAAATAGTTACTTGATGAATAACCGGTTGTCGATCCCCAATAAATCGCTGCGTTATTGTCGTCCTTCGAACCTAGAAGATCGAGATATCCGTCTTTATTAAAATCTGCGGCCATAACACCTTCATTATTGTGGTTACTTGTAGGAATAGTCGCAGGATTATCAGGTGAAGGGCCTTCTGGTCCCCCTTTATAGATGCGGATAGGGTTACTATTAACTTGCGTTGATATATATTCCGGATAGCCATCCGTATCTACATCTGCGGCATCAGATCCACCGTATCCTTCATAATTTGTCACAATGTCATGTGAGTATCCATTTGCCCCACCCCACATGATCCAACGACACCCTATGATATCGATATATCCATCGTTGTTTAGGTCGAACCTACCCACGAACTCTACTGCACCGTCACCCCTATGGGACGAGTACAGGTCCCGGGTAAACCAGCCGTCTCGGAAATCTTGTTGGGTAGTCTCCACCCATTCTCCTGCAAAAAGGATGAGCGGTAAAAAGATCATCTTCGGCCTCCTTCCTGGCTATTTTAAATTAGACCCTTTCTTACGCTTTTTGACAAGGAGATACCTTTAACTCCTCCAGGGAACAAGGTTAACTCCTTCCTTAACTTGATTCTATAATATAGATAATAGTACACAAACAAGTCTTGTCAAGGGTTGACATGGGGTTAGACATGGTTAACCTTGCGTATGACTCAAGGAGGTCGAATGAAGATAAAGAAGGTTCTAACGCTGGCATTTATCGGAATGCTGGTTATCCTCGGCTGCGACATTATTGATGATCTAAAGAAAGGTGTATCACACACCGCTTCACGCATCAACTCCATTCAAGCAATAGGTGATTCCAAGGAGTTTGCCTTTGTGGATATTGAGTACGTGTTTACCGGGACCGGAGTGGGAAATCAGAAGGCGGTGTTCTCTCGTGAGGATTCCGATAAGGCAGATACGATGGATATTGCACTTGCCGGTACATTTTACACCGATATCGACACACTCAAATCCAGCTCGACTTATACCTACGATCTGTCGCTCCTCAACGGCACCAAACTCACCGCGTACGATAAAATCGAGGTAAAGACCCTGCCTTTGATCGAGATAACCCATCCTGCCGATACTTTCTTCGGGGATTATGATCCAGTTGAGGTCAAATGGGACAAGATTTCCTATGACGGAGAAGATTATCTGACTTACGAGGTGGCGCTTTACGATGCTTCGGAACTGGATTTTGATGACCCTGATCTGGAAGACTTGCTGGCGCTTTCCAAACCCCTTGAAGGCCCCATCCAGGTGACACTCGATGCAGCAGACACCGAGGGTTCCTACACTTTTGAATACGCCTCGGCACTTTTTGTCGGCTTTTATGTCGTCAAGGTTACAACCAACAAGGCTCTCTTTGACAAACTCGCGAACAAATCGACGACTTTCAAACCCTTCGTGTGGTGTGGACCGCCGCCGAAATAAAAAACATATTGTAAAATGTAAAAGCCCCCTTTTCGAAGGGGGCTTTCTTCTTAACTCATGGGGTTATAATACTATGCTTTGTAAATCTCAGCTATGATTTCTTCTTTCTTCTGACCAGTATCAGCGACAGCGCCACGACCAGTCCAATCAGCGCAAGCGAGACGAAGGTAATCCAGGTACCAGCATTCTGGTACGGGGAGGAGAAGCGGAATACTATCTCGTGCCTTCCGGATTCGAGGGGCAGTGCTCTCAAGGTGTAGTCCGCGCGGTAGACCTTGCGCTCGGAGCCGTCGACCCAGGCACGGTAGTAGGGATACCAGTTTTCAGAAAGTACAAGTACAGCCGGTTTTCCCAGGGTGGCGGTTATTTCAATCGAGTTAGGTTCGTATTTTGTAATGATTGCCTCCCCAGGTAAGGAGGTATCCGGGGATGACATCCAACCTTCTGGTTGTTCCTCAAGGATCACTGTTTGACGGGGATCAAAGTCAGGCTTCCTCATTCGTTCCAGGATAACCGAGCTGTCCGTGATAACTTCCACCTCGGTGCAGAGCCACGCCCTAGAGCAAGGGGCGAGGTTGCGGTATATAGTGAGACGCTGGTCTGAATATGCGGGTCGGAATGGGCTGCTTGTCGTATCCAGGATAAAGGCCATGTCGGCAAAGAACCTTCGTACATTCTCCCGATCCTGGGGTGAATAGAGCTCCATCTGGGAGGTGTCCGGGGGAGTGAGGCCGATGATGTACCGTACGTCGAGCATGGTCAGGAATTGCTGGTAGCGGAGGTTTACAGGGGTTCGGAACATGATGGTCTGCGGTGAACCGATAAACTCCTGGTATCTTTTAAGCTGGTTGCCGTGGTATCCGCCGACCTCCTGGATGCCGTGGAGCATTAGGTAATCGTCGTTACGGTAGATGGGCGTTCCCAGCAACTGGAGATGGTATACCCGGTAAAGGTCTTTGTCCTGATCAAGGAAATTGACCACGTTATCCTTCCGGTACAGTTCTTCAGCCGAGATCGGATTGCCGTAGCCGTCTTTTACGATATTTACGAAATGCCGATCCACCAGCCAGAGGTCGGTGAAGACTACGGCGGCCATGAGTAAGGTCCAGAGAATCTTGAGCTTGGGCAGTCGTCCCCACAAGACAAGGATCAGTATTGTTCCGGCTACGAAGGCCAACGCCAGCCAGAATCCGGTGCCGAGGTTCTTCATGTTCTGACCCATCCTGAAGCTGCGATCTGCAATCAGTTGCAGATAATAGATATCATTCTGACTGGGTAAATTACTTTGGCTGTAGCCTCTGCTCATTAAAGCGCTACTAAACAACTCTTGTTTTTTTGACTCTACGTCGTAAGGAGGATTGATTGCAAGTGAGACCATTCCTTTTCCGATCTCGGAACCTGCATCCTCAATAGTGGTCACTTGTTCGGTGATCTTTAACTGACGTTTCACTGAGTGTTGGATGGAGCCAACCATTCCCTTGGCGAAACCGGAAGGCGCGAGTGTTGACCAAAGGGCAAGGATTATAAGTAAGCCCCCGACCGAGCTTAAAATAATATTGCCCCAGGTTCTGAGAGGAGTTTTACTTTTACCCAGTGGTTTTGGATTATCGAGATAGGTCTGCAAACCGAGCATCGCGAGCACCACCGCTGAGAAGCTTACGGTAAAGAAGATCATGGCAGGTGCCCGGAAGCTCTTGAGCAGGGGGAAGATGTTGTAGGGGATGTGATAGAATGGTGTGTTGCCGCCCAAGGCCATTAACACGCCGAATATCCCGAAACCTGCAAAGAACTTGGTCTCTCGTCTTTTCCAGGCCAGGATAATTCCGACTATCATGAGGGCAAGGATGATGATGCCGAAGTATTCCGCATGCTGTTTAAAGGCGTTTGACCCCCAGTAATTGTTCAGTATTCCGGAAAAACGCGGATTAAATAGATCAACCAACTCCATCTTGGGTAGTGACCACTGGGTGTTCCACTCCCATCCTCTACCTCCTGCTCCACGGGGGGAGAATGCCAGGTAGCTTATGGAAGGCAGAAACTGGATCGCAGAGATTGCAAAACCCAGGGCAAGAGAGCCGAACGAAAGTCCCAGACTCTTTCCTGCATAGCCCCAGCGTTTGTCTCTAATCCCAAGTACGAGGAACTTGAATATAATATAGAAGGCCATGAGCATGAGCATGTAGTAGGTCATCTGCACGTGAGGGGAAAGCAGGGCCATACCGATAACCAGAGCCAGCAGGGCAAAGTAAATCAATTTTTTCTTCGTTTCAGGATCGAATGCCTTTTGGATCATGAACAGACCTGCAGGCAGAAGCGAGGCTACGATAACCTTTCCGTCGTGCCCTGCATCAACAAACGAGACGATTGCTCCTGTGAACATGTATGACAAAGCGCCGATCACAGAAACCAGGTTGCTAAGCTTTAGTGTACGCAGGAACCCGTAGGTGAATATACCGGCAGCAATGATCTGGAGTATGAACACCAACGCCATCACGGTACCTACAGGGAATATCATCCGCAGTAGCGCGGTAATGTAGAACACGTCGCCGTGCAGGGCGTCTACGTAGGGAAGCCCGCTGAAGATGTAGGGATTCCAGAGGGGAAACTCCCCGGTAGCCCTGATTGATTCTTTGGCGAAGGTTTTGAACATGTAACCTGAAATGAGCTGGTCAGACCCGTGAATAAGATGTCCCTTCATCAGGGTATTTATGAAGAGGACTAATACGAGTACCGAAAGACCAAGTAAAACCCAGCCCCATCCGATTTTGATATCGGTCCGGACCTTATCTGTACTAACCGGTCTGACCGGTATTGTTTTTTTCTTCTTTACCATCTTTTTTCCTCCTCAGGAAGATTAAGGAAATTGCCACAAAAGTCAACTCTGCTGCAGTAAACCACAATCTCTGCCCGAAAGAAAGAGCCACCGCCACACCTTCTCCTACCAGACCACCCAGAACCAGGGCCAGAAGACCCTCTCGTACACCAAGCCCCCCGGGGACGAACACCGCCAATAACCCCACTATGTAGGCTGCAGCAAAACCGCCGGTTACAAGCACCCAGTCAGAAAGCCCCACCGTATGAACCGAGAACAGAAACAGCCAGAAGGCGGTTCCATAAAGTACCCAGCTTAAGAAATAGAGGATGAAGAAGGCAAGCAGCCCCGGATATGAAAGACTGAACTGCACAGACGGGCGTTTGAATAATCTCAGCAACCAGTTGGTGAGCTTTTGCAGTATCCGCGGATGGATAAGAACCAACATCAACACAACCGGCACAAGCACCCACCACAAGGATAGGCGCTCCCAACCGATACGTTCGAGTAGGGGGGTAAGAAGTCGCTCCTGCTCAACGAGAAAGGCGAGTAAGGTTACAAGCACTCCGGAAAGAACCGCGAGAAGCTGTGCTAAAATCGCTGCCCATACCCCGGCACCCGTGTGTACCCCCTCGCGTTTTCCCAGATAAACCATTCCAACGACCTGCCACACCTTTCCTGGGAGGTAGCGGCCCATGGCTGAGATGGAGAAGATGCGAAACGCGGCACCCAGGCCTATCTTCGACCCCAGGCGGTTTATGAGTCCCCGCCACAGTAAGATCATGTAAAACAAGGTGCCGCACAGGAGCGCAAAAGAAGCCGCCAGAAGCCATGGATTGAATCGCCAGTCGAAGGCTGTGACCTGCTGCCAGTTGCAAACAACCGAGCGTACTAGAAAGAAACCTATTGCCCCGATCACCGCAATCTGGATTACCCAGCGCAGAACCTTGAACCAGGTTTTAGTCTGTGGTTTATCTTCTGAAGCAGGTAATTTTTTTACGTTCGAGCCAGGTTCCTTCACCTGACTGTTCCCGTCCGCAGCTTGATCGATTTTCTTCATTTAACTATACAGTATTTGTCTGTAGATAGCGGTAAGTCGTTCGGCGGTGGGCAGGGCAAGGAAGCGTTGCCTGGCTTCTTCTTGACCCTGGCTGGCCAAGTTGAGGGAGTTTTGTTCATTATTATAAAGATTTTTAATTGCTTGAGCCAGCTCGTTAGCATCGTTCGGTTTTACCAGAATCCCTGTCTTCTGATCCCGGATGATTTCTCTCTGTCCGCCTGCATCTGCACCGACCGCCACAAGTCCGGCCAACTGAGCCTCCACCAACACCATACCGAAGCCTTCGGCTACCGAGGGAAGAACCATCACGCCTGCATCAAAGAGCACTCCAGGCAGATGATGATGAGGCAGTCTGCCCGCAAAACTCACCCTGTTAGCTATTTCCTCCCTTGCTGCAAGTGATTCGAGGTTAATCCGCTCCGGCCCGTCCCCGACAAGGGTTAAATCGAGATAGAGTCCTTCTCTTGCCAGTATCCCTAAAGCCCTTAGTAACACGTCGAAGCGTTTCTGCCGGGTCAGGTTGCCTACGGCAACGACATGTCTTTTCAGATGCCTGCGCGCTGATGACAGAAACATTCCTGAGGCAGGCATGGGCAGGACGTAGCGTATTATTCTCTCACCCGACAGATGCTCCAATTGTACTCCCAAATAATCCGATACCGGCAGGGCAAGGGTTACCTTGCTGAGCGCCCAGTTGGCAAGCAGGCCTCCGAAGGGCAGCGCTTTAAGTAACCGGATGTCAGTGCCGTGAAGGCTCAAAAGGAATGGCAAGTTGCGAGCGCTAAGGGCAACACGGCCAGCTATCCCTGCAGGGAGTAACCAGTGGGCATGGATTAGATCTATCTCATCGGCTTGAATAACCCTTTTAGTCATTTTGGTGAACGCCCGAATGAACCTGTTAAGTAAGGTGTACCCTTTCATGCCCCGTCTCAACGTATCGAGCATCCTGCCTTCGTAGGCTATTGTTTCCTCGGGTTCAGCAGAATACCGGAATCGGTAGATCGTGATATTTTTTCGTTCCTCACACTCAGACAAACCTGGGGCATGTGGACAGATTACGAAGGGCCTGAATTCGTCTTCCGGGAGTGCGCGAACCAACTCCTGGATGAACGCCCCGGAGTGATCTCCTTTGAATCTGGGATAGTTGTGGGTAAGAAAGAGAACCCGCATCCGCTCAAGGCAGTTTCCTGCGCAGGGTTTCTATCTCCGCCCTGAGCTGAGCTATCTGTTCGGCAACGAAGCCTGCTATGACCAGTAACAGCCCAACCAGAACCAGAAGGATTACGAGAAACAGAAGAGACCGCAGCCCGGTTTTGGCAAAGATCAGGAAACCGAGGTATACCAGTCCGACCACAACCCCGGAAAAGACGCTTGCCCCGCCCAGGGTTCCGAACAGAAGCATCGGTTTACGTGAATAACGCAAGAGGAAGGATACCGATATGAGATCAAGAACCCCGATAGGTATGCGCCAGATTCCGAACTTGGAACGGCCGTGGATCCGAGGCTTGAGAGTAACGTCGACCTCGGAGGTCCTCCAGCCGTCCGAAGCGGCAAGAACGACCAGGTAACGATGCCAGTCCTTTCTCAGGGCCATATCCTTGACCACCTCGCGCCGGAACGCCTTGATTGAATTGAGGTCTTTTACCTTTACCTTGAGTAATAATCTTGACAGAAGGTTGTAGATCCCGGACACGAAGCGCTTGGAGTATCGGCCCACCTTTCTTCCGGTGACAAGATCGGTTTTGTCGGCAAGTATGGGTTGGACTAATTTAGAGATGTCGGAGACAAGAAACTGAAGGTCTGCAGGGAAAAAGACGAAGACCTCACCTCGGGCATTTGAAAATCCGGTTTCGAGGGCCCTGGTAATACCGCGATTAACGCGATGCCTAGCAACCTTCAGGAAGGGGTGTTTTTTTGCCTGCTCGGCAGCCGCCTCGTAGGTACGGTCAATGCTTCCGTCGTCTACAAGCAGAACCTCAAAGCTGAAAGGCGCCTTTTTTGCGAACCCGACGAACTCGGCGACCAGTGGTTGGATGTTTTCTTCCTCGTTGCATGCAGGTACTATGATAGAAACCTGGGGCTTCTTGGCTATTGCTCTCTTCACGGTAAAGTCTACCTTAACGGTACTGAAAGTCAAGCCTCAAGATATATAGAGGCAGTCGTGCGTTGATTGTACCTCCTTACACTCTGTGTTCTCTATGGTTTTATCTTACAGGATAAATGCAGAGTTTACTTTTTTTATAACCGGAGTTCACTAAAGTGATATTCACCCTAGCAATTTATCCACCTACTCTCTTGGTAAGTTCCAGAAATGCGCCGCTTACTAAAAAAGATGAGGTTGGCACGGAACTTGCTTATAACAAACAAGAGGTTTATAGGTTCTTTGGAAAACCTGGAAATCATGGGTCCTGGAGAAGTACAAAAAAACTCTCCTGCAAGGGACTTGACAAGCAAGATAAAAACTATATACTTAGCTGGCGAAAAAGAGTTGACGAACTGCGAAAGGAGGTGAAACGCAGATAAAGGTTCACCAGAGGTGAAGATAAAAAAAAAGAAGTAAGACACCAAGACAAGATAAAAACCAAATCTTCCTTAAGGAGGAGAAACACAATGAGTAAAAAGCTTATTGCGCTGGCTCTCATATTTGGGGTAGCCGGCGTCGTCTTTGCCGGCGGTACTGTCGGTTGGAACCAACTTCCGACCCCAGAAACCGGCTGGTATTGGGGCTACGATAACACAGAGCCCGGGCCTCCGTTTGAGAACCCGATCATTGACGCTCTGCCTGCCGCTAACGAGGCTGATATTCACGCTAATCCCAACGCATACATGCCTGATCGCTACAACGACCGCCCCTTCCAATATCAGACCTTCCCGGATTCCTTCTGGTTCTACGGTCACTGGTACGACTATGACAACTACCTCTATATCTATCCTGACGGCCTTATTAGCTGGGATGACACTAAACCGGACGGAGCGAACCACCCGCCGACTGCTATCCCGCCCTTCCCAGTTCAAGATGATCCAAACGAGCTGATTGCCCCGCTGTGGCAGGATAACGACCCCACCGCAGTAACCACCCCACCGGAAACAAACAGGATATATTACATGCACCAGATAGGCCCGGGGATCAACCGCTTCATCGTACAATGGTATAATGTAGTGAGCTTTACCACCAACTCCAACACCTACAACTATGGCCTCATCCTCGACCTGGGCGGTCAGGATTACATGCGTTCAGATGAGTGCGACAATACCTTCTACTTCCGCTACGGCCACTTCTGCTACATAAGCGCTACCGGCTGGACTCTCGACAACGGAGCCGCTGGTATTGAGGATGTCTCCGGTAATCATGGTTTTACCTATCACATGCCGAGTGATCCCCACATAGCAAACGGCCGTGTATGCCGCTTTGGCTACAAGCTGGTGCGCCAGCACGACGTTATACCTTGGGCCTTCATCTCTCCGGGCCGGATGGTGCTTCGTTACACCGATATCGAGCCCTGGGGAGTAGTTGGCAACTTCGGTAAAGAGTCGGAGACCTTCAACATCGTTCTGGATATCTACGACGATGATGATACCCGGGTATACCATCAGGTTGTTGCCGGCTATCATCTGGATTCCGACGACTACGATATCGTCAACTTCCCGTGCTGGATGCCTGAAGAGCTCTATGAAGAGGGTATCCACTACTATCGCAAGGAGTTGATCACTTCCCTGGACGGTGATCTTTGTAAGAACAATGACACCCTTGTGGAGATGAGCTACGTCCACTGCGACGACAGCCTCGGCTACGAGTGGGACTTCAACAACATATATACGGGTTACTGGTCCCCCAACTACTCTTTCGGCTTTTACGTTTTCGGAACCTCCTACCGCATGGACGGCGGCGTCCTTGTCAAGGGCGGACGCATCTTCATGGCCGATACCGACCCGATGAAGTCGGGCTACTATGGATACATTCTTACCGACCCGCCCAGACTGGACATTTGGGAATCCAACAACGGTTGCGGAATGCCTCGTCAGGACGGCAACGTCGGTTACGGCGTTTCACAAACCTATCAGGACGGCTGGAACTACGCAGGAATCCCCGGCAAGGTCGGTCCTCGTAAGACCGATCCTCCGGGCGGCCCTGGCCAGGATAAGATCATCGAGGATCTTGGCATCTACGCAGTCGCCAACATAAACGAAGGAAACATCTGGGGCGCTGCAACCAGTTCCGGCGTAGGTACAGGTTCCGCCGGCACAGGCGGCTGGGTAAGCTGTCTGGCTCTTCTGGTAGCTCCTGAACCGACAACCTGCTACGGCGGAAGCCCCCTTCACCGCGGCGCTATCTGGCAAGTGAACCACAATCACGGCTGGTACAGCTGGTACCCCGGCTATTATAACGAAACCATGATCGTCGAACTTACGGTTCACCTCGGGTTCAACCCCGAAAGCCCGCGGCCTCAGCCTCCCTGCTACTACGACTATCCTCATGACCTGACCATCTACCGCGTCAACAAGCCTGACCGCGAGTACGTGGAAGACGGCGACGAGACCACCGTCGAGCTGGCCCTTGGCAACATAGGTCGGCAGACGGAGCCTGACGAGACGTTCTTCCCGGTCAAGTTGTTCGTTGTTGACTACGACTCCCCGAGCAAGGATACCGTACATGCCGAAACTACCCAAATGACTCACATCGGCTGGTTCGGTGACGACACCGATGGACCAGACACCACACTGGTACCGATGCTGCCCTGGACGCCTGAAGGCATCTGCAAGGATTGGGTAGTCGAGAACGGCGGTTGGGAGAATAACCCGATCCCGAAAGAGTTAGTAGGCGTGCATTACGAGATGATAGGTCTGGTTCGCCTGGGCGAGGTAGGACCTGATCTTTCAGACCACTGCCCGTACAACGACACCTGCCGTCTGTACATCACCTGCTTGCTCTCCCACGACGTGGGCGTGATCGACCTTACCAACGAAGAAGGCCACGAATGGGGTAACTCCTGGACAGACCCCTATCCAGTCGGAACCGAGTTCACCTGTGTAGCCACGGTCGAGAACTTCGGCTACAATGAGGAACACGACGTTATCGTTGACCTCGAGGTCATGGACGCCACTAAGGATCCCGACTCACTGGTATGGCACAACTCCCAGGAGATCACTTTCCTTGACTGGCGCGGCAACGACCTTGATAACCCCTACGTCGCAGAAGTTACCTTCCCGGTCTGGGAAACCCCGAGCACGGACTGGTTCAGGCTAGAGTGCCGTACAGAGCTGGTCGGTGACGACTGTCCGGATAACGACGAAGAGACACGGCACATCAACATCGCCGTTGCCGAGACTCCGGTCGGTCTGCCCTTCGCGCTGGAAGCCATCAAGCCGAATCCGTTCGTTGGTTCGACCAAGGTTTCCTTCGCGTTGCCGCACACCACTAACGTCAGCCTGAAGGTCTACGACATCTCCGGTAAGCTGGTCGCCACCCTGGTGAACGGCACCGAGAAGCCGGGCCGTCACAGCGTTACGTGGAACGGCACAGACGATGCTGGTCGTACGGTAGCCCAGGGAATCTACCTGGTCCGTATGGAATCAGAGAGCTTCAGCGCTACCAAGAAGGTGGTGCTTTACTAGGCACTAAAGAAGAAGGACAGTAAAGCTTTGAGAGGGGCCCCAGGCTCCTCTCAAAGCGCCGGAAAATTGCTTTAAGGAGGAAAAAACCAATGAGTAAAAAGATTTACGTGCTGGTTTTATTGTTGGGATTCTCGGCGGCATTTGCCGCCTCGCCCATAGCGGTACCGATGACGCCGAACAACGAGTGGAACCAGCTCGCGCAAGGCGGTCAGACGGGCTGGGTCCAAGGCTCCTCCGCCGAAACAGGCTGGTACTGGGCCTATGACGCTTACAGTCATGCACCTTTCAACTCGCCCTACATCGGTGACCCCATGCAAGTCTTCCCCAGGTTAGACAACTCGACTGCCCAGGGAATCAATAAGCTGGAGCCTTACAATGACCGTCCTTATCAGTATGAGTTGATTGACTCCTTCTGGTACTTCAACCACTGGTACAAGCCAGGCGATCATATATATATATCTCCTGACGGCTGGCTCAGTTTTGACGAAAACTCGTCAGACGGAGCAAACCATCCCCCCGCGTCAGTACCTCCAATGCCCAACACCATCGAACCCAACGAGATAATAGCCGTCCTGTGGCAGGACATGGACCCCACCCTAGACCAGGGTGATGTCGATGAAAACCGTGTCTACTACACGTTCAGAGGACACGGTCCTCCATTTACCGCTGAAGAAAGCCTGCGTGCGCCTACGCTTACGGTGCAGTGGAACAAGCTGAAGTCCGTTGCCCAACCTACGCACACCTACGACTTTGCTTGCGTTCTAGATTTCGGTGGACAGGCAAGGCTTGAGGATGCCGGAAACTGCGGCATCGTCTTCAGCTACATGTTCATCGAGATGTCCTACGACAACGAAGGCGCCCCGTTTGGCTGGGATCAAGAAGCCGGCGTTATCGGCATTGAGGATCAATCCGGTGACTACGGTCTCACCTACGAAGGCACCATAGGTACAGGCGTATCTCCCAATCCTCAGATGGAGTCAGGCTTCCCCATCCGTTGGGGTTATAAGAAACTGTACAGACATGACGTTGCCGGAATACTCATCCTTTCCCCTGGAAAGTTGGTCCTGCGTCATACCCCGATCGAGCCGCAACTGATAGTCGGAAATGTCGGTCTCGAGGTTGAACACTTCAACGCGGTCTACGAGGTCTGGGAAGAAGACGGCTCAGAGCCCGTTTACCAGAACGTCCTTGGTTCCTATGATCTCTTCCCAGGCGTCTGGGATACGTTAATCGCCCCTTGTTGGACCCCTGGTGAGTTCGGAACCGTCTACACCAACTGGCTGTGGGTAGATCTAGACGGAGACCTCTGCACCTACAACGACACCTTCGAGATGATAAGCATCGTCGGGTGCGACGATACCTTCCGTTACGACTGGAACTTTGCCTACGTAGACGAGGCATGGGGTAACGCCAGTCAGGAGTACTACCTCGGTATGTTCTACCCGGTAGACAACGGCGTCCTCATCACAGGTGCACGTGTATTCATCGACGCATTCCCGGATCCCTTATACTTCTACGATCCCCCGGTTTATCCGGCGCTGGCCGTATACGAGGCAAATAACGGCTGCGGCGGAATCGTCGATCCGCCTTCCAAATCTCCCGTACCGGGCTGCAAGGCTACAACCGAAACATACCAGATCGGCTGGAACAACGCCCACTTCGGCTACCGCAACCCTAAAACCGGTCAGAACACCGGAGTCTTCGTTCACTCCGCTCCTGGAGGCAACGTCTGGCTGGGAATGACCGCATCTACCGCCGGCTTTACAGGTTCCATGCGTTCGGTAGCTCTGAGGCAGCAACTTGATCCGCATCCGTGCTACAACAACAGCTGGAACACGCAGACACGATCTGCGTCCTGGAGCGCTACAGGTCAATCCTGGTGGATGACCGGCTCAAGTTTCTTGTACGAACACGATCAGTGCCCAGATCCCAGTGTGGTCTCATACTACACCGACATCTTTAACTATCCCCTCGAGCTCTTCGTGCATCTGGGATTCGGCCCCTATCCAATGTCGCCAAAACCGCAGCATCCATGCTACCACGACGAACCCCACGACATCATGGCCTACCGGTTCGAGAAGCCTTTCTTAGACTGGATCGAGGACGGCGAGCCTCTCACCTGTGAGGTCGGAATCACCAACCTCGGACGCCAGACTGAGCCTGACCAGGGATTCTTCCCTGTCAAGCTGTATATAGTTGAGGTTGAAACCGGAGACACATTCTGGAGCGAAACCACCCTGATCAACAAACTGGGCTGGGGCAACGATGACACCGACGATCCGGATACAATCCTCGTTCCGTTCACCCCGTTTGCGCCTGAAGGCGCCTGCGTCGACTGGCAGATCGTCTACGGCGAACCTGGCGGCTCTCCTCCTCCGTTCGAGGACGTAGGAGTGGATTATGAGTTCATCGGCCTGGTTCGTCTTGGCGAGGTCGGTCCGGATCTTTCCGACCACTGCCCGTACAACGACACCACCCGTATCTGGGTAACCTGTCTTCTGTCCCACGACGTGGGCGTGGTCGACCTCCAGAATGAGGAAGGCCATGCATGGGGCAACTCCTGGACCGACCCATATGCAGTCGGAACAGAGTTCACCTGTGTTGCTACCGTCGAGAACTTCGGCTTCCAAGAAGAGCACGATTTCGTAGTGGACCTCGAGATCTACGACGCGGACAAAACCCCGGATTCACTCGTCTGGCACGCCACAGAACCTGTTTCATTCCTTGACTGGCGCGGCAATACCCTAGATAACCCATACCTCATCGACGTCACATACCCGACCTGGTCGACCCCAAGCACAGACTGGTTCAGGATTGAATGCCGCACCGAGCTTGTCGGCGACCTCTGCCCGGTTAACGACGAGCTTACCAGGCACATCAACATCGCCGTTGCCGAGGTACCGCCCGGTCTGCCGTTCGCGCTCGAGGCAATCAAGCCCAACCCGTTTATGGGTTCCGCCAGGATCTCATTTGCATTGCCTCACAGCACTTCGGTAAGCCTGAAGGTCTACGACATCTCCGGTAAGCTGGTTGCAACCCTGGTAAACGGCGCCGAGAAACCCGGTCGTCACACCGTCACCTGGAACGGCACCGACGATGCAGGCCGTTCGGTCGCACAGGGTATCTACCTGGTCCGAATGGATGCAGAGAACTTCAGCGCCACCAAGAAGGTGGTACTCTACTAAAAAGTTTAAAGATTTTGACCATGAGGGGAGCCGCAAGGCTCCTCTCTTTTTTTAAAATAGATCCGTATCACACTCCCCTTCAATCTTCCAATCTTGCAATCATCGAATCGAAACACCTCAGCCGTTCAGGCGCCTAGGGCGGATTTCGATCCTGCGGGTGTTTGTTACTCAAGCCTGCAAGTCGCTTATCCTTTTGTGTAATATTTACTGGTGTGTAATTTTTCGCTCATTGTAACGTCCCGACTGATAATAACTTAATATGTCGAATCGTGGCATAAAAATTGCTTATAACTGAGGTAGAGGTTAATGAAGATGAGTTGTTTTCTTTTTTCGAGATGGATTAAAGGAGCGCTTGTGGTGTTGAGTCTTATCCTGCCCCCCTTGGCGGCAGGAAGTATCGACGCGTCGATCATTGACCGCGCATCTTCTAATGACGCAGATAGCCGGGCAATCAATCTTGATGCGAGGGTGGTTTTTGAGCTTGCTTCAGGCTGTATCCTATCGTGGACAGCAGTCGATGGATCATCTTCTCCAGAAGGACGGTGGGAAGAGGATACGAATCAGGACTCATGCATCGAGGACAGCTTGCCCGCCGAGGAGATAGGGGATGAAAACATCAATGTTGAAGCCCTTGGTATAGACCAAGCCGATGGAAAATCATTCTGTATCCATGCCCCTAGTGCATGGCCGCTTAACGGCAGATGTGAGGTAAGGTTTGTGGTTCCGAAGCCGTGCTGGGTACGTATCGGGGTTTTTGACCTTAACGGCGATGATATATGTACGCTGGCTGATGACTTCTTCAAGAAGGGCGAGTATCTGTGTTACTGGGACACATCCTCTGGATCGGATCCGGACGTCTCAGAGGGTGTTTATCTTATCAGCATGCAGGGTTATGGTTTAAACGAGGTGCGGAAGGTTGTACTCATCAAGTGAAAACTCAATCGAGGTGGGTAACAGTTTCTTTGAACCCGAAACGCATGCTTGAATGAAACTTGACAAGCCTTATAACGAGGCTAAAATTAGAATTAAATCCTTAAATCAGTAAGGAGGTTCAGTGAAGAGATTAGCCCTTTCGATCGTGGGGACTCTTTTAATATTTGGTGCCTTGGCGGCAGAGACGAGTTTACAGACGCTAGAATCCAGGATTGCAGAATCACCCGATGATGCCCGGGTCCTTTACGAATTGACGAGAAGATACTGCAAGTTGGATTCTCAAAGCAAAGCAATAGAAAGCTGGCGGCATCTGGCTGAATTGGATCCAGACTTGGCCTCAGATATATACCTTATTACCAATGTTGCCGCCTATGCAGGTGTTGAGCCGTTCTTCCCACAACTTATATCCGACTCGATGATTCAAGCACCTCGACTCAGCCCTGACGGTAAATGGATCGTATTCTCTGCCGTTATTGGCGGGCGGATGCAAATCGCCGAGATCGATTTCTTCGGAAGTCATTATACGAAGTTAACCTCAGGGGATTCCTACAACCATTCTGCCAGTTTCGTCGATTCAGAGGATGAAATAATATATGGTCGCTTTACCGAGGGGAAGGTAGAGGAGATCGTTCATCTCGATCTGAAGACTGGAGAGAACAACGTTATCTTGAGTGATTTCATGTCACAAATCGAAACTCCGGATAGACCTTCGTCCAAGCTGCCCTTGCTTTTCAGTTATCTATCACCTGATACAAGAACAACGGAAATTGGATTATACGACACCAGAACTGGAAAATTCACCGAACTTACCCAGAACAGGTACAGTGACAGAAACGCACGTTACTCCCAAAAAGGCAAGTTGATAGTTTATGCGGTTGATAACCGCATGAATGTTGATATCTTCATAATGAATCGCAAAGGGAAGGTTATCGAACAGATAACCGATTCTCGATTCAATGAGTCTCAGCCTGATTTTGGAGACAACGATAACAAAATTGCCTTCATATCCAACAAGTTTAATGATAAATACGATGTATTCATCTATGACCGTCGAACCAAGGATGTAATCCCGGTCACCTGCACCGAATCGATAGATACGCATCCTGATCTATCTAACGATGGAAATTGGCTGGTTTTCGATTCAAACCGTGAAGGCGGTCCAATTAAGGGATATTTCATTTCACTAAACCAGCCCATCTCAGTGGAAAAATTGTTGGAGGAGATAGATAAAAAAACCGAATAGTTAACGGGAGGTATGAATGAAAACGTACGTCATGTACTGGACACTGTTTGTCTTAGCGGTGGTGCATTTGCCTTCCTCAAGCCTGAAGGCAAAGAGTAATCAGAGGGGGGAATCAATAAGCTACGAGTTGCAACTCGGCGAGATAGAATTTACCCACAGATCCGGTTATGTTTTGGTATCTTTACCTGATGCAGCATACGACGCCTCACCTGGTTATCCGCTGATTCCCTTTATTATCACGCGTCACATTCTACCCCAAGGAACCAGATGTAAAGATGTATATCTCGAGATCAAGGAACAAGAAATCCTTCAGGTTAAAGCCCCATTATACCCGGCTCAGATACCTCGTCCTCTAAGTCAAAACTCGGTTGAGTTTGCACAGCCCATTAGGGAGGTATACTCCTCTACTTCACCGACAACAGACTTTTCCGCACAAGCTTACAATGAGGGCTTTCTTGGTGGTCAGCGTATCGTTACAGTAGCTATCCGACCCATACGTTATACACCCGCCTCAGGTATCCTTGAAGTCGTAAAAAGTATGATCGTTACAGTGGAGTATGAGGCTTGTGATGACGGTCACACGAATCAGCCGTCCACTGTCAATCAATCGAAAAATCTAAGCCGCAGGATTCAATACCTTACAGATGATTCCCCGACGTTTTCGACCTTACCGATGTCAACTACTATACCACCTGAGGTTGGATATCGCCACGTTATAGTCACGCCAGCCGCTCTCAAACCGGCATTCTCCGAGCTTGCAGCCTGGAACACGGAACGAGGGGTTCGCGATACGGTCGTAACCTTGGAAAGCATTACTTCGGTCTTCCCTGGGCAGGACATTGCCGAACAGATACGAAACTTCGTTATATTCGCATATACCAATCTGGGATTGGAGTATTTGCTTTTGGGGGGAGACGAGGAACTGGTGCCCACTCGGGATTGCTTCACTATGGTTTCAGGCGGGGGAGATCTGGATACCATTCCGACCGACATGTATTTCGGCTGTCTCGACGGGAATTGGGACGGGAACGGAAACGGAGTGTTCGGAGAGATGGGAGACAACGTTGATCTCTACGCGGAGGTTGCCGTCGGACGCGCACCTGTCAACGACGCGACAGAGGCGACGAGGTTCACAGATAAGGTTAAGACCTACACCCAGACCCCTGCCGCAGGATACGCGAACAAACTCCTTCTTCCATCTGAGATACTTTGGGACGACCCCTATTATCCTGGAGATGCTACAAACAACAGGATAGCCGAACTAGCACCTGCGGGCGCCGAGTTTCAAAGACTGTACGAAACTCAAGGAACCCTTTCCAAGTTCGGTTTCCGTGATTCCCTGAACATCGGAGTAGGCCTGGCTCACCATATGGCCCACGGCAACGTAAGCGCCATCTCCTGCGCGGATGCAGGTTTCTGGGGCTGGGAAGCCAGCCTTTTGACAAATGCCGACAGATTGACCGTTTTTAATTCAATTGCATGTCTTGTCGGGGCATTCGATTACTCGGAGTGTCTTGTCGAGGAGTTCATGAACTCCCCGGACGGCGGTACGGTAGCCTGGGTAGGAAATTCACGTTACGGCTGGGGTACCCCTCCTACGCAGGGTCCATCCGAAGACCTCGATATAAGCCTCTTCGAGGCTATATGGAGCGGTTATAATCCTGAGATAGGACCTGCACTTGTACAGGCAAAGGATGAAAACGCCGCTGGGATGAGCGGTTCTACCTACGGACGCTGGTGCATTTACGAGCTCAATCTTCACGGAGATCCGGCCATGCCGGTTCATTCCAGAGAGCCGTCAAATTTCTTCGTCACGTATCCTGAGATACTGGACGGGCCTCAAACCGTTACGATTCGAGTCACTTCCGAGACCGGATACGACGTGGCAGGGATGCTTGTCTGTTTCAGGCAGTCTCCCTCGGTTTATTCCTGGGACTACACAGACGATCTAGGATATGCCAGCCTCAACATCAACCCTCAACCCGGGTACCTGGACCTTACCGTTACAGGAGCAAATCACTTCGCCTATACGGATAAAATATCGGTAGGGTTTGCGGAACCTGAGATATCCCTGGACGAAGATACCGTATGGGTCGATGCAGGTGTTGATCCGCTTTCGGCCTTCTTCGGTGTCTCGAATACCGGCACCGGCCCTCTCTGGGTATCGAAGGCGCGCTCCCTTGCAACCTGGATAGAGGACATTACTCCTGAATCCTTCTGGGTTCTACCCGATTCCACTATCGACGTTGGCTTCTCGGTTGACACCTCGGGTCTTGCCGACGGCATCTGGACTGGAAAAATAATGGTTTCATCGAACGACCCTTCCGCACGAACTATATACCAGTACGTGAAGCTTATTAAGGGGGACTTCCCGAACATAGCATTCACGGTTGATACTTTAAAGTTCGATATACCGGCAGGCGATTCATCAACGAAGTTACTACAAGTGACCAACCTGGGTCGTGCCGACCTTATAGTCTCAAACGTTACGGATAACGTACTATGGATTACAGAGATCAATCCGACGAACTTTACTGTTCCTTATGGGAATTCGTCTTCGACCGAATGGATTGCGGTGACTGTAGACACCTTAAAGGTTGGTGAAGGTGAATATTACGGAATTATGACCTTTTCAACCAACGATCCGGATGAGAAAATTTCCAGACTGCCCGTACTCCTGGATATGGGCGAACCGGACATTGCCCCCTCCCCGGATACACTGGAATTTTTCTACTCATACGTTGAACTGGATGAAAACAAGACCGAAGACACGTTGAAAGTAATAAATGCAGGCAAAAGACTGCTCTCTCTGACCCGAATTGATGATACTAAACCGTGGATCGAGATTCAAGCGGAAGTACCTCAAGACATCGAACCTTCAGATACTTTTTTGGTTCCGGTAAAGGTCTTCGAGCAAGGTCTCAAACAAGGGGTTTATTACGGTCACATCGTTATCTACTCGAACGATCCGGATTCTCCAATCCTGAAACAGCCCTGCAAATTCACCATTGAGGAGATTCCTGCGACAATTCTCTGCTCACCTGATACTGCCGAGATGGACAGGCAGACCATGAGAGGTATCTTCTGGATCCACAACCTGGGTATGAGGTCTTTGACCGTTACCGGTATCACAAGCCCGACACCTTGGATAGGAAGGTTTTATCCGAATAAGGGAAGCGTCCAGGGTGCTGACAGTCTCAGGATTCAAATAATCGGGGATGCATCGAAACTCACCGGAGGGGTTCAGATAGGAACCGCTGTAATCGAATCCAACGATTCGCATAAGCCAGAATACTCAGAACCTGTAAGGATAGAAACGCCTCCAGGCATAGCAGAGGCTTATCCTCGTTTCTTCGAGTTTTCAAGAATATCCCCCAATCCCGTAGCTGTCGAATGCCTGATACGCTTTGCCGTGCCTTTCGAGACACCAGTGGAGATAGCGGTCTACGACATTTCAGGCAAGAAGGTCAAAACCTTGAACTATGGCAGCACGAATCCTGGATATTACAGTATCCCATGGAAAGGTGATGACGAATTCGGGCGCGAGCTTCCCCAAGGCGTCTATATCCTCAAGATGAGTAGCCCGGAATACTCAGCGATTCAAAAGATAGTTCTCGTAAGGTAACCCCTGGACTCAAGAATTCCATAACTCTTAGAAAAAAATTAAAGCAAGCCTTCGGGTTTGCTTTTCTACTTTGTGATACATCAGTCCTGAACCATCTTGCGGTAATGTAGTAAGATCGGCAATATCTACTCGAGCCCTAATCCTCGTATGGGGCTATCGTAAGAATCGTCGACAACCGTATTCTCACAGGTTTTTCAAAAGACGGTACTCAAAATTAGGTCAAAGAAAGTTCAATGTGAATAGGTCAGCTAGTCAGGTCAAATCGAACAGGTAAAGCTTTTCCTCGGTCATCTCTCTTACGGCATAGGCTGGGCCTTCACGCCCCAAGCCTGAACCTTTCATACCCCCGTATGGCATCAGGTCTACCCTGAAGGTAGGAATCTCGTTAACCAGAACTCCACCCGCCTCTATTCCATTGCACGCCTGGAAGGCCTTGCGAAGGTCTCGGGTAAAAACTGCACCCTGAAGGCCGTAATCGGTCGCATTTACCCGCTGGATTGCTTCATCGAGATCTCGAACACGATTTACAACGACTACCGGTGCAAAGGCTTCCTGCTTGATGAGCCTTGCATCTTCAGGAACGTTGGTAAGAATCCACGGCCCGAGTAGGGAACCTTCGCGTTTTCCCTCTAGGATTCTCTCTGCACATGGGGCCTCATCGATCCAGGCAACTATCCTTTCGACTTCCTTTACCTCAATCATCGGACCTAATTCTGTTTCCTCGTCCAGCGGGTCGCCTGGCTTAAGGGTTTTGACCTCTGAGATGAGGAGTTCGAGAAACTTGTCGAAGACCTTATCTTCGACGTACACCCGCTGGGTCGAGATGCACACCTGCCCTGCTAACGCATATCCGCCCACTCGAATACGCCTGGCTGCCCGCTCTAGGTCCGCGTCGGCAAGTATCACCACCGCCGAATTCGACCCCAACTCCATGGCGAGTTTCTTGAGACCGGCATGACGGGTAATCTCTTCTCCAACGACCTTGGAACCGGTAAAGGTTACCATACGAGGTATGTGGGATTCGACGAGTGCATTGCCTACACTCGAGCCCGGACCTATAACAACCTGGAGGGCTTCTGAGGGAACCCCGGCCTCATGCATGGTCTCAACCAGTTTTATCCCTGACAGGGGTGCGACCGATGCCGGCTTGAGAACCGTGCTGCATCCTGCGGCAAACGCAGGACATATCTTGTGTGCTGCTAGGTTGAGCGGAAAGTTGAAGGGTGTGATGGCTGCTACCACGCCCGAGGGAATCCTGCGATAGAACCCCTGCTTGTGGGGATGGGAGGCGGCTGAAAAAGGAACCTCCTCCCCTGCAAGCTTCACCGCTTCCACTGCAGACAACCTGAGTGTATTCACACAACGTGCAACCTCATTTCTCGCCTCGCGCCAGGTCTTTCCCACTTCGAGCACAAGGGTTCTTGCGAAATCCTCAGAGTTGTCAGCCACGATGTCAGATGCCTTGTTGAGTACCTCGTAGCGTTTCAACTGGTTAAGGCCGTGCAGTCGAATCAATCCATTCCCGGCTACACCAAGCTTGGCTTGCACCGTGGACACCGTATCCTGTTCGAGTTCGGCGATCAGTGAATTATCGTATGGATTATATACCTTCAACTTCTCAGCCATTGAAGCCTCCTAATAATATCAACATGGGAGTATATCGGGCGGGAGTAATGTGTCAAGAAAAAGCCGAGGGGAGGTGAGAAATATCGCCTCTCCCCGTAGGGTTTACGCCCATACTATAGTTACCTCTCCCTTATGTGTGAGAGGTAAATGTAAAGGTTGAATCTCGCCAGCACTTACTTGACATGTTTGGCAATCTCTGATTTAAGCCATTCGGCTGCGGTCTCGCCCTGCATCAACTCATCGATCTGGGAGGCATCTCGAGGCTTCATGGTAAACAACCACCCCTTTCCGTAAGGATCGGAGTTGACCAGGCCGGGATCGTCTTCTAGCTTCTCGTTGATCTCAACCACCTTTCCTGAGATAGGTGAATATATCTTGCCTAGCCACTTGCCAGTCTCATAATTACCAACAACCTCGTCTGCCTGGACCTCGGAGCCGGGTTCAGGAAGCTCGATAAAGGAAAGCTCTCCGGCGAGCTTCTGGGTGAAGTCATTCAGTCCTACACGAATGAGGACTCCTTCATTTCGAACCCAGATGTGTTCTTTATGGTAATATAGCTCATCCGGAAGGTTGTATCCTTCTATCTGCATCTTAGCCTCCTGCTTAATTGACCTCTGCCGGGTCTATCAACTAAGAAATAATACGTCTTGCTTTTTCGATGAGTTCTGTCAGCCCATCGTAATTTATCGTCTTCGAAACCGGGGCGTTGAGACTGCGGGCATTAAGGTCCTCTGCGAGAAACCGCAGGTTCACGCCATTCGATTCCAACTCGGACATCTTCACCTGTAAATCCTTGGGCCCCTTCACAGCCAGCACCGCATCTTGTATAAAGCAAATCGTATCCCCGGGCTTTGCAAGCCTTGCGGCAAGCCTCCAGGCGGTACGCTCAAAGGTAGAGCGTGTTACAAGGTAAAGGTTTTCCATTATTCCACCTGGTTAAAAGGTTATTATATGATCTGCAGTCGAGATCATATTTCCTAACTCGTCATCGTCAATGGGTTCTACTCCGATACAGTCTTCTTCCAAGATACCGCGTTCTTCCAGGGACGGGGTGTGTACGTAGAGCCGGGCGCCGAAATCCTGCAACTGAGAGTATGCATCTTCAAGCTTATGCATGCCCAGATCCGAAGGAGCCTGTCCCTTGAGGGAGACCAGAACTCCGTCGTCAACGAGAACTGCATGTGTGTCCAGCCCCATGCCTGTCAAACCGATTATGACTCTGAATCCTTCTGCGGCCGAGGCCATGCCGTAGGGTGCTGCACGTACTAGAATTATCACCTTTTTGGGTTCGTTCATGTTCAAAACCCGAACGAGAGGAAGCGATCGCAGGCGTTGAGGTAGTTGACTAATACTGTCATACCGCCCAGTTTTGTTCCTTCGAGGATATCCGCTTTTTTTACACCGCGAAACCTGGCGCAGGTTCCGCACGCCTTAATCTCGGCACCTGCATCAAGAAGCTCCGCCATCATCTCGGCGATGTTGCGTTCCTGTGGTGATTTGATCTCCTTCTTGACATTGAAAACACCGTCCTCGTAAAGAAACATCTTGACCTCGTGTCCTTTAATCAGGAACCGCCTGGCTAAATGATAGCATGTATCCATATTCTGAGATGTATAAGGCCCGGTACGCAGCATGAAACCAACCGTCACGTTACACCTTGCGGCGGATGTAAAATTTCAGCACCTCCCCTTCTTCCTCAACCCCAATGTACTCGTTGCCTGTCTGGTCGCACCAGGCAGGGAAATCTTCACGTGCGCCTTCGTCGTCCGCGAGTATCTCGAGAACTTGACCGACATCTATCTCTTTTATTTTTTGAGCGGTTTTCAGGATAGGCATCGGACACACCATCCCGGTTGCGTCGAATGTCAGATCTTGTACCGTCATCTGGCCTCCTTCAATTATTCAAGTCTTTCAGAGTTAACTTATCCAAGTTTACATCAGCCGATGCAAATAAACCACCCATGGCAAGCTTCAAATCGATCGCGTCGAGTCGGTAGCGAACAGGTCTCTGGAGATCCCTTATCCGTACCTGTGGTCACGGAAGGGTTTCCTCTTCCTTGTCACGCAAAAACATTCTGAGTCTGTCAAGCACACCTAATAGCTCCTCGTCGAAGAAATCTGCCGCCAGTTTCTCAACGTTGTAGAGTTTTCCGTCTATCTGGAAGCTCATAAGTTCGTGGATGATCTCGGCACCCTTACCCCTTTCCCTTAGAAGGAAAATAGCGTGCCCTAAAGGGATATCGTCTTCGAAATCACGGGGATTTTTAGTCACTTACTACTCCAATCCTTTCAAGGATCTGTGTTTGTTTAAGCTCGTTACTCTGAATCCCAACTTTCGAGGATCGTATCCAAGAGCAAGCCCTTGGAGCTGGGGACAGTATAATCCTGTCCTCATCCTACACACACTCCAGATAAGATGTCATTCGTATCCCATCTCGAGACTCCACAGGAATGTCTTTAATACCCAAGGGAACCGTAGACATATCTTCTCTGGAACACAGCGTCTGGTAATTACCACGCAATTCTTTCATTTGCCTTAGATTATAGCAACATAGAACCTAATGTCAACGAATGCTATATTAAATGAAGTTGAATACTGTCCTGTAAGGGTTTCGCAACAACACTGGATGCCAGGATAATTGGTAGATCACTGATTCAAGATACGAGTATAACAGTAAGTTTCGATTAAACTTTTTCTCTTTTAATATGTCTAAACAAATAATCAATCGAAGGAGGCATCATGTTCAAGAAGTTGGCTATTACATCCCTTCTAATCTCGACGGCGTTACTGGTAACTAACTGCGTATCCCCATACTACAGTACCGCACAGATAGAACCGGGGTGGAACATCAACGTAGGTGCAGGGTTGCACAGCACAGCTTTTATAGCACTTGATGCTGGACCGGTGTACGGTGTCGGGTTAAGATGCGACAGCGAGATCGGGTATGGTGTAAATAGATACTTCAAGCCATACGCCAGAGGAGCGGTAGGACTTAATACGGCCTGCCCGTACTTTGGAGATGTCGGAATAGGATTTCAGTCAGCCCTACCGCTAGGTAAGATAACACCCGCTTTGAGAATAGAAGTAAATTCAACCGGGGTTCTGCTAAGTTTTGCCCCCGCGCTTCTGCTGGGTTTCGGCAAAAAAGAGGTTCTAACCTTGGGGGTAAGACCCCAATTCGTTGGTTTCGATCCCGAAGCCTACGACCTTTTCATTGACGCCTTGGCAATCGTTCACATCTCACCTAGAATGTCGATATTTGCGGGTGCCGAATTAAACTCGCTCATCGAATTCTTCGATGAGAAGGACGGCATTCCATTCTTGTGCGTAGGGGTTGGTTACAAGCTGCCGCCTTTTCACTTGAAGACCGACTAAAGTTTAGTCACCGATATCCAGGTTGTTACCGCTCTGGGGTGGGATTGAGGAACATTCGGTTGTTCGCCTTTAAATAAGGTTGACAAAATCCCTCACATCCTCTATATTTAAACGTGGACGAAACATTAAGCAAGGAGAAGAAGACCCTTGAGGAGTTGCGAGAGTATACCGAAGAGAGGCTAGCCGACATCCTTTCCGTACTCTCCGACGTTGCCTTAGGTGATCTTACTGTCGAGGCCGCAGTCGAAAGCGAGGATATATTCGGTTCGGTGGCCATGGGTGTTAACGCAATGATAAAAGGATTGCGGGAACTCAAGGAGCAGGACAAGGAAAAATCCCTGCTTTTAGAGAAATCCAATCAGGAGCTTGAGGATTTCGTCTACATCGTAAGCCACGACCTCAAGGCACCTCTACGGGCAATCATCGGGTTCGCCGAATTCCTAAAGGAAGATTACGCTGATAGGCTCGATGCCCAGGGCCAGGACTATGTACGCAGGATGGTCGAGAGTGCAGAAAGGATGCAGCAGCTTATTAACGATCTCCTGGAACTCTCCCGTATTGGACGTTATAAAAACCCGTACGTTGAGGTTAACTCCGGCGACCTTGTCCGCAAGGCAGTGGAGTTCATTAACCCTCCCGACGACGTTAAGATTACAGTCGCAGACGACATGCCCAGTGTATTCTGCGACGAGGTCAGAATTCAGCAGGTTATCGCAAATCTCATAACTAACGCAATGAAATACAACGACAAGGAGGAAAAGAAAGTTGAAATATGCTGGATTCCCCATGATGAGGAGGGAACCGATGAGTTCACGGTACAAGATAACGGAATCGGAATAGAGGAAAAACACCTGGATAAGATCTTCAAGATATTCCAGAGGTTGCATAGTAAAGACGAGTACGGCGGGGGCACCGGTGTCGGATTGAATATCGTTCGTAAGATCGTCGAGCAGCACGGGGGGAAAATCTGGGTGGAATCGAAGGTTGGTAAGGGTACCTGTTTCCATTTTACGATCCGTCGACCCGAAGATCAAGAAGAATCATGAGACATTCTCTGGAATTGTAACTAAGAGTCGATCTATGAATGATTATGTCTGTGTTCATACATGTGCAAGGGAGGAAGCGGCGGTTATTGCAGGACTTCTCAAGGCATCAGGGATAGAAGTCCATCTACTCGAAGAGGCACCTGCCCACCTGCGGCCGTTTTCTGCCAAGAAGACTATGGTTAGAGTTTTAGTTCCACGAGATGCAGCCGATTTTGCCTACCAGATTATTACCGATGCCCAGGATAATAAGGAATTCTCCGATTTCGAGCAGAGCGCTGAAAAAGACTGATCACACTGGCACAAAGACTTCCGAGACCAGATCGGCTTAGATACTTCGATCCGCGAAATAATAGGCTGACATCCAGAATACTTGAGTAGATTTACCTGATAGGTCATCGCTGAAGGATAGGGCTCGTACCTCGTCAGGCGGTTGAACTCAGACGGTTTCCGGACCAAAACCTCGATCTGAATTTGGCTTGAGGAACTTCGCACCAGGCGAGTTCAAGTTAATCAGACCCTAATCGTCCCCCCCTTTATCCAAGGATAACGATTCCATCCAGAAAAACTCATACTGCGATCCAGGTTAATCCGGTTGACAATCGAATCCGTATTATTAAGGTTACGTCATGAAACATCGCGGCGGCGAAAAACTTCTGCCATCGGAGATACATACCATCTTTACCCAAATAAAAACGGCTTTCCTCGGTATATACGGGCTACTCATAAAGGTAAGGGTATTCGGGAAGGAATTCTGGTGGGGTTTATGTCGCAATTCCATCGTGGTAGCCAACCATGTAACCGGATCCGACTCTTTTGTTATTCAGATTGCCCTTAAGCGAAGGCTCTTCATGATGGCTGCAAGGAGATGGTTCAAAAACCGCTTTCTTGATTTCGTAATGACTTTTTTCTGCGATATGGTTCCCGTTGCAGTGGAAAAGGGAATAAAGAACCTGCGAGGTATCAAGCGTGCCCTTGCCCTTCTTGAGCAAAAGCAGAGCGTTGGTATATACCCTTCAGGTGACATGTCACGGGACGGTATGGTTCACCTGATTTATGACGGCGCCGCGTATCTTTCTTTCAAATCAGGAGTACCGATTGTGCCCGTGTACGTGAAGAATCTCGCGTTGGGTCCTTGCCGCACGGAACTGGCCCTTGGGGATGACGCAAAAGAAGGGGTGGGTTCACTCCTGCACAATATCTTTAACCGGAAGATAGAAGTTCATATCGCCGCGCCCATCTACCCTCGAATCGACGCAGACCGCCGTGAAGAAGTCCATCGCATCAACTCAAGGATTCAGCGCTCCTTTGAAGATCTATGTGAGTGAGCCTGAACGAGTTAATGACATCTCCGGACTTGCTGAAGTGCGTTACTCAGCCTTCCTTCGATCTTCGGCCAGTTTCTTCTTTGCGGTGACCTTGAACTGAACAATCATACCCACAACACCTAAAACCGCCCAGCCGACTAGCATTATGTAGGGATATACGGTACCCTGATAGGTCGATCCCAGGTAGACGAGAGACCCAATACCAGCCATAATGCTCCACGCACCGGCAAACGAAGAGGAGAGGATAATCATAAAGCGGTGGAATATTACAGCGATTACGCCTCCGGCAACGGCAAGGATTAATACCATTACCCACATCCAGGGTGAGGTGCTGAAAGCCGAACCGAATAGTCCAGCCAAAACGAACGCGATAGTCGCACCAAAATAAGCGCCTAAAACGAACACGCCCAGGAAATAAATGAATGCAGAAAGCAGAGCAAGGAGTATACCTCCTGCTACGCCGACCAGAATGACTACCCATAGTGGAGGTGCAAGTAAGGACACCAGGTTAGCCGCCAGATAATACCCGAAGATGAAACCGGCTATTCCCAGAACCACCTTGAAGATACGGTATCCGAAGAAACAGAAGAGTACTCCTGCAAGGATATAAATTATGGCAAAGGCAATCGCCAAATAGTCGGACGCTATGTACGGATCGAACATCAAAGCCTCCTTTGTGCTTAACCTAAGCCTAATCAGAGAAAGGGCTCATGTCAAGGAACTTGACAAATATGTCCTACCTCGTATAGTCAATCGATGCCAAAGGATACGAGGAAATGTCCTAATTGCGGATTTCGCAATCCGGAAGGCTTCAGCTTCTGCGGGAAATGCGGTTCAGCCCTCGTAGGGGTGGATGAAAAGAAAACCAAGACCGCTATAGATTCAGCACCCACCCGACTCAAAGAAAAGATGAAAGCCGAATCCCGGAAGATAAAAGGCGAGCGAAGAAGGGTGGTAGTGATGTTTGCCGATATCTCGGGCTACACCGAACTTTCCCGTCAACGTGATCCTGAAGAACTCAAGGATTTAGTGGACGGAGCGCTGCTTAAACTTTCCGATATGGTTTACAAATATGAGGGCTATATAGACAAGATAATGGGCGATTGCCTCATGGTTCTCTTCGGCGCACCCATCGCGCACGAAGACGACTCGGAGCGGGCGGTGCTTACGGCCTTTGATCTTCTGGAGGTAATCAAGGATTACTGGGACGAGAAGTCTGCCCGCCTTAATCTGTCCATAGGTATTGCTCGTGGTTTGTGCTATGCCGGAGAGTACGGCAGACCCGGGGACTACACCGTAATCGGAGATGACGTCAATCTTGCCGAAAGGATCGAGAAAATTGCCCCACCCGGCAAGGTATATGTATCCAAGGATGTATACGAGCTGACCCACAATCGCATCAACTATGTCAAGGTCGGTACCAAGGTGCTTAGGGGCTTAGGGGAGCGAGAGGTTTATGAAGCCTTGAGTCAGCGGTACCTGGAAAAGGAACGCAGGCCATTCGTAGGCAGGAGTAGGGAGTTGGGTCGGCTGCAGGCCTTATATGAAAAGGCAAAAGAAGGTCAAGGTTGTTACAGTTTCATAACCGGTGAGCGGGGCATCGGTAAGTCACGGACATATGAGAGGTTCAAGGCAGATCACCTGGATCAAGACCACATCTTCTTCGGCCAAACCAGGGGTATCGAGTATCTCAGAGGAGAATTCTACTACGTACTGCGAGGAGCGCTCAGGTCTTTTATAGGTTTAGAAGAAGGACTTTCAGGTAAGGAAAGTGAAGAAAGGCTGATCGCTTTCTATAAAGACAGATCGGAACTTGATTACTCGTTACCGTTCGTGAAATACCTTCTCTCACTTCCCTTAGAGGAGAAGGAAAGGTTAGCGATTGAAGGGATTAAACCGGAGGAACGAGAAAAGAACATCGAAGGCATCATCTCTTCCTTCCTTTTAAAACTTGCCGATGAAAAACCTGTGGTTATTGTGGTGGAGGATGCCCAGAGACTGGATACCGGATCGCAAAATTTCTTTATTTCCCTACAGAGACTGTTGAAAGGGAAACGGGTCTTAATTATTATGCTGTGCTGGGAAGTTCTTCAGGGGTTTTACAAGAAATCAGTCAACATAAAGATGAAGCCTCTGTCCAAGATTGATACACGTGACCTGATAAAGCTCCACTTCGAGAACAAACCCATATCCTCCCGCTTGCTTGCCACAGTAATAAAGATGACCAAGGGACATCCGCTTTACATTGAGGAAATCATCGAGATTCTTAAGCAGGAGAACCTTGTAAAAGCAGGTCGCAGCGTTGACTTGATTGCGGAAAAGATACAGGTGCCGGACAAGGTTTACAATATTGTTCTTGCTCGAATAGACAGTGCGGACAAAAGAGCCAAGGACACCCTGAAAACGGCATCGGTAGCCGGTTTTGAGTTCTCCGACAGCCTGGTCAGCCGGATTATGGGTGAGGAAGGATTAACCGCAGAGATCGGGGTACTCGAGGGTAAGGATTTTATACGGTATCTCTTTGACGCAAACTACAGTTTTGGTCAAGCCAGGATCTATGCTTTCAAAAACGAGATTGTTCGCGATGTAGCCTACGAGTTGATGCTAAAGGAGGAACGCAGGAATCTTCACAAGGCTACTGCTCAGGTCATTGAAAAAATGTTTGTCGAGAATCTCGATGATTACAGCGATGTAATAGCCTATCATTATCTAGAGGCGGGTGACGAAAGGGCTGCACCTTACCTTCTGAGATCAGCCGACAGGAAGTTCAGCGGATTCAAGCTGGATGATGCCTTAAGAGACTACCAGCGTTATCTTGAGTTTAAAAAAGACCCGGAAATTTACTTCAAGCTCGGTGAGATATATCGATTTAAGGCAGATTACAAAAATGCTTACCTGTCTTACGATAAGGCGGAGGAAATCTCACCTTCCGATGAATTCCGAGGGAAGGTCAAGACAGCCAGGGGATACGCTTTAGGCTATTCCGGGTCCTACGATGATGCGTTGACTCAATTACTTGCTGCACAGAAACTATTAAGTGAAGACAAAACGGAGGTCGCCCGTAACTATCACGCTCTCGGCAAGCTGTATCGCCAGAAGGGTGAGCACGAGAACTCTCTTGAGGCTTTCAACAAGGCTCTGAAGATAACTTTAGAGGAGTTCGGCGAGAATCATATTATGGTAGCCGCCGCCTACGACGGAATAGGACTTTATTATTCAGATACCGGTAATTACGATTCTGCGCTGGAATATCACATCAAAGGACGCGAGGTCTACGCATCCTTGTTCGGAGAGAAACATCCGTCAGTGGCGGCATCGGACATCAGCATAGGTATGACATACGGCAGGAAAGGCGACGTTGACAGCGCACTTCCTCATTTCGAGAAGGCTCTGGGGATATATCTTTCGATGTTCGGCACCGAGCAGCCTGAGGTAGCGACCTGTTACAACAACATCGGCCTGGTTCACATTCATAGGCAAGAGTTCGCGAAAGCCCTCAGGTATCTCAAGAAAGCCTTGTCCATAGAAATCGCCGTGTTCGGAGAAACCCATCACGACATTGCACGTTCATATTTAAACATAGGTTCGACACTTACAAGTATCGGAAATTACCAGCAAGCCCTGGAGAATCTTAAGCAGGCTGAACAGATATTCCTGTCTATCTTCGGAGAGAAACATCACGCTGTTGCGGTAACCTTCAACAGCCTTGCACGTGTTAACATATTCCTCGGAGATCTCGATAAAGGTCTTGAATATCATTCACGGTCTCGTAAAATATGGACATCCCTGTTTGGAGAATCTCATCCACACATCGCATCGAACTATAGCGCCACCGGTTTGGTCTATTTGGAACTCGGAAATTACAAAAAGGCCCTTGAGTTATTTATGAAATCATTCGAGATAAGGAAAAAAGTATTCGGCGCCAATCACCCTGCCACGATTGAAGTAGGTTCGGATATTGCAATCCTCAAATTCCGGCTGGGAGAATACTCAGAGTCTCGTGATTGGTTTGAAAAGATACTTAATGCAGAAGGAAGTTCCCCGAACGATAGCTTCTTTGCAGGATTAATACTGACAGACATTCACGGAAGAATGGGGGAGAAAGAGGAGGCAGCCTCGTGCTGCAAAAAGGTCATCGAATCAATCGCTACCCTTAACGTCCCGAAACTCGCCGCATCTACGGTAAGACGTCTGGTCCGTCTCCTCCTATCGAGTGGAAAGGTTAACCTTGCCCAGAGGCTTCTGGATGAATTCGAATCATGCAACTTTGAAACAGGAAGAAAGGACAAGACCGCAGATATCCTGGTGGCAAGGTCGATTCTCGAACAGGCTAAGGGTAACTCACGGGAAGCGGCCGAGTTTGCAGATCAGGCTGCAGAGATCTTCCAAGGGCTGGGGTTCAAACCGTCACTTATAGACGCACTCGTAGCCAAAGCCAGGGCGCTAAAGGATAAAAAATCCATCGATAAAGCCCTGGCAATTGCCTGCGAAATAGGGGATAAATCCAGGGAGGAGGAGGTACAGTCTTTTTCTGTTTAGCTGAAAATATCTCGGCACTTTGTTTTTAGAGATGAAGGGCGACGCAGGCGTCGCGGCTACAGCTCGATTTCAAACTCAATCTGCGTCGATCTGTGAACCGAAAGAAAACGATTGCAAAGAGTTCTAATCTGTGGATAGTTTTGATAATGTTTGGATGAGTCGCCCAACGAGTTTCTGCACCACGCCTTCTAACGTTTGCGCTTCTTGCCCTTCTTGCGCTTCTTCTTGCCCCCGTGTGAAAACCGCCTTCCTGCTCCGGGCATACCCTCCGGCATGATTCCTTTTGCCAGTTTACTCATCTGCTGCATCTGATCCAGCTGCTTGACAAGCTGGTTCACGTCGGCAGGTGTCGTTCCCGATCCTTTTGCAATGCGCAGCTTGCGGCTGCCGCTCAGGATGTAAGGATTCTGCCTCTCTTCAGGGGTCATCGAAAGGATGATTGCTTCGGTGCGTTTGAACTCAGCAGGGTCGAAGTCCGAAGCGTCCATGCCGCCCATCATACCTCGAGGCATCTTATCCAGAATCTTCGACAGATCACCCATCTTTGAGAGCTCGCTCATCTGCGCGAGAAGGTCATCGAAGTTGAGCCTTCCCTCCATCAGCTTCTGGGCCATCTCAGCGGATTGTCGTTCGTCAACCACTTCACGAACCTGTTCGGCAACGGTAGCGATATCCCCTTCACCAAGTATCCTTGCAGCGATTCTGTCAGGGTGGAAGACCTCGAGGTCCTCAAGCCGCTCACCTGTGCCTATGAAGTAGATGGGAAGTCCTGTAACGTGGCGGAAGCTTATCGCCGCACCGCCGCGTGAGTCGCCGTCGAGCTTGGTCAGTATCCCGCCCGACACACCTATCCTTGCGTGAAACTCCTCGGTTTGTTTTAATGCGTCCTGACCGACCAGGCCGTCCAGCACGAGTAGCGAGTAGGCAGGCTCGAGCCGCTCTTTTATCTCTGCCAGCTCGTTGACCGTCTCATCGTCTATGTGCAGCCTGCCTGCCGAGTCGATTATTACCAGTTCGTGGCTGTGCCCGACGGCGTATTTAAGGGCGGCTTTACATGTATCGCGGTTCTTCGCTTTAGTCGACTGAGGACCAAAAAAAACGCTATCCGCCCTCTTGGCCACACTCTCGAGCTGTTCAACCGCTGCAGGGCGCTTGATGTCCGCGGCAACAAGTAGCGGCCTTTTCCCGTGGAACATCCTTGCAAGCTTGCCCGCATGAGTGGTCTTCCCAACCCCCTGAAGCCCGAGAAGGAGGACGACGATTGGCGGTTTCTCGAAAGCTAGCTTTGCGGCCTTGCCGCCCAGGAAATCCGTCAGCTCGTCGTAGATTACCTTGAGCGCCTGCTTGCCCGGTGCAAGAGAGTTGTAGATTTCGGTAGCGGCCAGTTTTTCTTCGAGTGTGGTAATTAATGACTTTGCCGCCTTGTAGTTTACGTCGGCTTCGAGCAGGGTCAGCCGGAGTGTGCGCAGGAACTCCTTGACCTCCTTCTCAGAAAGGCTTCCCCTGCCGACAAGCTCGCGCTTGAGCTTGGCGAACGCATCTTTGAGCAAGTCAAACATCTATATTTCCTTCTTTCTGTGTATTAAGCTAACACTTAGTACTGCAAACATGCGCCAACTGCTCAAAGTGCTAAAACGTGCGAAGCACGTTAGGCGTCTTCGTATAAGGTCGAACATAAGACTAATAGTTTAGTGAAATAAGGGCTTCAGGCAACCCCCCAATTTAAAATTTTCAATTTGCAATTTGATATTTGAAATGCCGAAGGGTTACTTCCCCTGCTCGGCCAGCTTTTGTTTGGTGAGAGCAATGTTGTCATTACAACCTTTAATCATTAGTTCGGAACCTATTTTTTCGAATATTGTGCAAGCTCGTAGAAAGTAATCAAGGGCTTTTTCGAATTCATTCATTTCAAAATAAATGTTTCCCATGTGATAAATCTGATAGGCTATTCCCTCACGATTGTCGATTCTTTCATAAATATTCAACGCCTCTACGAGACGTTGAAGAGATTGCTGATGCTCGCCTTTCATACCGGTTACTACTGCTAAGTTGCCTAGCCAGTTGGTATAAATCTCAAGTTCTCCGGTTTGTTTGGCCTCATCAAGGGCTTTTTCAAGGAATTCAAGCGACCTATCGAGATTCCCTTGATCCTTATATAGTATACCTATATTGCCGAGGGCATTTGCTTGGATGCTGTGACTCCGAATATTTTCGTTAATCCTCAACGCCTCTTTGAACGAATCCATTGCTTTTTCGAAATCTCCTTTTAAGAAAAAGACATTTCCCAAATTAATGAATTGTTTCGCTTGTCCGTGGATGTCCCCAATTTTTTGGTCAATTGTTAAGGCATGTGAATGAGCAGCTAGGGCGTTCTCTGCGTCTCCTAACGTATGGAAGACTAACCCTATGTTTCCCAACCCGACTACTAAAGCTTCATCAAGTCTAATCGCTTCGGCAATGTTGATGATCGTCTGGAATGTATTCTTTGCTTCTTTGAAGTTCCCCATTTTACATTGGTTGAGTCCGATCAAGTTAAGTATTGCGCATCGTTCGTTGTCGTCGGAAGCAAGGGGCAAGGCTTTCTGAAACTTAGCGATAGCCTCGGCATGACTGTAGCGGCTCATAGCGTCCAGTGCTTCATTAAGCAGACCGACTTTATCGGGGTCGGTAGTCTGTGGTAGATTATCAAGGTAAACGGGAAGATTAGGGCACACTTCTCTTAAAACTTTCCTGAATTTTTTCTCTAAGTCGTGAGTTGTTTTTTCGCCTGTGGCTGCTATTTTCTCTTCAAGTTCCTTTTTTAGCTTTTGGATTTCTAATTTTAGTTCTTTGACTTCGTTCCTCTTCTTCAGCCAGTCTATGAAAAGTGGAATTCCTATCCCTAAAGATATGATGGTTGCAAAGGATGCCGTAATCCCCAGAATCTGCCAGAAATTCATAACGGTTAAATCATATCTTTTCAGGTGTTTATGTCAATAGTAAGCTGCCGGGATTTCAGGCTGCAACAAGACGCTTGTTGCACTCCAAAAGAATTTTGCATTTTACATTTTGCAGTTTGAATTTTGACTTACTCGCCCTTAACTGCCCTGACCACCTCAGCGTAATCATCGGATTTAAATAGCGCCGAGCCGACGATAAGGATATCCGCGCCGGCGTCACGTGCGGCTGGGGCGGTCTCAGGATTCACCCCACCGTCCACTGCGATGGGAACTGATAGTTTCTGTTTTTCTATCTCACGCTTGAGGTTTTGGATTCTGAACAAGGTTTCGGGAATAAAGCGCTGCCCCCCGAATCCCGGGTGCACGCTCATCAAAAGCGCCTGTGAAACCCTAGGCAGGACTGAAAAAACGCTCTGAATGTCCGTATCAGGGTTGAGGGTAACTCCGACTGGTTTACCGAGTTCAAGGAGCTTTGGCAGGGTTTCCTCGTCCGACACCTCGATGTGGTAGAGAATCTCGTCCGCACCTGTTTCGATAAACTTGGGTGCGTACTTGACAGGTTCGGAGATCATGAGATGTGCGCGCAGGGGAACGTCGGTCAATCTTCTTATATGCTGGGTTACAGGCGGTCCGAAGCTTATATTGGGCACGAAATGTCCGTCCATCACGTCGAGGTGAAAGGCGTCCACGCCTGCTGCCTCGGCTGCTCGTATCTCCTCACCCAAACGGGTGAAGTCGCAGTTCAGGATAGATGCTGAAAATTCAACCATTTGCCAACCTTGCATTGTATGCGCCCTCCACTTGGAACTCTTATTACTTCAGGGCACTCAACCTGCTACGGCTCCTGGCCCACATAGACCTTGACGGTGTCGCCTGCGCCCACGAACACACCCGCTTCAGGGCTTTGAAGCACCACGATCCCGCCTTTACCCGGAACTTCCATCTTGATTATCTCTCCCAAAACCAGGGAGTCGGCTTCCAGTACTTTTTGGGCCTCTGCAAGGGGCAGGTCGATGAGGTTCGGAGCAGGTATATTCTTGTCTATCGGGCCGGCTGATATGTAAAGGTGGAGTTTGGTTCCGGGTTTCACCCTTATCTCAGGATCAGGCTTCATTGCTACGATGCGACCAGCCGGGATAGTGTCATTCTGTACGGTATCCACCGAGGCTATCTCAAACCCTCGTCTTTCTGCGATAGCCGTTGCCTGCTCCCAGGTAAGTCTTATGAGGTAAGGAACCCTGACCGATTCCTCGCCTGAGGATACCACAAGTTGTACCAGCCTGCCCTTTTTAGCCATGCTGCCTGACCTTGGTTTCTGTTCAACGACCCTGCCTTCTTCGTACAGGGTATCCGGGCGCTTCTCGTTGGCTACCGACTCAAACCCCTGCTCATCTAGAAGCACGATTGCATCTTCCAGGAGTAAACCAACGACATTAGGAATCTCCACCTCACTACCTTTGCCGGTTATCAGAGGCATTATGATATAATTGGCAACCACGGCTCCCAGAAATCCAATAACTATAAATCCTAATATTATAAGTAGGATGCGGAGAAAGGTTCTCATCCCGGATTTTTTTCCTTTAGCCATTCTCAGCGCAGCACTCCGGCAACAATGAGGTCAATCTCCGAACCCCGCGGTGCCAGGTCTCCGGAAGCAGGGATTTGTCTCATTACGATTCCCTGGTAGTATTCGGTCGTTACCTGATAGGTTATTTCTCCAACACTGAATCCTGCATCTTCGATGATCTGGCGCGCTGCGGAGAGCTTTTTGTTCGTTACGGACGGCGCCTCTACAAGGTCAGGTCCCAGGCTGACGAATAAGGTAACCTTGCTTCCTTTCTCCACGACTGAGCCTCTTTCCGGATCGGTACCTATCACAAGATCTTCAGGCAGGCTGTCGTGTTCAGAGACAACATTTGATACGATGAGTCCGGCTGCCTGCAGGGCTTCTGTAGCTTCTATAAGGTTTTGTCCCAGCAAACCCGGCACCTTAGTGGTTGGTCTTCCGCTGCTTAAAATCACACGGACCATGTCGCCAGGCCTTAGCTTGCCCTTCGGATTGGGATATTGCTTGACTATCAAACCTTCTTCGAGTTCGCTCGGTTCTTCCCCTATGATTACTATCTCGAACCGGTTACCTTCAACCAGTTCTTCTGCGGCTTTCTGTGATAGGCCGACAAGGTTAGGCACCTCACGAGGTCTGTTAAGGAGGAATCCCGGAAGGTTAAGCGCCACGGAAACAATAGCAGAAATAAGTAAAGCCACTCCTGCCGAAGCTCCTACTGCAATCCAAATAACCGAAGAATCGCTGCGTTTCTTCTCATTCATAATTACCCCTCCACTCGGGTTAGGTGTTGTCCTCTTCTTCCTCCTCCTCAATACCTACAAAGAACTCACGTGAGCCCTTGACTATCTGCACGAACCCAGGTTCGTCTAAAACCGCGGTTACATTAATGACGTATCTCGCCTCTGGGATGAGATCCTCGGCATCAAGCCTCCATCTAACTGGTTTTACGCCTCTTTGATTTATAGTCTTAAATATCATCATGCTATCCGCAGCTTGAGCGCCCTGAGGAATCAATTCTATTTCGTAAGTAACCGTATCGGCAAGCGATTCCCACTCTAACAAAACCTTTCCCTTTTCAGGTATAACCGTATCTGGAACATTAAAACGTATCGACTTAGCAATAGAAAGCGTAACATAATCTTCATCTTTACCTGACTTAAGGATTGATGATCTGCCTTGATTGAGCAGAATGAGGCGATAAGTAGCCGTATCGTCAAGAACCAAAGTTGAATCGGTAAACCTCATAGTGTCGGTATCCAGATTTGCTATCCTGAGATTAGCCATCGCCTGGAACTGATCGCCAATCTTCTTTTCTACAATTATTGCCTCACCTTTAGGTGGTGCGATCCAGGAAAAACTTGCCGCCTGAAACACAATTTCTGATTCCCCAGCCATAGGATGGGTGGTTTCGGTGAAAGTTTCTACGCCGACAATGTTCACTTCCTGCAAAGATGAATCAAGGTTACCACAACCGAATGTCAATAACAGCACTCCTCCCGCTGCAAGAATTAACATCCCAAAGAGATACTTTAACATTAAACCTCCTTGCGGCTATCCCTAATATTATGGCGATCAGGCGGCGTGTCAAGCTCAAAGGTTTTGTTACGGGAATGCTCTCCCTTGATAAGCTTGATCTTCCGTCGGGGCAACGAGAAATGCTCTGCCAGAAGTTCCTGAACCTCCTGATTTGCCCGCCCCTTTTCAGGTGGCGAATGTACCCAAACCTTAAGTTTCCCTTCTTCCAGCGCTTCTACCCGCTGCCTAGATGATCGGGGTACGACCTTTACTTCAACCTTAAGCATAATACCTTAGACGAAAAAGGTGGGAAAATGATGCTTTGACAGTGGAAGACACCCTCTCAGGGTGTTATACATTCTAATGAAAGGACCGGTGAATCCATTCTCCATGTCTTTTCTGTCCTTTTGTACTTCAGGGAGTTTTTTCTGAACCCTTAAGACGAATACCTCGGCTGCTCTCCTTTATAAACCTCAGAAATTCAGCAACTTCAGGCGCAGCGAGTTCCTGTGCTGTTAGATCAGCTAGGGCTTGGGCTATGGGTCGAATATCCCTGTATACAAGCCTGTACATGCGGGTTATGAGCATCCGATCGCCTGAAGAAAATCTTGCTCGCTCTAAACCCACCCGGTTCGGTCCGACTACCCTGAAAGGATGTCCTGTTCCCAGGAGAAAAGGAGGCAGGTCCTGTGTAAGGTAGGAATGCGCCCCAACCATTGCCAATCTGCCTATGCGCACGAACTGGTGGACCCCGGTCGAACCGCCCAGGAATGAACCCGAACCAACCTCGACGTGTCCGGCCAGCTGTACCGCGTTTGCCAAGGTTACACCCTCTCCCAGGCTGCAGTTATGCGAAACATGCGCATATGCCATGACGCAGGAGCCTTTCCCTATTCTTGTTATCTGGTCCTTGCCTGTAGCCCGGTGAAGGGTGGCGAATTCGCGCACTACTACCTCGTCTGAGATTTCGAGAAAACTTTCCTCACCCTGGAACCGGGTATCCTGGGGCAGACCGCCCAGCACCGCATGCTCGCCTATGGTGCAGTTTTTGCCCACCCTTACGCAGGGTTGTATTGCAGCGTGAGACGAAATAACAGTTCCCGAACCTATTTCCACCTTATCTGAGATGACGGCGTATGGACCGACCTTGACGTTCTCACCAAGTCTAGCTCCGGGCGAAACTACCGCAGTAGGGTGAATCTTACTCACGACCTCAGCCCTGATGATCCTTTGCTAAGGATTGGGGAAAAGACCTACCAGGAATGTAGCCTTGGCAACAAGATTCCCATCAACCTTGGCCTCGGCTTCCATCTTGGCTTGTTCGGTCTTCTCCGCGTTGCGGTGATATACAAGTTTTACATACATATCCAGCCGATCACCCGGTCTTACCGCACCTTTGAAACGGACATTATCTATACCCAAAAAGATCATGTTACGTTCCTCAGTTTCGATGCGTGGACCGAGGATAATCAAGCCTGAAAGCTGAGCCATGGCTTCAACCACGAGCACCCCGGGCATAATAGGATACCCCGGGAAATGACCCATAAAATACGGTTCATTATAGGAAACGTTTTTGTAACCCCATATCTCCTTTTCAGTTAGCTTGGTGACATAGTCAACCATCAGGAATGGAAATCGGTGGTAGAGCTTTGAGAGGATCCAATCCACATTTAAGTTTTCCATACTCTATCTCCTTGGTTAATAGTTTGACAACCTGGTGTGTTTCGCGGTGACCTGTACCTACGGCCCAGATGTTCGCCTTGATCCTGTAACCCAAAAGCGCCAGGTCTCCCAAAAGATCGAGCGCCTTGTGGCGCAGCATCTCATCAGGGAACCTGGTAGGATAAGGGTAATGACGCCTCCGGCTGGAACGTATCCCGAAAGGATACTCAAAATCCGGATAGTCCCCCACCGCAAAAGTACGGGCTGGAGCAATATCGGTTACAAAGGCCTTTTCAACATCTGCGAAACATCGTGCCCGTAACCAGCCTGAGTCCCAATTATAAAAAACATAGCTTATCTGAAGCCTTTCCGAAGGTCGAATAAAGATGAAACCCCTTGAAGAGGTAAAAAGCAGCGAGTTTTCTATCTCCAACTCCTCTCTTTCGCTGCCCTGCCTCAGGATGCCTGCCTTAAAGATAGCCTTGACGTAGGCCAGGGAGCTTCCATCGAAGAAAGGAAGCTCGTCTCCTTCGACATCCACTCGAACATTATCTATCCCCATCCCCCACAGTGCTGCAAGAAGATGCTCGACAAAACTCAACGTAACCGAAGAACCCGCCTCGGCTTGCAGAACCACTTTACGGTCATCCACCCTTGTGGAATATATCGATAATGGGAAAAAAAAAGCAGGTTTAACGTCAGTGCGCCGCAGGACTATGCCGGTATCCGTGTCCATAGGGTACATGTTTATACAGGCATGCCCGTTGCCCCACAGGGTCGGCCCTTCCAGTCTTACCCCGGTCCTAAGAGTCTTCTGCAGTGCCATCTCGATAAAGCCTTGCCTGGGCGCGTAAGGTTGTCCGATGGGGTCGGGCAGGGATGCCTGATACCCTCTCGCCCGGAGCAACGTTCTTGAAAACCGCAGACTTGGCGTAAACCACGGCTCCTGCCCCGATGTGTACGTGATCTTTGACCCCTGACTGTCCTGCCAGGACGACCCCGTCCTCCAATACGGCTGATCCGGCAATCCCGCATTGACCTGTGATGATGCAATTCCTGCCAATCCGCACGTTATGTGCTATGTGGACAAGATTATCTATCCTTGTTCCTTCACCGATCCGGGTTTCTGAAACCGTACCCCTGTCTATGCAAACCCCGGCGCCTATATGTACGTCGTTTTCTATAACGACTATTCCTAAGTGGTTGATAGGTAGATGCTTACCATCCTGATCTGTTATATAGCCGAAACCTGGTGAGCCGATGACCGATCCTGCGCCTATGCGTACACCTGAACCTATCCTGGTTTTAGCATGGACAGTAACATTGGGACCGATTACACACTCTGTACCAATCTCAACCTCAGGACCAACGTATGTAAAGGGCAGGAGAACCGTCGGGGAGGCCACCTTTGCCGAACCTGCCACGTATACGAGGTCTTCGGCTTTCTCTTCATAAGGGGAGGGAAATGCATCAAGGGCTTTTGCCCAGGCCCTGCGGACGTCCTCAACCACAATGAGCGAGCGGGCTGCGAACCTGGCGGGTTTAACCCTGGTAAGAACACAACCCGCATCTGATTTCTCTAACTCTCCGGGATCATCGCCTGTGTAGAAGGTCAGTTCGTCTTTTTTGGCTTGGGCGAACGGGGCAGGCCTCTTTAGTTCAATCCCGTGACCCCATAACTTCCCTTCCACGAGCCGTGCGAGATCGCGAGAGTTCACGTTTGCTTAAGTACCTATTCGGATGGAGATTCTGATTTGGATCCGGTCTCATCCTCATGTTCCTCGGTTTCTTCTCCGGGTTCCAGTTCAGTGGCGATATGCAGCTGGAGTGCAGCAGTCATCTCGGTGACCCTTTCGGCTAAAAATGCCTCGTCTTTTTCTGCGATTCTCGCTTCCATCGGGTTGTAGACATATCTGGAAGACGGCTTGGTTAGAGTGAGGGTTACGACGATCTCGCCTCCTTCTTTCTGGACCGTTCCCAGGTAGGCGTATTCGGCTCCGATGGCGCTTGCTATATTCATCGCCGTCTCATTGTCAAGTCGATCCTCAAGGGAAGGTCCATACTGCCTCATTACCGGTTCGATATCTGCATCCGAGAGTATTTCCAGATTGAGATCAGTGGCGAAGGATTGTACCGTCTCCTTTACAAGCCTTCGTACCGTCGTGCCCAGGTCTTCTGCCTGGCTTTTTTCATCGGTCGCTGCAATGGAAAGTACCGCCACTTTGGTTTTAAGTGCGGTTTTTACCGAGGCGTATTCGCGGTTGAGTTCTTCAATTACCGAGTTGGTCAGGTCTTTTTCTACGTTCACGTACAGCACGTCCCCTGCCGACGCATCCAGGACTATGTCGTATTTTTCATCGCCGGCAATCTCTTCAATAACCTTATTCACCTTCTCCATTACCGGTGAGAAAAGCTCCTTATGTTTTTTCTCGACCTTACCGCCTTCGCCCCATATATCCTGGGCAAAGTTTTCATACTGTCTTCGCATCTCGTCAAGTTCCTGCTGCCTGGCGCGAAGGGCTTCTTCCGAAAGCATTGGTTGCTGAGTCTCGAATTCTTTATTCGCCTTGTTGTATTCGTTGCGCAGCGAGTCGAATTCGCCTTTCCAAAGGATTATTGCGTGGTTAAGGGCGCGGTCGGCAATAGTCGCGTCCTCGAAATCTTCGAGAACCTTCTCCAGATCCACAACCGCTACTGCGGATGCGTGTATCCCGCAGAGTGTTATCACTACTCCCAGGATTGTTGCTATTGTTCTATTCCCCATAACCGTAACTTTAATGCACCTTAAGGGTTTGTCAAGCTCGATATTTTACTCCGTAAAAGGACGTGGCCGAAATTATCATATGGAGTGCAACAACCGTGTTGTTGCGATAAATTTCAAGTGCTGCAACGAGACGCTCGTTGCACTACAAAAAACTATTCATATTGATATTCCATGTTGGAATCTCAAGTTTTGTTTACCGTTACCGCTTGATGTCACAATTTGTGACTTCAAGTTACAGAATTCTGCGATCTTTGTGGCCTTCCAGGGCACAAAGGAGCATAACTATTCTACCTTCACCACCTTGGTTATGGTTCGCTCTCCGTCACGGGCAAAGTAGGTTCCGGGCGGCAGTTCGGACAGGTATATCTTATCCTCTTCAATGGCGTTCTCGATTACCCGGCCTGCCGAGTCCACGAGCCGGGTAGCGCCCGGTGCGGCTACGTAAGGTCCCCGGCTGACGATTGAGGGCGC
>JAFGSK010000030.1 GCA_016934635.1 Caldifarciminota bacterium
TACCCTCTTAGGGTGCGGAATGGATGTAGCGTACCCTCTTAGGGTGCGGAATGGATGTAGCGTACCCTCTTAGGGTGCGGAATGGATATAGCGTACCCTCTTAGGGTGCGGAATGGATATAGCGTACCCTCTTAGGTGCGGAATGGATGTAGCGTACCCTCTTAGGGTGCGGAATGGAAAGGGCATCCTCCAGATGCCCTGGACAAGCTAAGAGCATGTCCCTACATTTTTTCGCAATGACGGACAGGATACCCTGGACCGGGTAAAGGGGAAAACATGACAATCCCCCCGACCGAGACGCCGAAGCTTCGCTTCGGCGAATGCGGCTTCCAGCCGCTACACCTTGACGCCGTCATATTATTTACTATAATGAACAGATAAGACAAACACAAGTGTGGGCGTTATCCTAAAAGCCTAATTCCCATAAGTCGAGTCTCGTAACGAGGCAGGCGTTACTTCCCTCTTTGTCAAAAACCAAAAACTAAAGGAGTTATGAATGACTCAAGAAAATATCACTGGTGATCATATCATCAGTTCGCTCAAAACTTTAGGGTTCAGTGAATCATCCGAAAAGGCTGAGGCAGAAAACTCTATCAATCTCAGATTGGGCGAGCACAAGATTAGCGTTTCCAAAGGTACGCTGAATTCGGAAGAGACAACCCGCATACGCACCGAACTCAGTCCTATCTTCAAGACCCTCAATAAAAAGGTCGAGGCGTCATCAGACGAGACCGTTTTGAGCGTAAGGGACTGGCTCACAAGTTCGTCGAGCGAATAAGATTCGCACAAACTGACCTCATTGGGGCCTGCCGCAAGGCGGGCCCTCTTTTTTTACACAGGAGACAATGGGGATTAATCCATGACACCCTGAGAGGGTGTCCTCCGTCTCTGTGCTACTTGACTTGCCAGGCTATCTCCTTACAATGCCAACTATGTTTGCATCGGTATTACTTATCATCACCGCATGCGTGGTTTCCGCTCTTGCGGCAATGCGGTTTGTCTCCGCTGTTCGCAAGCTTGCCGCCTGCACGCCGGACACCCACAACACCCGTAACACCCGTAACACCCGTAACACACATGCGTCCACCAGGCGTTCCAGCGCCAGGCATCAGGACAAGCCGCCTTTGGTGTTCTGGGCAGTTGCATCGCCGGTGATTGCCGCAGCATTCGTAATGCTGACCATCTTTTCCCTTTAATATCCACATTCCTGGAAGCCCTGCTTCCGCGCATGTGTCCCCTGGACCCTGGGTTGCCGTCGAACAACCAGGGCATAAGGTGCGGTTCGGCGAATGGATGCCCACGGCATCCTACTTGACATACTGCTCGAAAGTACTATAATAATTTATAAGGCAACGTAAGAGGAGAGTATTCGGCGAGAATAATTTCCATTAGCCGGACCTTAAATTGGGGCCAGTTATAATCCTATTTTGCCACGGAAACAATACATACAAGGAGAAATAAATGTCACAGGATACAGTAATCATGACTTGTGAACATATAATCAGGTCTCTAAAAACATTAGGTTTTATGGTAGAACGTATTAACGAGAATCTGATTAATCTTCACAATGGTGAACATCATATAAGGGTTTCCCGCGGTGCCCTTGACAATGAACGCGAGAACCGTATGCGCAGGGAATTACCGCCCATATTTGCGTTTTTTAATGAGATGATAAACTCATCAACGGATACGAATCTTCTTGCAGTCAGGGATTGGCTGGCAAATCCGGGTTCCTAGCGACTTTTCAAGGAGAAATAATGGCACAATCGAGTATAACCGGCGATAATATCGTCGAATCCCTCAAGACCCTGGGGTTTGTCGAATCGGACATGCAGTCGAAGTCCGAAAACAAGGTCAGTCTCAGCAATGGAGAGCATAAGATAATCGTCACTAAGGGGTGGCTGGAGAACCCGGAAGCAAACCGGATGTACGAAGAACTTCTGCCTATCTTCGAGGCTTTCGAAAACCAGGTTCAGTCGTCCGATGACAGAAACCTTCACAAGGTAAGGGATTGGCTGGAAGCAAGGACCGCAAAGATAAGAAACCGCGCGATCTGAGATCAATCGATAAATGAAAAAAGGCATTTCAACCAATCCTAAGGTGCTTTTGTGCACTACCTACCGACGCTTTCCGCGCGACTACACCACGATAGCTAACGCCCCGCGCAGGGTAAGCCCTGGTCTGCGCTTCATCAAGCAAAACGTGCCCGAAGTCGAGATACTTGAGTATCCGCGCTGGAACCAATACGCAGCAAAACTCCGCGAAGGCTGGGACGTGGTGGGGTTCAGTTTCTACCAGAACGAGATTGACCAGATAGGCAAGATGGCCGCCGAGGCTCGCAGCCAGGGAGTTCGCGAACTCTGGGCAGGCAACTACGGCGCTTTGGACTACTCCATACCTTCACTGGTGGACAGGGTCTTCATCGGCCCGGCTGAGGACGATGTCGCACAGGTTTTCGGCTACCGAGTCAGGCAGGAAGACATCCAGCATCCGGTGATGATGGCGCAATACTCCGTTATCCCGGGCATACGCACCCTTACCCTGGGACTCTTGTATACCGCTCACGGCTGTCCTTACTCCTGCTCGTTCTGCCAGACCCCGGTGTTCGACAGTAACCGGTTTACCATCAATCTGGAAAGCATCGAACGTGTCCTTCGCTATTACAAAAAGCACGGAGTTGCGTATCTTTTCCCCATGGATGAAATCTTCGGCATCTACCCCAAATTCACAGACGAGCTTACCCGCATGTTCGCCCGGTACAAGTTCCGCTGGTGGGCCCAGTCGCGGGCGTCATTGTTCATGCATAATCTGGATACCTGGCACGAACGGGGCCTTCGCATACCCTCGGTCGGGGTGGAATCGATGATACAGGGATCCCTGGACGGCATAAACAAGCGGCAGAAGACCGACGAGATTTTGGAGTTTTGCCGCCGCACGCGAGAGAAAAAAGGCATGTTCCGCATAAGTTATTCGATGATAGGGCACGAGAACCTTAACGCAGAGCAGACGCTGGAAGACGCCTCCCTTTTACGAAAGGCGGACTTTGACGCGCACGCCGTTTCGGTCATAACGCCCTTCCCGAAAACGCCCCTGTGGAATAAGCTCAGCGCCAGCAACGCAATCTTCGACCGGAAGTTCAGCCATTACAAACTCAGACACCTGGTGTGGAACCATCCTCATATATCACCCGCCGAGATGCGTTATCTCTTGATTTACATAGAAAGCCGCCTAAACAGCACTTTCAAATTCATCCACAAGGGAATTTCACGGTTTCTGTGGGGCGGACTTCGCCAGGACGGCCCGGTCATCATCTGGCGTAGTCTTCTCAAAGGCCCGGTAGCAGCCGCCTTCGTTGACGACCGCAAGCAGGTTTTCTTTTAAGAGTCTACATATTTTTTAAGACGGGAAACTTTTGAAAGTAACGGATTGACTGGAAGGTAAGATTCACATAAACTGACCTCATAGGGTCTGCCGCAAGGTGGGCCCTCTTTTTTTACCCCAAACGTCTGTTTTGCAAACTGCACCCAGTTGCGCGGAATCTCGAGGCTTCGAGACGATAGCTCCTTACCAGAAGAATCCTGCGTTGGCTGAAATCATCAAGTCGTTTTTCCCTTGCTCTGAATCCTCATTATATATATTGAGGACTCCGGCCTCGAGATAGACGTTCGAGCGGCGAAACGCAGAAATCTTAATGCCGGCTATTGCTCCGAGCATCGGATTAACCGTGTAGGTGCCAAGACCCAGGAGCCACGCGCGTCCAGAGATATAAGGGTAGACCTTCTTAAAGGGATACCCCAGGTACAAGGAGGCTTCACCCACATAAAAGAACGGGAACTCGGCTATGCTGAAAAGCGTGCCGACGCCTGCACCCGTGCCCAGGGCGAGGTAGTCGGGCACGATGCCGTACTTGCAGTCTAGCTTTGCTCCGATGCCCCAGGACGAGACGCCCATGTCGAATCTTGGAGTAATGCCGTAGCGCGCGCCGAAACCGACAACAGGGAAGGCGCCAAACTCTAGTTTGCCCGCGCTGTCAACGTTGAACGCCCCGAGGCCGCCGATTGCTCCGCCAAAATCCCACTCACCTTTCGCAGTGGTGCGCGGCACCTGCATGTGATACACCGCGCAGCCCGAGACGAAAAGCGCAAGTGCACAGAAGCAAAGCGTCTTGATTCTAATCCAGACAGTCATTCGCGCTTCTTGTTTCTGGCGAGGACGGCTATCAGCGCCGCCCATACGCCTGCCATGAAAGGTATCGAGGCCGGGTACGACTCCCTGCCGGTCAACTCACCGACGATTATCGACCCCACTGCCAGGAACACCGGTACCGCCATGTAGAGTATGTAAATCCACTGCCTTTTGAGCGCCGCAACGATAATCCCTAATGCTACGAGCAATACCCCTATTACTATCGCAATTATCAGAAGCAAAGTCGAATGCAGCATGGTTCCTCCGTGCTTCATGATTGGTTATTTTATACGAGCATACTCCAATCCGACCGCCAGGTCAATAGCCTTCGCGGGATATAAAGCTGCCTCTGACGGCTAGTCCTGAACAACCAGACCGAGACGTGTGGAACAGGTTCTCTAACCTGTTCACGCGCACGAGCTGGAGAGCCTATGCTACACGCCCTGCGGGCAAGGAATCCCCGGGCCGAGACGCCGAAGCCAAGCTTCGGCGCATGGCGCTCCTAGCGGCTATGGCTCTCCCAGAGCCTATGGCGTTCCCAGCACCTATGCGCCCCCTGGACGCAAGGGACACCTACGTCTTGCTCCGCAAGTCGTTAAAGAGGGTGTCCTCCATCTCTGTGTTTAATATTCTTTGTGGCCTTCGTGATCTTTGTGGTAAGACCCGTTAGCCGTCAGCTGTCAGTTATCCCAGGCGGCTACTTTTGTCCCACTTTTGTCCCGCTTTTGTCCCGCTTTTGTCCCGCTTTTGGGTGGCTTTTTTTAGGCTCCACAGTAAAAAATATATCATAAAAGCATTCTTTTTTAATCCTTCGCACACTGTTTTAGTCGCGCATCGCGGAAACCATGCGAGTGTGGGCTCGTCGAACGAAGTTCGGCGCATGGCGCTTCCAGCGCCTACTTGACAACACACGGAAACCGAATATCTTTAGGATAAGGAAAAACTGGAGGTAAACCATGAAACGCTTTTTAGCCTGTTTGGGACTTATAACGCTGTTTTTAGGTGTAAGCTGCGAGGTGTTCGAGGGCAGAAACAAGATACAATACCCGGTGGATATGAGCGCTATAGAGGTACCGGGCGACACTATAACCCTGGAGTTCAGATTCGAGTTCTTCGACGAAACCCCTGACTCCACAGGTATAGGTCTATCTGCGGATTGGAATGGAAGTGAACTCAATATTCTACTTAGAGGTAACGAAGAAGGAGACGAGGATGCGGGTTCTTTCTCAAACATCCGCTATCTCAACGTTGGAAGGCCTGAGAACGGCACCTACACGGTAACCTTCGAAGGTGAAAAACAAAGAACCGAGCAGTTTTCCCTGACCGTTACCGACAGCGCCTTCTCGGCTGACGACTTTGCAGGTGATCTCGTCAATCTGTACTGGGATAACGATCGCCGCCTTTTTACCGACATGCTTCTTGTAGAGATCGGATACATGATCGAAGAAGAGCCGGTAGTGACATTCGTGAGAGATAGCCTTGTTGCGCTTGGCGCTGTGGAAATAACCCTTCCTGAAGGCTCCTATTCCATATTTGCAGTCGAATCGGACGGCACGGCGAAAGGATCGAGAGTGGAAAGCCCTGATTGGAAAACCGCAGGTTTTGACGGCTCCGTCTCGTTACTCTTTTCGTATGAAGGAAAGGAAAGCGCACTCGATGAAGTCTTCACGACCTACGACGACGACCTGGCAGCCCTTAGCATTCGCACCGGACGAGGCTTCGACCGGACGGAGAGGTAACGCGTTGCATCACTCTTCGGTTAAAATGATTTTTATGTTTGCTCCATAAGCTTAATACTTTACTACAGGATTAAAGATTGTAAGAATTCGAAGATAACTCCGCAAGCGTTGTCCTTCGGTAGGACTCTCAACGGTCGCTCTGCTCTGGTGTATCTTTCTCCTGTCGTTACCCTACGGTAAAAGATTGGGGCTGTCAGGTTGTTAATCGTAAGCGGCGCGCGGTGAGTGGTCAGCTGCTAGCGCTACGAGGTCTCAGTATCCTCTGTTTTTCAATGCTTTAATCTTATTTGTGAGCTTTGTATTCTTTGTAGTTCAACCGACCTATGAAGAAAGAAACCCTTTAATCAAGCCGAGCACCTTACCTGACTCTTCTTCGGTATTGTAGAAGTGCGGTGAAAGCCGGATGGAATCCTCGCGAAGGGAAGCCTTCACCTTGTTCGCATCGAGAAGATCGTATAAGGCTTCGTTGTCCCTGCCCGTGAACCTGAAGGTCAGAATGCCTGAGGTGTGTTCTCCCATGGGAGGAGAGACGATACTGGCTCCCATTTCTTGAAGGCCGTTGTAGAGCATCTCCCGAAGCGCCATCACACGTCGCTCGATCTCAGTAATGCCTATTGAATTGAGGATCCGCAGGTTCTGGGTAAACCCGACCATTAATATTCCGGCGTAAGAACCGGACTCGAAGCGTCCTGCATCTGCTTTTAAGGAAGGTAGGGGATCAAACCGATTGAACTGTTTCCAGTCAAGGCTCATCCATCCCGCAAACGCAGGTTCGAGCCTCGGGATGGTTCTCGAGTTAACGTAAAGCAGACCTGATCCCACCGGGCCCAGGAGCCATTTGGAAGAAGCCGAGGTGAAGAAATCCACGTGAACCTCCGAAAGGTTTAGTTCGAGCATCCCGCACCCCTGGATACCGTCAACAACCAGGAACACTCCCCTATCCTTGCAAGCCTTGCCGATCCTTGCAAGATCGATCCTGTAGCCTGTGAGAAAATCCACCCAGTCTATGGCCACTGCCCTTGTATGATCGTCAATGGCACTTAAGATTCTTTCTTCGAGCGGGCCATCTCCTTTTACGAAGATCTTGCGCTTTTCTACACCGGGTAAGTTCCGTTCCCAGGGCACGATGTTGGCAGGAAAACAGTCACCCATCATCACGAGGTTATCGCCATCCTTCCAGAGTATGGAATAAAGTGCGATAAGCAGACCTGATGAGGTGTTGGCAACGCAGGCAATCTCTCGAGGGTTTACTCTGAGAAGCTGCGAGGCTTCACTGCGAAATGCACGAAGCTCGTCCAACCAGAAATCCCAAGGCTTGTCCCCGCAGTCAAGTTCGTCTATGAGACTTTTCATCTTGTCCCTGGTCGGCAAAGGCAGCGGCCCGCTAGATGCGTGGTTGAAGTAAATCGTGTTTTGGGTATGGGTAAAAAAATCAGTTAAGTTCATGACAGATAATACACTTATCGGTTATCCAGTCAAGTAAAGAAACCTCTGAATCACACTCTGTTCTATGTCATTTAACTTGACAATCGGCAAATACCGAATATCCTCCCCAATATGAGGATCGCTCTGTTTGCGGATTATCATGGGGGGGATCGCGTATGGCCTCTGCTTGAGGAAGCACTCGAAGATCAGAGAGTTGACCTGATTGCCTTTGCCGGCGATGTTTTGGACTCAGAGGAACGTGAGGCAGAATGGCAAAAGGCCTACAAGGACGGAAAGGTCCCTGAGAAGAAAACTGTTGAGGGAGAGGAAAACGGTGTAATTGATGAATTGACCTATCGTGAGTTTTTTATCAACCTTACCGGATTCGGCGTTCCGGTGGTGTTCGTACCCGGGCATCTTGATGCTCCTACATCCCGTCTCGATGAAGCGGTTAAAGGGTTCAACGAGGTATACAACGTTCAGAACAAGACCGTTGAAATAGCGGGTTACACGTTTCTAGGATGGGGAGGCTCAGTCGGCCCGGCAAATTTCGACAAGAACTTCTACTGTTCCAAAGCCTCAACCTTTAAGAAGCACTTAGCTTCAAGCTTAAACTCCGATCCTGCTCAAACCATACTTCTCGTCCATAACCCTCCTGTTTCCAAGGTTGCACTCCAGACAAACGATGAAAATCAACTGGGTGCCGAGGTGATAAACGAAATAATCGAGCAGAATCAGCCCGCATTCTGTTTATGTGGTCATGCCCATTCCTCACCAGGTCAGGATACGATAGGTTCAACGATAGTTGTCAATCCAGGGGCTATGTTCCGGGGACGTTACGCAATAATTGAAGTTGAACATCACAGGGTATTATTCCCCACACCCCTGAAGATGTGAACGATGCAGGTTGGGAGGCGCTTGAACATACAAGCGACCTCAAACTCCTGATCCGTGGACAGAGCGAAGAAAACCTCTTTGAGAATGCCGCCAGGGCACTACTCTCGCAGATAGTTGAGCTGGAAAGCGTTCAGGTAAACGAGCGGCGCTTGGTAAAAGTCTGCTGTGCGAACCGTGAAGAACGCTTCCTTGACTGGCTGCGCGAACTTCTATATATAAGCCTTGTTCAAGGATTTCTGGTTCAGCGTGTGATTGACGTGAGGCTTTATGAGAAGGACGAAGAGTGCTGTCTTGATGCGGTGCTGTGTGGCGAGATGATCGATTACGATCGTCACCGGCTGTTGCACGAAGTAAAGACGGTAACCTATCAGGATTACCAGTACGGAAAAAAAGGTGATACCTGGCAGGCAAGCGTAGTGTTTGACGTCTAGTAGTGTGGGATGTAAAGCGTAACGATGTATATCCAGCTACGCTTAAGAGCGTCTTGTATTGTTTGCATCTAACGATGTCTAGGAGGATTTATGAAGAAAGTAATCTCGAAGGTTGTTGGCGGGCGTTGCAACCAGGGATTCCATGAGGTTGGAGACGAATACGTAGTAGGAGACCTGACGCCGGAAGGTATTTGCACCTCGGCGTTTGCCTCGATCTTTCCTTTGATCCTTGCCCTTCAAACCGGCGGGAAATTCTTATGGGAAAAGGATAATCAGGTAACCCGGGCCGCGTATCCGGACGACGACTGGACAATATTTGAGATTCGTTCCCTAGAATAGAAATCTGGCTGGATATTAAGGAGAGATCATGAGCAGATTTATACCGGTACTGATGTTGGCTTCTCTTGCATGCGGCTCAGGCTCAAGCTCTTTGGATGAGACGCATACCGAGGTTACAGCCGCAGATAACAAGGTGCTCTTTGTAATCGCTAATAAGGATTTCCGCGACGAGGAGTTGACAACCCCGCGCAAGATACTTGAAGACGCGGGATTCGAAGCGGCGATTGCCTCGACAGACACCAGCGCTGCGAAAGGAATGCTCGGATTAAAGGTAAAACCCGACATCCTGATAGCCGATGCCGCAGCAGCCGATTACAAGGCCCTGATAATCGTAGGCGGGGCAGGCAGTAAGGTACTATGGAATAACGAGAACCTTATTGGTCTTGCCAGGAAGTTCAGCAAACAGGATAAGGTGCTAGGCGCCATCTGTCTTGCACCGATTGTCCTTGCAAATGCGGGTTTGCTGACAGGTGTTGACGCAACTTGCTTTTCAGGTGTCTCAAAAGACCTCGAGGAAGGTGGGGCGAATTACGTTGACCGGGATGTGGTGGTAAGTGGCAAGATAGTTACCGCAGCAGGTCCTGCTGCGGCCGAGGGTTTCGGAAAAAAACTCCTTGCACTTCTTACGGAGAACGACGAAGGGAGAAATTGATTGAAGGCTGTTGTCCAACGTGTTAGCCGGGCCTCGGTACGTGTGAATGGAAACCCTAGGGCGGTCATATCGAAAGGGTTACTGGTACTTCTCGGTATGGAGAAAGGCGACGGTGAAGAAAAGGTGAAGCAGTTAGCCGATAAGTTACCCAGACGCCGTTTTTTTGAAGACGACAAAGGAAAGATGAATCTTTCGCTGCTTGACGTCTCGGGAAGCGTGCTGGTGGTTTCACAATTTACGCTGGCTGCCAATCTTGACAAAGGACTCAGGCCTTCTTTCGACAATGCCATGCCTCCTGACCAAGCCACAGAACTGATAGAAGTCTTTGTTCAAGGTCTGCGCTCAAAAGGTCTCGAGGTTGCCGAAGGGGTTTTCGGAACCCACATGGAAGTCGAACTGGTAAATGACGGCCCGGTGACCTTTATTTTATAAGGAGAATATAATGATTACTAGTATGACCGGACAGGGACGTTCTGTTGAATTGATAAAACCTGAAGGGCTTAGACTGACTGTCGAGGTTCGCTCGCTTAATCATCGCTATCTTGATGTTAGTGTGAAGCTTCCAGATCAACTCGTCGGTTATGAAGAAGAGATCAAACAAAAGGTTAAAGATCAAGTCAATCGCGGCTCGGTAAGCATCGCTGTTCACCTTGAAGAATCCAACGGCAAGCATCTGGTGTTAAATCCGGAAATACTGGACAATTTCCTTACCCTGCTGGAAGAACTACGCAAACGGGTTGCGGTTTCTCGAGAACTCAGCCCTGAGTTTCTTCTTCGTCTGCCCGGCTTGATCAAAGAAGAGCCAATCGAAATAGATACCGCCAAACTCTGGACCCAAACCAAGAAGCTTGTGTCTCGTGCTCTTTCCGATCTTATTAAAATGCGTTGCGCCGAAGGTCGCAACCTTGAACGCGATCTGCGGGCGCGATTAAAGATTGTTTCCAAGAACCTCGCTGACGTTAAACGACGTGTGCCCGAACGTATGGGTGAGAAACGGAAAAAACTTAAGGAACTGATGGCTGAACTCGAACAAGAAGTTGACCACAACCGATTTCTCCAGGAGGTCCTCTATTTTTCAGAACGATTCGACATTCACGAAGAGTGTGTGAGGCTTGAAAACCACATCTCTCTTTTTCGGGAAACCTTGCGCGAACCCTGCTCCAACGGCAGAAGGCTACATTTCACCTTGCAGGAAATCTTGAAGGAGACAAATACCATCGGGGCAAAGGCAAACGATACAAAGATGACCCACGCTGTGATTGCCATCAAGGAAGAGGTAGAGAAGATGCGTGAACAGGTTCAGAATGTTGAATAGACAACCTTTCCTCATGATTATTACCGCACCTTCAGGAGCAGGAAAAACAACCCTGTGCCGGGCGCTTACAAGACACGACAAAAGGGTCAGATATTCGGTTTCTGTAACCACCAGACCACGTCAAAGCAAAGAAAAAGAAGGGACAGATTACTTTTTTGTAACCCCCGACGAGTTCTCGGATATGGTAAAGAAGGGTGAGTTGTTGGAATGGGAGGAGGTTTATGGATATCAATACGGTACGCCGCGCAAAAACGTTGAAGAGAAACTGAACCAGGGCCTTGACGTAGTGTTAGACCTGGATATCAAAGGAGCGCTACACGTAAAAGAACTCTACCCCGGTTCTGTTAGCGTATTTCTGCTCCCCCCTACGTTAACCGAACTGCACCAGAGACTCACAAGGAGAGGCAGGGATTCCCGAAAGGTTATAGAGGAAAGGCTTGCACAGGCCCGGTCAGAGTTGAAACGGGCTCGAGATTTCGACTATGTAATTGTAAACGACTCGCTCGCCGAAAGCGTACACCTTTTGACTTCAATCATCGAGGCTGAGCGAGCACACACTGAGAGAATTACAAAGATTGAACTTTTGGAGGTCTAGCTTATGGAACCCACTTTGGAGAAAATCTGGGAGCTTTACGGAAATAAGTATCGTTATCTGGTTCTGGCATCTCTTGAGGCCAGAAAACTCATTGAAGCGGTTGCAGAGGGAAAGATAGATACAATAGATAACCCTTACATTCTCGGTCTGCAGAGAACGATACGGGGAGAGAAGGATTTAAACCTGGAATGAACGAACGTTTGCTTCTGGGGGTTTCAGGCTCAATTGCCGCCTACAAAGCCCCTTTGATCCTGCGTAAGCTCACTGAACAAGGTTTTAGTGTACCGGTGGTTCTGACCAGAGCTGCATCCAGATTCATCGGTCGGGTAACATTTGAGTCTTTGACTAAAGAAGGTGTTTACGATAATCTCTGGGCACGTAGACAAGCCCTGTCACATATTTCCCTTCTGGACGGCACACGACTGGTACTGGTTGCTCCGGCGACTGCAAACATCATTGCCAAGGCCGCTTCTGGAATAGCGGACGACCTCCTGTCCAGTATTCTCCTGGCTGCAGATCCCGGTAAGGTGTTGTTTGCACCTGCTATGAATCAAGGCATGTGGGAAAATCCGGCTACCCAGGAGAACGTTAACAGATTAAAGAAACGCGGGGCAAATTTTGTTGAGCCTGGATTCGGGAAGCTTGCCTGCGGTGTGACTGGCGAAGGAAGACTTGCCGAACCTGATGAGATTGCGTTGGCCGCTGAACGGCTGGCAAGGGCGCATCCTGTTCTGGCAGACAAGAGAATAGTCGTAACTGCCGGAAGGACTGAAGAGGAGATAGATCCGGTACGGGTTATTACTAATCGTTCATCAGGGAGGATGGGTACAGAACTTGCCAAGGCATTCGCACGCAGAGGAGCAGAGGTTACCCTGGTTGCAGGCGAGATAAGCGTCCCCTTGCCCTGCGGAGTAAATGTAATAAGGGTCAGATCAGCGATCGAGATGCTGGCTGAACTGACTGCAATCCTACCCTCAACTGACGCGCTTCTCATGGCTGCGGCAATTGCGGATTACACCCCTGTCCAGTCAGCTTCATCCAAGCTCAAGGATAAAGATTTAAGTATAAAAATAACCAGGACACCTGACGTACTCGGAGCCCTCCCCGACTCTTCCGCCGTGCTCATAGGATTCAGTGTAGAAACAGAACCTGACTGGACCAAGACGGCATCTGAAAAGCTTTCGGCTAAAAATCTGGATGCGATAGTTGCAAACCCGGCAACGGTAATAGGTGGAGAGCAAACTGAGGCCGAGATTATCTTTACTTCCGGTAAACGCATGAGGTGTACGTCTGTAGCAAAAGAGGTGTTGGCAACGAAGCTTGTTGAAGTGGTCGCGGAATTGCTCGCGGATAAGGAGCCTCATGCCTGAGGATCAGTCGTTACGAGTTCCCCCTCATTCGATTGAAGCCGAGGCCGCGGTCCTGGCCGCAATGCTCGTATCCGAGGAGTCGGTATTCAAGGCGTTCGAGATCCTGAGGCCTGAATGTTTCTATAACCGCAAAAATTCATTGATAGCCGAGGCAATCAATTCGATATTCGACCGCAACGAAACCGTAGACCTGGTTACCGTGAGTGAGGAACTCAAGAAACAGAAGAAACTCGCTGAAGCGAGTGGTCTTGACTACCTCTCCTCCCTCGCGGAAAATGTTGTGGCCCCTGCCCACGTCGAGTATCATGCCAGGATAGTCTACGAGAAATGGGTTCAAAGAAAGCTCATAAACGTCGTGGCGGATATTGCCCAGAAGGCATACGAATCAGGTCAGTCGGTCGACGAGATGCTCGATTGGGCGGAACATCAGATATTCGAGATCAAGGAATCGAAACTCAGACGTGGCTTTGTGGCTCTTCGCGACCTCCTGGTCCCTGCCATGCGAACCATTGACAAGGCCAAACAGGAAGGCCGTCACATCACCGGTGTCCCCACCGGTCTGGATGATCTTGATCGTATCACTTCAGGATTCCAGCGCGGTGAACTGGTAATCGTCGCAGGCAGGCCGTCTATGGGCAAGTCGTCTCTTGCCTTAAATATCTCAGTTGAGGCGGCAAAACGCGCAGCGATTACGGTTGGTGTTTTCAGTCTCGAGATGACTACCGAGATGATTGTGGAGCGAATCATCTGTTCCGAGGCAGGGGTGAGTCTTACAAAGCTTCGTTCTGGTCGTTTGAGTATGGAGGACTATGCCAGGTTATCCAACGTAATGGGTGTGCTGAACGAGTTGAATATATACATCGACGATACACCGTCCATGTCGATTCTAGAACTCAAAGCCAAAGCGCGCCGTCTTTATGCCGAAGGCGAGATAGGGATGATAATTGTGGACTACATGCAGCTCATGGACGCATCCGCCGGTTTTTCAGGACAGCGCAACCGCCAGCAGGAGATAACCGAAATAAGCCGCTCACTAAAGGCTCTGGCCAAGGAAATAAACGCACCGGTTGTTGCTCTTTCACAGCTTTCACGTCGACCCGAGATGCGTGAGGATAAGCGCCCGCAGTTGGCGGACTTACGTGAGTCGGGATCGATAGAACAGGATGCGGACCTTGTTCTTTTAATACATCGACCAGGATTCTACGATTCCAAGGTGGAAGAGGGGCAGCCTGGCAGCCCGACAAAGGTGATTGTAGCAAAGCAACGTAACGGCCCCACAGGAGAAGTCGATCTGGTCTTCCTCAAGTCGCTAATGAGATTCGAAAGCTACGTGGGCAGAGAGGAAGATGCCTTTGCCCCTGAAGAGGAAACAGAGGAGATGGACCTGTGATACGCGATCTAGGAAGATACCTCCTATTCACCTTCAGGGCTTTCGGCGGTATGGGCTACGTTTTAACGAGGCCAAAACTGATATTCAAGCAGGTTTACTACCTTGGCTTACTTTCCCTGCCGGTTATTTCTTTTACCGCGATATTTATCGGCATGGTTGTCGCCCTGATGGTAACCTATCAATTGGAAGCAGGATTGCCCAAGTTCTATGTCGGCGCTACCGGCGGGCGCACCATACTCATCGAGATTGCCCCGGTCATAATCTCTCTCATCGTTGTAGCAAGGGTAGGTTCCAACATCACCGCCCGCATCGGAACCATGAAGGTTACGGAACAGGTTGACGCACTTGAAACCATGGGCATCAACTCGGTCCATTACCTTGCCTTGCCAATAATCATCGCAGGCGTTGTAGTGGTTCCGGCGCTAGTGATCTACGGCGATCTGATAGCCCTGGTTTCGGCAGCGGTCTCGGCAAAAGTAATCCTCGATATCCCTGTGGCAGACTACGTCTTCGGACTCAGGCGTTACGTAATCCTCAACGACGTCCTTGGAGGACTCCTGAAAACCCTTCTTTTTGGACTAGTCATGGGATCGGTTTCTTCTTACTACGGTTTTCAGACTGAGTTAGGCGCGGAAGGTGTGGGCAAATCGGTCACCCAATCGGTTGTCACCTCCGCAGCCCTTATAATGGTGTTCGACTTCATCGTCGCCTTCTGGGTATTCAGGTAGGAAGGTAGAATGAAGAATCATTTTATTTTACGGAAAGCCCTTCGCCTAATCTTACAGCCTCTATCTCTACACGATAAACCGTTACACCCCCGTCCCGCGATCTTTCGACGCTTTGTTGCTAAAGGAGCACCCCTTGATTATTAGGAGATCAATGGAACGTGTACAGACCGTTCATCCGATGGTCCTAGAAACTATAAAGGAATTAAGGTCAGTCTTGATGGTAATGAATCCATCTTTCCTCCCTCCATTTGCGATCTTTTTCGCTTTGCGAACGCTTGCGACCCGGAGAGTCAAAAGGAGCATCAATGATTAAGGTCAAGAATCTTTCCAAGAGCTTCCCCAGGCAGGAGGTACTAAAGAACGTGGATTTCGTGGCCAAGGACGGTCGCAGGGTTCTGATACTGGGTAAGTCAGGCTCAGGCAAGAGTGTATTTCTCAAGTGCATTCTCGGACTCCTTATACCTGAAAATGGTGAAGTTGAGATCGACGGCGTGGATGTGAGCGCGCTTATGGCCAAACCCCGTTTGAAACGAAAACTAACACGTGTTCGACAAAAGATCGGGTACGTATTTCAAGGTTCAGCCCTCCTGGATTCACTGTCAACCGAGGAAAACATCGACCTGGCTCTGGAGTACAAGAAGCTCCCAAAAGATGAACGCGACAAGATAATCGACCAGAAGCTAGAACTGGTAGGGCTTTCCAGAGACGTGAGACGAAAATATCCGCAGCAGCTCTCAGGAGGGATGAAAAAACTCGTGGCCATAGCTCGGGCTATTGCCGCAGAACCTAAATACGTTTTCTACGACGAGCCCACCACCGGACTTGATCCGTCAATGATCGTAAGAATTACAAAACTCATAATCGAACTCAGTGAACGTCTGGACATAACCTCGGTCGTAGTCACCCACGATATGGGACTTGCCAGACGCGCAGGTCAGGACGTTTACTTCCTTAAGAATTATACCCTGAGTCGAACCAAGAAAAATACTCGATTGGAGGAACTGTATGAATGAAGAACGAAGACGGGAGATTGCTGCCGGATTGTTCCTGTTCTTCGGCCTCCTTATCCTGCTCTTCGGCATCAGTTGGCTCAAGGACTACTGGGCGCTTAGAAAAACCTACAAGATTCAAGTAAACTTCAAGGACATAACAGGACTCAGGATGAGTGACCCGGTAGACATAGCAGGGGTAATCAAGGGCAAGGTGACCGATGTCGAGATGCGCTCGAAGGACATCATGGTAACCCTCAACATCGAGGAAGATATCGATATCCCGATGGATTCACGTATCTCAATGCGAACCCGGTCAATCTTTACCGGCGAACGCTACATCAAGGTTGACCTGGGAGAATCCGACGAACTGGCCAAGGACAATCCTGACCATGTATTTGAAGGGATATACATAGACGACTTCTCCCTGGAACACCTTCAGCGCACCCTGATCCGGATCGAGGCCCTGCTTTCCCAGTTGGAGATAGAGGGGATCCAGGAAGTTATAGAGGAAGGGTTAGGCGATTTGTTCGATGAAGCCAAGGAAGCAATCGAACCTGTCACCGAACGCGGTGAGGAGATAGGACAGGGTATAGACGATCTGGCCTCCGCTGCCGAGAACCTTGATTCGATCCTTACAAGGATCGAGCAGGAAAGGTTCATGAAAGAAGATACGGTGTACATGAACCTCAAGGAGGCTACAGAGGAATTCAAGTTATTGATTCAAGACATCCGGGAAAACCCGGAGCGGTACATAAACATCAAGGTATTTTGAGTAAAAGCGAATCGATCTTTGTCTGCCAGAACTGTGGCTATGAGAGTGCACGCTGGCTTGGACAATGCCCTTCCTGCGGCGAATGGAACAGGATGGTTGAAGAAAGGGCGGTAGCCAAGAAGCATCCTGGACGTACGAACAACGCCGGGGGACACAAACCTCTGCCATTGAACCAGGTCAAGGTTGAGAAGAAGCCCCGATTGATTACAGGATACGGAGAACTTGACAGGGTTCTGGGAGGAGGCATTGTTCCCGGCTCCGTGATTCTCCTGGGTGGTGATCCTGGGATTGGAAAATCCACCCTTGCCATGCAGCTTTCGGCACGTATGGCTGAAAAAGGCAAGGTGCTTTACGTTTCAGGCGAGGAATCGTTTCTCCAACTGAAACTAAGATCAGAACGGCTGGGTATCTCGACAGAGGACCTATACCTTCTTTCGCAGACCGAGGCTGAGGAGATTGAGACTCAGGCTACGGACCTTGAGCCCGTTTTTCTGGTGATAGATTCCATCCAAACCATGACTACCGCCATACTTTCAGGTGCAGCAGGAAGCATTGGTCAGGTGCGCGAGGTTGCTGCTCGTTTCCAGCGTCTGGCAAAGAAAAGGGGCATAACGACGCTGATCGTGGGCCATGTAACAAAAATAGGAGCAATAGCAGGTCCCCGCACACTTGAACACGTGGTTGATACCGTGCTTTACTTCGAAGGCGAACGATTCCAGCAGTACAGGATCCTGCGTGCGGTGAAGAATCGCTTCGGTTCAACCAACGAGATAGGTCTGTTTGAAATGAGCCGGAAAGGACTTACAGATGTTGAAAACCCATCCTTTATCTTCCTTTCCGAAGAGACCGACCGTCCTGCCGGAGCTGCAGTGACGGTGGTTCTTGAGGGTACCAGACCGCTTGTGGTAGAGGTGCAGGGTTTAACCGCCCCTACCCCGTTTTCTATACCTCAACGAATAACAACAGGTTTCCCTCACCGCCGATTTGCCATGCTTCTGGCAGTACTTGCCCGCAGGGGTGGTCTATCAGCCCTTAACCTGGATACCTATCTCAACGTTGTCGGCGGGATCACTATCGAGGAACCTTCATGCGATCTTGCCGTGTTGGCAGCCATCGCCTCCTCACTTGCCGACCGACGGCTTCCCGAGAACATGGTAATCTTTGGAGAAATCGGTCTGGGTGGAGAGGTACGTACCGTATCCCAGGCCGAGTTAAGACTGAAGGAAGCTGCTCGTCTGGGATTCAAGCAGGCACTTCTACCCAAACGTAACGCCTCGAAGATAGACGGCCTGGAGGTTGTACCTGTGGGATCGATTCGCGAAGCCCTACAATACCTGGGTAAACTTTGAAGGAGGAACTGATGTTCTTCAGACGGGAGAAATACGTAATCGAACGAAACGCTCTGGAAGACGGACGTGTGATTTCTCTTTTCGAATTTCAAATCCTGAGAGGGAAGGTATATGTTCCAAAAGCAGCCGATCTGAATCAAAGCTCAATAGCCAGACTTCGTAAATGCCCTGACATTAAGATTGAGCTTACGAATGATCTTGACACAAGCGAGGAAGCACTTAGGTTTACGCGTTCAAAGAAGGCTGTTCTGTTTAAATTGTCCAAGGAACTGAATGCTGAAAAACTCAGAAAAGAAGGAATCAGGATAGTAGACATAGACGCACTTTTTGAACGTTTTGTCCCCCATTTCCGTCCTGGTGATGAAACAGTAGTGCGTATCGTTAAAAGAGGCAAAGGACCTGACGAAGGGGTAGGCTACTTTTCCAATGGAATCAAGGTGGTTGTTGAAGAAGGCGCAGAACACATAAACCGCTACCTGGAGGTTATAATAAAAGGGGTTGTTAATACCCCGGCAGGAAGGATGATCTTTGCCCGTCCCAAATACCGTCCTTAGCGTTTTCTTACCTACATAGGAATAAGGCCGGGATTTCCGATCCCGGCCGATTCATTTTCACCTGCGCCCCCAGGACATGGATGGGGAAACCCTAACTGAACTGCTTTGAGAGTCGAGATTTAAGCCGTGAAGCCTTGTTGCGATGTATCACGCCTTCGCGAACGGTCTTGTCAATCACCGCCTGCACCTCGGGATAAAGCTTCTTTTTATCCTTCTTAGGTGCAGTGGAGAACTTGGCTAGCGCGGTTTTAAGTTGAGACCTGCGCGCCCGATTGACCGCCCTGTGTTTGGCGTTCTGTCTTACGTTTTTTACTACACTCTTGGTTACTGGCATCTTTCTCCTTGATTAGGCCTTAGTTAATAATTCTACTGCTAAGAAGGCCGCTTGTCAATACACTAAGGTCTGTTTCACATGACAAGTACCTCAACTTCGAATGAAATCGCATATTTCAACAGCGACATAAGGTTGAAAAAGAGTCCTGGATTATCAAAGTCTTTTTTGCCGTTTGAGGTCTTGACAAGCAAACAGATTTGAATACACTCTGCTATCAAGCCATAAGGAGGATACGTGAAAAAACTACTCATTGTTATCCCTCTACTCGCAATGATAGCTATGGCAGGATGCGCTTGGGAAGCCGTTTCCAAGGTTCCCCCATACAAGGATGTCTTTATGACCACAGGAGACATGAAGGACGGCGACTATGAGCCGCTGGGAATGGTCAGCGCCATGCGTATCGAGCTTGCCTTCAGCTGCTTAGGCATTCTACCGCCGCTTTATCCGATGATCGGACCGCAGGCACAAGACCTGTTGTACGAACAACTGGCTAAGGAAGCCAAGAAGATGGGCGCTAACGGGGTAATCAATATTCGTTCAGGAGTTACGCCGATGGCGATTATACCCGGTCTCATCTGGATTCCTATCGTTAACATGAGCGGCATGGCCATCAAGATGTAAGAAAGATTTCACAACTAAAGAGGGTGTTCTGCACCCTCTTTTCATTTACTACATTCAAATTGCAAGCAACGCTAAATAGTAACTTGTAAAATAGTAACATGGGCCTGTACCATTGACAAAGCCTCTATTATGAATAATATCAGAAGATGAAGATGCTATTCGATCTTTCCAAACCCGGGCGGAGAGGGTTCAGTTTCAGCGCTTTAGACGTGCCTAAACAAGATATAACGGATTTCATTCCTGAGAGATACCTCAGAAAAGAAGACGCTCTACTACCGGAAATAGCGGAACCTGAGTTGGCTCGCCACTATACCCATCTGGCCTCGCTGAACCACCATATCGACAAGGGCTTTTATCCCCTGGGTTCATGTACAATGAAATACAATCCAAAGATCAACGAGGATACATGCCGGTTTTCAGGATTTTCTGACCTTCATCCCCTCTCACCTTCTCAAATTACCCAAGGTGCACTTGAGCTGATGTTTGAACTACAAAAGCTTCTCACCGAGATTTCTGGTTTTGATGCAGTAACCCTGCAACCTGCCGCTGGCGCACAGGGCGAGTTGTGCGCAAACCTTATCGTGCGTGCATATTACAAAGACAAAGGTGAAGCCCGAACCAAGGTTCTCATACCGGATTCTGCTCACGGCACCAATCCAGCCAGTGTAACCCTTTCCGGTTTCGAGAGCATAACAGTCGCCTCGAATCCTGACGGACTCATCGATATTGATGATCTTACCGAGAAGCTTTCTACCGACGTAGCGCTGATTATGATTACCAACCCTAATACACTCGGGCTTTTTGAACGTGATATCTGCAAGATTACCGAAAAAATACACCGTGCCGGTGCCCTGGCCTATCTGGACGGCGCCAATCTCAATGCCCTGATGGGCTTGGTTAAGCCTTGCCAGATGGGTTTTGACATCATGCATTTCAACCTTCACAAAACCTTTTCCACCCCTCACGGAGGAGGAGGTCCTGGTTCAGGACCTGTAGGTGTAAGAGGTGAACTTGCCGATTTCCTTCCGGTGCCGGTCATTGAGAAAAACGGACAAGATTATATTTTGAATTACAACCGACCCAAATCCATCGGAAAGCTGCATGCCTTTTTCGGCAACTTCCTGGTAATGGTTCGAGCCTATACGTACATAAGAATGCTCGGTTCGACAGGTCTTGCTGACGTTTCCAGGAATGCCATCCTGAATGCCAATTATCTGAAGAAACTAGTCGGTGAGTATCTTGATGTACCTTATCCACAACACTGCATGCACGAATTTGTTGCCTCAGGCAGGAATTTGAAACAATTCAACAATCTGAGAACTGCAGATCTGGCAAAAAGACTCCTGGATTACAGCTATCACTCCCCCACCGTTTACTTTCCCTTGATAGTCTCGGAAGCCTTGATGATTGAGCCAACCGAGACAGAAACCACCGAGACACTGGAAGGCTTTGCAGTCGCCATACACCGGATAATGGAAGAGGCTCGAATTAATCCGGAAATGGTAAGGAAAGCCCCGCACACCACCCCTGTAAAAAGACTGGATGAGGTTCACGCGGTGAAGGAGTTGGATGTTCGCTTCAGACCTGACAGAAGAACGTAAGACTGAACTCTGTACAACGATTGCAGAAAAGGTAATTCAATTCAGGGTCGCGTCGATTGTCATTATATTTCTGGAATCGGTAAAACCCTTGAGTTTCATGGGCAGTCAGCTTATGGTTTTCTTGTCACCAATGGTGACTGCTTTTACCTCAGGCACCTGGTACGAAGAGATGACTGCTTTTTTCGAGGAAAGGTCGAATCTTGAAATGCTTATTCAGAGGATTGAGGAGTTGGAGTCCGACAGGGCTCTGGAGGAGAAAAAGTTAAAAGAGCAAAGGAAGAAATCAAGGAGAGAAAAGCGTGGCGAAAAACGCAAGTAAATCAATACCTAAAAGGGTAGAAACAATCCTGGCCACGGACTGCGGCTCGACTACGACCAAGGCAATACTCATTGAAAAAAGAGGAGAAGAGTATCGCCTCGTAGGAAGAGGTGAAGCTCCTACAACGGTAGAGGCTCCTTTTGAGGATGTAACACGTGGTGTCTTGAATTCAATCAGAGAAGTGGAAGAGTTAACCGGCAAGAAGATACTTGAGGGCGAAAAGATAATAAAACCTACTAGATCGAAGAAAGAGGGTGTTGACGTTTATATTTCGACCTCATCGGCTGGTGGCGGACTTCAGATGATGGTTGCAGCGGTAGTTCTGACCATGACTGCTGAAAGCGCGGCACGCGCAGCCTTGGGAGCAGGCGCAATCGTCATGGACGTAATTGCATCCAACGACGGCAGACTGCCTCATCAAAAGATTGAACGCATCCGTCATCTTCGTCCTGACATGATTCTTTTATCAGGAGGTGTAGATGGAGGAACCATCTCTCACGTAGCCGAGTTAGCCGAACTGATCCGTGCCGCCGATCCCAGGCCACGCTTTGGAACGACCTACAGCCTTCCCGTAATCTTTGCAGGCAACAAGGACGCCCGTAAGATTGTTCTTGACACCTTAAAAGAATCCACCGAGGTGGTTGTTGTTGAAAACCTACGACCTGTACTCGAACGTGAAAATCTGGGTCCGGCTCGGGACAAGATCCACGATCTTTTCATGGAGCACGTAATGGCCCATGCCCCGGGTTACAAGAGGCTTATGGACTGGACCGACGTACCCATCATGCCAACACCTGGTGCAGTCGGTCTTCTGATAGAGCGTATCGGAAAACGCCAAGGAATAGACGTGCTTGGAGTGGACATTGGCGGAGCCACTACCGATATCTTCAGTGTCTTCGCCGAGAAAGAAGACGAGTTCTCCGAAAAAGCTGAACTCCAGCGGGTTTTCAACCGTACGGTAAGTGCCAACTTAGGGATGAGTTATTCGATATCTAACGTTCTGGTTGAAGCAGGGACTGAAAACATCATGCGTTGGATCCCGTACAAGGTAGATGAGGCCGGTCTACGCAACCGCATTCGCAACAAGATGATCAGGCCTACCACAATCCCCGCCACGCTGGACGACCTAAAGATGGAACATGCGGTGGCCAGAGAGGCCTTGCGATTGGCACTTATGCATCACAAGAGCATGGCTGTGGGTCTCAAAGGCATTCAGCAGGAACGTTCCATCGCCGACGCCTTTTCCCAAACAACCTCCGGGGCTACCCTGGTTAATTTGATGTCTCTTTCACTTGTGGTCGGTTCAGGTGGGGCGCTTTCACACTCTCCACGTCGTGTCCAGGCAGCGATGCTCATGTTGGACGCCTTCCAGCCCGAAGGAATCACTCAACTGGCAGTAGATTCCATCTTTATGATGCCTCATCTGGGCGTATTAACGGAAGTCAACGAACATGCTGCCCAGGAGGTGTTTGAAAAGGATTGTCTGATATATCTCGGAACGGCTATCGCACCGGTCGGACAGGCAAAGCCGGACACCAAATGCTTAAAGGTCATCTTCAAACCCGAGAAGGGGAAGGAACAGGAGCTGTCGCTTAAGTTCGGAGAGATTAAAAGGCTCAACCTTGGCATTGATGAACGTGCCATGGTTGAGCTTCAACCTGAACGCGGATTCGATCTTGGTGAAGGTTCGGGCAAAAACATCGCCCGTGAAATCATCGGCGGGCAAGTAGGTGTAATAATCGACTGTCGAGGACGACCCCTGACGCTCCCCGAAGAGGAATCCAGACGGATAGAGCTTCTGAATCGCTGGGCTGAATCTACCGGGATGTATCCTTCGTGAGTTTATTGGCCCTCCTTATCTTCAATGGAGTGGAGGGACCTTTTCTATTAACTGCAACTGTCGAACCTTACGAGGACGCATATTATCTTCTCCTCGCCTCGGATACAATCGATACACGTTTTATTGACTCGAAAGCTTTTGGGGAAGTAATCCATTCTAAAAGGGCAGTTGTTAAATTCGCTTATGCACCTGGCAGGGATGAAAGACTCCTTTTGGAACGTGCTGGTCTCGTGATCGAAGGTTATATACCGCACTACGCCTATCTGGTTAGTGGTAACTCGGATGCGATGACTCTTCTATCCAATGAAGAATGCATATGTTGGGTTTCGCCTTACGAGGCGTCCTGGCGTATAGCACCCGGATTGCTTTCAAGTAATTTATCCACCGACACCTTGCATCTATGGCTGTTTGACGACGCGGAAGTAGAAAAAACCTCCCAGGTTCTTGCTGACAGCTTCAATGCCCAGGTTCTTTCAAGCCACGCAGGGCAATACAAATTAATCAGGATCTGTGTAAAGCCTGAACACCTTCTCAGGATTGCTGCTTTAGATGCAGTGAGGTGGATAGAACCATGGTATAAACCCACCTATCTGAACGACAGTTCCCAGTGGGTTCTGCAAAGCTGGGTTGAGGAAAACCGCAGCCTGTGGAACAGGGGGCTTAGAGGAGAAGGCGTGATAGTAAGCACCGGTGACTCGGGTCTAAGGACATCCCACCTCATGTTCGCCGATTCATCTATCGTGATTGGCAATTGGGGCGATTTCCCAGCCCACCGTAAAATAATAGCCTACCAACCCTCGTCTCCAGCAGCCGTATTCGGAGATGCTTCAGCCTTTAGCTACCACGGAACCCATACCGCTGGAACAGTCTGCGGCGACGATTCATATTGGAAAGGCTCCTCTCCTTACGACGGTCTCGCACCTTCGGCCAAGTTATACTTCATCGATAACGGCGGAGTCGACGACATCGCCTATCCTGAAAGCTATTACGAGATGTATTCCTTACCCTGGCAAGGCAATGATGCCGGCAAGGCAACGATTATGTCCAACAGCTGGCGCACAAGCACCGTCGAAAGGATTTACGACCTGGCCTGCCGTGAGACCGACGAATTCACCTGGGATCATCCTGACTTCATGATTCTTTACTCAGCAGGCAATTCGGGAAGCCTTGGGGTAACTCCTCCTTCCACTGCTAAAAACGTAGTTAGCGTAGGCGCCACCGGTAACGGTTCAACTGCTGATATCCCAGCCGGATTCTCAAGTGAGGGTCCTACAGCCGACAATCGCTTGAGGCCTGCGATAGTTGCACCGGGTTATCTTGTCTCTGCGGATGGCTCAGGCACGAACGGATACAAGCTTTCATACGGAACCAGCATGTCGTCTCCTTCGGTGGCCGGGGTATCTGCGCTAATCGTCCAGTATCTTCGAGAAGGATGGTATCCTCAAGGTAGCCCTTCATCCGTAAGTATCGAACCTTCCTCTGCCCTGCTCAAAGCACTTCTTCTATCCTCGACCGTCGCCGACTTCAGTGAGCGTTCCATACCTGATTCAAAGGTGGGGTGGGGTCGTGTGTGTGTTGACTCGGTTCTTTTCTTTGCCGGGGAGGAGAATCATCTATACCTGCATGATTATGATCCAGGCATCGACCAGGATCAAGAAATCTGTTACTTTGTGGATGTCAAAGGAAACTCATGGCCGCTTCGAGTAACCCTTGTATGGACAGACCCCCCTGCGGAGATGGTCGCTGCGAAAACGTTAGTTAACGATCTGGATCTTGAGGTTCGATCTCCATCCGGGGGGATTTACAAGGGCAACGTCTTCAGCATAGGTTTCTCCAAAAAATACGGTAGTGCGGACAATACAAACACCGAGGAGTGCCTGAGGATAAGAAATCCTGAACCGGGCACGTGGAAATTACTCGTGAGGGCGAGAAACGTACCCCTTGGGCCTCAGCCTTATGCAATTGTGATAACCGGAATGATGGAGGTCAATGCGTCTCAACTTGCCGGAAAGGACATGAGGATTGACGATTCCGAGCAAGGCAACGACGACCAAGCCTTGGACCCAGGAGAGACGGCGCTTCTTTTTCCACGAATCACGAATCACAGTGAACATCCTGCAGAAGCGGTTGAAGTCAGGCTGGAGTCCCTGGATCCTGCGTTGGAAATCGTAACCCAGGATAATGCCGACTATGGCGACATAATGCCCAATCAGACCGTGGAAGGCTCGGGTTTTCTGGTAGCACTCAAAACTCAAACCGAGATTGGGAAAAAAATCATTCTTAATGCCATAGTCAGTGATGCGAATTTGGATACCATCCAGTATACGTTAACTGTCGGTCACAGCGGTATGGAAGAAAACGAATACACGTCAAGGCCTTCCATTTTCTATCTTTCACCGGTTCGAAACGATGCCCGGATTCTTCTCTTGCTTCCCTCTACCCAGAGTATAACCCTAGAAGCATTTGACGCTACAGGTCGCAGAATCCAGATTCTAGCAGAAAACAGCCTACTCGAAACCGGGTTGCACACTTTTTGTTTAGCGGAGCATCAACCTTCCGGGGTATACTTCTTTAGATTATCTACACCTTCATGTACCGAGCGAGTTAAAATAGTAAAGGTAAAGGATTGAAGCTCAAATTTCAAAAAGGACCGAAGGGCCGGGAATCGGTTAAATATCGTCCTCCCCTTAATCTATCCCTAGCACCGTTAAACAAATCAGGGGTTGACGAAACAGCCAAAGAATCTATAATTTCACTAGGAGTTGGGGATTGTCCATTCAGGGGTATGGCTACGGTTTCCAGCGTCCATACCTCAATAGTCCTTCCTGCATTAAACAAAAAAGCAGGTAACCCGACTTCGGTTATGAAAATCGATTTCGGCAGGAGTACATGAATGTAAAAAGCCAGGGATGATGATCGAGAAAAAACGAACACCTTCTGGCGACATAAATTGGTGCTAAGGGTCTTTGAAAAGATGTTAGATAAAGGTAAGACCCTCACGAATCTTAAATTATAGGAGGACTTGTGAAAAAAGCACTAGTCATAATTACCCTTCCTATCTTCCTAATATCCTTGGAAACTCCGAGACTAGAAGGCCGCATTACTCAAATACCGACCGAGTCATGCAAAGATGCCACAATAATCCATCTGCCCTGCGGTATCGACCTTGATACACGTACTCCTGAAATCAGTCTTCCTTCTGAACTTATGCTTGCAGAAGAACAAATAGAAACCGGAGCATATCTTGTTCAATTCGACGGTCCTATATATCCTGAAGAAAGAGAAGCCTTGGAGCAATCAGGTGCTACGGTTGTTGCGTACCTGCCTAACTATACTTATCTTGTAAGGATGAATCAGGCTACAAGATCGGCCTCAACTTCGCTTCGAGGAATACGCTGGGTAGGTGCTTACGAACCCGGATACAAGATATCCTCCGAGATCAATCTGGAATCGGAAACCCGTGGGACTTTCGTAGTTCTTCTTTATGCAGGCTATCCTGTAACCTCAATCCAGGAGCGTCTGGAAGAACTAGGAGGAAGGATAATCGACGGCCACGCTTCTGACTGGGAAACCGTTATTGAGATCGATCTTGCCCCGAGTATGATCTCTTCCCTGGTTCACCTTCCGGAAGTAAAATGGATTGAGCCTTATTACGAGCCTCGTTTTTACAATTCCGACGCCCAATGGGTTATCCAGACCTGGGATAAAACCAACAAGACTCGTAAAATATGGGATAAAGAACTAAAAGGTCAAGGTCAAATCATCAACATTATGGATTCCGGGGTCAGAACCACGCATAACTTTTTCCGCGATCCCTCGGTACCAATTGAGAATTTTGGGGATTTTCCCACCCACCGTAAGATTATCGGCTATAAAAAAACCCTCTCCTTCTATCCAACTTTCGGAGACGACCTAATTATAGGGCACGGAACCCACACATCTGGCTCAGCCCTTGGCAACGATAATTATGTAGGTGGAACAAGTCCGCATGACGGAATGGCTCCTGAAGCCAAGCTTTTTTTTCTGGATGGTGGATCTGATGAGTATCCCGAGAACGTTATTTTCGGTTCAGACCTTGAAGCCAATGTAGCCATAGCCTATGACGGCAACTCTGCAGGGGGGGCAAGAATCAGTTCCCACTCATGGGGCAGCCAGACAACCAGAGCCTACGATTCACACTGCGTTCAGGCGGACCGAGCCATGTGGAACCGCCCGGACTACCTTCTTTTATCCTCGGCTGGTAATCTTGACGGTGGGCAATACACAGGTTCCCCTGGAAACGCAAAAAACCTTGTCTGTGTCGGTGCTTGCCTTAACGCAGACAATGCCAACAACTTCGCCAGTAGTGTAAGCTCTGCAGGACCTTCCGGAGACGGACGGATCAGACCTGACATCATAACCCCGGGGGTAGATATATCGTCCGCCACCAGTGCAAATGATTACGGGGTAAGGGTTTCCTCCGGAACAAGTATGTCCTCCCCGATTGCAGCAGGTTCAGTCGCCCTAATCAGACAGTATTTTACCGACGGCTTTGCAGGAAATCCACATACACCTTCTGCCGCTCTGCTCAAAGCCATGCTTATCAATTCCGTAGAAACCGACATATCAAACTTCTGGGGGATGTGGATACCTGATGATAAAATCGGATGGGGAAGACCGCTCCTGGATAACGTCCTTTACTTCGATGGCGACGACATATATCTTTCCTACATTGATCAGGACACGGGATTAACTACAGGACAGCAGTACACTGCGTTATTGGAGGATGTTGCTGGGGGAAAACCCCTGAAGGTTACCTTGAACTGGACCGACTATCCCGGAGCAAATTCAGCTTCACCGGCTTTGGTCAACGATCTGCACCTTGAGGTGGTTTCTCCGTCGGGCAAGACCTACCTGGGCAACAACTTCGCAAGCGAGAATGAATCTGTCGAAGGAGGAACAGCCGACGTGCTGAACCCGACTGAAAACGTGTTCCTGCAGTCACCTGAAAGTGGCGATTGGGAAATCCGAGTAAAGGCGAACAACGTACCCAGCGGACCTCAACCCTTTGCCGTCGTCGTTACTTCCGACGGCAAGATAAAATATCAGGAACCCGAAAAGGTGAAACTGGATATACCAGTTTTGCAAAATCCCTTGCTCTCCCAGTACATAGATATCTGGGTGGTTCCTACTTCAGGACAGTTAACCGAACCCCCTGAAGTATCCGTGAATCTGGGTGGATCATCCGAATCGGTAACCATGAATCAGGTTTCCGGTTCCGAGGCATACCGGGGGGACTATAAATTCACTTCAACCGGTACAGCTACAATCTCCGCCTCGGCAGACGACACAACTTACCAGCGCAGCTTTTCAGTATACGAGATATCTACAGCTGGAGGAATGATCGCCTCGACCGATGGGAGATTCAGTGTTGAGGTCTCGAAAGATGCGGTTTCTACCCAAGCTTTTTTTACAGTAGTAGACGAAAAAACACGCACCAGCGTATCTGCCCCTTACCATATAAAAGCCATCGAGGACGGCCTCGGGATCGGTCAAGCTTACAGGATCGGACCCGAAGGGTTAAACCTCAGCTCCGAGGTATCCCTACATATAAGCTATCAGAACGCAGAGCTCGGTTCTGCCGACATCGAGAATCTTCTCATTATGAGTTATCAGGATGGCTCCTGGATACCGCTGGTTTCTTTTATCGACCGGGAAACTCAAGAGGTTGTGGCGTTGACCTCGAAGCTGGGGGTATTCCAACTTGCAGCTGATAAACGTCATATCAGTCCGGATCTTTTTACCACAATCCAGATAAACCCTTTGTGTACAGTGCCTCTGCCCGGACAAAAGTTCCTTCGACTTTACGTGGCGGCAGAAACCTCATTCTCCCTCACGGTGTTCGACGCCGCAGGTCGTAAGGCCGTTACCTTATATGAAGGTAGGCTTCCGCTGGGTCGACACGAATTTACCTGGCAAGGCAAGGATGCATCCGGACGAACCATAGCTCCGGGTATCTACTTCATACAGCTCAAAACACCAACCTTGACTGAAACCTTTAAAATCATCTCGTTGCACTAGGAGGTTGAGATGAGAAAGTTATTTCACCTTACAGTAATAGCACTTGTAGTAATCATGACGTCGTGCAACGGGAACGGCGATGGAGTAAACTACCTCGAAAAAGCCTGGGAGAGCTTTGAGAAAGGTGATCTGGCCGATGCCCGTTCCAATTTCGAGAAAGCTATCTCTGAAACCTCTGGTAACGCTGAAGCCTTCACCGGCCTCGGTTGGTGCGCTATACTTGAAGACAATCTGGCAGGCGCACTCACTCAGTTCGAAACTGCCTTAGGTTACGAAAATCTTCTGGATGCAAACGCCGGGGCTGCCATTGTTGCCGTTGAGTTGGAGGATTTCTCAGAGGCAATAGAGTTTGCCGATAACGTCCTTCGTGCGGTTCCAGATTATATCTTCTCTCACTACACTTCGGTAACCGCCAGGATACTTCGCCTTACCAAAGCCAAATCGGCTGCAGCCCTGGGTGATTTTCAAACCGCCCTGGACGAGATTCAGGAAATAGATGCTTCATTCGACGCAGATCCGAAAACAGCGGAAGGTCAGGACCAGATCCTGGCTAAGATTGAAGAGTTGATCGCAGAATCCTAGCCCAGGCTAAGTTATAAGGAAGTGTGCATATGTTGAGTATAAAAGGGTTTTAATTTTTTTAAAAAAGGCTTTATCAGGAATAGAAAGGGAGGATATAACAATGGATAACGAAAAAACCGACCTTTTGTACGGTAAAAGGTTACTGTCGGAAATTTAGGAGGACCAATGCGAAAAGCAACGTACATACTTTTGTTGCCGTTTTTTCTGTGGGGTACTCAGGCCACAATCGAAGGAAAGGTTGTACCTTCAACCCCTAACAGTTATCTGGATGGATCCGTAATCCATCTCCCCTGCGGGATCGATCTTGACACCCGAGCCTCAGAACCCTCAAAGCACTCAACAATGCTTTCGAGTAATCAGGAAGGAGTAGGTTCGTATCTGGTGCACTTTGAGGGGCCTATCGCCAGCAATGAGCGAGAGACGCTTGAGGCTTCCGGCGCCTTAATCGTGGGCTATTTGCCCAACTATACCTATCTGGTCAGGATGGATCAGGCAACCCTGGCTTGCGTTAGAGACATCTCGGACATAGATTGGATGGGTGATTACCAACCAAACTACAAGATATCACCCGACATAGATATGCAAGCCCAGATGCCCGAGTATATGACTATCGTTCTCTATCCCGGTTCACCTATTGGGCAATTGGCAAATATTATTTCTGATATGGGTGGTTCGGTTGTCGATTCAGCTGACGATGTTCACAGCCCGGTTCTGCGCGTAATGCTGTCGCCCGCTAAAATTACTACGTTAGCCCTTGAACCTTATGTAAAGTGGATTGAGCCTTACCAACGACCTTATGCATTAAATGCTTACGCTCAGTGGGTTTTACAAACCTGGGAAACTAACAATCGCCGTATATGGGATCAGGGACTTACCGGGGAAGGTCAGATTGTCTCGTCGATTGACTCAGGACTTCGTACCACCCATAATTTCTTCCGCGACCCTTCGGTATCGATTACTGACTTTGGTGACTACCCAAGCCACCGCAAGGTCATCGGCTACAAGAAAGCCGCGATCGACCCTGACGGCTATATACTCTTTGGTGATCAGGGCGGTCATGGTTCACATACATCGACCTCAATCGCAGGGAATGACGAACCTGTTGGCGGCACAAGCGAATACGACGGTATTGCCCCAGATGCCAAGATATATTACGTGGATGCAGGCGGCGGCGGCAGTGGAATGTACTTACCTGCAAACATCGAGTACAGCCTGAGTATACCTTACGACGGTAACTCTGCCGGAGGCGCTCGTCTTATCTCCCTTTCCTGGGGATCCCAGAACACCCGCAGCTACGACAGCCAATGCATGCAGATGGACAGAACCATGTGGCGACGCCCTGATTACCTTATCATTACCTCGGGTGGAAACACGAGTTACGGCACCTACACCGGGACTCCGGCCAATGCAAAGAATCTTATCGCTGTTGGCGGCTGTCAAAACGGCGGGGCTGCATTTTTGACCTGGAGCGGGAGTTCCATCGGACCTGCAGGTGATGGTCGCATCAAACCTGACATAGTTGCTCCTGGGCAAGACGTTCACTCCGCGTATATCTCCTCAGACAATGCAGAGATTACCTGGTCCGGAACAAGCATGGCCAGTCCTCTGGCCACCGGTTCCGCAACACTTATCCGTCAGTACTTCACTGACGGCTATTATCCCGCAGGCACCCCGAGTGGATACCTAGCCGGGTTCAACCCTTCCGCTGCCCTGCTGAAAGCGATGCTAGTAAACTCGACCGAAACCGATTACGGTTCCAATTACGTTCCAAGTGTTAACGTAGGATGGGGACGCCCAAATCTGGATAACGTCCTTTACTTCCCCGGTGATACTCGCAAGCTGTTAATCTCAGATTTCGAGGAAGGCCTTGAAACCGGCTCTCAATTCCTGGGCAAGGTACGGGTAAAAGGTGAAAGTGAGGATTTAAGGATAACCCTCAACTGGACTGACTATCCCGGCGAAGAAGGGGCATCGCCAGCACTTGTCAACGACCTTAATCTGGAGGTATTTTCCCCCTCAGGCCTGGTTTTCCGAGGTAACAACTTTGATCATAACTACTCGGTGCAAGACGGCGACTTCGACCAACTCAATACAACCGAAAACGTCTTCCTCTCCGGTCCTGAAACAGGCGAATGGGAAATACACGTCCACGGGAATAACGTCCCAATGGGACCTCAGCCGTTTGCCCTTGTAGTAACCGGTGATATAGATGCCGACTTATCCTCTATAGTAGTCAACGACATATCGATCGACGATGCGGGTCAAACTTATCCTGACGGAAATCTAAACCCAGGTGAGGCCGTAACCATTTACGTAATCCTTCTCAATTCACTAGACCAGACCTTAAATAACGTGACTGCAACCATATCCTCCTCTTCCCCGAACGTAACGGTAACCGAGGGATCATCAACCTACGGTAACATAGGAGCCTCTCAAACCGCAGAAGGTGATGGCTTCGGGGTATCGGTATCCTCAAGCGCTCACCAGGATGCATCGGTGAAGTTCGAAATAGACATATCTTCAAATGAATTCTCAGCCACCTCAACCTTCGAGTTGGTAATAGGCACCCCAAGATACGAGTGGACTACCCATGATGTAGGAGATGTGAAACTCACCGTTGGTGAACAGGGTGCGATAGGGTTCTACGGGAATACACCAAACGACGTCGGGCACGGATTCCGTTACCCGCGCAACTCCTCAGACAGCTGGCTCTACCATGCCTCTTTTGCCGCCGGTAACTCGGCGAATTATGTCAACGATCGCTTTTACGGGGATAACGCGAACAACAGAAATGCAAAAGACTGGGAGGTTACCACTAATCCGGATGGAAAGGTGATAATCGGGCGTTACGATTTCTCTGATCAAGACAGCTGGGCTTGTTTCGATGATGCAGGAAACTGGGCAACCGGTACAGGGCTCACCGTTTATCAGTACGGCTACGCATGGAAAAACAAGGACTATGTTATCCTAAAATACGTCCTGAACAACCCCAGCACCCAGACCTTATCTAATATGTACTCAGGGATTATCGCAGATTTCGACATGGGCTACGATGCCCAAGTGAACAAGGCAGGAACCGTTTCTGAACTCAACCTGGCTTACACCAAGCAATCGGAAACGGATTATCCCCATGTTGGTGTAATGCTACTCAAAGGGACCAAAGCAAACATAAGCATCCTGGCCAATCCGGAATTCATTTACGATACAGCTGCAACCGATGACTCGCATATCTGGAATGAAGACACACTTTTTAGATTCTTAAGCGGTCAACTGAGCTTTGCTTCTGACCCTACTGAAACCGACTGGTCAGTGGTTGTATCTGCAGGGCCTTTTGATCTTTCCTCTGAAGGAACCGATACCGTTGCGTTCGCATTCGTTGCAGGAGACGATCTTGAAGATCTGAAGGCCAACGCCCAGGACTGCAAAAACAAGTGGGAATCAATGGGCGGCCTGGAAGAAACCCTCGCAAGACCCGACTTTGGCTTGAACCTTTCTCCGGAACTACTTTTTGGCAAAGGAACCATCCGGTTCAGTATTCCCAAGAAATCCGATGTACGCCTTGATGTATTTGATCTTGCAGGAAGAAAGGTTGCGACCTTGTTCGAAGGAAATCTGACCGCGGGTGAACATGAGATATTCTGGGACGGTCAAGATCAACAGGGAAACAAGGTCTCCAAAGGAGTCTACTTCGTAACCCTGACCGCTAATCGGGCAAAAGCGGTTCATAAAACAGTCATGGTTCGTTAAGGACTGTACACAGGAGGATCAAAGAGGGGATTTGATCCCCTCTTTTTTCTCTTGACAATCCAAGCCTTGATAAATAAACTGTGGAAATGATCAGAATCACCGGGTGCAGACATGCCTGCTAATCTGACCCCCCAGTATAGGGAAGCCGAACAACGATACCGTGAGGCTATCACGGCGGAGGAAAAATACGCCGCCCTAAAGGAGATGTTCGCTTTAATCCCGAAACACAAGGGAACAGAGAAAATGCAGGCCGATATCAAGAAGAAGATTTCCCGGCTTGAAAAGGAGATGAAGCAGAAACCTAAAACACCCATCTCAAGACGTGAAAAAATGTACAACATCTCCAAGCAGGGTGCCGGGCAAATAGGATTACTCGGAGCTGCCAATTCCGCTAAATCATCTCTCTTCTTCGCCCTGACAGGTACAGATACGGTTATCGCTTCCTGGCCCTACTCCACATCTCACCCTGTTGTCGGAATGATTCAATTCCAGAACATCCAGTTTCAATTAATAGACATGCCTCCAATGATTCGAGAGCATACCGAGCCCTGGCAATGGGGCATCCTGCGCAACGCAGATGTAGTACTTGCAGTGTTTGCAGCGGACTCAGATCCAGAAACACAGATACAAGCAATTATCGAGAAGATCACTGAATATCACCTTGATAATGTTCTTTGGGTGACAACAAAGATAGACAGGCTTCCTGACGGCAAATTGCCTCGTTTCTCGGTTGAAGCGCAGTTTACGTCTCCCCTGCAACTTGTGGGTATAGACGAGCTTTCAGTAGCCATCTTTGATGCGCTTAATATCGTAAGGGTATACACCAAGCAGCCGGGTAAAAATGCGGATATGAACGACCCGGTTATACTTAAAAAAGGGTCGGTGCTTCTGGACGCCGCTTATCATTTGCACAAGGACTTCGCCGAAAACCTGAAGTATGCGAGATTGTGGAACTCGGAACACGAAGGACTCAGGGTCGCCCGCGACTACGTGATGCAGGACGGCGACATAGTGGAATTCCACATAAGATAGGTGTTACCATGACTCATGACGAAATGAAAAAGAACAACCACAGATCATTGTGGAATCGAGATTTTGACTTAGAAGATTATAAGATTAAAGATTGAATTGCACGGTGGAGGGACGACTTATATGCTCGTTTAAAGAACTTAGCGCCGTCCTCCAATCCTTATGAAAGATCATTTAGCCTCAAGTCTCCTGGAGAAATCTGAGATCTTTAATACGTTGTCGAAGGCAACCCATCAGTATGATTTTTGAAATGCTAATCAACGGTCATTCTTTGAAGCTGAATGACTTACACACCGAAAGCTTATCAAGGTCTTCACGCAGGTCGTCTATCTCCTCGAATCCTGTTAGATCCAGGTGAAGCGGGGTTACGGAGATGAAACACGAATCGACAGCCTCGGTATCACCACCTTCAACAGGGATACTTGAAAGCTCCCCGGATAGGATGAGGTGCCATTCACCATTGGCGTCTTTGGTGCGGTTGACGACGTCTTTGTAAATCCTTTTCCCCAGACGTGTTGCACGCGCACCTTTAGGCTCTCCCTGGGGAAGGTTAATGCTTGAAAGTGAAGGTCGTCCTCTTTGAAGAACCATCTCACAGTACTGACGGATGAATTTAAGCGAGGTTTCGGTTACAGTTGATATATCTCGTGGGCATGAAACGGCCACTGCAGGGTATCTCAGCAAACGCCCCTCCATTGCCGCGGCAACGGTACCTGAGTAAAGCACGTCGTCTGCAAGATTATACCCGTGGTTGATGCCTGAAACAACGAGGTCTATAGTCTTTTCCATAAGCGAATGATGAGCAAGAAGCACACAGTCTGTAGGAGTACCTGAGATGGCGACATGATGGGAATCGCGTTCATCGATGTGAACCGGCTTGCCAATGGTTAGGCTGTGCGACGAACCCGACTGCTCCTGTAAAGGAGCGACAATGAAAAGTTCACCAAGACCTTCAAGGGTTTTCTCTAAAAGTTTGATGCCTTCTGCGTCTATGCCGTCGTCGTTGGTAAGGAGGATTCGTTTCTGAAACATAGAAGGATTTTAGTTAGGATTCCCGAAGGGTCAACCTCGATTTTACCACAGATCGACACATATTTTTCAAGGACTCGTTAAGACAAATCTGTAGATGAGTAACTTATAAGAACCAAATGTATCTAATGAATCCGATGATTGTTCTGAAGGCATATGTACGGTTTTTATGCACGGCCCTTTATGTTGGACATTTCTCCTTTTTATCTGCACATGATGAACAAACAGGCGTTGTTTGCGATTCGCAATCGTTCATTTAACAGATTAGAGAACCTGTTCTACACACAATATCAAAACGTATTACCCGATCTTTGAATGAAGGAACCAACCTAAGGCTGTTAGCTGTGAGCCGTAAAGGGTCAGCACACGTTTACTTGACATTGAGGTATTTCCTGACATAATAACCACCGTATGGCAAACGTAATTAGCAAGATTTTCGGAACCAAGCAGGATCGTGAGATCCGCAGGATGACACCTCTGGTCGACGAGGTTAACGAGATAATCCTGGCCCTGCACGACTTCAGTGAATCCCCTCGTATCGCAGGGCTACTGGGAATAGTGCAAGATGAAATAGTCACTCAGTCTCGGGAGTTCGAGAAGAAGTGGTCAGGGCTGATCCGGGGTATTGCGGAAGATGACCCTGAGCGTACCGAAAAGATTAGAGCCGCCGAGAAGGAAGCTGGTAAGTGGTTTATTGAAAGCCAGGAAGGTGGGAAGCCTCAGTTTGACTGGCGGGCTGTATACTGGGGGATCGAACACTCAATCCGCGAGAAGGACAGGTGGGCTGGAGAGGGTGACGACTGGATCTCAAAGCATCTTGAGGAGAGGATGGGCAGACCCCTTTACAAAGAACTATGTGCCGAACTCGAGGAAAAAGAGCGTAACGCCTCAAAGGCTTGGCTCCAGGCCAAGAAGGAATTGCAGGATAGGGTGCGACCTGCTTTTGTTGCACGTACTCGCGCCTGGCAGAAGATGCTTGGAGAACGCACAGCTGAGATCGCAGATGAGGTAAAGAAGGCGGACGAGGATGCACGGAAAGATCTGTGGCAGAAACTGACGAACGAGGCCTTGGAACCCATAATGATAGAGGCGTTTGGGCTTGTCCGCGAGGCCTGCTACCTGTTATTAGGCAACAGCTGGGACGTACGCGGATTTTCAACCGAATGGGACATGTTCCCGTTCAACGTGCAGGTTATAGGCGCAATAGTTCTTCACGAAGGCAAGATCACCGAGATGCGGACCGGTGAGGGAAAGACCCTGGTGGCAACCATGCCTCTTTACTTGAATGCACTCATGGGGCGAGGTGCACACCTTGTAACCCACAACGACTTTCTTGCCGCTCGTGACAAGGAATGGATGGGTCCTATATACGAGTATCTCGGCTTTACGGTAGGTGTTATTCAGAGCGGCATGAATCCGCAGGAGCGCCAACCCGAATATGCCTGCGACATTACCTACGGGACGAACAACGAATTCGGGTTCGACTACCTGCGCGATAACATGGTACACTCCCTTGACAGGAAGGTTCAGCGCAGTCACGCCTACGCCATCGTCGACGAGGTGGACTCCCTTCTCATCGATGAGGCTCGTACCCCCTTGATTATTTCAGGACCTACACAGTACGTGGACAGAGGTTACCAGCGTTACAAGCCGGGTGTGGAAAAGTTGTTCAGGGCCCAGCAGCGTCTGTCAAACGATCGTGCTGCCGAGGCCGAAAAACTAATTTCAGAGGAAGACGAGATGGAGGCGGCAAAACTTTTCTTGATGGTCAAGCGCTCAACACCAAAGCATAAGAGACTTTTGAAGGTTCAAAAAGAAGGCTCAATGAAGCGACTCATAGACGATGTTGAATTGGCCTACATGCGCGACAAGAAACTTCACGAACTGGATGCCGAAAACTTCTTTACTTATGACGAACACATGCGGGCGGTAGAGTTAAACGAGAAGGGCCGCGAGCTGCTTAATCCCAGGGACCCTGACGCCTTTACCTTGCCTGATCTATCCACCGGTTTGGCGGCGATAGACAAACGTTCGGACCTTGCTTCACAGCAGAAGCTTAAGGCCAAGGAAGAGCTTTACCAGGAGTACGCAACCAAGAGCGAGATGCTTAACAACCACCACGCCTTGCTCAAGGCCTACGTGCTTTTCAACCGGGACGAGGACTACATCGTTGACGAGGGAAAGGTAATAATCGTCGATCCGTTTACAGGCAGGCCCCAGCCTGGCAGACGCTACTCAGACGGGCTACACGAGGCGCTCGAGGCAAAGGAAGGTGTGAGGGTTCAGGAGGAGACCCAGACCGTTGCAACCATCACTCACCAGAACTACTTTCGCATGTATGAGAAGCTGGCCGGTATGACCGGTACTGCAATGACCGACGCCAACGAGTTCGTGCAGGTCTACAAGATGGATGACCCGATAGCTATCCCTACCAATAAACCTGTGCGGCGAATCGATTATCCTGACATCGTTTACGCTACCCGCAACGAGAAGTACCAGGCTGTTATTGAAGAAATAGAACACTGGCACACGACCGGAAGGCCGATTCTCGTGGGTACTACGTCGGTCGACGTTTCCGAAACCCTTTCGAGAATGCTGAAGCGCAAAGGAATCAATCATAACGTACTCAATGCAAAGCAGCATCAACGCGAGGCCGAGATAGTACGTGAGGCGGGTGAGAAACACAAGGTAACCATTGCCACCAATATGGCAGGCCGTGGAACAGACATCAAGCTTACACCCCAGATACTCGAGATCGAAACCAACTGCAGGATCGAACAAGCACAGACAGAGCAAGAGATTGAAAAATATAAAAATACAAAGGGATGCCAGGAAGATTTTCCCACCGGACTAATAATCATCGGCACTGAACGACACGAATCACGCCGCATCGACAATCAGCTCAGGGGTCGTTCAGGTCGTCAAGGAGACCCGGGTGCATCGCGATTCTTCCTCAGTCTTGAAGATGACCTCTTGCGCATCTTCGGTGCGGACAGGATGCAGAAGGCAATAGAAAGCTTCAGCAAGAAGGAAATGGAGCCTATCTCAACCCCGCTTGTAACCAGGGCAATCGAAAATGCCCAGAAACGAGTGGAGACCAATAACTTCGAGATGCGAAAGCGTCTTCTTGAGTACGACGACGTGATGAATCGCCAGCGCGAGGAGATATACGCAACGCGGGATGAGATACTTGCTGGTGAGGATCTTGACGGGTTATGTAGATATATTTTCGGCGAGGTAATAAATCAAATCATCCACGAGCACTGCCAGGGTGGACCGGACGAGTGGAATTGGGAAGGTATGCAGGCCGATTTCGTCAGCTACTTCATGGTCGGGTTCGAGATACCCGAAGCCCAGGATCGGGGTAAGTACAAACCCGAAGAACTTTCGGAGAAGTTCCTTGGACTGGCCGATAAGGCGTTCAAGATACGAAGGGAAACTCTGGGAGAAGATAAGTTTTCAGAACTCCAGAAGCTTGTCCTGCTCATGACAATCGATACCCGCTGGCGCGAGCACCTTCGCGAGATGGACGAACTCAAGAAAGGCATAGGCCTGAGGGGGTACGGTCAGAAGGACCCGGTGCTCGAGTATAAAAAGGAAGCCTACGGCAAGTATGAGGAGATGGTCAGGGCTTTCCAGATGGAGGTTACGAAGCTTCTTTTCCGTGCCCAACTCAGGCAGGCTCCTGTTCGGCGCCAGGCTCCAGTCCACGCTCACAAGGACGAGGCGGCTTCAGGTATCCCTGCCGCTTCAACTAACCCCAATACTCCTGCACAAACCGGACAAGAGCAAGGCAAGCCCAAGCCGGTGACGGTCAATAAGAAGGTCGGACGCAACGACCCCTGCCCGTGCGGATCAGGCAAGAAGTACAAGAAATGCTGCTATCCGAAGTACGGATAATAAATGCTCCTTTTTTTACAACGAAGGTGTAAAAAATCACAAGCGGATGGGTATAGTATTGCGATTACTGGTCGATAAGAAGAAAGGTTTTTAAGTGAATGAGGATTTAACCTCACCTCTCAAGGACAAACGCGTCCTTGTATGCTCAGGAGGCTGGTCATCGGAGCGTGAAATTTCCCTTCTTTCCGGGCGAAACGTGTTCGAGGCTCTGCGCAGACAGGGTATCGAGGCCACAAGCTTCGATCTTAAATCCCCTGAAGACCTCCCCAGACTCCTTAAGGAGAAGCCTGATGTGGTCTTTATCGCCTTGCACGGAAGACCTGGTGAAGACGGAACCATACAAGGATTCTGTGAGATTGCCGGCCTGGCTTACACCGGCTCAGGTGTCGAGGGATCGGCCATCGGGATGGATAAGTGGGTATCGAAATGGATATTCGCCCGCAACGACATACCCACCACCCGCTTCATACCTCTGGCCGCAGGCGAAGACTACGCCGATACCGTCCACAAGGCTGCAGCGGAGTTCGGTTTCCCGGTGGTCATAAAGCCGCGGTTTGAAGGCTCGAGTGTCGGTGTACACATTATTCACGAGGAGCTTTCCCTGCTTGAACAGACGAGGAAGCTTCAGGCCGAGTTCGGTGACATCATGCTGGAGGAGTTCATATCAGGCATGATCGGAACCGCAGGAATCCTGGGTAATAACGCGCTGCCCTTGCTTGAACTCGTGCCAAAGACCCGTGAGTTCTACGACTACCAGGCCAAGTATACCAAGGGTGAAACCGAGTTTATATGTCCCGCCCGGATAGATGCCGAGAATGCAACCAAAATCCGGGAACTGGCGCTCGGGGCATTCAGGTCAATCGGAGCGCGCCACTTCGGAAGGGTAGACTTCATGCTTGCCGAGAATTCCCAGCCAAAGTTCCTGGAAGTGAATACCATCCCTGGTTTGACCGACCTCAGTGATCTACCTGCCGAAGCCAGCCAGATCGGTATCTCCTACGACGAGCTCATTATTCGCATAACCCTGATGGGTCTGGAACGATGAAGGTCTATCTCGGATTAACGATCCTGCTGTCGACTATCTCAACCACGAATTACCTTGTAGATAACGGAAAGGCATATCTTTTGGATGGTAACGAGTTGAGAGTAATCAGCCCTGAAGGTTCACGAAAGCTACCTTTATTCGGGGTCCCGACCACTATCCTACTCGGCGTTCGCCCCTATGTTTTAACCTCACAGGCATTGTTCGCAATCGATCCTCCAAAGGAAGAGATCGCAACTGCGTTCAGACTTGACCGCAACTACTCGGATGCAGTAATTGGTGCAAACGAGCGAATCTATCTTCTGGGTGCAGACGTTTTAAGTGTCGTGCAAGGCTCTGAGACCAAGATGAGTATCCTTTACACCTTTGCGCTTCCGCGATTGGCCGGGAATATATTCAAGCTTGCCTCAGGCAGCCTGTTCTTTACCCCTTCCACAGGGACCGCAGGTTTTACCTTTAACCCTAACGATAAATCGATATCCGATATTACCTTGCCCTGGGACCCTGGTGATCCGGTATTCGTTAATAACGTCCTTGTTGATAAAGATGCAGGAGGTCTGCGGACGTACAATCTCTCGAGCCGGTCTAAAGGGAAGATAGACCTGGGTTCGGAGCCTTTGCTTCTTTCCATCTGGCGAGGCAAGGTATTGGCAGCTACCGCCGAGGAACTCACCTTCGCAGATCCGGGTTCGCAGGCGGTTGCAGCCCGCGCTTCGATTCCTGCGATACGCAAGATAGCAGCAGTCGATGAAGACAGCCTGGCAGTTGTACTCACAGGTAACGATCTGATAACCTTAAGACTCCCTTCCCTGGCCGTATTGGATACCTTCAATGCCTCGTGCAACACATCGTCTGCAGCATATCCCTTCCTTGCTCAGCCTTTGTTCGTGTGTGGGGATAAGCTTGCCATGCCCGGGGGGTCTGCTTCGACATCAGGCCACCTTGCGCAAGACGTTAAGACCCAGGAGGGTAAGTTTTTTGCACTTCAGGTGGGTGCGTTCTCAGACCCGATGAGTTTCGGGCCGCTGCTCGAACGACTGGCCAATCAGGGTCTACCCTACTATGCTTTGGAGGAAGGCGATTTAACCAAGTTCAGGGTAGGCTTTTTTCCTAATCGAGAAGCAGCGGACCGGATACGCGGCTGTCTCGACGACCTTGGCACGTGGATAGTCGTCGAGCAGACTGCTCATCCCCTCACCCAGTCCATCCATGACATAAACTATGACGGACGACGCACCGACGGCATTGTTAGCAAGCAGGACAGTGTTTATATATTCACCCTCAAGGAGCGAACCTGGATCGAGGTGATTAAGGCGGCCCGGCTTGCCGAACCAGTGACGGAGGTGTACCTTAAGGGTAACCACGTCTACGCCAGACTCCAGCACTCAGGCCTGCGTGAGCTGGTGCTTCCGGATTCGGCGCGGTAGGATAAGGCACGTACATGAGTTGAAAATCCTAATACCCCCCCCCCCAAAAATAAGCGAATATAAACACTCGGTTTGCTACCTAAGTTTAGCTTTAGATTTTCGACCTCAACGAACTTCATCATTTGTTCGTTTATACTGAGTTACGTTAAATCGATTTTTTTGTTTATACAATTGACATATTAACCAAAATGAATAAGATTTTGAGTGAAATGAAAAGTAAGGCAATCTATGCTTAAGAACTTGGTAAGTAAACCTACTAATGAACAAGTAAAGAAAAGAAGGGTAAAAAGAAAAAGGAAGAAACCTAGGCAACAATGGGCAAAATACCTGAAGCAGAATAAATACTGCTTACGTTTGGCAATAGCAGGTCTTATCGTTGGTTTGGTTTTTGGGGGAGTATCAGTTGTAGGTTTGTACCAGTCGACCCAGTCGGGAAGGTTTATGAAAAAAATGGGGAAAAAGATAGAAGCCTTACATTTTCAAATCTGTGATGAAAACCCAAGATATACACCCCCCGGATTCGAAAATGACTTGCTTGCGTCTAACGACACAGCATTGCTTTTTGTGTATTCCTTTGGGCAAGAGGCTTTCCAGGAAAAAAATTTTGACAAAGCTGAAAGGTACTTCCGAGCAGCCAAGGAGTGCACTTGTGATTCTACAGATATTATTACTATTCTTTTTATGGTTGCGCTAACGCAGAATAAACAAGGCAAACTCAAAGAATCTGATCAAACGTGGGAAGAAATTATGAAAATCAGTGAAGCAAAAAAAGCCAGTGGGGCAATGAGTGCTGCCTTGAGAAACTATCGCGCTTTAGGTGAAGGTTCGAAGGTTTTAGAATATACACTTCGATTGTCAGCATTAGAAGGCCAAATTTCTCATCCTCTGCAATCTGATGGATTGGATATTATTGAATTCCAAAAAGTATATAAACATTGGGTAGAAGAGCAACAGTTAGTTCTCCTTTCCCCTGAGTTTTTGCCTGCACTGGGTGGTGATTTGAGTGAGTTGCCAGCACAATACCAGGAGTATTTTGATTCTGCACAGAAGGCCTTTACAAATCAAGAATTTGAAAAAGCAGCTCGTTATTATAAGCTTGCTGCCAATTACGATATGAAATATGGCTCAGGTATAATGGGGGTTTTCAATTTGAATTTTGCTGGAGAAAGTTTTTTAAGAGGTAGAATGTTCAGAAAAGCACGAAACTCGTTTGATAATATGTACCTGGTAGCTGTTAATTTGCACTGGAAAGAAGCGCAGGCCTATGCACTCAATTATGCCGGGCTTTCGTGTTGGGAATACGGGGATACCCTCAATGCATTGGATTATTACCAGCGATCCCTTAAGATTTTGAAAGATATCAAATCTCAGGGGCGTGAATATACAAGGTCCCGAGCAATTCTTTATAATAAGATAGGTGTTATTTATCAAGTCTTGGGGGATTTTCAAAAGGCCCAAGTATTTTACAAACAAGCATATGAAAGTAACACAGATATACAAGCTGAAGTTGATTTAAACATAGGTGTTAGGTGCATTGAGGAGGGTAACTTTCAGGAAGCACTCTTTTACCTAAATAAATCTCTTACACATTTGAGGGGGGGTGACTTGAAGAGCTACTGCAATTTTATGATTTTGTATGCTTTACAAAAAATCAAAGATGCAGAGATGAAGCTTTGAGTATTATGAATTTTTATTCTTTTAGAGACTAGGGGTTTAAGCCTCTAGAAGTACATCCCTGCAGACAGCTCGAACTCCGAGGTAAGCCCGCGATCGTCTGGATAGAGATTCCCCTCGTAACTTGCCCTAAGCATTAGGCTTTTGCCGAAGCTTCGTTCAAGATCCAGTTTCCACGAAGGATGAAAACCCGAAGGGTCATCCTGCGTTATTAGATAAGGGAGGTCTTCGGCTGGGACATTCGCTTGCCTTGAGGTCAATAAGATGCCTGCGGAAACACGCCACTCCCCGAAGCGCTTTTCAGCATCGGTGCCTATCCAAACTTTACGAATCGTTATTTCACCGAGTTCGGGGTAGTAGAAGGGTTCAGATGCAATCAAGGTTCCAAAACCAACTACAGGTTCGAGCTTGAGCCAAACCTCAATCAAAGGTGCCAGCTCGATGCTGTAGTCTTGACGGGACCGGAGAGGCGATTGGCTTCGTGTTTTTTCTTCTGTATCGTAAGAACCCTTCAGTCTCAACATATAATCAGGGTGTACGCGTGAACGAATCTCTGCGGAAACTCCCCAACCCTCGAGGGTTTCCTTGAATCCGCCCCATGCGGGAAAGCGCTGTCTGCTAAAGGAAGGATTAAGAATGAGGTTCAGCTTATCTTGGGTAGGGAAAAAGGATATGCGGGAGGATGCAAGAAGGGAATTAACGGTTGCAGCATCGAGATAGGAAGCCGAGGCCCAAACCCTTATTTTCTTGAGACTTATGTCGGTACCCAGACTTGCCCTGCGTTCGACCTCCAGGGTTTCACCGACAACCGTCCGAACCTCGCGCCTGTAGTCTCCTTCTTCTGCAGGAACGTATTCCCCTGTTTCCGGATCCCGGATGTAGCCGCCGGTTCCGGGTTCAACCGGTAAATACTCCACTACCTCGGTACGAGTGGAAGCAAGATGCTGGGAGAAGTTTGCAGAAAGCCTGATTCTGGAGTTAGGGTTGTAAGTGGTAAAAAGATCCGCGTACATTGACTGCCAGCCCGGGCTGTCAACCGGGATGAGCCGTTCCAGCCCTGCCGAGGCCGAGACAGTCAGCTTCTTTGTTTCCCAGTCAAGGGTGGAGCCAATCCGGTCGTAGTAAAGGGTGTCTTGCCAGGAGTTGGTTTTCCTTTGATCTATGCGTCGTGACGCTGTTACACCGATCCTGAACCCGGAAACAGGTACAATGAGGAGTCCGGCTAACGGTTCAAGATTACGTGCTGAAAGCGAATTATAGTTCTCGAAGTTGAAGGAAGCCTGGGGGATGAAGATACCTATCCGGGGATGAAGACCCAGATAGACACGCTGCCTATCGGAAAGCCAGTCACCTGCCAGGTGATAGAAAGGAGCGCTCGATTGAAATCCTGCCCTGAACTCGTGGACCTTATCCCAGAGATGTCCTGCCTGCCCAGTCAAAAAAAGGGAATCCAAAGGCTTTACAGTAACCTCAACGTTCTGCTCGTTGAATTGGAGGGGCATGGAATCCCTGCCCCAGCGGTCGGCTGCATCGGCATCCTCGCCGTCGGCAGGAATCCAGACTTCCGGTGTTTGTAGCCTATGCGTAATTCCAATTTCCAGTTCGTCATTAGCGAAACTTGTTCTTATGCGATGAGCATGACCCCAAAGTTTATATTCCTGGTTGTACAGATTCGGTGTCGTGCGCGAACCAATGCCTATCAGACCAATACTGAATTTCCCTATATCTTGCTCAAGGGATAAAGCGATCACCTCCTCCTGTTGAGGGAGAGGGGTAAGAATCTCCGGAAGATAGTTACCGGAATCAGGGCCAACATATCTGAAGAATCCGGAGTCGGCATCAAGTACATAGTCTCCGGGCTCCACGTACCTGAAGCTAACCTCGTAGTCGCCGCCATCCTGTCCGACCCAGACATATTGATTGTCCTGAAATACGTAACTTCCAAAGCCTTCGCCAACCAATCTTGCACCTGGGAGTATTGCCTGCGATCCGGTTACGGTATCAAGTATCCCTTCCTGCTCGGCTGACCAGGTGTGGAAGAAATGGGTTCGGGAGTCTGCCTCACGGTAGAAGGTCGCGGTCAGAGGACCTGCCTTGAGGGCTGCAAGTTCATTATCAGAGCGATAATCTGCATCCTGGTAAGTATAATCCACCTCTATCCTTGATCCGGCATCGATCCTGGTGCGGTTGTTGAAGACCATTTCACCGGTCAGATAATCGATGGTATAGTCCCTGGACAGCCCGGGTTCAAGCAGACGTCCGTCTAGATAGACCTTTTCACTGCCGGGAACCACAGGTTGTTCGGATTGCACCTGACTTATATAGTAAGGTCCTTGCTTACCGTCCTCTGTTACGAGAACAATATGTTCCCGTCTAGTTCCGTCTATCCCTAATGCGGCATTTGCCTCGAAGGAATTGAAGGAAACCTTACCAATACCGCCTTGCAGCCTGCGGTCAATTGTGCCGTAGCCTGTGAGTGGATAGACCAGGTCAAGATCGCCCAACCTCAGTTCCCAGTTATCCTGAGTCAGCCCGACCAGTATCCTGTCGAATTCTTCTATACGTTCAGTGGTTCCTTCTGGGGCAAAGGAACCTTCCTCGTCGTTCAGGTATGCCTCGATCTCGACCCCGCCAAGCTCTCCAGAAGCGTTTATTGCCAGGCCCTGGTCAAGCTCGGTATTGCCCCCTTCATTTACCGAGAGCGAGAACGTTTTTGCCCCGTGAACGCTCAAGTCCTCCCGGGTTAACTTGTTCTTCTCAGGTATGGAGTCCCTTTGCGAAAACAGGCTTCGGAAACGCGGCTCGTGTTCCTGATAAGGGGTAAGGATTTCCTCCGACAGCGTTGCGTACTTGATCGTTACAATTAAAGTCTCGGCAGGAGGGTTTTGAAGAAAAAGGGTGTCGTTCCTGATACTCCAACCTGAATCAAAGCCTTGGATTTCAACCGTTCCCTGGATAACCGAAGGATAGAAAACGAGATAAGAGGTCCTTCCAGGCTCAAGTATCAATGTTTCCTCGCGTGGAACGAGAAGACTCCCAAGTAATAAGAAGATGAATCCTACCACCTACATCCCGTAGTTATTGGTGAAGGTGTATTACGTGCCCAAAATCGGCCAAGATGTACACTATTTTGTCTGTAATTACCAGATTCGCATAGGATGAAGATTGTATAAGAGAATATATAGTGTCGACATACGGCAAAAAAACATCCAAACTCATCAATTCTTCCAACCATCCCGGCAAAGGGAGAGCTTGGGATTCGTAGATCATCATCAGACTGTCTCCAATCATCCATATGGAACGAGGTATCCTGGACAGGGTTTCTTGTTCCAATAACCTGCCTAAAGGAGATACTCGTTTTAGTTCGTATTCAGATCGTACCCACAACTCTCCGTAGCGATTTATCACCGCATCATCAGCTCCCTGGGCGATGATTGATACTCTGTTGGTGCGGAGGTCACAAAGGGTTAAGTCACGGTTTGAAAGGAGATAACAGAGGTTATCATGGACCAAGAGCTTTTCGATCATACTGAATTCTCCGGACAAGGTGAAGGATTGCCATGTAGTATCATCTTCTACAAACAGCTCATCCCCGGTAGTTGTTATATATACGAGTTCTCCATCCTGGTTTGCCGAGATTGCCGCTGCTTTTGAAGGCAGGGAAATGGTGTCTAATCCTGTAAGTAGAAGAAGTATAAGCATATCTAAAGCATAGTCCCAAGAGAAGATGTGTCAACCCGGAATGAGCCTTAATCGATTAAACCTTTTTGTGGTTCCGGTGTCTAAATAGACAAATGGAAGAAAAAAGATTGAAAACCCCTCCCGAGCGCTAATCTGATGAGTTCCCCTGAGGGATGCAGAGCATCCCTCAGGGGGAAAACCTTTAACCTATAGCAAGGCGGCCGGAATTTCAACCGGCCGTCTTGCTTTATGGTTCTGCTTGACTAATCGATTTTTACAGGTATTATCCTAAGAGATTAACATCCTATAACCTAGGAGGAGTCGTGAAACGAATCTTTACGATCGTGCTTGTTTTTGGGGTTATTGCACCGTTCGGCATGTACGGGGCGAAAAGCAGCAAGAAGGTTTATCCCATGATGATGGGTCCAAAGGTCTCAGTAGGTCTGTTCGAAGGTGACGAATCTTTGTATCCTGTAACCGTTTCCGGTGACATGCTTCTGAACCTTTACAAGAATTACCTCTGGCTGCGCACCGATCCAATAGCGTTGGTAATCGCCGACGGGGGTGACAGATTTTCAATAAACACCGGTGCCCCGTTCGATTTCGTATTTATGGGGCTTTACAAGGGCTGGAGGCCCTACGGTTTTGGTGGTTTTCAAATCGACGTAACGGCGACAGGTGAGAACACTTTTACCTTCGCTGGGTTAGATCTTGGCGGAGGTGTGTCATACGAAGTCTCTAAAGGGTTGCATATCTTCGGCGAGACCGGAATCGATCTTGATTACTTGAATTCAGCTCTGGGCGATGATCTGAATTTCAGGTTGTTTATAGCTTTGGGGGCTCGATTCGCATTTATCTGGTAGGTTAGTTTTAAGTGTAACTTAGAAGACGTAAAGGGCATCTTTTGGATTTAATGTTAATTGACTAAATAATTTTTAAAGCAAATCACTTGACATGTTTTACCTTTTGAGTATACTGAAACTTCAGTGGGTGGGCATACGAGTAAGTATGGTTAATGAGGGGATTGGAAACATTCTACCCGCAAGGAGTCGTTTTGGGTTGGAAACATGAACAGGTCGTACCTGAGGAGATGGATCTTTCCAGCAGGCTGCACAGCGTCGCTCTGAGGAATCATTACGAACGTTATTATATCTCCAGGGATTGGTTAGCGGGTCGTTTTAACGGAGGCAAGGTTCGTATACTTGATCTGGCTTGCGGAACAGGTTTTGGTTCCGAAGTTTTATCCGAGGTCGGCGAAGTCGTTGGTGTTGATATCAGCGCCGAAAGCCTCGAGTATGCAAATTCACGCTACAAGAACGGAAAGGTTTCATTCAGGCAGGGAAACGCCGAGGATGCAGTTTTTCGCCAAAGTCTCGGTAAATTCGACGCCGTAGTCAGTCTTGAAACGGTTGAGCATCTCGATGATCACTACGATTATCTCAGATGGGTTCGAGCAACGCTGCGTCCTGGTGGTGCATTAATAGTTTCATTTCCTTCTACGTTTACCATGGACTGGGCGATTCCTCATCACAAGCGTGATATTTCAAAAGAGGCGGCGAGGAAGATGTTTTCCGATTGTGGTTTTAAGATAGTGAGAACTCATAACCAAAGTGATCGAATAGGCATGCATCATATGATCAAAGAGGCACGTTTCAATTCTGATATGCCCGCTCCTCCGTTGAAGCAGTGGATCAAATATTATCTGCGTCGCCCGGATCACGCGTTACAGCGACTTCTTCAGATGACCGCAGGGGGAGGAATACTGCTCGCGCATCAGCAGTACCTGTTGAAGCCCGTCGGTAATATGAAAGAAGATTGACGTAAGAAAATGGCAGGTATAACGGAACGGGTATACCCCAAGGAAATGGACCGTAACGGTGTTGGGAATATTCAAGGGGTCATGTACGAGGTTTTTACCACTCGCTATAAAGTTGCACGAAATTGGTTAGGTGGTTATTTCCAGGAACAAGGACGCAATGGCAATCTGAGAATCCTTGATATTGCTTGCGGTTCAGGCTACGGCACCGAGATACTCTCAAGTCTTGGCGAATCGGTAGGAGTAGACCTTGATCCCGAAGCGGTTGAGTACGCCCAGAACAACTACTCAAATCCACGTACATCTTTTGTAGAGGGTAACGCAGATGATTTCGATTTTCTGGAAAGTCTGGGTAAGTTCGATGCAGTGGTGAGTCTTGCCACTGTTGAGCATGTCGCCGATGCGCAGGAATACATGCGCTGGATTTACCGCGCCTTGCGTCCGGGAGGGGTATCGGTTGTTTGTTTCCCATCGGTCGTGACCATGGATTGGGCTATTCCTCATCACAAGCGTGACATCTCCAGGCGTGCCGCAAGACGCCTTTTCCGCAAGACCGGTTTCGAGGTAAAATGGGATTTCTATCAAAACCACAGGTTAGATATCCGTCATCTAATCAATGAAGTTACTCATCAGGATAACCAGATACCGGTTCCCCCTTTAGTGCAATGGCTAAAGTACTATCTTACCCACCCGCATCACCTAGCCTTACGAGCTTATGAAACGACTATAGGCAGGGGGATACATTTCGGAGACCAGGAGTATCTTCTCAAACCTCTGCCTGAGGCCGATGCCGTTCCGACAAAAGCAAGATCCCGCGCTGCCCGCCTGCGGGAGTCATTTAGTTAGTTCACAAAGTGCGGGCAATAGAGGTTGTCGTCAGGGGGACGTTGATTCGCGGCAGCTTCCTCATGCTATCTCACCAAAAAGGCGCAGCCAATACCTTTCTTCCTGGCGGGCATATCGAGTTAGGAGAAGCGGCGCACGCGGCTCTTGCTCGCGAACTTGAGGAAGAACTGGGAACAGAAGTGGAAGTCAAGGAATTCCTGGGAGCGGTGGAACACTCCTGGCAGGGCGAAAACGGATCAAATCACGAGATCAATCTGATCTTCCGGATGGAGTGTGGTCAACTGGAGACAGATGAATTACCTCTTTCCCAGGAATCGCACCTGGAATTTTTCTGGCAGCCAGTGGAAGATCTGGCATCGGTCAGGTTGGAGCCGTCGGCGCTGATTGAATTATTGCCCGGGTGGTTGTTTGAAAAATCCAATAGCGGGTGGGGTTCTACTATTAATAACCCCAAGCGGTAACTTCGCTTTCGTTCGGGAATCCCTTTTTAATTCAGTTGATAAGGTGTGTTATGAGAGTCCTTTGACCACTTCGATGAAGTTTGTAAATATCTCGTAATGGTATTCTGTATGCTCAACTTCGGGGTGAAACTGTACCCCGTATAGAGGCCTCTCCTTATGTTTCATTGCCTCGATGGTACAGTCCTTTGAATGAGCCAGAATAACAAATCCATCCGGCAGCTCGGTGACCTCGTCGTTGTGCGACACCCATATCGTAAACCGTTCAGGCAAACCCTTGAACAGATCATCCGACTCGGTAACGACGAGCTCGGCCTTACCGAACTCAGGAACCTCTGACGGACCTGCTTTTCCTTGAAAGTGCAGGGCCATGAACTGATGTCCTACGCAGATGCCAAGGATAGGTATGCAGAGCTTGTCCAGGTACTCACCGGTAAGTCCCAGTTTCGGGATATCCACACCTACCCTGGGCGCGCCGCCTGAAAGCACCAAGCCGTTAGCAGTAATCTCGGTTACCGGGGTAGTATTGGGGATGATCCGGGTTTCGACCTCCAGATCCCTGAGCATACGCCACTCCCGATGGGTCCACTGACCTCCGTTGTCGATAACGTCTATCCTTATTCCCACTCGATAGTCCCCGGCGGCTTGTGGGTTACGTCGTATACAACCCTCACCACTTCTCCTATCGTATTGGTAATATGCACACTGATCCGTTCTAACAACTGATATGGAAGAGGAGAAGCGGATGCAGTCATGCCGTCCAGGCTTCCGACAGCCCGGATTACTACCGTTTCGCCGTATGCCCTTACGTCCCCCCTGACGCCAACACTTTTGACCGGCAGGAGAACCGCGAAGTACTGCCACGGTATCTCGCATTCACCACTTTCAGCAGCTGATTCGATTTCCTCTTCGACTATAGCGCACGCCTCCCTGAGTATTCCGGTTCGCTCACGGGTAGCCTCACCAAGAACCCTTACTGCAAGTCCGGGCCCGGGGAAGGGTTGCTTCTCTGCTATCTCGAGACCGAGATGTCTGGCAACCTTTCTCACCTCGTCCTTATAAAGATCGCGCAAAGGCTCCACGAGCTTCATCTTCATTTTTTCGGGCAGTCCGCCCACGTTGTGGTGTGACTTTATCGTATCCCTCAAGGCACCTCCTGACTCGATCCAGTCAGGTGCTATGGTACCCTGGATCAGGGTATCTGCCTTTACCTTTCCAGCTTCCCTTTCAAAAACCTTAATGAACAGGTTGCCGATGATCTTGCGCTTGCGTTCCGGTTCACTCACGCCCCTCAATGCCTTGAAAAACTCGTTGGATGCGTCGACAAAATGGAGGTTAAGTCCCATGTTTCCAAGCAGGTCCTGTACGTGCTCAGACTCTCCTTTTCTGAGGTAGCCGGTGTCCACGAAAACGGTAACCAGCCGTTCACCGATGGCCTTATTAACCAATACGGCAGCGGTGGTCGAATCCACCCCGCCTGAACAGGCTATGATTGCAGTGCCTTCGATCTCTTTCTTTAACTTTTCAATGGATTGGTCGATGAAACGGGCAACGTCTTTCATGGAGGATTGTACGGAGGGAGAAAGGAAAGTCAAATCATGGAGAAATTAGGATTATCTTAAGCTCCTTGTCCGCTAATGGATTATTAGATCAATCAGCCTCCATATCCACATGAGCAATATTGTAATCCATAAAATTATATTTAAAAAATGATTATTTCTCCAAGCTTTTAGCCACTCCTTTCCTTCATCATCTCCATGTTGTGGCGGGTTTGAGGTGAATAAAACCAATCCACAGGAATTACATTGCATGGCGATTATCAATTCTGATGTCTTGGTCGGTCGACCCTTGGAATGCCCTAGTAAAGGTTGTCCCCAGGTTGAGCTTTTCATATGATGGAAGGTTATTTCTTCCGTGTACCAACGGATAAGAGGTCTTATGCCCAGGTAACCTTTACTTAACGGCGAACCACATCGTGGGCATTTTTCCAGGTTAAGCTCTTCCGGATACTGTTGTTTATCATGAAACATGTCTCAATTATATGAACTTGAGGAAGAAGTCAAGGGACGTTTGTGATCTTCGACCCCTACGTTTTTCTATGTAAGCAGGCTGAAGGCGCTTATTTTTCAGAGCGACGCAGGCGTCGCCCCAACGGATAGTTGTGTAAATATCCGAAAAAGGCGGGCTTGAACGTGATCGTTCAGCGCCATTCCTCCATCGCACTCTCAAAATCATCGGTACACCCTGTATGGGCGGTGCACATCAATATAATACCTTCGAGCTTGGCCAGTTTCCTTATTGAGGCTTCCTGAAGCCTCGAGTCCATGTTGATTGCCTTGAAGAAGACACGCGCCTTTCCTTCCTCCAGTCTCAAGTTGTCCCCTGTAAAGAGGATTGAATCGTTGACCAGATAGGAGACCGATCCGGGTGTATGCCCGGGACAGAATATCGCCTGTGCCTTTATCTGGTCAATATGGACGATTTCACCGTCATCAACCAGGATATAATCCCTCGGAAGAGCCTTGTTGTAGTACGGTCCCATCCTTACTGTCGTGCGGTTAATCATCTGCTCTTCGTCTGCACCGAGATATATCTTCGCGTTGGTTAAGAGTCCAAGACCGCCTGTATGATCTATGTCCGTGTGCGTCAGGAAAACGCATTCCACCAACTCCGGATCGATACCTATCTTCTCGAACTCGCCTGAAACGTCTAGTTTCTTTGTGTTCTTGTAGCCCGCGTCGATGCAGATAATGTGGTTATCTTGGAGGAAGATGAAGAAGTTGTTGTTACGCGTCCTGATAGTGTAGAGCCTGGAGGGTATTATCGCTCCGGTATTCATTGGAATCCACTTCGAGGTCGCACAGAGAAAAGGTAGGCAGAGGAAGGCAAGCGCGGCAAACGGGATAATGGTTTTTACCACAATAACCCCAGCTTTGCCCCAAGGTATATAAGCCCTGCGAAGATGCCTCCGCCTGCCGCAGCTAAGATGAAGTGAAGGGTGGCATTAAGCTTCTTGTTCTTCCTGTCCCAGCCCCAAAAAAGGAAGAAAATTCCAGCGAGTCCAAAGATTGTCGCTAGAACCGCAATAACGATTCCCCAGGTAGTCACGACTTAGCTTAGTTAGCTAAATTGCTTTGTCAATGTTATGGAGTATCCTTCACCCCAACCCTCACCTTAGAAGGTTAATAATCTGTGGACCGACATCTGCCGTTCATCCCAGAATGATGCTTGAGTCCATCCGTTTAAGACTCTAGTTTACGATCTTCTTATAAAAAAACCCCGTGTGCTCCGGATGTCTTTACATGTCCAGACCTGAACCAGAAACTGATGACAATCAGTTCAAAGAATTTGAAACACGGAGACAACGAAGGTGCATTGAGGTTCAAATTACCACAGCAGTTGGAGGCTATTTTTTTGGGCTTGACTAATTAACCTGGATGATTAACATCTCGAAAGACTTTCGGGATTTCTACGGAATTTAAGATGAAACCCGTAAGTTCGGGTGTTAAATTAGGATATTACACCGATCTTGCTGGAGGATAAAATCTTTGTTCAAAAGAATAATTTTTTTACTCGTCATCGCGGGGGTATTCCCTACGATAAAAGGCGCCGATGCTTCTTTTCTTCTAATCTGGCCAGGTTCGAGACCGGCTGCTTTAGGCGGTGCGTTTACTGCAATAGCGGATGATGCTTCCGCCGCTCTCTACAATCCAGCGGGATTGGGTTTTCAGAAAGATATGAATCTCTTGCTGATGCACGCAAACTGGTTACCTGATTTGTATCCAGGGATGTACTTCGAGTATCTGGCAGCCTCGGCTTCTATTCCCAAGGTCGGTACGTTTGCATTCAACGGGGTATATCTTTCTACCGGGGAATGTATTGTTACCGATGGTAGCGGTAATCTTATCGGGTCATACACGACATTTGATTATTCCCTGGGTGTAGCCTATGGCCGTGAACTGAACCCGAAGCTTTCAATAGGTGGTGGGATAAAACTCATCTATGATTCTGTTGCACCTGACTGGGTTTTTGAGGAATTAGGGATTACTGGAAGTGGATCAGGTCTAACCTGGGCAGTAGACGCTGGGGTTCTCTACAAGCCCTTCCAGAACCTGAAAATGGGTGTCGCGATGCAAAATCTTGGCCCACCTATCTCTTTCGACTTTGATACAACCAGTACTACTCTCCCCCTGTTGTTACGCACTGGAATAGGCTTTAATCCGACCTTCGGAGTAGTAAACGATAGGGCTTTAAGCATAGGAGTAACCCTCTGCCCTGCTTGCGATTTCGTCAAACTGCTTCCTAATATGTTTACCGTAGATCCATCTTACATAGATACGATGACTTTCGGACAGGAACTTGCCTATGAATTAGAGGACATCTGGCGAAGCTTCGGCCTGGAAGCTTCCGGCCTCGTTAAGTTGATTTTGCCAAAAGATTGGTCAATATTCGGAAAACTCACCCTGGATGGAGGCTACTTCTTCGATAAGCACAATTCCAGAGGCGGCTTCGTTGTTGAGGACGAAACCCGAGATTGGATACATGTTGGTTTGTTTCCCTTTATCTTCGGCAAACAGGAAGGTAAACTCATTAAGGCAGGTTTGACGTTTGGTGGATATGTCGGACTTGGCTTCGAAACATCCAAATTCAGACTCGGTTTAGACTTAGGGATGGGCTCAGATGAAAACCTCCTCGACTTCCCGACTACAAATCGAAGATTTTCAGGGAATCTGTATTTTCAACCTCTAAAAAAACCACACTCGCCTTAGGATATTGTCGTTGCTTACTTCTCTACTCAACAATAGAAATCATAAAGTCTACCTAACGTTTTCCAAGAGATGAACTTAGCCATGCGATCAAATCTGATAAACGGTCAATCTTCAAATCTTTCAATCTTGTAATCTTCTAATCTCCTGGGGCTTGCATGAATAAAAACTTTCCGGATAATGTATAGATGGTAGATATGAGTACAGCTGACGCGGAGGCGATAAGGCTTACCGTAACCGGAGATAAGGAAGCCTTCGCAGTAATCGTGGCAAGATACACGGAAAGGGCTTACAGAATGGCTTTATACATACTTGGTTCGGAGCAGGACGCGATGGATGTCTCCCAGGACGCATTTATCCGGGCGTACCGTAACCTGAAGCGGTTCGACCTCGCGCGTCCCTTCTTTCCGTGGTTTGCTCGTATCTTACGCAATCTCTGCTACAATTACTACAATCGCCGCAAACGCCGTATGACTTACGATATTGAAAATTTCCAGATAGCCCTGCCCTCGAAGGGAATCACGCCTGAGACCCGGCTTGCATTGAACAAAGCCCTGTCAGAACTCTCGCCCCAGGACAGAGAGATCATAGGCAAGTTTTACTTCGAACAGCTTTCGTACGCCGAGATCGCCGAAGAACTGGATATACCTATAGGTACGGTGATGTCAAGGCTTTACTACGCACGCAGGCATCTTAAGAACTTCCTTCTGTCAGCAAGGGGAGTAAAACAATGAAGCACGAGCACTACAAGTATCTTCTCCTGAAGGTGGTGGACGGCGTGGCTTCGGCAAAGGAGAAGAAAGAATTCCTGACTCATATTCGTTCCTGTGAGGAGTGCCGTGCCGAATACGGTGAGTTCAAAAACCTGGAGGAACTTATGTCTTCAATTAAACTCAAGGATCTGACCGAGGAAGCGCGTGAAGTCTACTGGCGTTCCCTGTACAATCGTCTGGAACGCGGCTTGGGCTGGATCCTTCTCTCGTTGGGAGCAATCCTTTTACTTGGGTTTGGTGCATTTATGCTGATCAAGGAATTTATTGCAAGCCCTACAGTATCCTTGATTCTCAAGATAGGCGTATGCACAATTCTGGGTGGAATCATCGTTCTTCTGGTAAGTGTAATAAAGGAAAGATTGTTGGTGCGAAGATATGACAAGTATTCCAAAGAGGTAAAGCTATGATACTCTCTACAACAAACACGATTCCCGGATACAAGATAGTTGAAAATCTGGGAATCGTCAGAGGGAATACAGTACGTGCCAGACATTTCGGGCACGACTTCATGGCAGGTTTGAAGAACCTGATAGGCGGTGAGATAACAGATTACACCAAGCTTCTTGCAGAATCCCGTGAACAAGCACTGGACAGGATGCTGGAACGCGCCGAGGAATTAAAGGCAGATGCAATAATCGGCGTACGTTTCATGACATCATCCGTTATGCAGGGGGCGGCCGAGCTTCTGGCTTACGGGACTGCTGTAAGACTTAAGAAAGAAAGTTAATATAACTAAGATACGACCAAATCTTCACCCTTAGTGGGTTCTTAAAGGAATCCTATCTTTCCTGACACACCCCGGACGAATCGATTGCTCTAAAATCGTTTAGTAATAACTGAAGGTTGAAAGCATTATAATCCCGTAGACAATCCACGCGGCAGAAGCGCACAAGCATCCTACACCTGCGCTGTTCCCCTGTATCATGCTTCTCCGGTTCTTGTAACATGAGGTATAAGCATCTACGTATTCAGGCGACTTGCCCACAAGGTTAACCTCCCTTGGTTTTGGCGTTAAGAAATAGCCGAAACCAGCGGGTACGAGACCAGCCAACGGTGTGAACAGCAAACCTGACACACACCCGGCGCCGATCCACAGCAACTCATTTGTATCTTCCATTGCATCGTGATTAGCCTTTTTGCATGGGTCTTCGGTCTCCTGGGCAAAGAGAAATCCCACGGCTAGCATGATACTTACTAATGCCACAGGTACTATATTCTTCATCTTACCTCCTCTCAATAGACAAGGCTCATAAAACCTATGTAAGCTGCGTACAATAATACATTAACCAGACATCCGGATGCACACCCCAACCATGCATTGCCTATCTGGATGCTGCGGCCTTTATCCTCGTAACAATCGGTATATGCCGCTACGTATTCAGGAGACTTACCGAGAAGCTCCAGCCCCGAAGGCCTGGGTTCAACCACATATGAAGCAATGATACCCACGACAGGCATAAGGCACCCTAACGCAAACCATGCCATGCCCTGGACTTTTTTTTCAGCGTCATGCCTGGCTTTCAGGCATGCGTCGGCATCATCCGCAACACCGACTGTGTTTTCTTCAACCTTCCCGATTTCCTCAGATTCAGGAATATCGTCGGCATATGACAAAACAGGAATCGCCGTCATTCCCAGCACTAGCATTATCGATAAGAGCTTTCTCATCCTTTCCTCCACTGCAATTTCTTAGGTGAATAATATGAGTTTACGTAAGCGTGTCAAGCTCCGCCAGCAACACGCCCATGTAACTTCGGGGCATTCTTTTTTTCTCCTTGTCAGCGTTCGATCAACAAAAACTCAACGCTCGCCTAAAACACCTGTGCAAAGAAAGGTCTCTACCTTAATTCGATCACCTTGACTCTTTTTCTAATATTCTGTCCAAGCAGATGGATAAAATATACTCCTTTACAGACATTCACGTTCCAGATGAGTTCGTTCCTGCCGGATTGCAGACCATTCCACACCCGGCCTGCCAGAAACCTTCCTGATGCATCGTAAAGCCCCAACTCAGCGTCACCTGTAACATCTGCGTCCAGGGTGAGTTCAAGACCTTGGGGTATGAAAGCAGCCTCTAACTTACCGTCTAAGAACATTAGGGCTTCTGTGACTGCATCGGTTGTATCAATCGTATCGGGTACGTAGAAGGAAATCCCCTTAACCCTTGAAACCTTATCAGCGATAATGAAGTTTGGATTCGTCTCATCTTCGCTCGATTGAATCGTTAACACTGATGTCAAGGAGTCAGCGTACCAATCGTAACGGTAAAGGCTTATTTGCTGAACCGTTATACCGAATACCTTCACGACAATCAATTTGTGAAGTCGATTCACCACGCAGTGAAACGTATCCAGGTCGGTAATCAGGGTTCCCGTGTCGACAACATTATTGAAATCGTTGACCTCGAGTGTAGCCTGACCTGCGGACATAGTGTACGAAGAAACCCATGAATCGCCAATGGAAACTGGAAAAATCAACACCTGCGCCGAGTCTGCTCCTTGAATAGGGCTTGGGCTTGACTTGCCTTCGCGCAGCGTAGTAAAACCGTACGAGATGAGTCCGTCAGGTTTGATTCGGACGTAAGATTCTACCGTATCTACAGCGGAAAAGGTCTGACTTACAAGTTCCGACCTTTGAAAATAATAACCGAACAAACCCTCCGATGCCTTTTTAACCCAGGAGTATTCTTCAATCTCATCCCAAGTAACGTTCTCGCTCGAATAGTCCCAAATGTGAGTTCCCTGGATATTCAAGTCAACGTTTATGGACACGATATTACGGGTACCGATGACTGAATCCCCCTCTTCGACACGGATCCAGGTTATGGTCCCTGGAGCCGCTATCAGAGAGATTCCCAGTATCATTAGAGTGAAAGTCTTTTTCATATCGTCCTCCTTTCTAGAAGTATAGATTAAGCCACAACTCCCCGCCTGTTCTTCCAAGGTTGAAATCCACGTGGGATTCGTTTTCTTCCCTGTAGGAACCGTCTTCTGATTCCCGTTCATGGGAAGATACAAGCGCACTACCGAACATATAGCTGTAGTTCATCTCGCCTGAAATACTTATCCTATCTAACAAGGAGACCTCGAAACCTAACCCGCTCTTTACTGTTATCAGGGGTTCAGGATTCTCAAACATCCTTGCTTTAAGTGAATCGAGTTGTTCCTGGTCGGTATCATCGTCGTCTTCGATTTTAAGATACAAAGGTATCGGCGTCCCCGCCGACACTCTAAGATAAGGTTTAGCAAAACCGGAACCGAATACGATCCTGGTTCCAAGGCTGGGGTTTATAAAACACACTTTCCAGGAAAGGGTATCAACTTCCACCTCTTCCTTGTAACCTTCAGGTAAGTTATCGTTAAAGGTGTAGTAATAGGAGGTATAGGAACCGCTGGTGTTAAGGAATCCCAAGGAAAAATAAGGCTCGAACACTCCCAATCTGTAACCGACGTAAGGTTCGGCAGAAGAGCCCATACCCAAGGTCAATCCGGCGAATATAGTTGATACACTGAGTAAAAAGGTATTAATCACACGCAAGACTCCTCCTTTGGCTTAGTCCTATGAACATAATTGGATTGATTCTAAACAAAATTATGTTTTTGTCAAGGCTTGATGAATTTTCGGATACTGCCTGAAACACATCATAACCCGCCCTCTCGCACTCCTTCGAGTCGTTATCTCGGTCAATAGATTCGCGCCTAGACAAAAAGAAATGGTATTTTTTACTCGGCCAATATCTGCGTATTTCATCATTGCAACACATCTGATTATCCTACTATACCTATTTTGACAGGTAGGTTACAGGCGGTATTGAGGTACAGGTAAAGGTGTGTTACGGGTGTTACGGGATAGATGTGACGCGGACGTGTCGGGTGTTCGGGGTTCCCTCGAAGGAACGAAGTTACTTCAAGGGGTGAAAATTACCACTCCACTATCTTAATCTCGGTATCTTCGGGAAACTCAAAGCCGTCGAGGGACTGGGGCAGGGACGCATCCGTTTGAATCTTACCCAGACGCAGGTCTTCGATCCTCGAGAACTTTCTTGATATGAACATAGATCGCAGATGATGGGGCACACGTTTGCCACCCGCAATCCTGAAATCCCGGAACTGAAACTCCAGCTTGTTACCCTTGGCGCTGCTGCGGTACAGAACCAGGTCTTCCCCGATGCGGCCTGTCTCGATTTCGATATCCAGATTAGTCGGGGCCTGTTTGAACGTCCAGTAAAGCAAGATGGTGTCTCCCCTGCTCTCCGTCTTTTTTACCTTAAGACCCGCCTTGTGCAGTTGATTTTCGAAATCGATCCCTATAAATCTGGATACGTTTGTGTTTTTATCAGGCAAGCTGTCCCTGGTCAGTATTCGGAAAAGCTTACCTTCCAAAGGGTAGTATATGTCAGTGGTATCCTTCTTCAGCCACATTATCTGGTTGACCGGTGAGGATACCGCAAAGATTACCGTCCCGGCCTCCATCACATAAAGATCACCCCTGACGACCTCTTTTTCAGTGGTGTTTCGTTCCTTTGTAACTGTGGCCAGGGTGAAATCAGCAGCCAGACAGGGATCAGCGCTCAGAAGCACCAAGTATAAAAGTAAAGACATAAAACCTTACTCAATCTATAGCGCCCAGCCGTTGGACGCTGGACAACAGGGTTACGTTTACGTTGCGGAGTGCATCGTGCCTCCCCTCATGATACGTATCCCCAGCCTGCCCGTAACTCAGGGCAAGGGTATGAGTAAAAGTAATTATCATTAAGAACGTAAGCGTTTTCTTCATCCCGTCTCCTTTCTATCCTTTGGCTATCAAATTATCCAGACGCAGGGACTTGTGTCAAGGTTACAGGTACCGTGCGCTGACGGCTCACGGCTAAAAGCTCACAGCCGACCGCTCACCGCCTACCGCTGACTAGTCTCCCCTTCTGCAAGCTTGACACAGTGAGCTTTGCTTATGTCCGAGCCAGGTTTACAAAACAATCCGAGTCAATCTGAGGATGATAACCGCTAACGGTTAACCGCTGACCGCAAAACGCCTAGCGCTGGCTGTACTTGATGGTGCAGTAATCAAGGTCCAGTATTTCTCCGCTTGCGCCTGTAACGTAAACATTGTCGGAAGAATCAACAACCAGAGCCAATGCCTGGTTCTGACTATTGCCAGATCCGTTATAGCTCGCTACCCACTGCTTCAATCCCTTCGCGTTATACTTGACCGTCGTATATTGCTTGGTTGAATCTGAGCTATTGCTCGAACCGGTAACGTAAACGTTGCCGGAACTATCAGTGGTTAAAGCAATTGCCTGATCCTTTCCGTTACCCTGGCCGTTATAACGAGTGACCCACAGTTCCTGGCCTTGTGCATTATACTTGATCGTACAGTAATCAAGACCTGAGGTTGAGCCCTCGCTTGATCCTGCAACGTAGATATTACCTTGTGAATCCAGGGCCAGGGCCGTTGAACCTATAACTTCATCATGGCTGTTTACAGAACCGTAGTAGCGAGCAACCCACAGTTCCTGACCTTCCGGGCTGTACTTGACGGTTGCGCAATCGTAGCCACCCGCTTCATTCTTACTCATGCCCGTAACGTAGACGTTCCCTATATCGTCCACTTCAACAGCAACCGGCTTGTCCACGTCATGTCCGGGTCCGTCGTATCGTGAAACCCATTCTTCGGAGCCCTGGGAGTTGTATTTGATTGTTAAATAATCGGGTTTGGAGGTTGAATCGTAACTCAGGCCGGTAACGTAAATGTTACTCATCTTATCCACGGCCAAAGCGGCAGCTTCATTTACACTTCCTTCCTGTCCTTCGTACCTTGCAACCCACTGCTCTTCACCATGCTGGTTGTATTTGATTGTTGTGTAGCTTGAGTATAGCGTTAAATAACTCGTAAATCCGGTAACATAAACGTTATCTGAATAATCAACAGCAAGGGCTACTGCAAAATCCCAAACATTATCCGGGCTGTTGTATCGAGCCACCCACTGTTCGGCACCCTGCGGGTTATACTTGATAGTTACGTAGTCCAAGTTTTCACTTAAATTTTCTGACCATCCCGTAATGTAGGAATTACCTGAACTGTCCACTGCAATTGCCAAGGCCTGATCTGAACCGTCACCAGGCCCGTTGTAGTAAGCTACCCATTGTTGGTTGCCTTGTGGGTCGTATTTTATCGTTGCATAGTCATTGTCGTCGAGTGAACCTCCGCTTCCGCCTGTTACATAGACATTACCCGAACCATCAAGAGCGATGGCGGTCGCTACGTCATTAGCATTTCCAGGGCCGTCGTGGCGGACAACCCACTCTTCCTTAACCTGTACGCATGCCGTGCTTAAGATAACGGCTAACAAGAAAACGGAACGTTTCTCAAAATTCAAAGTAACCTCCTTGCAATACTTCTTGAATCTACACGGAAAACGCATGTTGTCAAGCAAGGTAACCGCATGTTCTACCGCCCACCGCTGACCGCGTACCGGTGTCGGCTTAAACTGGTCGATAATATAAAGCCGCTTTACGGCAACTCTCCAGTCCGTCCACAAAATTAAGAACTTGTGCGTGGAAGAGGTTCTCCAACCTGTTCAATAAAAAGATAGCGGCTTAGGCGTCCCCCCTGAGTCCCTTCTGTGCTCGGTGTTTTTCAAGTTCTTTCCGTTCAGAAACAGATTCAGCCTAACGCCTGGAGGTGCAGCTTACGTTTTCCATGCAGTTTTCCGTCATCGTATCGGCACAGCTCGTCGCGGCCTGCACAGCCAGGACATACATTATCAAGCCGGTAATAAGAGAAGCGACACCTGCAGCTCCACATCCAATCCAGGCATAACCTCCCCTGACCTTCCTCGCAGCTTTCATAAAACACTCGGTATAGGATTCTACGTAGTCTGAGGATTTGCCCAATAACCGATCCGGCGGCGGAGTAGGTTTCAAAAGATATGCGGCTCCCACACCCAGGAGATTGAATACGCACCCTACCGCGATCCACTGCCACGATTTGACGTCTTGCCGGGCGTCGTACTTCGCCTCAAGGCAGGGATCGGACTCTGTTTCCTGGGCTAAAGTAATAGCGGGTACGACAGATAATACGACTAAAAGAACTGACGAACAAAACGCCTTTCCCACGACGATCTCCTTTCAATTTAACTCATCAAAATCAGCTTCAGGATTATCCTTACGATATCCGAGTTGTCAAGTAAGAATAGAGTGGGGCTTCGCCTCGCAAGCGTTTCTCCCTAACAGTCAAGCAAAGGTCCTGAGGTTCATTTTGTTCAAGCTCGTGACGAAATCTCCGAAGGATATCTCGAATACATAGTTTCACTTCCCCCCTTTCCTGTGAGTCTTGGGAATTTGATGGTTTCGCTAAGTATCAGTCGTTTGATTCTACGTTCGTGTCAGTTTCCTCGAATGGAACCAAGAGCATAGCCCTGCGCTGACGGAAGGTCTGACCCTGCCATTGATATATATAGGCATTAATGGCTGCGGTATCCGCCTGGGGATTACCGCAGGAATTCTTAATGGTTACTTCAACCAACTTCCCTACTGAATCTACAACAACCTTAAGTGTTCCGGGCGGAGGCGAAAACGGGGTCTGGAATCTCATGCTTTCGTCTAATGCCTTCTCGGTATTCGAAGGTCTAGTGAAAAAACCTGCCCTGTCTTTTAATCCCTTGGTTTCACCGTCGTCTACTGCTTCACTCGGTTCTTCCTTCGCTTGTCGTTCCTGTAATCCTCCGGCTTCGATCTCACCTCCTCCTCCCTCCTCTGCGGCTCCCATACCTGAGGTGGGCTTCACGTCTGTATCTGCGCGAGGCAGTGATAAAACGGCGTCCTCGGCTTCTTCCTTGTCTTCTCCTGATTCGGGAATCACTGATCTAAGTTCCAACGCCTCTCCAAAATGGATTTCTGATGTCCTGCCCACTGTTCCCTCTTCTGCTGCTTGCTTACTATCCAGCACGGTGACTCCGGGTGCTTCTTCCATTTCAGCGGCCTCAGATAAAACCTCTTTTTCAGAAAACGTAGTAGGAACGTCTCTTAAAAAAGGCAGGGAAACGATAAGCACCAGGATTATGGCGGCGCCTGCCGAAAGATAAGGTATCAACCAGAATCTGAATGGTTTTGTCCGTGCAGGGATGCGAAGCCTTGAAGGTCTGCGTGAAACGAGCTTACGGGTAAGACGCATCGAGAAGGAATGCCAGTAATGCTTTCCAGGATCAGGAACCTTTTCGGCCTCGCCGTCGCGTATCAATTCATCCAGTGCCGAAAACTCGGCAAGCTTAGCCTGACAAGCCGGGCACCCTGAAAGGTGACATTCTATCTCCTTACGCTGTTCAGGTTCCAGTTCACCATCGTGGTACAATTGAAGCAGCTTTTCGATTTCCTTACAGTTCATAACAAATCCCCCAGCGCTTCCTTCAAGGTCTCACGGGCGCGTGAAAGGCGGGACATAACCGTTCCTATAGGCAACTCAAGTACCTCGGAAATCTGGACGTAAGACCAGTCCTCGTATACGCGCAAGACTAAAACCTGTCTCAACTTGAAAGGCAGTCGTGCGATGGCTTGATGCACCTTGTGCCTTCTATCATCGGTCTCCCAGGACGAAACAGGATTGCCTCCGGACGATTCGCGCTCAAGGTCTGCATCAACCATCCTGAGCTTGCGTTTTTTGAGCTGGTTGAAGGTCAGATTTATGGCAATACGGTACATCCACGGCCCGAACGGATAGCGTAAATCGAATCGATCCATAGCCTTATAGGCCCGGATGAAAGCCTCCTGGGCCAGATCGTCCGCATCGTTATGATTTCTTACAAACCTGTAGATCACTGTATAAACCCTTCTTTGATATATCTCAACCAGCTTTCCAAAAGCTTCGGCGTCTCCTTGTTTGGCCTTTGCCAAAAGTTGCTGTTCTTCAGGCGGAGCATCTTGTTTGGCATCCTGATCCGCCTTCTTACCTTGTAATACACCTTGAGGCACGTGTTTATTCCGGAGAATGGATTATTTTGTCCACGTCAGCGTCCATCTCTGTTTCAGAACGCCCGGTTTCGAGTACATGGTGGGTAAAATCCGCCTCAGGTTCGAAGCTTTCCTTCATCTTCGAGTAGATCTCCCAGGTTGCATCCGAAAGAAGATCTTTTCGCTTACGCCCCTCTATCCATGCACGTATCTTATCATCGGAAGCCTGGCACCTTATGAAGTATGCATTTACATCCAAGCTATCAGCTACTTCCTTGAGTCTTTGACGATCTTCGAACTTGCTAAAGGTCCCATCGAGTATCAGCGATTGATTTCTGGAAAGGTATTTTGAGGCCCTCTCGCACAGCTTTTCATATACCATTCTGCTCGTTTGAGCGGAGTATAGATCCTGCCCGAATTCTGCATAATGATGCTCGTCGAATGAAACACCGGCAATCTCCCGCCTTACAACATCCGAACGGATGTGGTGAGCGTTAATCCGGTCCCTTGTCCTTGTGGACATAAGGGTCTTGCCTGTTCCAGGAAGCCCGTAAAAAACGATGAGTCTCGGTTCGGCAAAAAGGGTGCTGGCATAGCCCTTTGCCAGGTCGAAGTAAGCCCTGGCTCGTTCTTCTATCTCTGTTGGATTTTGTGGATTCTGGGCAAGCTGGAATCCTATCACCTTGCCCCGAACGTAAGCCCTGTAGCAGCGGAAGAAGTCGTGAAACCAGAGCATATCCCAATCCGAGGTCGCATCGAGATATCGATCTATGAGGAAATCGGCCAGATCACGAACCCCATGGAAATCCAAATCCATACTCATAAACGCAAGATCGGCGACCGTGTCCGAACAGGCAAAACGTAGATTGAACTCGATCCTGTCGAATATATGAATCTTATTTTTATAAACGAATACGTTTCCTGAATGAAGATCCCCATGACAGTAGCGTATCCGGCCTTCCTCCTCTCTTTTACGGAACCTTGTCTCATTTTCACATAAGAAACGTTCGATATTGTGCTTGATAAAATCGAAATCCTGGTGGGAGATGGTAATTCCTTTCACGATTTCGGTCTGAGCGAAATTCTCCTCCCAGTTGAAGCGAACCGATTCGAGCGAACCTTCTTTGGTAATTTCAGACGAGGTTTTTGCTTTTTTGTGGAAATCGGCGATATCCTTAGCCAACCGATCGATTACGCCGTAATCTAGAGAACCCTTTGTAAGCTGTTCAGACATCATCGCTTCCTGGGGAAGTTCCTTCATTACAACCGCATATTCAATCGCCTCCTTTCCACCGAGCTTGGGTCCCCCTTCTGAGTCCAGGGTGATGGGTTGAACCCCAAGGTAAAGATCGGAAAGCTCCTGGTTAAGCTCCACCTCCTTTTCACAGAACTCCTTGCGTTTTTCCAGGGTCGAGAAATCCAGGAAACCGAAGTCCACCGGTTTCTTGACCTTGTACGCCTTTTTGCCTGTAAGAAAGACCCAGGCTGTATGCGTTTCGGTCATCCGTACCTTATCGATCTGGTCCGGGTAAAATCCTGGGGTTTTCATTGCCTTGAGTATCTTTTCCTGCATCTTCAGACCTTACTCGTACGCTATTTGTTGCCGTAGACAAATGCCAAAAGGTGGATCGTCATCTGCGTTTCTAGGCCAATAAACGGCCTATCTGGGTAGCGGTTTGCTTGAGAAAATCTTTAGTCTGGGTCATTGCCGCCGTGCGGTCTATGGGTCCGGGCTGGATAGAAAAAGCAGCGGTTCGCTTGTCGCGCGGGGCAATCTGAACCGTGATCTCTCCGCATAACAGGATAAGCCTGCGGTGGGGCAGTCGGCGCAACGATCCGATAACCTTGTAGGAAAGACTCTGCTTGTCCAGCCTGCCTTCGGCTGAGATGATTACGTCATCTTTCTTGAGCTTATCCCTGAGTCCTGAAAGCCTCAAGAGAAAATCGGCCCCGCTCATGGTCTTGCAACCGGTTAAGGCGGTGAAACCGAACGCTATCCCTCCTGCTGCACCCATTCCCCTCCGATGATCCAGACGATGGGCTATAGCCATCTCGGTTACTTCGGCATAACGGGCCAGGGCCTTCTCTAGCATTTTAATATCCGCTGGACCGGCACCTTTTTGCGAAGCGTAGACCAACGCACCGTGAGGCCCGAGCAAGGGATTGTCTACGTCCCAAAGTATCTGCACCTGTCGCTTTATGCGCGGATCGAGGCCGGTCGTGTCAACCCGGGCCAGATTGATGAGTTCAGCAGGTCCTTCGCCAAGGGATTTGTCTTGGGCATCGAGGAATTTTACACCCAAATACTCCAATGCCGCTCTACCGCCATCTATAGTACTGCTCCCGCCCAAACCGACAATCACCTCCTGGATCCCTCGATTCAAAAGCTCTGTAATTGCCTCACCCAATCCCTGTGAGGTGGTTTTGAGTGGATTGCGTTCTGATGCTGAAACCAGACGTAAACCCAGTATTGAAGCTGATTCCAAATACGCCTGTCCGTCGTGAATCAGGGCTGTGATCTTGACCGGTTTCCCAAGCGGGCCGGAAACCCTTAATGTAACGTTGCGTAAACGCTGGCCCTTAAGATAGTAGGAGACACATTCCAAAAAACCGTCCCCGCCGTCGGAAAGCGGGTAAAGTTCAACCTTCTCCTTCTTTAAGCTGCTCTTCAGACCGGCGGCTACGGCCCGAGCTGCAGCTACAGGTCCCAGAGCTTCCTTGAAAGCGGTAGGCGCGACTACTATCATTTCGACCTCTCCATTAAATTAAACTCTTCAAGCAATCTCGATATTGCACGTCCGAGGCTTCGTGCACGTAAGAAAAAAGTCAACTTCAACTCTGAGGTAGTAAATGCCTCTATATGGACATCTTCCTCTCGTAGAGCCTGGAATGCACGTTCGGTAATCTTTGCATCCCTTCCTGCCCCAGGCCCGACCAGGGAAACCGCTGAGATATTTTTCATGACCGAAAGCCCTCGAGCATCGGTTTCTTTCCTGAAGGCCTCCAGTATCTTCCCTGTGCAAAGAGCGTCTTGTGCAGATACAACGAACGCCAGGTCAAACTCTTGAGCCTGGGGGTGGCCATGGGAGTAAAAAAAGATACGCACACCGGCATCGGCCAACCTGACCACAGCCTGTGTAACAACCTCGGGATTGCGGGGCACGTCTTTTATGGTGAAACGAACCAGGCCTTTTATCTGGGTCACTGCACGTACGAAGCGCTCCTCTAGAGTCTCCATCTCACCAACCACAAGACCGGGTTTGCTGGGACTAAGGCTTGAGCGAATCTCTAGTGGTACACGGTAACGCATGGCCAGGGTCGCGGCACGGGGATGAAGCACCCTTGCTCCGTAATCTGAAAGTTCCACCAGTTCTTCGTAGCTTATCTTATCTAGTTTTTTGGATAAGGGGAAGATCACTGGATCGGCGCTACAAAATCCCTTGACAGCCTTGTAAAACTCGCAAGAATCGGCCCCCAGGAATCGGGCAAGAGCCACGGCGGTCGTATCCGAACCTCCCCTGCCTAAGGTTGTAACCTCTTTGGTTTCTGCACTAACACCCTGAAATCCGGCAACGATTGGTATCTCGCCTGCATCAATGGTCCGACGGAGCCGGTCACCTCGAACGAATAGAATCCGGGCGTCGTTGTGGCTTTCGTCGGTGTGAATCCCTACCTGAGACCCGGTAAATGATCGAGCCCTTACTCCCTTTTCACAAAGGGCCATGGCAAGGAGACTCATGGTGATACGCTCACCAGCGGTAAGGAGCATATCAAGCTCCCTACCAGAAGGCTTCTTGACAACAGAACGTGCAAGGCTTCCAAGTTCGTCTGTCTGTGAACCCATGGCTGACACCACAACAACAAGCTTGTCTTTGCGGGCTCTTTCCGAAAGGTAGGAAGCAACGCTCCTAAGATGCCTTGTAGTGGCAAGAGAACGGCCACCGAACTTGGTTACTGCTAAAGCCATTTAGACAACCTGTCTACTGCCTCTTCAATCTGAGCGCGTTCTATTGTGAGTGAAAACCTTACGAATCCTTCTCCCGCCTCCCCGAAACCAATACCCGGGGTAACAAGTACTCCGGTTTCAGAAAGCATCCTTTTTGAAAAACCCAGGCTTGTCTGTCCCTGAATTGGGATCCTGGCCCATACGTAGAAGGTGGCTTTGGGTGGAGGGACAATCCAACCCAGTCGGTTAAGACCTGCCAGGAGTGTTCCGCGGCGGGATTTATATAGCTTACGCAACTGGGAACCGATCTCGGAGACCAACTCCAATGCAGTCTGAGCAGCACGCTGTATTGCAGTGAACGGTCCAGAATCGGTATTCTGCTTGATTTTCTTCAATGCCGCAATCATCCTGGCGTTGCCTACTGCAAAACCCAGACGCCAACCGGTCATATTAAAGGTCTTTGAGAAAGAGCCGAACTCTACCGCGCAATCCTTCGCTCCAGGCACTGATAGTACGCTTGGCGGAGGATCGTCAAAGTAGATTTCGGTATAACAGTTGTCGTTTACGAGCCAGAGATTATGGCTGCGGGAAAACTGCACCGCCTCGGAAAGATGTATAGGAGTAGATACTGCACCTGTCGGATTCGAGGGATAGTTCAAAATCAAGAGCTTAGTTTGCTGTGTAGCCCTCAGCCTGGGGATATCCATAAGGAAGTGATTTTCCTCAAGGAGTGGCACCGGGGTTGGCTTGCCTGCGGCAAGTAATGTCTGATTGCGGTATACGGGATAGGAAGGATCTGGATAAATAACCTCCTCTCCCGGGTCGACAAGTGCCCAGATCAGATGACTCAATCCCTCTTTGGAGCCGATAAGAACACAAACCTCTGTCTCAGGATCAAGCTCCACACCGAAGCGTGTCTTGTACCATTCTGCTATATCACGACGTAGTGTAAGGGAACCCTCATAATTCGGATAGCGGTGAGTACTTGCATCCTTTACTGCCCGGTTAAGCGCGTTGACAATCTCCGGGTGGGTCGGGCGGTCCGGATCACCCACGCCAAAGTCTATTACACCTTCCCCGTAGGCCGCTTTTGCCTCATCAAGTTCTGCAAAAAGATACCTTGGAAGTAAATCCAGACGTTTAGCGTGTTCTCTCAATTGTCCTCCAGAAGTGCCGCATAATCATAAAATCCTTCGGGTTTATTGACTATGAATCTTATCGCTTTCAAACAACCTTTCGCAAATGCCATCCTGCTTGATGCCCGGTGAGTAAGTTCGATACGCTCTCCTTCGGTAACAAAATAAAGAGTATGTTCACCTGCAACATCGCCTCCACGCAAGGCAAAAACCGCGAGTTCGTCTGGTGACCTTTCTCCGGTGTGCCCCTCGCGGCCGTAAATGGTTTTCGAGACTTCCCTGCTCCCTGAGACTATCTCTGCAAGCTTCTTTGCAGTGCCCGATGGGGCGTCTTTCTTATGTCGGTGGTGCATCTCTACGATCTCTACGTCATAGTCTGGAAGGGCTTTCGCTACCTTGGCAGCCAGCTTGAAAAGAAGGTTAACACCGAGTGACATGTTCGGTGCCCAAAAAACAGCTCTCTGCTTTGCCGCCTGGGTAAGCTTTTCGAACTCTCCTTCAGACAGTCCGGTGGTTCCGGACACTAAGGGTAGTGGAGAATTCTTAATCTTCTCCAGGATGTAGACGAGTCCTCGAGGTGAAGTAAACTCGACTACAACGTCCGTCTTTTCGAGAAATCCTGCCAGGTCAGAAGTAATCTCTGCGCCGTGGCAAACCTTTCCTATATCAGGATGATCATCTCGCTCCAGGATACTTGAAAGCTCCATATCCGGGGCTTCGGCAACCATCCTTGCCACGTCCCCTGCCATCCGACCGGCTCCGCCTGCGACTGCAACCCGGATCATACCTCGATTCCGTAGGCCTCAATGACTGCCCTGATCTTATCGAAGTTCTCCTCGGATACAGGTACCATTGGAAGACGTAAATCCCCTGTATTGATTCCTAGAATACCGCAGGCAGCCTTGATAGGACCTGGGTTGGTTTCGGTAAAAAGCGCCTTGATAAGCGGGTAAAGCTTCTGGTGAAGGGTGAGTGCGGCTCCGAATTCACCTTCCTCATAGAATCTAACTATGTTCGCCATGTCGTAGGGCACTATGTTTGACACTACCGAGATAACGCCCTTTCCCCCGACAGAAAGGATGGGCAACGTCAACGAATCGTCGCCCGAGAGCACGGCAACACGATCGCCACAGCGTCTTACGATGTCGGTAGACTGGTCAAGGTTGCCCGAGGCTTCCTTTACAGCAACTATCTTATCGAATTTAGCTGCCAGTCTTTCGACCGTTGCCGGAAGAATATTGCAGCCGGTACGGCCGGGTACGTTGTAGATAACAACGGGTAAGTCGGTCTTCTCGCAAATCTCAGAGTAGTGACGGAAAAGGCCTTCCTGAGTGGGCTTGTTGTAGTAAGGTGTTACCACTAATGCGGCATCTACGCCGAGATCCGCAACCCTTTCAACAGCCTTTACGGTCTTTGCCGTTGAGTTTGTACCTGCACCTGCGATTACAGGAATTTCTCTTTCCGCCTCCCGGGCCAACCTGACTGCGGTTGAAATGATCCTATCCTGTTCATCTTCTGTAAGTGATGGAGTTTCGCCGGTTGTACCACAGGGCAGAAGTCCGTCAATGCCCTGTGAGATTTGCCAACTAATATGGCGCTCAAGCGCCTTTATATCAAACTCGCCGTCAGCAAACGGCGTGACGAGAGCAGTTATAGCACCTCGGAACATCTAGCCTCCTTGGATACCTAACTATACTCGATTTATACTGGTAAGTCAAGCTTTCTTGCAAGTTTAACAAAAAATTAACTTATGCAAGGAATTCTCAGTTTTCCGGGAAGGTTTCAAGATTTACCCGCCTTTTCAAGCCTATATTAATTGTCAGTGTTATTCCCGTACCCGGCACAACGATTGAAAAGGCAGTTCTTAATTTCAGGTTATATTATAACTTTCATTTAACAAGAACTCAATAATCATCCTCCCTCGAGCCTTCAAACCAGCCTTGATAGTTATCTTCTTCTTCATACAAGTCGCTTTCTGAAATACCCAGTCCCTTAACCAAATCCTCTTCACTTTCGGCAATCTCCTCAGCGTACTTCATCTCGAATCCTCGCTCATCTGAGTAGAACTCGACTTCAAGGGGTTTAAAGGAAACTATACGTAGGGCCTCACCGCATTCAGGACAGCGAACCTTGTCCTTAACCTTGGTTTTCTTCGACACCGAAAACATGGCGCCGCAAGCCGGACATTCTATTTTAATCATTTCATCCTCCGGAAATGATTCTGTCGATGCGATTATAGAAAAAACTCTCGCTTTGTCAAGCTCAGTCGGAACACCTGTATTTAATCGGTAAAAAGCTACTTAGCAATACAGCCACAAGTAATATGCTCGTTTATTGGCTGTTTTTGTTCCCTTTATGGAATCACCGTTGGTTTACACCAAGCTTATTCCTGAATCAAGACATTGGAATGATGCCTCAAGTCAATCTGGGTAAGTTCCAAATCTTATCGTCAGGATCGGTAAAGATTACAGTACGGGAATCTTAGATAATTTCTTTCGGTTTATTTCGAGACCCGCTCAGCATCTATGTCATCAACCGGAAAATCGATGCAAGGCTCACTTTCACGCGGTTTTTCCATCTTGCCCCGGGTTTTACCACTACCGCAGTCAAAAAAGACATCGTCCTCTTAATCATAACACCTCCTTTGACAACGTCCTAAAGGGAATCAAGGCCTGAAATTGGTGATTTTTTTGGGTAAGGAAATACATGTTTCGTTGTCTTGACATCTGAAGGGATGATTATATACTCAGTCCATGACCTACGGAGTTGACATCTCAGGCAAAGAGATTCGTTGGGTCAAATTCATTAAAGAAGCCCAGCTTGCCACATGTGATCGCCTACTTCTGAAAGAAGAGGTATCGGCTCATCTTCTTAAGCAGTCGTTAAAAAGTTTCTTTGTACGTGAAAAGGTTCGCCGCTTCGTCTTTGCGGTTCATGGTCCAAGGGTTCGGGCTAAGCTTTTTCCTTCAGACAAGGTGGATATCTCGGAACTGGAAGACCACATTGCCTGGGAGGCACGCTTCATGCTTGAATACGATGAGACTCGTGACGTGCTGAGTTTCGATCCCTTACGCAGCGTAGGAAACGAGACATGGATTGTAGCTGCGGCTGCACCGCGCGATGAGATAAAAAGAAAACTCGGACTTTTCCCGGCTTCACCTACCTACGTCGATACTGCTCTAACCGCTTTAGCCAACGTGGTTCTTCGTTCCAAATGGGGCAAGCAAGACCTTTTAGCCCTTCATCTTGACCGTACTCGAGCATTTCTGGTTGTGATAAGTCACGGTAATCCGATCCTTATGCAGGAAATCGAAAATGTTGGATTGGTTGAACTGAGGCTCGATAAGAAATCTTTAACCTGGTTGCAAGAGGAACTCCGACTACGGCGCAACCTACTTGCCCAGGACAAGCGAAGTCTCGACAGGTTTCTGCTTTCAGGTGAAGCGGCACTTATTGAGGAGAACGCAAAAGCTCTGGGGGAACGTGTGGGGCTGCCAGGCGAGGTATTCAATCCTTTCGATGACGTAAGAATGGCAGATCATGAAGATACCGCACCTCTTTACAGCCTGGCATACGCCTGTGCATTGCGGGGGGAAGAATGATTCGGATGGACCTCAGGGTTTCCGGACAGCAACCCAAGCTTACTTTCCTGCAGTTCTTTCTTCTTTTTGTAGGTATTTTCCTGGGTGTATCGATAATCGTAACCGCGGCTTTACTCCTCGAGTGGAATTCACTCGGGAATCTGGCTGAAGAACGCAACGAACTCGCAATCATGCGAGATTCACTCATCCAGGTTGCAGAAGAGATGAACACCTACCAAACCCTACACAGTCGTCACCAGGAAATACAGCATGCAATCAGGGACTCAAGGCAGGAAACAGATATAAACTCGAGTATCTTACGACTTCTTTTATCAGATCTTGAACCGGGCATGAAGCTTTTGAGCTGCAGGATTGAATCGGACAGCGTAATCGCACATTGTTTAAGTCCCTCCAACGTTAAGGTAGCCAGGTATGTGGAGTCCTTGTCCCGCAGCAAATACGTCAAGGTCGAAAAGAGCGAGCCTCAGGGAATCGTTCAAGGTTTAATCGAACACCGGGTTCTGTTGAGGATCCCATGAGGGTCTTTGTCGGTATTCTTTTCGGCGTATTAACCGCCCTTGCCGTCGTCGCAGGGATTTATCTGTGGCTGGAAATGAGATCAGAACACGAGGGTTTATTGGAAGAACGCAGAGAGCTTGAGACAGACATTGCTTTACTGAAAACCGATCTGGCCGACTGGACCGGTACACCACCTGATGTAAGGCAACTTAAAAGAGAGTTGGACAGTCTACAAGACACTTTAAAGTTTATCGAACCGGATATCGAGGAAATCCTTTCTGCCAGACAGGCGCTTTCCCGCGATCCGGTACTTCTATTGGCCGAACCACACGATGCCTCTCCCTGGAGGTTCTATCCGTTCCAGATTACAATCGAGGGCAAACCTCAAGCAGTGGATTCGTTTATGAACATGCTTCAAGAGAATCTTCCTCTGGTCCACTTCGATCGTATTGTAGGCGAATGGAGTTACGGAAATCTTGAATTAGAAGTTGTGGGATCTATCAGATTCCCACTCGAGCTATAAGACACTCACCCTTTGGAATGTAAATGACCCTTCGCGAAATAGTCGATTTGCTACGCAAGGAGTGCCCGTGGGATCGCAAGCAGACAACCTCATCAATTCCACACTTATTCATAGAAGAAGCCTACGAACTTTCCGAGGCCTTGGAATCGGGTGACGGGGCAAGAATCGAGGAGGAGTTGGGAGATCTTTTATACGTAGTGCTTATGGGCATTAGGATAGCTACCGATGAGACAATGACCGACTACGAAAAGATCGAAAAACGTGCAGCGGACAAGTTGATTCGCAGCCATCCTCATGTCTTCGGAAAAGAGGAGGTTACAGGTGAGGACCAAGTGCTTTCCAACTGGGAGCGGATAAAGGAGAAAGAAAAGGGAGACAAGGGCTTCTTTGAAGGCATTCCAAAGAGCTTACCTGCCCTGGCCCGTGCCCAGATGATGCAGGAGCGCGCGGCCCGTGTCGGGTTCGACTGGCCATCATCCCAGGGTCCTCTTGATAAGATTCGCGAAGAAACACGCGAACTTGAAGAACACCTTGAGTCTGTGAACTCAGAGGAACTTGAGCACGAACTGGGCGATCTTTTATTCTCAGTCGTTAACCTTGCCCGACATACAAGCGTGCGGGCAGAACATGCTTTGGCTCGTTCCGCGAGTAAGTTCGCGCGAAGGTTTGAAGAGGTCAGACGCCTGGCTAGGGAGCGGGGATTGGATTTGGCGGAGCTTGATATTAACGGCCTGGACGAGTTATGGGACGAGGTCAAGGAAAGGGAATAATCCGCTAACCGCTCACAGCTTACCGCTCACAGCCTTTATCCGTGATTAATTGGAGACTGGCACATTTAATCGGCGTTTTCGAAGGAAAACGATCAGAGGGAGTATCAATCTGCGGACAAATAATGGGCAAGGCGTGTCTTGCCCCAACGAAACCTCATCTGCTGATAATTATATTTGTGCCGGATTTAATCTGTGATAATCCGCGTCATCTGCGGATGAATAATGGAAAGCACGGCGCAGCCGCACCCGTATGATCTTTGTGGAGACAACTGTGTCGTCTTCTCTCGCTGCGACCTACATCCTCAGCTCGATGGAGACAACTGTGTCGTCTTCACTCGCTGCGACCTACGCCCACAGCTCGTGTCAAAAAATCTGGAGGTAACTTCGCGATCAAAACAGCTTATCCAGTTCGTAGTACCCTGCCTGTTCCAAAGGATCCATCAAATCCTCGCCGTAGACAAACCAGAAGTCCCTTTTATCAGGTCTGGCAAGAATCTTCATCACCGATATAAAGGTGCTGACACTATCCTCGAGTTCCCAGGCACGTTGGGTGGTCATGGCAGGATCCTGACTGAGGTTATCCAGTAATGTTGAGTAACGGCTGCAGGAACTCGGTGTGTATAGCTTGCGAAGGTGATTGGTGGCTATGAGATGATCCGGCGCGATATCGGGCTCATCTGCGGAGTAGCGAATTGCTATCCCTGTGTTGTTAGCCTCAATCACGAATGCGGGATCAGAGGCATTCTGCAAGGCCGGTTCGGCGCAATGAACGATGTGAGTTCCCACACGCGGGTTAGCCTTGATCGAGGCATAAACATCATCCTTTGTATGGGAACCGTCCGAGTTACAGTCTGTCTCCATGCCCTGACGGATCGACCACAGAATTGGCCAGAACTTGCCGGATTCGTCCTCCAGTACGTTATGATTCCCCAGGTTGTAACACGCACAAATCCCGTCTTCGGATATACCCGAAAGACAACCTATAAAGAAAGGATAGGTAAAGGAAACCCAACCGATTTCTGAATCCTCCTCGGATTGGTACACGACGATAACAGTATTTTCTACCAGAAGTTCGTCGTTATCCCAATCCAGGATCCGGCAGTAGACAAGACCTCCGTTTACCTCGGGATCGGTACTCGTCGCATCATCCCAGGCGGAAACAGATGAACATAAAAGTGAAGAAGCTCCGAATCCGTAGAAAAAGTCGGGCACGAACTGAGCCGCATAAAGGTCTGTAATATCAATCTCACGTCCCAGGACCTCGCTTTCAGTCGACCAGCCGGAGTCGGCACTCACCTGCCTGAAGCCGTCCAGAAGACCCTCGAGTTCTTCACCGTAAGGGGTTTGTTTCATATCCACGCAGTCGTCGATCACAAACGGTCGTACCTCGATCTCGTAGTTCTCGACACCGCCATAGTAATAGTCTACCAGGTAGTAATCGAACATCTCAAGGAAGTTTCCGCCAAGAAGATAACCTTGAGCATACCCCATCTCGTAATGCGAACCCCATACGGTTAAAATCTTTTGTCCTGAGCGGGTCTCAAGTCGGCCTTTGAGTTCGGGTTCTTTGCTGCACGAGTTGATGGAACAGACGAACAAGAATAAAAACACTGAGCAAATTGTCATATCTCGAACCGATCTCACTTCTCCTCCAGGGTTTAGGTGTTGATTGTGATTGTATATCTATTGATTCTTCTGTCAAGCCGATCGAAAGACCCGACATTGCTATAAGCTGTTAGCCATTCCATCCGCAGAGGTAAAGATCAACGAAGACCTGAACCGTATGGGCGACGCCTGCGTCGCCCTCTCCTATCCGCAGATTTCGCATAGGTAAAAAACACAGAGCCCACAGAGCACACAGAATGAACCGCAAGGGCAAGGCGTGCCGCGCTCGCCTTTGTTTTTTTAACCATGCTCATCCGTGTGGCACAGGTTCTCTAACCTGTGAAAAAAATGGATACCGTCCTAAGTCCACCTTGCCGAGAGGTTAATCAAAAGCGTTTTGGGATTGCTTCGTCTCTCCTCCTTTCAGTCGTCACTCCTCTCAATGACATTAGTCAGTTACTTCTTTTCTTTGTGGTTTTTTTTGCTTATGAGAAAATCCACTTCCCCTCACTGCTGGCGGGTATCCGCTTACGGGCTTTCGGATAGTATCAATATGCGTCTAAGAAAACAGGGCGACGCACAGTATACCCCTTGATCGCTTTATGCAATCATAGGGTAGGCGTCCCTACGGTTTCCGTAATCTGTGATAATCTATGTACGCGAAGCGACGAAGTCAATCTGTGGTTTATTAAATCAAGCTGGGGAAAAGCGTACGCACGAAGGCAAGCCCGAAGAGGACTCCGACCAGGATCCAGGTCTGGTACTCGGCCATTGCCCAGCGGACGTTGAAGCCTGCAAACATGGAGCCTTCGTATTTGCGGGGGAAAAAGGGCGTGACGCGCCTGCGATATGCCGCGTACTCATCCCCGTATCGATCAAGGAGCTTGCCCTCCTCTCCCCTGGAAAGGAGAATGTAGAGTAAGACGAAGGCAACGGCCGTGAGCGCGATGAGGAGCCAATGCGGTCTGAGCAGGGCCAGACCTGCGGTAACGAGGAGCGCGTTGCCGATGTATAAAGGATGTCTGAACAAGGAATAAGGGCCGCGGGTAGCTAAACGGTCGGATGAAATCTTGGAACTGCGCGAGACCGGGCCTATGAAGCCCGCGGCCCAGAATCTAATTGCCAAACCCGGCAGGAACAGAAGCGGCATCCACCAGGTTATCAAGGGATTTGAGAATACTACGAGTAAAAGTACCCAGAGCGTCGCAAGGACGCTCCGGGCACGAAAGAGGATCTGTACAAAGGAGACCTTCAATGCAGGTATATCTCGACCCGTCTGCCGTCTTCTTCCTTAACCTCGAATACCTTGCCGGGTTGAGCTGCGTTCAACGCGGAAAAGATATCCTCAATCTGGATATTCTGCTCGGCAATAACCTTGGAAGGGATGAAGTTCATGGCGAAACGAGCCAGGGAAAGGGGAAGGCTTATGTTGACCGTTGCCTTCTCGCCGCCCTTGTCGAAGACAAGCACTGTAATGTGGCGGGCTTCAGGGCGCGCTCCGTCTATCGCCTCCAGCAGTTTCTCGGCCTCTTCTGCGGTTATCTTCCCTTCAGAGACCATTCTCAGGATTCTGAGAGTACTATCGCTACTCATCGTCGTAACGCCTTTTTCGGGACTTGTATCGTGCATGGTGTGTGTGATAATGGGTGCGATGTGTGTTGCGGGGGCTACGGGTTCGGCGTATCTCATTTACGGCATCGTCAACGTTGATCTTGCCGTTTTCCAGTTTATCGATTATATCGCCCACGCTGCGATGCCTGCGCAGGGTCTTAACCAGTACGAAGATGATTATGCAAGCCCCGATCGCCACCAGCAGGAAAGGCCACCATTGGGCAAACGGAGGCATCCATCCAAGATTGGCGAACCAGATTATGAGCCCTACGGCAATGAACACGAGTCCCCAGAACAGAAACCCGCCTATACCGTAGAGCTTGGTTCCGTAACGCCTGCTTCGCACGGCTTTTTGCACCAGTTCAACAAGGCCCATAAGTCCTACCATTATGAATATGATAGGCCAGGCCACGTTGAAGGTGAATATATTCACGCCGTCTACCATGACTACGTCACTGATACCGAACCATATCCATAAGCCGACCCATGCTACCATAAGCCCCCAGAATATTCCCCTGATCATTTAATCCTCCTTTGATTTAGAGATCCATCTGATCTTATTTTTTCTTTTTCAACCACCATTCGTCTGGAGTTTCTGTTCTTCAGAACAAACCAGATATTTGCGGCAACGCCTGCAAGAATCAAGGCAGCCACCCAGGTGCCTGCGGCCAGTAACTGTCCAAGCCCTGGATTCATCCGATCCTCCTTGTCGTTTCTTTTGCTTTTACAATTTCAGGCTGAGGTTCGGCTTCAAAAAGCCCTTGATCCTCAGCGTCTTTTACTTTCTTAAAAAGGCTTATGCCTAATTTCTTCATGTTTGCAAATGCCCAGATTACTGTCAGAGCAAAGGTCACAAGATAGACCGCGGGTGCCGAATACCAGAACTTATCCGATCCGAATAGATACAGGAACCCCAAAATAGCTGGCAGGATAAGCGCCTGGTAGAGAACACCGATTACGAGTGTAGGCAAACCCTGTCCTGTACCCTGGAAATAGGTTGAGAGGGCGATCTGTGGACCAAGAAGTGCATATGCAAATAAAGCTATGCGCAGCGCCGGCGCTGCGTAATCGATAAAGCCTGTGGATCCGGAAGACATGTTGAATAATCCTGCGACCTGGTATGGGAAAACGATAACGATAATCGATACTATAGTAGTTATCGCAGTTGAAATGAGAACCGTTCGCTTGAGGGTAGAACCAACCCTTGAGTATTTCCCGGCCCCGAAATTGTAACCAATAATCGGCAGCGCGCCCAGGCTTATACCGATACAGGGCATCATTCCGAACTGGTGGATACGCCAGAACACGCCGTAGGTTGCGACGATGATTTCACCCAGGCCCGATATCACGCTTAATGTGACCGCGTTAACAACACTGCCGAGAGCGAGCATCAGCATCTGTGGACCGCCGATCTTGTAGATCTCAGCCCATATCCTGAGGCGAGGCTTGAAGTGTGAGAGCTTGAGTTTGTAGGACGTTCTGCGGCTGAAAAGGTAGCCGAGGAAGACAATAGTGGCAAAGGATTGCCCGATTAAGGTTGCAACCGCCGCGCCAGGTACGCCCATCTTAAGTACATAGATGAAAACAGGATCAAGCGCTACGTTTATGACCGCGGCTGTAATCATAATAATCATGGGAAACAAGGGCCTGCCTTCGGAACGAATCACGTTAGCCGAGGTCATGTTGATGAAGGTGAAGAACGTTCCTAAAACGATTATTGAGAGGTAGGAAACCGAGTCGGCTATTATTGCCTTCGATGCGCCCAGAAGCCTGAAAAGAGGATATCCAAAGATATTGCCCAGGACTGCGGTCGTGATACCCAGGATTACTGCAAGCACCATCGCCTGCCCGACAGCGGCATTTGCCTCATCCGGCTTTTTCTCGCCCAGGCGCCGCGCTATGAAAGAAGCGGCGCCAACACCCGTTCCCGAACCCAGGGCAGTAAGTAACATCTGGACGGGCAACACCATGGTCAGAGCGGCAATCGCATTGTGGCCTAGCCCGCCCACGAAGATTGTATCCACTATGCCGTAGGTAGCGTTTACGACCATGGCAATGACCCCAGGCAGGGAGAATCGCCACAGAAGCTTACCCACAGGCTGGGTTCCCATCAGTTGGGACCGGGCGGATACTCGAGACATCAGCGTAAAGAACCTTTGCAGGCTTCAGCCCGAGTGATTGAAACAGGATCCGAGCAACTCATGAGAATGTCAACCTTTGTCTGAGTCGGATATTGTATCAAGCTTGAGTTCACTTCTTCTTCCTCTTGGTTATCGAGATGTCTCCGGACCTAGTTCTCACGAAGAGCTTTGCCTTGGGCTTGCCGATCTCGACCTTGTATTCGTCCATCCGCTCCGATGGCAACTCTTTGGACTTCTTCATCTCGAAGTCAGACGACAAGTTACAGTCCCTGGGTATGTGAACGGTGAGTTCGATATCAGACTTGTCAGGAAGCGCTATGTCTATGTCGCCTGAACCGACCTTTATCTTGCCTCCTTTACAATCTGCAAAATCCAGGTCTGCGTCTCCTGAACCTAGAGACAGGGTCAATTCACCTGAAAGCTCAGAAACTTGGGCGTCTCCTGATCCAATAGATACGGCGACGGTCCCAGAGACATCTTCCATATGAATATCTCCTGAACCGGTAGCCATAGCGATAAGACCTTTGACGTCTTTTGCATCGACGTCACCCGAGCCGCATCGCGAGGATAACTCACTCTCAAGGTTTTTGATATGAATATCGCCTGAAGCCGCCTTGAGAACGACCTTTTGCTTGCGGTTAACCTTCATATCGAGATCGCCGGTCATGGTCTTAAGCATCAATTCATCATCGGTTTCACGGACCTTATGCCCGTTCTTGAGCTTTATACGAATATCGGCATCATCATCGCCCGTAAGCTTTATGTCGCCTGATACGGTTTTGACGACCAGGTTCTTTTTCGGTTTGAACACAAACTCTCTTTCTTCACCCGTGCCGATGAACCCGGCACAACTGGAGACAGCGCTCTCGACGATGTGAGGAACGTTCTTAAGGCTCAACTCTACCTTTCGCGCGATGCGCTCGCCGAAATCCTTTGCAAAGGGAGGCCCGAAACGCGGACCGCCTTCACCTAAGGCCTCCAAGAGACGTGCGGCTTCGTCAGCCGTGATTGTTCCATCCTCGAGCATCTTTAAGATTCTTTCTCGTTCTTGCATCCTGACCTCCGGTTACCGACACCAGTCATCGTCACCTGAAAGCCTCACGAGAACCTTCTTGTAAGGCCTGCGATAATAGGCGTGACGATGGTGTCTTGGGTTTACGAACCCGGGTGGCACGTGATGACAGTCAACCTCGATACAAGGGTCTTCCGAGTAGCTTCTCTTCAAGGCCTCGAGTAGATTTCTGGCCTCTTCCGGGTTTATCTTACCCGCCTCAAGAAGTTCGAGTATCTTCTTTCTTTCTTCCATGTCATTCTCTCTTTCTTTACTTCTTTGGTTTATAAATCTCTTCTCCACTGCTCTCCGTTAAATCCTGAGGACTCTGGTGCGGACTCTGAGGAGGACTATCGTCCAGCACATCGAGGAGCCGAACGGCTTGGTCTGTATTTATCTTTCCCTTCTCGAGCATTTCGAGTACCTTCATTCGTTCTTGCACCATTTCCTCCGTTTCAGCAGCACTGGTTCTTTGCTAGTTTCAAGGCCGAAAGCAGCCGTGCTGCCTCGTCCGGCGTAATTATCTTTTCCCTGAGGAGTAAACGGATACGCTCCTTGTTCAGCCGGTACTCCTTTGCCAGCGCAAGACCTGCCGCCTTCTTCTCTTTCAACAGGATCGAGGTTTCCATAAGTTCAACCTCTCCGACCAAAACCCCTCTTGCCTTTTCCAAATCACCCCTTTTCTTCTGGAGCGCTTCCTTTTGTTTATCCGATTTTTCTTTAGTTCCTTTCATTACTGCCTCGACAGGTCCTTAACCGGCATACGACTCGTCCAGCGCCTTTACCAGACGCCAGGCTTGTGCAAGGGCCAGTTTTCCGTTCGTTATCGACTGCCTTATTCCTTCAGGGTTCCCTTCGTGTTGAAGCCTGATAGATTCCCCGATAGAGTTGCGAGCTTCCTCAAGTCGGACATACGCCTCAAGGGCGGCCTGGTTCAATTCCATGGTTCTGTTATCCACCGTTTCCTCCTTTGAGATAGGTGAAGGTCTTTTCCCCTTTTTTCTGAAGCTTGAATAATCCGGTGCACTCGACGCATCTCAGGATGTCAGCTTCCTTCATATGGTGATCGCTGAACGAAAGTGAACCACGGGGTTTGAGCACGCGGTTGAGTTCTCGAAGTACGGCCTCGGGTTCTGTCAGGCAGTGGTATATGTCGTAGAGGAGTACGGTGTCAATCGATTCTCGATCGAGCGCAGTTTCACAGTCCGACTGGATGGTTTCTATATTGGTAAACCCGTGCTTTTCTGCGGAACGTTCAACCATCTGTAGCGCCAGGGGGTGTATATCCAGTGCATAAACCTTACCGTGAGGACCGACTATTCCAGCTGCAGCGATCGAGTGTCCGCCAGGTCCGCACCCGAAGTCGAGAACTTGAGAGCCCGGCTTGAGCTTTACCTCGACCTCGAGCAGGTCGCGCGGCGGGTTCAGCTGGTTGCGCAAACCGATGAAGGCAGCCATCATCCTGAACGTGAAGGCGGAGGAAGGTAAATCAGGCATGGGTGGGCTCCGTTCGAGGCTCCGGCCTTAATAAGGTCAGAAGACGCTCTTTTTCTTCTTCAGTGAGTAGGCTGTTGGCGAACAGGCGCTGAATGGTCTTGCGGTCAATCATCTCTCTCCTCAAGTCTTGCGCTTGTCTGTGTGTTTCTCAGCCTTCTTAATCTCTCTTTCCTGCCTGCGGATCTCTTTAAGCTTATCTCTGATCTTGGCTTCAACCTTTCTGGCTTCGGCTTCTTGCGCTTTTGCGCGCGCTTCGGTCTCGGCAGCGTCTCTTTCGGTTTTCTCCACTTCGACTTCGGTGTCTTCGCTTTCTTGACCCCGGATGAGCCTTATGGCGTCTTCTGCCGAAACCTCGCCTTGCTCAAGCCTATCCAGTACGTCGGTTATCTCCTCGTCAGAGGGGCGGAAGGTTATGATACCCATCTTGGCCAGTAATGCGTCCAGACGGTTACGCACCGTAGGGTAGGAGAGACCCAGCTCACGTTGCAGTTCTCTCAAGCTACCCCTAGAGCGCAGGAACAGTACGATGAACTCGCGCTCCTTATCATCCAGCCTTGAGAAGAGAGGGATATCAAAATCGCCCCGTATTTTGACGTCGCATTCGCGGCAGCTAAGTTCCGAAATATATAGACTTCCGTTACAGACAGGGCATTTTCCGATCAATTTCTTCTTCGTCATACCCATATTATAAGAAAAATTTTAACTTTGTCAAGGTTTAGTTTAACAATTTTAAACTAATTGGGCTAAATTAGATACTTTAATTAGTTTACGTTCAATTTATTTGAATCCAAATATACCTTTTACGATTTAAGTCTATACCCTATGTGACTTGTGCTGACTTTGCGTCGGTTCTATCGAATCATGCTTATTTTGTACCCGTCAATGCTGAATAATATTCAAAGATGAAGCACTTACTGCAGGAAAAAAAAGCTACCTAAAAGCTACCCGGAAAATACCCAAAAGCTACCCAAAAAACACCCAAAAGTTGACAGCTTATAGCAAAACCGGTGAAGTTCGCGGAGCGAACTTCTTAAACCTTCGACTACGGCGAAGGTTCGGGGTCCCCGCAAGAGAGCGAAGCGATCTTGTGGGGTGGAACGGCGGATGGCGGTAAGAACGGAGGTTACCCTCTTAGGGTGACCGGGAGGCGGACGACGGTGGGCTGAATGCGAATAACGGTGAGCGGTGAACGCTCAGTGATGCTTGACAAATTGTTCCTCAAAGTTTATACTGAACCGATGTGCGCAAGGTATTGTTTTACATTAACGGTTGACGATATCAAAAAACGGTACTGGATTTCGCAGTTGCCGTCTGTTCCTATCAGGTACAATATCCCGCCAGGCACTCAGGTTCCCGTAGTGCTGAACACATCCCCGGACGAGCTGCAGTTTGCCAACTGGGGTCTGGTTCCGTCATGGTCAAAAACCCAAAAGCCGAGCTTCAAACCCATCAACGCAAGGGCTGAGACCGTTACGGAAAAGCCTATGTTCAAAAGCCTGGTTCGATCGAAACGCTGCGTTCTTCTTGCCGACAGCTTCTTCGAGTGGAAGAAGACTAATGGAAAGAAGATCCCGTACCGCATAATGATGAAAGACGAACAGGCCTTTGCCTTTGCCGGGTTGTGGGACAGCTGGACGCCCGAAGGCCGCGACGAGAAGGAGTTAAAGACCTGTCTTATCATTACCACCGAAGCCAATGAACTCGTGGCACCGATACACGACCGGATGCCCGTGATCCTGACGCGCGATAAGGAACGGGCATGGCTGGAGGAGGTTGCACCCGATGATGCCTGGACTTTCCTGCGTCCTTATGGCGCAAGCCTGATGAAGGCATACGAGGTCTCGCCGGAAGTGAATTCTCCGAAAAACGATTCGCCGAGCGTGATAAGGCCAGTTAACAAGCTGTTCGAATGACGGCTGACAGCGGACAGCGGTGAGCGGTTAGCGGAGCGCACCCTCTCAGGGTGTCGATTATTCGGATTAATTACAGGGATTAACTTCCCTACCCTCTACAATTTTTATCTCATCTTCAGTTAAATCATAGAGTTTATAGACAAGTTCGTCAATTTTCTTTTGTATACTTGATGCTTTCCTGAGTAAACGCTTAGCTTCCTTCTCCACCTCTTTGATACGCTCATTCAAAACTGCTATGTCAACGGGTACGGGTAAGGCTTTTATTTCTTTCCAGGTTGAGCCTTTCATATCACTAAGGACTTCCTTCAGATACTTGAGAAGTTCCTTTTCGCCTTTAATTATAACTTGCATTTTGCCTTTCCCTCTAAGGGGAAGGATGTAACCCTCTACAATCTCTTTTCTGATCTCACCTGGACTTGTGAGTATGAAGGGGTCAGGGGGTTTTCCGACCACACCAAGACTTGAATGAAGGTGCAACGCCCGTCTGGATTTTTGGGGCAGTGCTTTAGAAACAAGCAGGGGTGAGGGCTTGCGCTCCTTTAAGTCTTCCTGCCCCTCAAGCCGCGTAAGACGAAATCCCTCATAGTAAGGTGAGTATTGGGCAAGTTCCTTTTTGGTTTCAATCATGTCTTTGACAAGCTCAACCATCTTTTTATGATTGCTTACGTGATTTTTATTTGAAAATTCTAAACTAGGTAGTGGAATTTTTTCAAGGGGGGTCGCAAATTGCTCTTGAATACTTCCTTTAGGTTTTCCCTTCTTGTGAAGCCAAAAATCTGTGAGGCTTGAGTTAAGCAAACCGAGAAGGAAGTATAAGTCTATCCCTTGGTCTCTCCTTGGAACAATATAATACATGTCAGTCGAAGCAAAGAAAGGCTTGTCAGTAAATGCGAATTGTGCACGTTCCTCACGATAACCGGCTACAAGTTTTGGCTTCTCGAAAAGGTCACGTTTACGAGGCCAATGTAACGAAAACCATTTACGCCTTCCCGATTTGCATTCACGACGTTCAATCAGATAGCCCTTAAAAAGCTCAAGGTAGTCACGAATATGAGGAAGTTTATCAATGTCAAGGTCATCTGTCATGTATAAAAGACATCTATCTGTTTTTTCCGTTACGACATAGGGGTCAACAGAAGAATTTTTAAAAAAGGGGACTACATACTGCGACTCGCAAGCTTCAAGTTTAAGATTGCTCACTTCACCGTTTTTTAAAACGAAAACACCCTTACCTACCCGAATAGAATGCTCCTCAATAATCGAAGCGGGTATGTGCTTCAGCACCTTCTTTGATACTTCTAAGGGATTAGGTACAACGCCTTGTTCAACACTAAAACAATCCACTAATTTTGAACCCGAAGCCTCCAATCTATCTAAAACATGCCTTTCATGTTCACGGACAAAAAGACTCCAAGGTTTTTCGCTTAATTCACCCTGCAAATATGCTGCCCAGTAGACCTCAATAAACTCGTCCTCGTATGAATCCCTTTCAATGTTTTCTTGAATATGGGCTGTCAAACGGCCAAGCCTGGAAAGCTCGTTGCCGTTGGGTTTGGGTATGTCCTTCTTGACCCTGACAATCTTAATCCGGTTGTTCAGCTTTCTTTTGGTTGCGCCGTTAGGCTCGGAATTTTCGGGGAGCCTCATTCTACCTTTAAGCCGCTCAAGCACAAAAACCATGTCATGCTGTCCAGGAGCGTTGTCGAATATAGTAACCTCACCAAAGTCAATCATCTCAAGTATCAACGCGTTGTCTAGTATGAATCCCCTTAGTTTAGAGGCTCCGTCGGCGGTAGGCCAGTAATGAGTTGTGATAAAACAAAGCTTTCCGCCCTCTCGCAGTTTCGCAAGACCAAGGATAATGAACCAATAGAACAAATCCATCTTGCCCTTGTAGTGAGTGTTCCAGACGGGAAAATGCTCTCTTGTGTATCTGAAAAGCTCCTTGTGTTCATCTTCGCCCAGGTAAGGCGGATTAGCGCAGCAGTAGTCAAAATCTTGACGCCCTCTAATTTCGTTATAGGTCTCAACCTTGTTTGGGTCAGCGCGTGTTTCTTTTGTCAGGTCAATAAAGCCATTAGCCTCTTCTTCTCTTTCATTCAACTTGGTCTTTCGACCTATCGGGTCAATTAAAAGACTCATAGAATCGGCGGCAACCGTTGACAGTTTAAGGCTTGGCATTAGTTTCAAGTATTCGCGTTGCCGCATCATATCTTTAAGTAAAGGCGTGAATTGAATGAGAAGATTGACTTCTGTAATGTAATGAGCGAATACATTCAGTTCAGAACCTTGAAGACCTTCCGTTACGCAGTAATGAATACTGAAAAGAGATTCAAGGTCACTATGGTTGTAGTGACTCTCCTCAATTATCCTACGGGCAGCTTCTACGAGAAAGCCTCCTGAACCGGTCGCAGGGTCAAATATGTAACGAGGCTCACGGCTATCACACTCAATGCGGAAAAATGCTTCATCGTTGGTAAAACCTGCCCTATCCCATATGAACTTGATAATCTCACGGGGAGTATAGAAAAGCCCCTTTTGCTTCTTCTCAAATCTATCCTCAACATATTTCTCATAGACAGTTCCAAGAATATCAGTGTTGAGTCTTCCAAGGTTAAATTCACAGAACTCATATAGAACGTCTACTATTACTTTTCCGGACGGGTTAAACCACTTGTAATTGTTCTCTGAGTGATATAACCAGGGGTAATGCTTAGCGGCCCGGTCAAAGGCATAGTCTAAGACCTTCTGAATCTCTTGATTGAAAACCTCATACCACTTGTCAAAACCCCCGTCATATAAAGACTGATCTATTAATTTAACATCTTCCCAAACCCTCACAAGCAGTATACGAGTCATAGCGAAGTAAGCTACTCGTGAAAGGTAAACGTTCAACGCTCTTGCTTCAATCGTTTTTTCGCCTGCCTTGCTAAACTGCTCAAGGGTTTTCGCATTTACGGGTTGACGGTCTCTTTTCGGGTCAAGTTGACAAGCTATTTCTTCAAGCTCTGCCCCTATATTCCTGAGTCTTTCCTTATGATAAGCGAACACTTCCGGTAAGTGGGTTTCCTTGTCTCTTGCGTCCTCAATAAGCATTTTGGTTACGGTATGAATCGTTCTATCTAACTGAGCAATATCAAGGGTTTCTCTGCCTGACCAATCGGCGGCCTCACGAATTGCCTTAATCTTATCTTCACGGGTTGCTATACGGAATTTGAAACGTTCACAGAATTCAAGAAAGTTTTTTGTATTGGGCAGGTCAAGAACGTCTAGCGGCTTGTCTTTATTTTCTTTGAAGCTTTTGTAAAGCAAGGCGAAACTGAAAGCGAAGTTTGATATTGGTATTGTAGAGCCTTGATTGTAGACCTTTAGCTCTCTCATATTCGTTAGAACCCCAAGCTGTACAGCGTAAGAATCCATGTAGTCTGATAATTGCTTGAGGTGATTTTCAAGATGATACTCTTCCGAACCCTTAAGCTCGAATACAAAAGAGTGTAGTTTTCTTCGGATAGGTATAAAGTCAGGCCTTTCCCCTTTTACTTCGGTTTCTTCTCTCATATACGAGTCAACGGGAAAACCAAGAACCTCTTTAAGGAAACTCTCAAAGATGTGTTTGGTTAATTGCTGTTCATCGGCATGAGTGTTTGATATTATATAAGCGTAGTATTCGGAATGATGGCTACCTGAAATCTTATTGTATAGACCGCAAAAGCTTTCGAGAATGTTGATTGTCTTCTGGACTATAGCAAGATTCTCTTTACTGGATTTACTCACAAGGGACTATATTCCTCTCAGACGGCTTGTCAACTTCTCTCGTTGTTCAAGTCTGCTTATTCTTCAGGAACTATGGGAGTCCCAGGTCATCCTCTTGTTCAGGTTGTTCGGCGTCAACCATACCGCTAGAAGCGGTAACTTTATGTTCGGGTTGTTCGGCGTCCAGGTTAGGTGTTCAGCCAACGGCTGACTGCTTACAGCTGACAGCGGTTCGTTAATGCCTGGAGCCACAGCGTCTTAAACGATTACCGGGTCTGCGTGCAATGTTGACACCGTCCTATCCGCGCTTATAGTCAACACATGAAATCCCGCTACATCTTCATAGGCGACATTCACGGATGCTTTACCGAGTTAACCAGGCTTCTGGATATAATACGCCCCACGGCATCGGACGAGGTGGTAACGGTCGGGAATCTGGTAGGCAAGGGTCCTGATACGACCAAGGTCGCCATGTACTGGATAGGAACGGGGTTCAAGGCGGTGCTCGGAAACATGGATTTCGCATTCCTCGAATGGCTCGACGGCAGGTTCGAGGTTGACCCGGGTCTGGAAAGGGATTGGCTGGAATCCCTGGCTGACTACGGTGTGCTAACCGGCTATCTTAAATCGCTTCCATTGTATCTGGACTATCCTGAGATTGGTGTATCGGTAGTGCACGGCGGCCTGTACCCTGGCATGAAGATAACCGCCGATGAGATCGAGGCGCACAAGGAGATAATCGCCCTGCGGTATCTTCGCAAGGACGATGAAGGATCGTGGATTCGCGTACCGTACGGCAAGCGGCGGGAAGGCGACCGGTTCTGGGCAGAGCTGTGGACGGGTCCGAGAACCATTATCTACGGACATACACCCCAGAAGATCGGTAATCCGAAGGTGGACAAGCGCGCGATAGGTATCGACACGGGCTGCGTTTTCGGAGGGTTTTTGACCGCTGCAATATACACCCCGGACAAGAAATACTGGGATTTCCAGATGGTAAAAGCCGAGAAGGCCTACTCACCCTGGCCTAAGTAGCGCCCAGGGGTCGCATGCGCCGTAGCGGTCAGGGACCGCATGCGTCGAACGAAGTTCGACGGCCACGTAGGCGCGTTCAGCTGACAGCGGACGGCGGTCTGCGGATAGCGGTTCGCGGTAAGCGACAAGCCCCTTGACAACAGGTGTTTTCTAGGTAGATTTATTGCAATCATGAGAAGGTTGTCGTACAGTATCGGGTTAGTTGTTCTGTTGGCCTCGGGCTGCGGCAGGCCCGAGGAGCTGAGCCCGGAGCAGTACTACCAGGTTCGCAGGCTCATGCATGAAGGAAGGGAAGACCTGCTGGACAACCTGATAGCCTGTAACGAAAGAGTATGGAATTTCAGTATTGAAAACAGATTTAATCCTGTAACCTACGTTCTCGAGTTCGGGGAACTCATCTTTGCCGCGTATGTGTTGCCGCGGTATTTCGTGAACGTTAATCCTCGCGCATACCGCACCTTCGACCTCAGGCAGGCAAGGAGGATGTGTTCGAGGACCGGGGTCAGCTTTGCATCGTTCGATGAGGCGCACGTCCAGTACAGCCTTACCGGCAAGACCTACACCGAGGAACTGGACTCCTTTCTTACGTACGTCAGGGATAGAATAAAGCACAGCTACGACAGATACACCTGGTCGTTACCCGATGAGTTCACAGAAAAGGTAGATTGGGATCGAGTATACTTGATGACAACCGATCTGGACGTTGAGGCGTTAAGCTATAGATACAACCCTTCCGGAGACTGGATAACAATCACGTTTGATGAACAGGCGAGCAGGAAGATATTCGCATCCTGGGGTGAGCCGATGCTTACGCTTTTCAGGGCATCAGACACCATGAGCAAAAACCCATACATAGAGCTTACTATTATTCCCAGACCCGAAACTCGGGCAAGCCAGATATTCTCAATCGCGGCTGAACTGCCTGAACCCGAAAGACTCTACCTGGAAAATGAAAAATTAAGGGTTTACCCTGCAAGCGTGCTGGATTCGTTAAGGGTCGACCCGGACCTGTTTCGCAGGGACTTTGAGGAGTATACGGTGTTCATCGAAGTCAAGGAAGACGGTTCGGTGTTCATAAACTCCGATCCTCAGGAGAAGTGGGATAACGATATTGCCCCAATAATCGAGATACTCCTGGGATGTTCGGCGACCGGAAAGGCGATTATCTCCGTTGACGAAGATGCAGCATGGAAGGATATAGAAAGAATTGTAACGATGACTCAATACAGGTATCCGAAGAGTATTTACCTCCTACCCGGCAAAGTCATTGCAGGTCACGAGCCCAGGTTGAACACCGAATGGATGTTTGATAACCTCGATATGATAAGAGAAAGGAACATGAATATATGGAAGGGAAAACATCCACCGGAACCGGAAAAAAATGAGTACGAGGTGGAGGCGCTTGAATGAAGACATGCCGCGGAACTTTCTTGTTGTCGATGACTGCGGTGTCGGGCAGGAAAGCGGTCAGCGGTTTTCCCCCCTTGACAACATGCGTTTTCCGCATAGATTTATTGCAATCATGAGAAGGTTGTCGTACAGTATCGGGTTAGTTGTTCTGTTGGCCTCGGGCTGCGGCAGACCCGAGGAGCTGAGCCCGGAGCAGTACGGCCTCGTGCTTGCCGAGTTCAGAAACGAGTATTACCAGGCCCGTTACTGGCCGAAGGATATGTTTGTCTGCGACAGCTACCTGGACCCGGTGGAGTGGCTCTGGATAAAGACCAATAAGGGTGTTGAGACGAACCCATTCTCCCGGCTCATGTATTACAAAACCATGTACCTGATGTTCAGCCGGTCGTGCAGGCGCGCAGGCGTCAGCTTCAGGGAGTTCAACCTCGCTCACGCTCGCTACGGCTTGCTCGGGCTGACCTGCTGGGAGGAGGTTTCCCAGGTTGCAAGGTGTGCGCCTGACGCTCTTTACCAGGGTGATTACTTCCTCGAGAGAAACGAGAGTAACCTGGAAGCCCTCGAGACCTATCTCAGGCTTACCCAGGACCTTCACACCGAGATTTACTGGGAACCCAGGATCATCATCATCGGTGCGCGAGCAGGCGGTGAAATCCGGATATGGGACACGTACGGCAGGCCGATGGACGGGCTGGTCGAGCTTGAGGGACTTCTCGACTCCACAGACAGCTGGGATTGTATCCACGTGATGCCTGATCCTGCAATACCTTTGGGCGAGTTGTTCAACATCACGAGTCAAATCCCCTCGGCCCGGCGAATTGTGGTCTCGGACAGCATCTACAACTTCACGAAGCTCTTTCTTACCGTGTACCCTCTCAAGTGGCTTCACAGACTGGATGCGAACCCCGAACTCTTGAAGACGGACTCACTTGCCCACCTTGTGTTCGTGGAGATGAAATCGGACGGAACGAACTACCTCAACTCCGAGGAATTTACCTGTATCCATGATATCAGCCAGACGTTTGATGATCTTCTGGAGAAATCGTCTGAACCCCGTGTCGTGATCTCGGTGGATGAGGAGGTCGGCTGCGGCAGATTGATGGCAATGGTTCGCTCGATCAGAGGCAGGGACGAGGGACGGATAAGCATAACCCTCATCCCATCGCGTGTTATCAAAGGGCATGAACCGAAGCTGGATAACAGGCATATCCTCGAACAGGACCCTCGTGATTTCAACGAGGAAGAGGAATACCTTCCATTTTGAAAGCGGTAACGATGCAGTCACACAATTTGAGACTACTTGCAGGCGCCGTCCTGACGGCAGGGTTATTGGCAGGCTGCGGCCAGCCTGCCGAGCTCAGCCGTGACCAGTATCTTGAACTCAAGTCGGAAATACTCCGTCCTCCCGGCGAGGTTATCCCAAAGATAATCTTTCCTTTCAAGGTCTTGACGATGTTGATAGGCGACGACTCATTCTTTCGTATTGATGCCTATTATCCAGAACGAAGACTCTATGGTTTCGGTGGAGTAATCTACAGAGGCTTAAAGCTGAGGACGGCCCGTATTGTCTGCCACTCAAGAGGCATAAGCTTCTCCTCGTACAACCACGCCCACAAGAAATACTCGTTAAGCGGTCTTACATACAAAGAGGCCGTGGATGAGTCAATCAGGCTTGCAAGGCTGCTTATGATGGACAGGAAGAAATACGGCAAGGAAAGTTCAAACCCTGAAATCGAGGAGAAATCGGCGAGGCTGAACCTGGAATTGGAGGGAGTATACTACGAAGACATGTTTCTCATCAAGGTTGACGGACAGGGCAAAACTGAAATCTACATCTCCCCTCCCTACGAGTGTATTTCCTTTGCCGATGTCAAGGACAGTATCCAGGTTGACCCATACCGATTGGTTCGCATAATGCCTGAACCGCAAACCCCGGCTGAGGAGTTGTTCGATATCGCCGCCCAGATCAAGGGCGCTCGACGGGTGATCGTATCAGACAGCCTTTATCACTACTATGAGGTTTTCGCAGCGGTTTATCCATTGTCCGATCTGGATACCTTGGATTCTGACCCTGGGGTTTTTCGCTCGGATTGCAGAGAAATCAATGCTTTCATTCATATCAAAACCATTGATACGGTTTACTTCAATGGTAAGCTGGTTGACGATTGCACGCTAAAAAGCCTCCTCGACAGATCGGAATCCGGGATATCGGTTGTGGTTGCGGTAGATTCAACCGTCGAATGCGGGAAGATCATCGAAACCCTGAAACTTATCAAAGACGATCTTGGTCCTGTTGGTAATAGGGTTTTTATAATTCCTTACAGCATAATCGAAGGTCACGAGCCGCGGCTGGATACGAGGTTTATCCCGGAGTAAAACCCAATGAGTTCCACGACGTCAAGGTGAACCTGCAAACGAACAGATAACGCTTGACATATCCGAACCCTCCCCTATAGTCTTTACATGAAGCGCCGCTACATATTCGTAGGCGACGTTCACGGTTGTTTCAACGAGTTGATACGGCTGATGGACAAGATTGCCCCGACCGCGGACGACGAGGTTGTGACGGTGGGCGACCTGGTGGGCAAGGGTCCTGATGCGGACAAGGTCGCCATGCTCTGGACAGGCGCGGGTTTCAAGTCGGTGCTGGGAAACATGGACTTCGCGCTCCTCGCGTGGCTGGACGGGGAACTCGAGATAGGCCCGGGCTTAATAAAGGATTCATTCGAGACGCTCGCCGGAAACACTCTTCTTACCGGATTTTTGAAAACCCTTCCCCTGTACCTGGATTATCCCGAGATCAAGGTCGGTGTGGTGCACGGCGGCCTTTACCCGGACATGGATCCCGACTCTGTACCGAAGGATATTTCGAGTTGGACTGAGAAAGTTGAGCGGAGAAAGGAGATAATCGCCCTGCGGTATCTTCGCAAGGACGGTGCCGGTTCCTGGGTTCGCGTACCGCACGGCAAACAGGTGGAAGGAGACCGGTTCTGGTCAGAGGTCTGGGACGGGGACCGCACGATTATCTACGGACACACACCGCAGAAGACCGGCAAACCCAAGGTGGACAAGAAGGCGATAGGGATAGACACGGGCTGCGTGTTCGGAGGTTTTTTGACCGCGGCAATATACTTGCCTGACAAGGGCTACTGGGACTTCCAGGTGGTGAAAGCGGAGAAAGCCTACTCACCCTGGCCCAAGTAGAGCCCAGGGGGTGGCTGTACCGAAGGTGCAGCCGGAGGGATCGCCTCCCTTTCTAAGGCCGGGGGGATCTTCATTTTTCTATGCGTACCGGAGTACCGACGCGGATCATCTTTTTCAGCGAATCCACGTTCTCGTTGTACATGCGTATGCAGCCCTCTGATGCCCGTGTACCGATGGACGCCGGGTCATGGGTGCCGTGGATGCCGATGCCTGACCATCTGTTGCCGGTTTTGGTTTCGGATGCATAGGTGGAAAGCCTCAAAAACCAGGGTCCGTAGGCGCCGGGGATAGGCCCAAGGGTGTCGTCCGGGAAGTCGTGTTCCCAGGAGGACGAGTTTTCGATAGAAGTGATAGTGAAGGAGCCTTCAGGCGTGCGATTGTCCCCTACGCGCTGCTTGTCGCCTGGATTCTTACCCAAGGCTACCGGGTAGGTCTTGATAAGCTTGCCGTCTTTGAACACGAGCATCTCGAACAAAGATTTCTTGATGACTATCGATACGCCGTCCGGAGCCTTCTCTGCGTTCTTCTTCTCTAGTAAATCCGAACCGATGATTATAATGATATCGACAAGATGAGTACGTTCTTCGACTTCTCCTGCGCCCAGGAAGTCGCGCAGCTTTTCGCCCAGAGGAACGTCTGCGCTCGGACAGTAAAGGAAGGTTTGCGTAAAGGTATCCGCATCAGCGTTTGCAGGTTCGAGCGAGGAGAGTCCGAACTTGACGTTAAAGCTGTAGGCCGCGTCCCTGGCAAGTCCCGGTTTTTGGGTGCCGTTGAGGACGAGAACCCTCCTTGCAAAGGGCGCCGAATCGAAAGCGAGACCGTTGACGCCGGCCCAAACGTGCACTACACCCTTGGTCTTGCCTTCTATGACCTCGGCTCGAGGGAACACCGACTGCAGGTCGTAAAGCCAGAGCTTATCCTCAGGATGAATAACGATGCGGCTGTCAATGAGAAATGATGTGGAGGTATCCCTCGCACCAACGGAATCTTTGAACCCAAGGGTATCGAGCCTGTCGCGAATGAATGGCGGAGGAAACTCGACGCTGCGCAGCCTTGTATAACCGGTGCACGAGTTATGGAGCACGACCAAAGGCTCTTTAAGCCTGCACCCTGTTAAAAGAAGAAATAGTAAACCTAGTGCCTTGAACGAGCTATTGACCATTGTATTAGTGTATGGGGATAGCAGGGGATGTCAAATAATCTTAGGATCGTTTTATTCTAAATCACTGACTCGCGCAACCGCGCTTTATGATAAATACCTCAATCGAAAACAGCCCAGGTCGGTTCATTATCTCTGACATTGTTCACCCCACGTATATTTCGACTGTGTGTGCCCGGTCTTTGTGTCCCTTGGAAACAACTCCGTCTTAACGCTCCTTTTTGGCTTAGCCAAAAAGATCGCAGAAGGACCGAAGCCCTATCAACTGCCTCTTCTTCACTCATTTTGGCAGGCAGGAGTGCCTGCCCCATACACAATGATCCGATTTGCATTTTCACCGAAGGATGACGCTTGCGGAAGAAATTTAAATTGGTGAGTTCAATAATGAAGTGCGTGTCGTTTTCAATCCTTAAGCTCCAGAAGGGTATCACGCGCCTTTGAGTTGTGTTTATGGATGAAGGCAACCGTTTCGCACGTCTCCATTTCATCGCACTCCGCGCAAGTATCGTAGGCTTTATCAATGGCGCAGGCGCGAATTTTACATTGGTTGCAGAAAGAAATCTGTATACCTGAGATGGCTTTGCACCCGTCGCATTTGACGTCCTCAGGTGTCATTTCCTTCTTGAACAATTTTGCGGCGTTTTCTGCAAGCTCGGTAAGCTTGGCCGCATCGTCAGCCTGTGTAGCAATGTATGCGTCGCATTCTGAGCATTTGATCCCGCAGTAAGCTAGCATCTGAACTCCTTGATTCCGTGAGAGCCTGGGGCCTCGAATGCAATCGTCGAGGCCACACGAACTCTTGGGGTTATGATGTATATACTTCCGGCATTTTCCAGCGCTTGAGACCCTTGAGGACTTCCTCAATCTCTTTCTTGGCGTCTTCGGCACTCAGGTCGGGTCTTTTGGTCCATTCTCCCCACTTCGGGGCGAGGAACTCTATCATTTGTTCCATGGTCATCTCAGGGTTTGTGAACTTGCCGTCGGCGTAGCAGTAAATGCAGTAGTCTTTGCTAGGAGAGCCGTCAGCCTCAGTACCGAAGTCTTCGGGCTTGGTTAACGGCATGGCACAGCTCTGGCATATCGGAACTTCGGGCGTCACAGCGGCGGTCGTATCGACCGGTTCCTCTACAGGTTCTTTGGATTTGCAGCCTGCAGCGAAGCCAAGAAACGTCAAAGCTCCCAGTGCAACGAACAACGTTTTCTTAATCATGTCTTGACCCCTTTCTCGAGGTTAACGATGTTTTTATGATGAACCTATACTATTCGATCACCCAGGTTTGTCAATCCGGACAAACAGACGTCCTCGAGTACCGCTTTAAGCTTCAGCTCATTCCTTGGACCACAGACCCATCCTGTTGCCGGACATGTCGGTGAACAAGGCGAAGTATCCGAACTCGTCTGATATCTTGGTCTTTTCCTGAACCCTCTTTCCGCCTGCGGCCTCGATCTCGGTCAGCTTAGCCGGGATATCGTCGACGCCTATGTACATGAGAACCCCATCAGGGTTGGACTTGAGATCTTTATTGAAGCCACCCGCGACTGCGGCATCATCCTCTGACCACATTGCGTACTCCATGCCCGGGATATGCTCGATCTTCCAGCCGAAGACCTTTGAGTAGAACTCGGCGGCCTTCGCAAGGTCGGGTGCCGGTATCTCGATGTGTACTATCTTTGACATCTTCTTTCCTCCTTAATTTACAAAGCAACGTTAATCGCTTATCCTAAGTTATTCGGCGCACAAGCTGGGCAATGCCTCTTTACGTTTGCCAGCGCTTCAGGTCGGAAAGGATACCCGTTATTTCAGGCTTGGCCTGCTCTGCGGTCAGGTTCGGACGCTGGGTCCATTCCCCCCAGTTGGAAGCAAGGTAGGAAACCATATCGTCCATGCTCATCTCAGGACTCACAAACTTACCTTGCTGATAGCAATACTTGCAGTAATCCTTGCTTTGAGAACCGTCAGCCTCTGTACCGAAATCCTCGGACTTGGTTATAGGCATCGAGCAGCTCTGACAAAAAGTTCCTTCAGGCTTGTCCATAATTACTCCTTTTAGTTTTGATTCCGGGCAACTCATACGCGCCTCGGAGTTATTGTACTCAGGTAACCATTTGTGTCAAGCGAACCAAGGTTGACTTGAATCCATTCTTGAAGAGAATCGGGCATGAAACCGGGTTCCGATTTCAAATCCTTAATGGGAAAGAACGTCGTTCTCAAGCCGCGCGATGAAAGACTTCTCGGCGAATACTACCAGAAACGTTTCAGACCTGAGGTGCTGCACTGGGCAGACACCTGGCCAAGGATCGAAAACCTTTCCGAACTCAGGAACCGCTTCCAGGTTCAGGAGCTTTCACCTTCGGAGTTCAGGTTATGGATATTCACGCTATCGGACAAGCTTATAGGCGAGGTGTCCTTGTTTGATATTGACCTAGTAAAGGGTAAGGCCGAGTTCGGAATAGTGATATTCGATCCCGCCTACTGGGGTCAGGGTCTTGGTACCGAAGCTGCAAGGCTCTTTCTCGCCTATGCGTGCAGGTTCTTTAAAATCAACGTGTTGTACCTTTCCACTTCCCAGGAGAACAAACGCGCGATACGTTCATTCGAAAAGCTGGGATTCAGGATTTCAGGACGTGTCGCTTCCGAGGAAGAAAAAAGGGTGAAGATGGAGGCTGACACTTCGATTTTAAGATTAAAAGACTAGAAGATTGGAAGATTGAAAGATTGGGTGGTTAGAGAACCCGCGCCAAACCTCCCGCTCAAACTGTTAGCCGTGAGCGGCAGGCAGTCTACTCTATCTCCGGATTTTTTACAAACCTTTAAGTCACCACCTCAACATTTCGAGCAAGGGCTTGATCCCTTGTGACATGTTCTGTGATCGACGATATTGACAACAGAAGTTCGTTGAATATGATTTACGATACGAGGAGTGCAAGGTCTGCGCCCTCTTTCAGCAGATAAACTGAATAAAGGACGTGGACCTAATTCATAAACCTTAAAAGGAGCGCACAACATGAAAAAGGTCACTGTGATAGTGGCTTTAGTGCTCATCGGTATCGTTGGATGCTCGCTGTTCAGCGAGATCGATACCATTGAGGTAACCCCGGCGTCCGCCACCTTGGGTGCGGGCGGAACTCAGCAGTTAACTGCCGAGGCCAAGGATGCAGATGGCAACGAGATAGCCGACGTCGACTTCACCTGGTCGTCATCGGATAACACCGTAGCTACGGTGTCGACATCAGGGCTTGTGACCGCAGTCGCAGTAGGCAGCTGTACCATTACTGCCGAAGCGGATGGCAAGAAAGGCACCGCGGCAGTGACCGTTCGCTCGGGCGCAGTCGTCATGGAAATAGAGATATCTCCTTCGACCGCAACCATATCGGTCAATGGAACAAAGCAGTTCACTGCCAAGGCTCTCGACGCATCGAGCAACGAAATAACCGGTATTACCTTCACCTGGAGTTCCTCTAACACGGCCGTAGCTACGATCGACGCCTCCGGCCTTGCGACAGGAATCGCTCTCGGGTCGGTGAGTATATTCGCAGCAGCCGAGGGTAAGGTAGATACCGCTACCCTGGTCGTTGGCGGAGGACCAACCTACCACGACCAGAACATCTTATCCAACGAGATATGGGAGCCTGCGGGCAACCCGCACATCATTCAGTCGGATATATCGGTTCAAGACAACGCCACTTTGACCATCAAGCCAGGATGCATCGTCAAATTCGAGGCAGGCTGCGAGCTATACTGCGGTTACTACAACTCTGGAGCCATTGTTGCCGATGGTACTGCAGATTCGGTAATCACCTTCACATCCAACGTGGCGGTCCCCTCACCCGGCGATTGGGTGGCCATCGGAATCTACAAGGATGCGATGTCTACGACCAGCTTCAAGTACTGCGTAATAGAGTACGCAGGCAGCAATGAAAGCTACGGTTCCTTCTACGTTGAAGACTTCGATGTAAAGATCTCCGACTGCACCATCCGCAAGAGCGAAAACGACGGTATAGCGTTGAACCCTGGCGGCTACTTCGAGACCTTCGAGAATAATACGATTACCGACTGCGGACGCTATCCCGTATCCATCTACCCCGACTACGTCCGCACCATAGGCTCGGGCAACTCGTTTACCGGCAATACCCAGGACTTCGTCCTCATTCACGGCGGTGACGTAACAACGACCGGAACCTGGGCTAACCTCGGCGTTCCTTACGAGATAGAGTCCGACATCTCCATTGGTGATGCAGGTAAGAACCCGGTACTGACAATCGCTCCCGGCTCTACCCTCGAGTTCCAGTCAGGGATTGAGTTTTACGTGGGGTATACCGCTCCGGGAGGACTCATAGCCGACGGCACCTCGGACTGGATAACCTTCACCAGTGCTGTGACCCCCCGGGCCAAAGGCGACTGGCAAGGCATCGAGTTCTACGGAATGTCGATTGATGCCGAGTGCAAGCTCAAAGGCTGCAAGATTGAGTACGCCGGTGCCGACGAGTACGGTAATGTCTACATTGCGGATGCATTGCCCGAGATAACAGGTGATTCGTTAGGCTACAGCGAGGGCTACGGCATATACCTGGACGGCACCGAGTTCCCTGACGCCACAACCCTCCAAGCAGACAACACCTTCTACGATAACGATCTGGGCGACATCTACTCTCCGTAACAAACCCCTACCCCTCCGGGATAGGTTCTGATCCTTGGGATTTGGATGATTCCATAGGTCATTCTCGCTATTAGCATGAGAAAGCCGCGCTCTGCGCGGCTTTCTTCACTTTTGTAAGATATATTATTTCCCCTCTCTCTTTGGGAGAGGGGTTAGGGGTGAGGGGGTATCGGTGAGGGAACTGCGTCAATGATTGCTTCGATAACATCTTCCATGCTCTTTATTACATCTGGATTCCAGAAACTTAAGACTTTAATCCCAAGAGTCTCAAGATACCCTGATCGCTCCTTATCATACTCAGCTTGTTCCGTATCAACATGACCGCCTCCGTCGAGTTCTATTGCAAGCCTTGCCTTGTGACAATCGAAATCGACTATGAACTTTCCTATCGAGTGCTGTCTGCGAAATTTCAAACCTAATAGCCTTCCATTTCTCAAGCAGTTCCATAATCTTGCTTCGGCAGGGATTTGTGAAGCACGAAGCTCACGGCACCTTTTGAGAACTTCTGGTGGAAGAGGATGTTTTGTCACAGTTTCACGTTTTTTCCCCCTCACCCTTGATCCCTCTCCCGAAGGGAGAGGGAAGATTTCATCAGATACTTTCTCAACCTTTCGAGGGAGGGCTTGAGTTCGGGCCTTGAACACCACGCGGTGTTGTTGCAAAAGAGCGGTTCGATGTCGGGTTCGAGTCCTGCTCGCTCGAATTCGACTGTCCCGTTCACCGGCGAGAACTCGGCAAGATGAGGGGTGACTTCCTCGGATAGTGCCAGGTCGATAGTCCTTCTAACGCTATCCTCTGACTGTCCTGGGAGACCAAATAAGATGTATGCGTGAATCTCCTCTTTCTTGAATCCCGCGTCCTTAAGTACCCTTGCCGCATTTACGAATGCACGAGGGGAAAGCTTTGCTCCGGTGCGCTCCAATAGATACTCGTCCACCGTCTCCAGACTCAGGTAAAGCGAACGGAACCCGGCATCTCTCATAAGCCCAGCTCTTTCCTTCGATATCTCGCTCACGTGCAGGCCGTTGGGGGTGTGGAACTCGAAGCCTGAGTCCATCTCGATAATCCTTTTAAGAAACTCGTCGAGGCAAGGATGACAGAGCAGGGCGTCGTCGTAGAACGCGATTCTCGTTACCCCCAGGCTGCGTATGTGCTTCAACTCGGCGAGCACCTCCCCGAGTGGTCTCGGAACGAAACCGGCGTCCAGCAGTCGCGAGGCGCAGTAGGTGCATCGAAAAGGGCAACCCATAGAGATAGTCATCACCGCGTAATCCAGTTTCGCATAAAGGTCCCAGGCGGGAAACCCGGTGTTCTCCGGAAGCCTCAAGCCCAGCAGCGATTCCAGTTTTTCCCGGAAAGCCCAGTACGACCCTTCCAGAACCACGTCGGCCCCGGAATGTGTCCTTGCATGAGGAGCAAGAAGCGAGGCGTAGACGCCACCCAGAATCACCGGTACTTCAGGGTAACGTCTACAGAGAACCTTTACGGTCTCGGCAACACCTGTGTACCAGTAGGTCATCCCCGAGGTTACAAGTACTGCATCGGCATCCGGCAGTTCGGCAAGCTTCTCTTCGAAGGCTTCTCGTACCAGCCCGTATCTTCTGAACCTGCGTGGTACATAATCGAGAATACGAGGCTTTTCTATTCCCTCTGCAAAGAACTTGCCCCTGCCCCATGCATCGGTTGGGGATAAACTCTTCAGCCAGGGATGGTTTCTGTCCATGAGGTCTAGAAGATGAACTTCGGCCCCTGCATCCCTGAGTGCTGCCGCTATCCTCAGCAACCCCAGGGGCTTAGCCCAGAAGTCGAATGCGGCAAAATCATGAATCCAGGGATTTACCAGGAGTATCCGTTTCGTGACCTAACCTCATCTAAATTTTTTCGTGAATCTTTGCTCCGACCAATCCGTAAATTGAGTTTCTTAATCCGCAGCTAAAGATAGATTAAAGGGCCTTATCCATCTTGGAGCGTCCGGTTTTCTTATGCAAGGGCGGCTCCTTTTTTGACCCGGATGAGGATCGGGGAGAATCTCTTCGTCCCTTACCTCTCCTGCCACCGTGATGTCTGGAGTCTGGTCTGCCGCTCCTTGGTTTTGGCCTCGATTCCTGTTTGAAAGACCCATCCCATACGGTCTCGATGTCGAGAAGATGCACAACCTCGGCACCCTCCTTTGAAAGCTCATCGGCTATCTTCCGACGGATACAACGCTCCGGGCTTCGCATGCTCCCCAGAATCAGGAGTCCTCTGGTTCTGGCCAGGCTCTTAAGGATGCTGATTCCTCTCTGATAATGAGTCGCATCGAAAGAAGCTCCTGTAGGCTGAGCCAGTTCGTTACCCAAATAGATATACTCGTCCTTATTCTCCTGACACAAGCGCTGTATATCCTCACGCTTCAAATGATCCGGATGCGTGGAACCGGCAAGTCGGATGTCTGCAACCACGTGAATCTGATACTTGGACAGAATCTTTGAAAACTCTGCCTCTGAAAGCTCGCTCGTGCCTAAAGTATATATACGCACGTTTCCTTAACTCGTCCCGCTCGGAGTTTCGTCCGGTTCAGAGGTCGGCTGCGGCGGTGGCCAGCCAAATCCTCCTGAGGAGGGTTTTTCTTCCTCGGTCTTTGGTGGCTCTTCCTCGGTTCCGGATACTGAGGGTTGAGAACCGGGAGTACCGAAAGGTGAAGCCGGTTTATCCTGTTTGTCATCCTGCGTCAGTTTAGGCATCTCCCAGGGTGCAGGTTCCTCCGATACAACAGTAGAAGGCGGGGATTCCGGCTTGTTCTCCTCGGCTTGAGGCCTCGGTGGCAGTTCAGAAGGTTCACTGTCCGCAGGAGTTGCTTCAGTCGTTGATATTGCAGGTTCGGTTACGTGCTCGGTCGGTCTACCGACTTGCTTCTGCAGAAGTGCGCTCGTTTCCTTGAGTATCCTTGTCGTTTCTTCCTGAGCATTGGTAAGTTTATCAAGCGCCTTCAAAATCGACTCCTGAGATGAAGCGAACGCGTCCTGCAGGTGCTGCATTGAGGTGGATATCACCATGGAAAGCATCTCAGCCTTCTGGAAAACGTTCTGGTCCGAATCCTTCTCTAGTCGATCGGGAAGTTCTTTGGAAAGTATCTCAACAATTCTGTCCAGGTTTGCCCCGCCTCCAGCAGCGCCGCGTAACTCGGTTCCCAGCCTGGTAGGCAGAGTAGAAGTCAGAATCCCGATCAACTGATCCAACTTGTCATTGATGGCCAGTATAGCATTATCTACCTCCCGGTTTCGATGAACTCCTACTATCTTCTTCCCCGACGAATCGAAGCGTATGTCTTTAGGTTCTTCTTTGGGCTCTTCAGGTTTTGGTTTCGTTATTTTTTCCATGCATCTTCCTCCTAGAATCTGCGAATCAAGGCAAGTATGGCCTTCAGACGCTGGTCAGTTTCGCGTAAACGCTGTGATAGCTTCTTGGCCAGCCCCCATAGGATCCAATAAGCGGCCGGGTTGTTGTGATCGACCATTCTGTCAAATTCGTCTTTCTGAATAATCAAAAGCCGGGTAGGGGTGTGGGCAATGGCCGCGGCTGAACGTGGTGCATCATCTATCAAAGCCATCTCACCGAAAAAGTCACCCTCATAGAGTATGGAGAGTGATTCCTCTCCAACCTCAGGAATCACCGTCGATATACGAATAGAACCTGAAAGGATTATGCAGAAGTAGTCACCCATGTCCCCCTCATTAAAGACAACGTCGTCGTTGGAATAATCCTTTACCTGCCCTGACTTACACAACAAAGTTAATTCATCAGCCTTCAGCCGATCGAAGGGAAAATGTTTCTTAAGGGTTTGGACTTCGGCACCATAATCCTCACTCATTGTGCCTCCTTGGATTGGTTGGCAACTTCCAAATATCTTACTCTCAAACTATGCAGCATCTCTTCTAAAAACTTCCTTTCTTTCTCTTCCAATTTCCCCTCGGTCTTGATCTTCAAAAGCTCAAGCATGTCGATAGAGTACCGGGCAAGCTCAAGGTTAGGCTCGAACTTCTTGCCGTCAGCTGCAGGTATCCCGAGTCCCAGCCCTTGCAAAGCGCCTGCGCTCACGGAGAACACGACATCCATAAACCGCGGCTCATGGTACTTGTGATCGTGCTTTCGAGCCTCAGCTTCTGCTTCTTCTTCGGCTCCAGTCTCCTGCCCGCCCACAGCATCAGCACCAACCCTCGGTTCTGCCGCGTCTTTTGGCTCGGCTCCGATCTTAGGATCGGCGCTCTCTTTAGCCTGTTTCAACTCGGCTCTGGAATCGGCAGCGGCCTCAGGTTCTTTCACCATCTTTGCCTCGGTCGCCTTCTTCGTCGGAGTCTTCTTAGGCTTCTTCTCTTTTTTATCTTCTTCGCTCATATACGGATTCACAGCTCAGCTGACGATCCCAGGAGGGTGCGCGTTCCCAGGATGCGCTTCGATGTCTTGTAAATGCGCGGCACTCTGGGGCTTATGCGTGTGGTTATCTCGTAGGAAATCGTGTCCGCCCAGGCCGCAACCTCGTCTGCAGTGATTACCGCTTCCTGATCCGTGCCCATCAGGGTAACCTCGTCGCCTATCTTCGCCCTGTAGGCCTCCTTGAGGTCAACCATCAAGAGATCCATGCACACCGTGCCGATTATCGGAAATCTTCTGCCGTGGTAAAGCACCTCGCCCTTGTTCGATAACGCCCGCGGATACCCGTCGCCGTAACCTACGGACAGGGTGGCAACCAGGGTCTCCTTCTCCAGAACGTACGTGCGTCCGTAGCTTATGCTCACGCCCTTCGGCATCGTCCTGAGATTAACGATCCGTGCCCTTAATGTCATTACGGGCTTGAGACCGAGTTTACCTTCAAAGCCCTCAGGCTCGATCCCGTAAAGCGCAAGCCCCGGCCTGACTATGTCGTAGCGCGAATCTGGATACCGGAACAGACCGGCCGAGTTCGCCGAATGCAGGGCAGGGACTTGGATCCCCTCGCTCTTCAATCTTTCTATAAGTGTATCAAACTCCGCAATCTGGGCTTTTGTGAACGCCTCGTCGGTCTCGGCTGCGGGAAAGTGCGTGAACACCGCTTCGAGTCTCAGACCCGGCTTGTTCGCCACCAGGCTTATCAGGGCCGGTGCGGTGGAAGCGCTCACCCCGGTCCGGCCCATCCCGGTGTCCACCTCGACGTGAACGCCAATCACCTTGCCGCGGCGGTTGGCTTCCTGGGCAAGGGCCTTGGCAAACCCTTCCTCGGTAACGTTCGGGGTAAGGTTGTAGTCGAATATGGCCTCGATCTCCCGGTAAGGCGGGGGCGAGAGTATGACTATGGGCCTGCGTATCTGGCCGTTCGTTCTCAGGTCGATCCCCTCCTCTACCGACGCAACGCCGAAGCTCTCGGCGCCGAGGTTTTCTATGACCCTTGCGACCTCGCGGCCGCCGTGGCCATAGGCCTCGGCCTTGACTGCGGCCAGGATGCGCGCTTGCCCGGCGACTTCTCTTATCCGCCTGTAGTTGTGCACCAGAGCATCAACGTCGATCTCGGCCCACACACGACCTCGTTGCGGCATAATCTATTGTATACGACGTTACGAGCGTGTCAAGGGGTCGCCGTTCCTCAAAAATAATCTTCCTGAACGATATCGGTTTACTCAGAATAGAGGGATTGAAAACAGGAAGGTTTTACGAAGCGCAA
>JAFGSK010000031.1 GCA_016934635.1 Caldifarciminota bacterium
ACCCGTAACACCCGTAACACCCGTAACACCCGCAACACAACCCTCGTCTGGCATCGGACTTATCGATGAGGGTAAACTGGACGACTGGGTCGAGCGGTATTTCATGGCAGGGGGGATGTACTCTGCAGATTCCGCACTCGTTTTCACGATGCCGTTTCTGTACACGTTCAAGCGATATTCGCGCGGCATCGAGTACCCACAAATCGCCGCGATTTTGGATACGGTAGCCAGAAGGCTGATGAAGCTGCCGAATAAGATGATGATATTCTTCGAGCCTTCCATCGGATTTGCCGACCTTTCCAAGGAGGAACGCAAGCTCGGCTCGGACTTCCTTGCGCAGATTTCCAGCTACTCCAATACCCCGGTGATACTTACCACCGCGTTCTTCGACATGTCCGCTGAACTTGAATTCCTCTACTCGCTTTCGGTTTCAGGCTTCGGCATCGACTTCTACGCCAACTCAGTCGAGCGTATACTCTCAAGGTTTCCTGCGGGCAAGCTCTTGATTGCAGGTGCAGTTGCCACCGACTCAACTCATATCGAGGAGAATGATAAACTCAGAGATTTCTTCAACTCGGTCTTCGGACACATCGACCCGGCCCGGGTGTTCGCTTCGTTTGCAGGACCTGCTGAGCTTCTGCCTCGGGTGGCAGCAGATGCCAAACTCGACGCACTCAAGGAGGTGATGCAGTGAAACCCGTAACACACCGATCCTTAACTCCACTAACAACCCACGAGGTAGGATCGATGGCAAAGCCCTCGTGGAGGGTGAAGCCTTTCCGCAATCTCGCATTGACCGATGCGGATATCGAGAAGGCGGAGGCGTGGGGGAGAAGGCTCGAAATAGAAGAGACGGCAGAACTGTTAGAGCTTCTCTCAAAGCGTAGGGATTTCTCGAAAGAGGAAAAGGATCGCATCAGGCGGTTCTCGTCCCTTTACGGGATAAGGCTTCAGGAGAAGGCCGGGCTCGACCTTGTCTGGGACGGGGAGCAGCAGCGCGTGGAGATGTACGAGCATCCTGTCAAGCGGATGTCGGGCTTCCGCTTCCGCGGGCACGTGCGCAGCTTCGACAACAAGTACTACCGCAAGGCAAGTTGTGTCGGCGAGCCCGGACTAAAAGAAGACCTGCACACCGAGGAATACAAGATGATGGCCGGTATCGCCCGCAACCCCCTAAAAGTCCCTGTGACAGGCGCCTACACCATCGTGGACTGGTCATTCGACGAGAACTACGTTAAGGATTTGACGCCCGGAGCGGCTGACATTCACGAGCGGCGCAGAAAGGCGCGCTCTCAGTTCCTTGTCGACGTGTCGCAGGAAACCATCTACCCGACCCTGAAGTCCTTGCACGAGGCCGGTGCTAAATACCTTCAGATAGACGAACCTGCGGCAACCACCAAACGCGACGAGATACCGGAGTTCATTGGCTCAGTTGCCGAAAGCATCGGTGACCTTGCAGGAAAGGCCTTTTTCACCATCCACATCTGCTTCTCTGATTATATGCTTCTGTTCCCGCACTTGAAAGAGCTGGAAGGAATCCTCGACGAGGTTCACCTGGAGTATGCCAACCGCGACTCCCAGGAACTCGGCACAACTGCGGACAAACGCTTCGGCTACGAAATCCTGCACGATCTAAAAAACACATCCTTCGTCGTAGGACTGGGTGTTTTGCACATCCATACCGACTTCATCGAACCGCCGGAGCTAGTTCGCGACCGAATCCTATACGCGGTCGACGTCATCGGCGACCCTGCGCGAATCATGGTTTCGCCTGACTGCGGGCTCAGAACAAGAACGTGGGAGGTGACGTACGAGAAGCTCCGTAACATGATTGAGGGCGTTCAACTGGCTAGGAAAGTGTTGGGAATCAGTTAAACCTTTCCTTCCCCAGAGAAGAAGGAACGGGGCGCAGGCTTCAGCCTGCAGGAGTGTCAATAGTCGGCACCCTGAGAGGGTGCGCTCCGTGCGCGAGTTCTTCATACTATTTATACTTGCATGCATTACTGAGAAGATGCGGAGAAAAGATGGTATCCATGAATAGAAAATGGTCAGTACCACACGACAAAGGAGTAATCCTTAATACGTGCATCGAGTCGGGGTTCCCAGGAAGTTACGTCGGTACTTCTTGGGGCATTTTTTCTTGACACCATCCGGTGAGAACGTATACTTCGGTTGATGCGGGCGTTTTTCGGCATCGGCCTGCCTGCGCAGATAAGAAGAGAAGTCAAGGGATTTACCGACAACATACGATCCAGTCTTCCGAGAATGAAGTGGGTCGAGGAAGAAAACCTGCATATCACCTTGAGGTTTCTGAGTGAAGTGGACGAGAAAAGGATTCCTGAAATCTCCTCTGCTGCGAGTAAGGCGGCGAAAGCGGTCAAACAATTTTCAACTATTTTGGGACGGTTGGGGGCTTTCCCGAATTCCAGAAAGGCTCGCGTTTTCTGGTGGGGTCTTGCCAGGGGTGCAGAAGATGCCGGACAGATATTTAACAACCTCGAAAGGAATCTCGTAAATTCTGGTTTCGAACCGGAGCGAAAACCCTACCACCCGCATATTACACTTGCCAGGCTGCGCAATCCTGTCCCGCTCCCTGTCGATGATTTCAAGCCGCCTGAACATCTGGGGTTTCCCGCATCCACCTTCACTCTTTATCAGAGCATCCTGACGCCCCAGGGTCCGATTTATAAAGTTATTGAGGAATTCAGGCTTGGCTAGTAAGAATAGGATTCCTTCAAAGCCACTGCCTGCGCCTTTAAAGAGAACTCTCGATATCTTGATTTTCATAGTTGCTCTATACGGATTCCTTTTAAGCATCCAGACCATTTCCTGTACACTGAAGAGCTTTCAGGATTTCGCGACGTTTCTCTTAAGCCTTACCGACAACCCGTTGATCGGACTCTTTATCGGGATATTCGTAACCGCAATAATCCAAAGCTCTTCGGCCACGACTTCGCTGGTGGTTTGCCTCGTGGCCGCGGGAACACTTACCCCCGGGCATGCCATACCCATAGTGATGGGAGCCAACATCGGGACAACCGTGACCAATCTTATGGTATCTCTATTTCACATATCCAGGAAAGAGGAATTTTTCAGGGCTTTTCCGGTGGCTACGGTGCACGACATGTTCAATCAGCTTTCAGTAATAATATTTCTGCCCATTGAGATTTTCTTCCATCCACTGGAAAAGGTTTCGGGTTTCATGGCTAAAGGGTTTTCAGGCATCGGCGGATTCAAGTTCCTCAGTCCTTTGAAGTTCATCGTCGACCCGGTGGCGAATCTCGTAAAGGAAGGCATAGGTGCGTTAACGAAACTAGCCATCTCCAATCCCGCTCACGCAAGAGCCGCCGATACCGTGTCCATCATCCTAACACTCCTCGTCGCCCTCGTGGTTCTCTTCTTCGGTCTCAAGTTCATGGTCGACGGGATGCGAAAGGTTGTCGGTTCGAAAACCGAAGTGTTCGTGGACAGGTACCTCTTCGGCGGGCCGATAAGGGCGTTCCTTTTGGCTTTGGTCATTACGTCGGTGATTCAGTCCTCATCGGTCACAACCTCTTTTGTCGTGCCCCTTGCCGGAGCAGGGCTGGTGACCCTGGAGCAGGTCTTTCCCTATACGCTTGGGGCAAATATCGGGACGACCGTTACTGCAATCCTCGCTTCGCTGGTGACAGGAGAGCCGATAGCCATTCAGGTCGCTTTTGCGCATATGCTTTTCAACATCTCGGGCACTATCCTCTGGTATCCATTGAGGATAGTACCCATTTCCCTTGCTCGCTGGCTCGGTAAGATGGTTGCATGGAAGCGCTGGACGGCTATAGTATACGTAGTTGTTATCTTCTTTTTGATCCCCCTGGGATTGATCCTTTTACTTAGGAGGTAAACATGGAGAATCTTTTAACAATATGGAAGGGTTCAGGGCTTTTGAAGATGTGTATGGAAGATTTGTTCAAGATGTTCGATATCGCACAGAATATGTTCTCCACCGCATGGGAGATGGTCTCAGGCTCTGGCAAGGTCGAGGATTTGTATAAGATTGACCGCCAGCTTAATGAACTACAGATTGCTATCCGCAGGCGTATACTCGAGCATCTGGCAATCAACCCGGCCCAGAACATCAATGCCTCATTCGTACTCTCGATTCTCGTTATAGATCTCGAACGCATCGGCGACTATGCCAAGAATCTGGATGAGATTGCAGAACACTGCACTGGTGATCAATGCGGGCTGCAATTTAAGGCCTTGGAGCCCTTAGCAAGCCGTGTTCAGAAGATGTTTTCTGCAACCAAGAAGGCGCTTACTGAAAGTGATGCTGACAGGGCGAGGGAAATTATGCAGGATCAGGCCGACCTTGCCAAAGAGGCAGATACCTTTATGAACAAGCTCATTGAGAATACGAAGATCTCATCAAAAGAGGGAATAGTTGCGGCTTTGATGTCCCGATATATAAAACGCGTAAGTGCTCATCTTAAGAACGTGGCGTCCAGCGTAGTGAATCCTTATCACCGGATCGGTTACCGACCCAGTGAAATGGAAGATTAAATACCCTGAAAGGGCTTGACATCCACGAAAATATGACTATTATTAGGAAGTAAGCTAAAGGAATGGAGATGAAGGTATTGGTGAGCATACTTTGTATCCAAAGGAAATTCCCGTAACACACCTCCCTTCCCTCACCCCCTCCCCTGGAGAGTGCGTCCCTGCCTCTCCAGGGGTTTTTTAACCACAGCAATCTTGACATCAACGATTTAACCGGGTATAATCATTAGGATCAGAGAGGAGTACAGATGATTGGTGTGCCGCATTGATAGACCAAGGAGCTGACTGGTCTGATAGGAAAATTAAATGAAGAATCTCATACCCAGATTTATTCATAATCAGTACAGGAAAAATATCTATCACGGGGAATTCGATGCGGCAACTATGTTCGTAGATATATCAGGATTTACTTCCATTACCGAAAAATTAATGGGGTACGGGAAACGGGGTGCCGAAACCCTTTCCTTCGTGGTTAACCGGATCTTCAACGTAGTTATCGATAGCATATACGGGAAAGAGGGTTACATATCGAGTTTTGGCGGCGATTCCTTTACCGCAATCTTTCCTTCGGAGGCGGCCAAGGAGGTTTCTTCTGTGGCCCTTGACATCCAGAAGATATTCTCTTCTATCTTCCGAAGGCAGGGCCTTCAGAAGGAAAAGTACGAGGAGTTTCGACTCTCGGCTCGTATCGGGCTTTCTTTTGGGAAAGTTGAATGGGGTATTGTCGGTCACAAGCACCACCGGGCGTATTTCTTCAAAGGAGAAGCTGTGGAGAGTTGTATCGCTGCTGCCAAACTGGCAAAACCTGGAGAGATTATCATGAACAAGATGCTGCGTGAGATCATCTCTCCAAAGATTGAGGAAGTGGAAACGGGTTTTTTCAAGTTGGACGTAGCGCCTGCTAAAGCCAGAAGGAAAAATGAGGAGGCCGAAGAGGTTTCCGAAGAGATCGTTTCATACTTTACACCTGAAGAGGTAATATCTTCAGGACTTAGCGGTGAGTTCCGAGACGTGGTTTCCATCTTTGTCTCTTTTAGACCACCACGCGATTTCGGAACCTTGGATAAATTTATAACCAGCGTACTGGATAAGGCGGATAACTTTGGAGGATACTTCAACGGGTTGGATTTTGCAGATAAAGGTCCGACTGTATTTGTTCTGTTCGGCGCCCCTCAATCTTTTGAAAACAACATCGAGCGGGCTCTTGACTTTATGCTTGCCTTGAGGGAAGAGTCCGATTCCAACATTCGTGCCGGACTGTCTCTTGGATCGGTTTACGCAGGTATCGTAGGCTGTAATCTAAGATGCACCTATACCGTTCTGGGGGACACGGTTAATACCGCGGCAAGGTTTATGAGTCGTGCAGACTGGGGTAAGATTTGGGTTTCAGACAAGATTAAAGCAAGGGCAGGTCGCAGGTACAAGATAGATTCCAGGGGAGCATTAACCTTTAAGGGCAAATCCAAACCGGTAGAGGTATTCGAGCTTTTGGGACGGAGCAAGGCTAAGGAAGGGTTGGTTTTTGCAGACGAGATGGTCGGAAGGAAGGACGAGTTCTCGACCGTCAAAAAGGCAACAGCGCCAGCGCTTAAGGGAAAATTCGGCGGAGTTGTATATGTATACGGGGAAGCCGGGATCGGTAAGACCAGACTTCTATACGAGCTGTCACACAATCTGGGTCCGAAGTTTAAGACATTCTTCATGACCGCAGAAGGTGTTTTGCATAAAAGCATGGAGCCGTTCATCAACGTTCTGAGGAACTACTTCGGACAGTCGGATTTAGCCACTGAGGATGAGAACAAGGGTTACTTTGAACGAACCTGGAAGCAGCTTTCCTCAAAGATCAAAGAGATGCGTGATGCTCGTGCTACTTCGGTTTTCAAGGAACTCACCCGGACCAAGACAGTACTTGGTGGGCTCCTGGGATTACAATGGCAAGGTTCGCTTTTCGAGGAGTTGGACGCCAAGGGAAGATACGAGAATACCCTTTTCGCTATTAAGGAGTTTTTTAAAGCGCTGAGTCTGCTTGATCCGGTGTGTTTCATCATCGAGGACATTCAATGGCTGGATGCAGATTCCCATAAGGTCGTAGCCACACTCACGAGGAAGATAGACGATTTCCCCATAATTATCTTCGCCTCGAGCCGTTTGACGGACGATGGCGCAAAGCCTGTCTTGACCGTTGATCCGGACGTATCATCCAAGGAAGTCTTGCTTGAGAAGCTCGATCCGGATCATGTGGCGGTGATCATTCAGAATCAAATGGGCAAGCCGGTGAGTCAAACTCTTGCAGAGTTCGTTCTCTCGAGAACCGAAGGTAATCCTTTTTACATTCAACAGTTCTGTCGCTATCTGGAGGAAAACAAGCTTATCGAATTGAAGGGGGAGAAATATGTCCTTGTAAGCAGGGAAGGTGAGATACCTGAAGGGATAAAATCCATACTCGTAGCCAGACTGGACAGGCTTTCGGTTGAACTCAAAGAAACCGTCCAGACCGCGTCGGTACTTGGCATGGAGTTCGACATAAACGTACTTTCCACTATTCTCAAAGAGAGGGACCTGACGAGTCTTCTCCTGAAAGGTGAGACCGAGACATTGTGGTCCTCGGTTTCCGAAATCATGTATATCTTCAAGCATGCCCTTTTGCGGGACGCCGCATACAACATGCAACTGCGTTCCAGACTCCGCAGGCTGCACCTTTCAGCGGCCGAGGCAATCGAGCGTCTTTATGCCGGTAATGCGGTTCACTACGCAGATCTTGCCTTTCACTACGAGAATGCCGAGACCACTGAAAAGGCTAGTGAATACTTGAGGAAAGCCGGCGACTGGGCCAGAGAGAACTGCAGCAACGAAGACGCGATTCACCTTTACGACAGGTTACTCAAATACATCGTAAACGAAGACGAAGAGATAGTGATACGCAACCGCAAGGGCGAGATACTTCAACTCGTAGGCAGATGGGACGAGGCCGCTGACGTATTCCGCGAGAACCTGCAGTCGGCGAACGAACTCGGTAACAAGGTTCTTATCGCCGAAAGCGAGAACAATCTTGCAGAGCTTTTACGCGACCAGGGCGCCTACAGCGAGGCCTTTGCACTCTTTGAAACCTCCTACGAGCTTTACATTCAGTTGGGCGACCAGCGCGGAATGAGTAGGACATTGGATAACATGGGAAGCGTCAGCTTTTACAGGGGCAACTACGAGGAAGCGATGAAGTACTACGAAGGCAAACTCGCGATTGTGAACGAGCTCGGAGATGCGTTGGAGATATGCAAAACAGAAAGCAGCATGGGAACGTTGTACGCCAACCAGGGTGATTACGTCAAGGCAAGGGATTGTTTTGAAAAGTATCTCGAGTCGGCAACGGAAAGAGGGGACAAGAGGGCCCAGGCCGACGCCCTGGGCAATATGGGCGGGGTGTACTTCTATCAGGCCGATTACGAGCGCGCGTTCGACTACTATCAGAAGAAGAGGGATATCGCGGAAGCCCTGGGGGATAAACATGCGGTGGGTGAGGCAATAGGTAATATCGGTTTCGTGTTCGACGAGATCGGGGACTACGACAAGGCGTTGAAGTGTTACCAGGAACAATTGAGGATCGCCGAGGAACTGGGCGATAAGAGAGGAATGAGTGTAGCGGTGGGCAACATGGGAAACATCTACTACTATCAGGGGGCATATGACCGTGCCTTGGAATTCTATAAGACTCAGCTCAAGATTGCCAACGAATTGAACGACCGGTACGGGATGAGCATCATCGCGAGCAACGTCGGGGTTATCTGTAAGGACCGCGGGGAGTACAAGAAGGCCGAAAAGTACTTTGACAAGGCCATAGAGATCGCCAAGGAGCTTCAACTGAAATACGAGTTGAGCGGCTATTTCTTTAACAAGGCGGATTTGTATTACATGATGGGGGACATGAAGGACGCGGTCGAGACTAATAACGAGGCCCTGAACCTCGCTAACGAGGTGAAGCGGGACGACATTATCTTCCGCGGAAGGGTACTCGGGGCAAAGGTGCTTGCCGGAAGCGACAAGAAAGGCGGGGTGGCGATACTCGAGAACATGATGATGAATACCGAGGAGGATTCCCAGGTTGCCGAGCTTTACTACGAATTGTTCAAGGCCACCGACAATAACGCCTACAGGATGAACGCGCTGGATCTTTACCGCGAGATTTACCGCAAGACCCCGAACGTCGAGTACAAGCGCAGGGTGGACGAGTTGGAGCGGGGGTAGCGGAACCCTGGCCTTGCTATAATCGACCTCACCTTTTTTTCTCTACCCAAGTTGAGGGGGAAAACCACGAAGACCTTGAGATTGCTTCGTCGTGACGACTCCTAGAGTCGCACTTCTAGCAATGACACTTGCGGAATAATCTCAGTGTCCGGACAAGCGTCTTCGACCGTCGGGGGAAGGTCTTATGGAGGACACCCTCTCAGGGTGTCATGACAGGTCATGACCTTGAGTCGAAAGACTATCATCATCGAGGAAGTATTCGGGGCGGGCCGAGAGCCTTCGCTCCGCTGTTTTTCTATAAAGAAAACGCACGGAGAACACCCTCTCAGGGTATTCGGTACAGGCTGAGAGCCTGCGCTCCGTTCGCTGTGATGAAATCTTGACAAATCAATATGACCGGATAAGATTTTCCACTAGAAGGAGAAGTAATGAATAAGCGACTTTTAATAATTATCGCAGTTCTTTCAATCGTACCTTCTGTGATCACTGCACGGACCGGCAGGTTGGGTCTCAGGACGTACGCTTCTGCCGAAACGGACTCCACGCTCAAGGAAGCAGAAAGGTTCATGAAGTGGGGGAGATATGCCGAAGCAGCGGAGATTTTCGAAGGCAAGATCGAGGATGCAAAGCGATCCTGCGACTCCGTCGAATGGTGCCTGATGCTTAACAGGGCATCGGAAGCCTACCTGCGTGCAGGCGATGCCCGGGAAGCCAAGGAGCGGGCCGAAGCAGCTCTCGAACTGTGCAAAGAGCTTCCCAAAGGCCAGGCAAGGCTTGCAGCCTTGAGCCTTGCGAGTCTCGGAAATGCGCACGCGCTTGCCGAGGCCTACGACGAAGCTCTCCAAGCATACGAACAGGCCTTAAAGATTGGGGTGAATTCGCTCGGGCCTGATGATCCTGCGGTCGCGGAAGCCCACATGAAGATAGGCTTCATTTACGTAGAACAGGGTTCCTACAGGGAAGGATTGAACCATTTTCGCAAGGCACTCGAAATACGCCGCATCAGCCTGGGACCGCGGCATCCGGAGATAGCGCTCACCCACATACGTATAGGCGCGCTCTGCGACAAGCACGGATTCTACGAGCAGGCGATAGGCAACTTTCACAAGGCACTCGAGATTCAGCAGGAAAGACTCGCTCCTGATCACCCTGCGCTGGCAGTAACATACAACCTTATCGGGCGCACATACAAGAACATGGAAGAGCGGGATTCGGCCCTATTCTACCTGGAAAAATCTGTTGAGTTGCTCGAGGCTTCGTTATCGCGGATCCAAACCGCAGAACAGCTGGAGATAGCCTTGCGCAAGGTGTCCGAGCAATATCAGCCGTTGATATCGCTCCTTTTAGAGGAAGGAAGGACCGAGGAGGCGTTCGGGTATATTGAACGATCAAAGCTCAAGGAACTCAAGGAGGCGTTCGAGGAGCGCTACGATGTTGACCTGGGTACGGGCCAGATGAAGGAGAACCTTGACGAGAGCCAGAGGCTTGCCACCGAGGTCGAAGATATCGAAGAGAAGCTGGCTGATGAGCAGGCAAAACCCGACTCCTTGCGCGACGAGGAAGTCATAGCCGACCTTTCCGAGAGCCTGGCCCGTACAAAGGAGGAGTACTTCACCGTAGCCGCACAGATACAGTCCGATCCCGACTACGCCTTTGCAGTACGAGTGAATCCTACGGACATCGGTGTACTTCGGAGCGAGTTGCCCGAAGGGCAGAAGCTTCTCATGATCTACTCGGGCGAGAAAGAGCTTTACCTGTTTCTCGTATCGCAAGAAGGATACGAGATCAGGACGGTCCCGGTAACCCAAGATTCGCTGAACTTTCTGGTATCCAAATGTCGGGAACTGTGCAGCGACACAAAGGCTCAAGAGCTTTACGAGAAGGGTATGCTTCTTGGCTGGAGTTGGATTGACGACGGTAGCAAGGAATATACCGAAGAAGTTCTACCTTTGGCATCGGTGCTTTCAACGTTATACGATTACATTATAGAACCGTTCGAGACCGAACTCGAAGGAGCAGAGATCGTAACATTCATTCCATCAGGCCAGTTCTACTATCTTCCGTGGGGCGCGCTGCTCGATAACGAGGAAGGTGGCGAAGAAAGCAGCGAAAAAAGCAGCGAAAAAGGCGTCTTCCTTACCGAGCGCTTCAACTGGAACCTTTTGACATCGACCGAGCTTCTACAGTGCATCCTGCGCCGCAAGGAGGATACCAGAACCGGACCTTCGTCCGTTCTCCTCGTGGGTAACCCGATGGGTGCAAATCTTCCTTTTGCAGAGGGTGAGGTTTCATCCATCGAGCAGTTTTACCCCAACTCGACCATACTAAAAGGGTCTGAAGCCACCGAAACCGAACTCGAAGCGTCTACTCCGAAGAACGAGGCTCTGCATCTAGCCACCCACTGCATCCTGGATACGGAAAGCCCTTGGGAATCCTACATCATGCTTGCCCGGACAGCCGAGACAGACGGCCACTGGACAGCTGCGGAGATCTCGGGCCAGTCGTGGACAGACATGAAGCTCGTTACACTTTCCGCTTGCGAGACCGCCCTCGGTTCGGACAGACCGGGTCTCGAGTTCGAGAGCATGGCCAAGGCCTTCTCCCTTGCCATGGAAGGCCCGCCTTCAATCGTTGCCACCCTGTGGCCTGTTGCGGACGAGTCCACCAAGGAGTTCATGGTTGCCTTCTACGAGGCACTCAAGGCTAATCCGAAATCCGAAGCACTGCGTAAGGCTCAGCAGAAGCTAATACATAGCGAGAAGTATAGTCACCCATTCTTCTGGGGGCCTTTTGTATTAATCGGGGAATGGAGATAAAACTCGAGAACCATTCTCGTGCAGTTCCCGCATATTCTCCGTGGGAATGTGAATTCCCATCAAGGAGATTTTGATACATAGAGCGCACAGAGGACAAAGAGCATACAAAGACCACAAGGTGAATCTGATGTTCGCAATAGTAGCTTATGGTCCAAAGCCTAGCCAGGATAAAGAAGAAGCAAGTTCAATGGTTGACTTTTCTTTCACCAGAGATAAACTTAATGCTTGACTTAAATCGGACAGAACTAATATTACACGTTGTCTGGAGAAATGGTTACTCCATGCAGCCTCAAGGAGGATTGATGCCTAGAGTTTGTGAGATTTGCGGTAAAGGAGCCCAGAAAGGACACAAGGTTTCACATTCCCACAAGGTCTCCAACCGCCGTTTTGAACCCAACTTGCAGAGGGTAAAGGTACGCCAAAGCGGTAAAGTCCGCAGGATACTCGTTTGCACCAAGTGCATCAAGGCTGGCAAGGTCGAGCGAGCCTAGTTGAATTAGAAGTGCAGGTGATATTTGGATTTCCACTATTAAATAGTGAATAGAATTCATATGATGTTATTAAGAAGTAGAATCTTGGATACTGTAAGATTCGGTGACCAGAATAGTCGATTAGAAGAAAGAAATCGTTTATATGGGTGTGAACTTAAATATAACACTACGGATGTGTAAGTAATGAAATTGATAAACATCTGATATGAATAAAACAAAGGAAGGCGTATTATGAAGCTTCACTCTTTCGGAGCACGAGGGAGTCTACCTTCTCCCTCAACCAGAGATTTCAATACATCGATTTACGGAGGTAATACAACTTGTTATTATCTGGAGGCAGGACCGTTCCGTATCATTATTGATATGGGTTCGGGAGCACGCCCATTAGGCAATTATCTTATGAAGGAAGGAGAGATTGGGAAATCTTTTATCTTCCTTTTAACACATTATCATTCCGATCACATCCAGGGGATTGGATTCTGCGTTCCCTTTTATATCAAGGAGAACACTTTTTACATTCACGGGTTTACTCCAGAAGGCAGGGAAAACGTTGATCCTCTGAAGAACGTTGTTCTGCAGGCTCTCGAAGAGCAGCAGGCCAGTCCTTACTTCCCGGTACCACACGGATTGTTGCCTGCAAATAAAAAATACCGTGCCCATAACCGGATGTTTTCTGAGGTTTTTTATTACGTAGTGAACGGTGAAGATTACGTATACAAGCCTCTGGCAGATATTGAAGATCCGGAGAACTATGCTTTAAAAGAAATAATCAAGATTACAACTGTCCCTCTTCATCATCCTAACGGTTGCCTTGGCTATAGAGTGGATTACATGGGTTCTTCTATCGCCTTTTGTACTGACAACGAACCATTTGCATTTACGAATAACAAGATTAACACCCTGTGCAAAGATGTTGATTTAATTGTGCTGGATGGTCAGTACACGGCCGAACAGCTAGCTGGGCTTACACAAACCTTTGGTCATGGTAACCCTGAACTATGCGTTGATCAGGCAGTTGCATGTGGAGCCAAGAGCTTGCTTATAACTCATATGGATCCCGGACACGACGATGTAAAGGTAGCAGAAATGGAGAAGAAGTGTATAGAATATTTCACAAAGAAGAAGGCGAAAATTCTCAATAATGTTGAATTTGTTAAGGAAGGCGATTCCTGGCAGATTTCCTAGATTATTTGAAGGGAATGTCCGAAACAAATCTAGGAATACAAATGAATCAGGACCGAAAGCTGAAGATACTTGCCATCAACTGGCAGGATTGGCAGGCTCCGCAGAAAGGTGGAGCTGAGTTCTATCTCAAAGAAATTCTTGTGCGTTTAGTTGAATGGGGGCATGATATAACGCTCCTAGGACATGGTTATCCCGGTGCACCTCACAAGGAGGTACTTGACGGCATTAAGGTTATAAGGACAGGCTCCAGGAACACTTTCAATTATCATCTTTATGGGATGCCCATAAGGAATTTCATAAGAAACAACGATTTTGACGTTATTCTGGATGACTTGAACAAAATTCCCTTTTACACCCCCTTGTGGTCAGGTTCCACACCCGTGGTTGGCATAGTAATGCATGTTTTCCGTAAGGATATTTTTAAGGAGACCAATATCCTTGCCGGATCATACGTTTACTGGACCGAAAGGCTTATTCCCAGGATTTACGGGAAAGGGTTGTTCGGATGCGTTGGTGATTCCGGTCGAGAGGAGTTAATTGAAATGGGTATGAAAAGGGAGCGTATAGAGGTTTTACAAGTAGGTGTTCTTCCTGTTTTTCAGCCCGGGTTCAGAAAAAGGGAAAGACTTATAGTATCGGTCGGGCGTCTCATGCGCTACAAGTGTATTGACCACGTTCTTTACGGGATGAAGGAACTTAAGGAGAGAGGAGTTGATTGTAGTTGTGAGATAACGGGTACGGGTGAAGAAGAAGATAATCTCAAGAGATTAATAAATAAATTGGGTATAGAGAATAGAGTAAAGATGTTAGGTTGGGTTCCGTTACACGAGATAGTGAAATTATATCAACGAGCGGCTGTTGCAGTTCAACCTTCGGTCAAAGAAGGTTGGGGGCTTTTAGCTACCGATGCAGGCGCTTGCGCAACCCCTGTGGTTGCTGCCCGTGTGCCCGGACTCTCAGATTCCGTAATCGATGGCAAGACCGGGTTCCTGTATGAACACGGGAACATTTCCCAGATGGCCGACTACCTCCAGAAACTTCTGACAGATGAGAAGCTGCGTAGGAAGATGGGGCAGGCGAATCTTGAATGGGCCAGGACGTTGACCTGGGATAAGGTTGCCGGAAGGGTTGAGAGAATGCTTCTGACCGCAGTTGAGCAGGAAAGGTCCAGTTGAAGGAAAAGACCCGTAAGCGCTTATTCCTCTGGATAAGGATTGTAATAGCTATAGCCGCCATAATCTACGTCATAGTTATGTTCGATTTGCCTAAAGCATGGGAAGTGATGACCAATCCATATCCCAATCTGTTCTGGGTTGCAATGGCTTTTGTTGCCTTTCTTGCCTTCATGGGTTTTATTACCCTGCGCTGGTACATACTTTCGCGTGCCAGAAAACATCCTTACGGCTTCCTCTACCTTTATCGCAGCGTGCTTATCCATATGCTTTTCAACAACGTCCTGCCTACGACCATCGGCGGGGATGTTTACCGTGTCATGGATACCGGAGGACACGAGGGAAAGGGTGTGGCTTTCTCGATAGTCTGGACCGACCGTATGATAGGTTTCATAGCCGTATTCGGTTTTGGGTTCATTGTCAGTATCCCGTATACTATTATGAGCGGTGTTTTCACTTATTTTATCATCTTTGCCGGGATGTTTGCAGTTTCAATAACCTTGACCCTTGCGTTTCTATCAGAAAGGTTAAACAAATGGATCTCACCCTGGTTATCAAAGATAAGAATATTCAAATATCCCCTGGGCGAAAAGATTGCCGGTGCGTTCATGTCGATAACTCATTACCGTAAGCACAAAGGCGCTCTTTTTACTGCGTTGCCTGTTTCATTCTGCGTGCAGTTGAGTATCGTATGTATATGGTTTTTCCTGTTCTTGTCCTTACCCAGGATCGCGAAAAAGGATTTAGTCGAGGAAGAAAAACATGCAGAAGAGATAGCCCAAGCCGACTTTCTGAGGGTTGCCGGGATTGATTCTCTGATTGGCGGACGAACTGACAGTGACCAAGCAATGGATGAAAATAAGATTAGCAACGGAGCTACCTTGACCGATACTTCAGTGGTTTACAAACCCAAAGTCATACATTTTGCGGTGGCGATGCCTGTCGTTAATACCACTTCGATGATCTCCGTGGGAGGATGGGGACTCAGGGAGGTTACATTCGTTAAGGTCTTGTCCTCGTTTCCTTTAAAAGTAGAGTTATCAAACGTTGAGAGAGAGAACCTAAAGAAGAGACTCGAAGATAAATTCCTTGCCACTGCCCTTCTTTTCGATGCGTTAAATCTCTTTTTTAGCTTGCTTGGTGGATTGTTCCTGATTTTGCGTGCCGATTCCAGGAAAAAGAAGAAAACTGACAGCTAATTATCATCCCCTGATTTCATTTGTTTCTGGGATATGAAATGGGTCCTATCCTGACGCCTTCTTTCTGAATGCCCTGCCGCAGGTGAATGCCGTGTTTTTTTAAACAGAAGGTTGTACCTTTATCCAAGAGAGATAAGAGACGTAGGTACTTTGCCTTACCCTGAGGCTTAAGGTAAATTAGGTATTGATCTCCGTTAGTAGCACAGTAAAGTCTACAAATCAAGAACAGGGGATAGGCATATTTCATCTGCTACGAGGAGCGGAAAATTCATATGGTCGGGGGGTACGAATGTTTTTTGAAAAAGGAGCGTTATGCAGCAGTCGGAACAGGAAGTAGCCAGCGTGAGACCCGTAAAAAAGCGCGAGAAGTGCAGTGAGAAAGCAGTTACAAAGAGAAGGGAAAGACACGACAAGATAGCCGTAATAGGTGCAGGACCGATAGCTCGGATTATATTTAAAGCTATTCTGGGTGCGGTGGGTAAGTTGCATCTCACTCGTTTTTTCGAGACAGAAGAGGAAGCGTTTGTCTGGGTTAAGACAAAGGATGTTGTCAAAACCACTCAGGTTTAAAACAGATTTGGCGGCAGGCTAAGAGTTAGTTCCTTATAGTACCAGGTATAATTACCAGATTTACAACTCAAATTAAAATATCAAAAGAGACCGAAGTTGTGTAGGTTATTGCGGGTGTGGCGATTTCTAATTATACGAAAAGGTGTACGGATTCAGGACATCGTCGCGAGAGACTGATTGTACCGAAACCTTAATCGGTTGATATACAACAATAAAGAGAAGATGAAGTTGGCATGAAAATTGCTATATTAAGATTGAGTGTAATAGGGTACGATTCATAGCAAGGATAAGCTAGTGTATTAAGTGGGAAGAGAGGCCAGAAAGTAAAAAATCGTATAGATGAGTCACGCCTATACTTGAATTAGGTAGGCGATTTTTAAGGAGGATTAGTTTTGATGAAATACGCAACACCAACGAGGCATGATAGGAATAAGATCGAATCCTGGGTGATATGGAGACGAGAAGCGTGAAACACGAACTGTATTTTGATGAGGAAAATGATCTCATTGTCCTAAGGATAAAAGGTCCGTTCAACCTCCAGGACGCGATGGAAACTACCGATAAAATGGATGAGCTTGGAAAGAACAAAAGAACTATCTTGGTTATGGCGGATCTTAGAGAAGCACCGCCCTATCTGGATAAGGATGTACGTAAGCTGATGAAGGATCTTTCGATGAGAATGAAGATGGAAAAATTCGCAATGATAGTTACCAATCCTGCAGTCAGGATAATAGGAAAGATCGTTATTGCTACCATGGGAAACGCCAAGGGTTCAGCTTTTTTCAAGACCGAATCCGAAGCTTTAGCCTGGTTAAAGGGAGGAAACTCTCGGTGATGTTGAATTGTCTGGTTTGAGGATGAAAAACCCCTGATCCGTATGTAAGGAGAAAATGAATGGAAAAGTACATATTATCCTACGATGACAAGGACAACATCCTGTATCTGAAGATATTGGGTGTAATGGAAATCGAAAATATTCGTGAACTAATGCCACGTTTCAATAAGATGTTCGAGGGGAAACCGCGTAGGTATGCGCTTGTAGATATGTCTGAAAGTGTTCAGATGGATACGAGCGTAATGACTAAAGAGATGCGTGACGCTTACAAGGAATTGGGCAATATGATGGATGCGGATAAAGCGGCTATAGTTGGGGCCACACCCGTACTTCGGATGATTGCCAAGATCGTCATTGCCATAACGAGGAGGGCAAAGACTACACAATTTTTCAAGACTAAGGAAGATGCAGTTTCCTGGATGAAAGGAGATAAAAATTGAAATATGAGATAAGGCTCGACAAGGAACATGGATTACTTCGTCTGATAATCTTTGAATCAATAGATAAGGAGAACGTAGACGAGATGATGCCCGCTATGGCGCGAGAACTTGACACAATGACACGCCGATTAGTTCTCGTAGATATGAGTAACGATAAAAACTCAACCTCAATGACCAAGCGGGCGCGCAAGGCATACAAGGAACACGCGGCAGCTATAAATACCGACAAGGTGGCCATGGTTGGTGCGAGTCCAATCACCCGCATGTTTGCAAAGATAGCCTTAGGTGTTATGGGAAAGTCGGAGCAAACGAGGTTTTTCAAGACCGAGGAAGACGCTCTTGCATGGCTGAAAGGAGATTATAAAGATGTGGAAAGTGGATAAAAAAAGGAACGAGGCGACGCTCGATGAACATAAACTTATCTATGATCCGCAAGAGAAGATAATGACTGTAAAGATGGTTAGTTCGATGAGTCTTGAGGAGCTTCTTGACGGTTGGAAGTTTATCGATGAAATGACCAAGGATCTAGACAAGTATTGTTTCCTTGTTGATCTTACCGAGACAAAACCGGTATTCGATAAGGATTTTAGAGACTACCTACAAGGTAAGAACTCAGATGAAAGGATATTAAAGATGGCAGTCGTCTTTTCCAATCCGGTGGTAAGGATGTTTGCCAGGGTTATGGCCAGTAAGAGGAAGAAAACCCCCACTGGATATTTTAAAACCCGTGATGAAGCCCTGGCCTGGCTAAAAGAGAGGTAAAATGAGGCACCATGTTTATTACGATGAAGAAAACGAGGTGGGCGTGGTCGAAGTGATTGAGGAGTATACGGTTCAGGATGCAGATCAGACCTTCGATATCCTCGATGATTTATTCAAGAGTAAACCAGAAGATTACTATTACCTGCTTGTGGATCTTACCCGGGCTATCCAGACATTGAGTGGAACGGTTCGCAAGCAGATACAGAGGCGAAGCGAAAACCTTGATCTGAAAAGAATCGCGATGGTCGTTACCCATCCTGCACCGAGGATGATCGGTAAGATGGTTGTTGCCGTAATGGGAAAGTCCGACAGCACTTCGTTCTTCAAGAAAAAGGAAGAGGCCCTTGAATGGCTTAAGGGAGATATAGAGAGGGATAAGTAAATTATACCTTGAAAGATAAGGAGCTATATCATGAAATCGTACAATTTAACTTACGACGATAAAAGCGAAATCCTTAGCCTCAAGGTTCTGAGACCACTCGATAGAGAGGGACTGATCGATTTGGAGTTAGGTATTCAGAAACTTCTTAAAGGCAAACCTCTGCGTAATGTTCTTGTCGATATGACGGAAAGCGTTCAGTTCAGTACAGATTTTATGAACAAAGAGGTACGTAATTCATACAAGGTATTAATGGAACAGATGAACGTTGAAAAATCTGCAATAGTTGGAGCTTCTCCTGTTATTCGTATGATTGCAAAGATTGCTATTTCAGTAAGCGGGAAATCGGATGTGAATAAATTTTTCGAAACCAGGGAAGAAGCCATGGCCTGGCTGAAAGGAGATAAGTGAGGTACAAGGTGTGGTTCGATAAGGAGAATCATATTGCCAGGACACAGATTATCAAATCTCTTACCGGGGAGGAGGCTAGAGGACTTATGACGGAGAAGGAAGAGCAACTCATTAATAACACCCGAACGGGGATTATGGATCTGTCGAATGCCGACAGCATCAGGAAGCTGAGTAAGGAAACGTACAGGAAGCACACTAATGAGCTTCCTCTCGACAAAGCGGCGGTAATAGTCGATTCATCCGTAATGAGGATGATTGCAAAGATTTTTATCGCGGGTTTAGGTATGTCGAGTAAAACGAGGTCCGTAAAGTTGAATTACGAAGCATTGTCGAGATTTCAAGGAGGCAATGAATGAACTACGAGTTACGCTTCGATAAAGAATGCAGTGCCGTGTATCTCAAGGTAATCACGATGCTAACCGATAAGGACGTACACGAGATGATGCCGGAAGCAGAAAAGATGTTCGACAATATGCTTGAAGGGAAAAAGCATGTTCTGGTTGACACGTCGCCTGATCCGCCGGGTATTCTGGACAAACCGGCACGCAAGGCTTTCAGAAAGTATGTGCAGATGATGAAGGTCATAGATAAGATTGCCATATACGGGGCAAAGCCGATCGTACGCATGATGGCTCGAGCCGCAGCTGCAGCCCTGGGCAAGCTGAATGCAACGAAATTCTTCGCAGGCAAAGAAGATGCGGTTCGCTGGCTGAAAGGAGACGCGTAGCGTGAAGCACAATATCTACTACGATTCCGATTCACAAGTAGTCGTTATGCAGGTGATCGGGGAAGTGAATGCCGATGATGCAGCAATGATGATGGAGAAACTCTCCGGATTGTTGGCTAATAATTCAGGAACCAACATCCTCGCCGACTTCAGACAAAGCCCGAATCTCAACCTGGACAGACAAAGCCGAGGCATCATTCAAAATGCAGCAAAGAAGTTCAAGTTCGGCAAAGCCGCTCTTGTCGGAGTCTCGCCGGTCACTCGAATGATTGCCAAGGTCATTCTGGCCGTTCTGGGCAAGATTGAGGAATCACGCTTCTTCAATGCTGAGGATGAAGCTCTTGCCTGGTTGAAAGGGGAATAAAACCATGGACAAGTTCATTTTGTCTTATGACGATAAGGACCAAGTCCTTTACCTGAAAATACTGGGTTTGATGGATAGTGAAGGACTGCGCGAGTTGTTACCTCGTTTTCAAAAACTGCTCGAAGGTAAGCCGCGCCGCTATGTCCTGGTCGACATGTCGGAAAGCGTCCAGCTCGATGCAAGTTTCATGACCAAAGAGCTGCGGAACTCATACAAGGAATTAATGAATCAGATGGATTCCGATAAAGGAGCTATAATAGGGGCCTCGCCTGCATTGCGTATGATTGCCAAGATTGCCCTTGCCGTAAGTGGGAGGTCTGACACCACAAAATTTTTTAAAACAAAAGAGGAGGCACTTTGCTGGCTGAAGGAGTAAAGATGGATCATAGATTGTATCTCGATGAAGAACAGGATGTTTTTCACATCCACATTGTGGGGGATATCACACCTGAGGGATACATCGCAATAAACAGGACATACAATACATGGGAGGGCGGAAAACCAAAAAAAGTTATCATAGATCTTACCGAGACCAATATGTCGACCATGGTTCCGTGGGACCGTGAAACACGCCAGAGGGTAACCAAGTCAACCGAGCCATTTACATCGGATACCAAAGTTGCGGTGATCGGTGTGACCGGGATCTCTCGAATGGTTATGAAGATAGCGTTCAACGTACTGGGAGTCGTGAAAACCGGACGCTTCTTCAAAACCGAAGCTGAGGCGCTGGCTTGGCTGAAAGAAGAAACGAAGCGATGAATTACACGATGCACTTCGATGAAGAGTACTGTGTACTTTACGTCAAAACCCTTGCGATGCTTACTGCTTCTGACGTACACCAACTCATGCCCGAGATGGACAAGGTTTTTGCGGATAAACCTTGCAGATACGTAATCGGCGATTTATCCAGTAACCCACCCGGCCTATTAACAAAGGAGGCGCGTCAGGCGTTCAAGGAGCATGCAAAAGATTTCAAGATCGACAAGGGTGCAATCGTAGGTACGAATCACGCAACAAGGATGATTGCCAAGATAGCCATATCAATAATGGGTCTGTCGGAGATCGTGAAATTCTTCAAAACTGAGGGTGAAGCACTGAGTTGGTTTAAAGAAGGTGAACGATGAAGCACGAGGTATGGCTTAACGAAGAAGAGGGAGTTCTCTTTGTCCGGTATATGGGCGACACAACGGTCGCTGATTACAGCGAAGTCAGTGATCGTGTTCTTAAGTTTACACCCGAACAAAGACTTATGACACTCGTTGATATGTTGGAGGCGAAGGTTCCGATGCTTGACCGTAAAAGCCGCAAAGCCATTGACGAAAGGGTTCAATCTCTCCTCCATGATAACGCAAGAGCCGCTATTGTGATAACTTCCCCGGTGATACGCATGATGACCAAGATTTTTCTTGGTACGGTCAAACAGAAAGTCGAGACGCGTATTTTTGCTGACCAAAGAGAAGCTTTGGTCTGGCTGAAAGGAGATTAGCAATGAAATATGAAATACTTACACCTGATGGGACACTACGGCATGAGATCTTCTACAATACTGAGTTTGAAGCGGCCTATATTGTACACTACGATCGAGTGAATGCCGATGATGCACGTCAAATCATCGATTCCGTGGCTGAGCTTCTTGAAGGAAAGAAGCATCGGTACATGGTGGACGATATATCGAGGGTATCCATGACGAAGCTCGACAAGGAAACACGAGCGGTATTCGCAAAAGCTGGTGAAAAGATCCAGCTTGAAAAGATAGCTATGATCGGTGCTGATCCTATGACCAGAATGATGTCTAAGGTTGTGGTAGCACTTACGGGCGAAGCGAAAAGGACCAAATTCTTCAGAACCGAACAAGAAGCCCTTGCCTGGCTAAAAGGAGTATAGAAATTAAGCACAGTATCCATTTCGATTCCGACTTAAGAGCTATGGTTCTAAAGATCGTCGGTAATTTTACGTGTGAAGATGCAACAGAGACCCTGAAGAAAGCCGAGGGATTATTAGGGACTAATCCAGGAATGAATGTACTTGCCAATTTTTCACGGAGTCCTAATCTTATCCTTGATCGAGAAACCAGGCGAATCATCCAGAAGGGAGCACCGAAGTTTGAGTTTCAAAAGGTGGCTTTAATAGGTGTTTCGCCTGTAACGCGGATGATTGCCAAGGTTATCTTGGTAATCCTGGGCAAGGTAAAGGAATCACATTTCTTCGAAACCGAGGAAGAAGCCATTACCTGGTTGAAAGGAACCATTGAAAAATGAAACACAAAGTACACTACGACGAAAAGAATACGACAGCGGAGGTAAAATACGTAGGGGATATTTCCGTCGACGATGTAGATCGGATCACAGAGCGTTTGAATGAAGTCCTCGAAGGAAAGACCGAACGGAGCGCCATTTCCGACATCTCAGAAAGCCCCTTTATGCAAATCGGCAAGGAAGCGAAAATGAAAATGGCGGAAATTGGAAAGACCCTTAACCTGGATCGAGTCGCAGTCGTTGGAGCTAACCCGATGAATCGGATGATGGGTAAAATCGTATTGGCGTTGTTCGGTAAGTCGCAGGAGTCCAAGTTTTTCAAGACCAAGGTGGAAGCCCTTGGATGGTTGAAAGGAGAGAAGTGAATACCGACGCTTATAAAACGTGGTTCGACGAAGAACAAGGTGTACTTTACGTTAAAACCTTCAAGACCATTGACGCCGAGGATATCCATCGACTCATGCCCGAGGTGGAAAAGGCACTCGAAGGAAAGACCAATCGACTTATAATCGGTGATTTGTCACAGAATCCGTCCGATCTCCTGACCAAGGAGGCAAGGCAGGCGTTCAAGCGCTACACCGATAAAGTGAATTTCGACCGGATCGCCGTGATTGGGGTCAATCCCATTACCCGCATGATTGTGAAGATTGCCGTAACCATCATCGGGCAATCCAAAAAGACGCAGTTTTTCAAAACGGAAACTCAGGCCTTGGCCTGGTTGAAAGAAGGAGAGAAAAAATGAAACACGAACTCAACTATGATGAGAATATTGGCGCTGTGCGCCTGAACTTCGTAGGTTTGTTTCTTCCTCAGGACGAGGATAAGTTTCTTGCCCGTCTTGATGAAATTACCAAGGACAAGGATATTCCCTTTATGTTGTGTGATTTTAAGAATGGAGATATGAATCTTCCCAAAGACAGGAGCTACAGAAAATGGCTTGCTGAAATGAGTAAGAAGACCCATTTCCTTAAAACCGCAATCATCAATACATCGCCTGCCGCACGAATGATAGCGAAGGTTGCGTTGGTGGCTACGGGAAAGTCTCATACGGTAAGATTTTGTAAGGGTGAAAAGGACGCGGTCGATTGGTTTAACGAAAAGGGCAAGTAAGAATGCCATGTACTTGTTGAATAGGGATATGTAGCGTGAAACACGAACTATACTTCGATGCGGAAAATCGAATAGTGGTTTTTCGAACAAAGGGAGTGTTTAATTACGAAGAGGGGGTCGAAGCCGTCGAAATGTTGGCAAAAATAGTCAAGGGTAAGGAGAATGTTCTGGTTTTATGCGATGTGAGTGATTTCCCTGGTAAACTCGATAGGGACGTGCGCAGGCTCCAGAAGGATCTACCGAAGAGATTTAATATCTCAAAAATGGCCATGGTTGTAACAAATCCTGCGATCCGGATGATCTGCAAGATAGTGGTTGCCACAATGGGAACCGATTTCAGCGCCGGCTTTTTCAAGACCGAACAAGAGGCGGTTGGATGGTTGAGAGGAGAAGAAAATTGAGTTACAGTATGTTGTATAACGAGGAAGTGGTAGTTTACTTCAAAACATGTGAAATTTTGAAGAAACCGGATGTTGAGCAGGCTATTGCTCAGATAGAAACTCTTGTGACTCATGCAAAGGATCGACATCTGATTGCCGATTTGTCCGAAGCAAGTGGTAAAATAATCGAAAAGGAAGCACGTAAGGTTATCAAGTCTTGTGCGGATGATGTAACTTTGGATAAGTTTGCCGTAATAGGGGCGAGTCTTTCCGTAAGGATGATAGATAAAGTCGTTCTGTTTTTACTCGGCAGGTCGGATTCTTCCAAGTTCTTCAAAACCGAAGCCGAGGTACTCACTTGGCTTAAAGGAGGAATCTAATGAGTGATACAATCTCCATTGAACCGTTTGAAGTCAGATACGACGAGGTTTCAGATATTCTTAACGTTGATATTATGTATCTGGACTCGGCAGTCGAAGTTCATGCTATGTGGGCAAAGAAAAAACTCACGATCGAGGACAAGAGTCATCGCAGAATTCTTGTGAATCTTTCGAAGAACAGACAGATAAGTATGAGCGGTTCCGCCCGAAAGGCATTCCGCGAATACGAGGAGTATCTCGTAACCCTGGACAGGACCGCCTTTGTTATAGCCAATTCGGTGGTAAGAATGCTGGTTAAGGCTACTCTTGCAGGGTTGAACAGGAAGGAAGAGGGTGTATTGATTTTTAAGACCCACAAAGAAGCCCTTGACTGGCTGAAAGAAGGTGAACGATGAAACACAAGGTTTACTACGAAGAGGAAAACGAGGTTGTGGTGATGGACGTAATCGGAGAATTCTCTTTTGAAGAGGCGCAGGAGACCATGAAGCTAATGCGAGAGTCCTTCGCGGACAAGGCGCCTTATCCGTTTCTGCTGGATCTGGAGAAAATGGTCGACGATCTCGACAGGGATACAAGAAAGGTTCTTCAGGAAGAGGCCGGAAACGTAGGGATCGCGCGGATGGCAATGGTAGTCTCGAATCCAATGATGAGGATGACGGCAAAGATCGTTTCGTCGGTAATAGGCAAGAAAAACGAGACCGGGTTCTTCAAGACGAGAACCGAAGCCCTGGCCTGGCTTAAAGGTAAAAAATGAACTACAAGATCTGGTTCGACAAGGAGTTGGGCGTTGCTCGTTTCAAGGTTTTAGCCATGCTGACCGAAGAGGATGTAAATGAGTATATCCCAGGTTTGAACAAGCTGCTTCGGGGCAAGGAATACCGTTGTGTGCTGGGTGATCTGTCGGAGAACCCGCCTGGGATGCTGGACGGCTCGGCCCGTAAGGCTTTTAAGTCTCAAGCCAAAGAGCTGGATTGGGATAAGATAGCCTTTTTCGGTGCTGCGCCTGCTTCACGGATGCTGGCCAAGGCGGCGGTTTTCGCTTTAGGTATGTCGAAAATCACAAGGTTCTTTAAAACCGAGGAGGAAGCCATCAGTTGGCTGAAAGGCGAAAAATGAAGCACCGTATCGACTTTGACGAAAAGCAAGGCGTGCTTTTCATCCGAATCGTGAAGGACGTTTCCCCTGAGGAGTTTCTTGAAGTCAACAAGCTTATAGCGTCCATGCCTCAAGAAAAGAGAAAGCGAATTCTGATTGACGCTTCGGATGCCGTGATTCCCAAGTGGAATAGAGAGATGAGAGAGGCGATATTTCGAGGAACTTCCGCTACTCCTCCCAATACCCTCACCGCTGTAACAGGTCTTTCTCCTGCTTTACGCGTGTTTTCAAAAACGATCATCAACATAGCCGGGAAGCATTCCGAAACCAAGTTCTTTAAATCCGAGGAGGAAGCCCTTTCTTGGTTGAAAGGAGACGCGAAGTGATGAAATATCAATTCAGCTATAATCCGGTGAATAAGATTGTGAAGGTTGAGTTCTACCACAATCTCGAGGATGAAGATGTTGAAGCGTTCGCAAAAGACATGCATAAGACTTTAAAGGGAAGAGATGCAATTGGTGCTATTTTGGACCACGGTACGCTTCTTGATAGGAGAATGCCAAATCTGACTCGAAAAGGACGCAAAGCATTCGGAGAGGTGGCAAGAGAAAGTGGAATTAAGAAATTCGCAATGGTCGCGGTACCAGCGATAGTAAAAACAATTTCTCAAACAATCGGATTCCTGGCTAAAGGTATCGATGCTGAAACCAGGTTCTTCAAGACCGAGGAGGAGGCGCTTAGCTGGTTGAAAGGAGACGCGAAATGATGAAGTACAAGGTAGAATATAACGAAAAAAAAGAGGTGATTGATCTTAAGGTCTATGACTCGTTGACAAAAGAAGAAGCTTACGAGTTGGTCGATCTACTTGAGGAATTGCTTCAAGGGAAAGCCTATTACGGTATGCTGGTTGATTTATCAGAAGATAAGGCCAAAAAAGGAATGAGCAAGGAGGTTCGACAGGTATTTAAGGAATCAACAGACAAAGTCGATCTAAAAAAAGTCTGCGTGATTGGAGCCAGATCCGTTACGCGGATGACCGCCAAGATTATGCTTGGTCTCATGGGTAATACCTCGACCACTTTTTGTAAAAACAGGACCGAAGCTCTTAACTGGCTGAAAGGAGACAAAAAGAATGAACCACAAAGTACACTACAACGAAAAGGATAAGGTAGCGGTGATAGAGTACGTCGGGAACATTTCTGTTAGCTACGTGGATCAGGTCACCAAACAGTTGGATGAAATTCTGGAAGGAAAAAACGGTCGTAGTGTCATTGCCGACATTTCCGAAAGCCCACTCCTGCAGATTGGCAGGGATGCGAGAATGAAAATGGCAGAAATTGCACAGACCCTTAACCTGGATCGAATCGCAATAGTTGGAGCTACCTCAATGAATCGGATGATGGCTAAAGTCACATCGGCACCGTTCGGTAAGTCGAAGGAAGCCGATTTTTTCAAGACCAAAGAGGAGGCGATTTCCTGGCTTACAGGAGGTTCCAGGGAATGAATTACAAGATATGGTTTGATGAGGAAAGCGAGACGGCGTATTTGAAGATAATAAATATGCTGAATGAGGACGATGTCAACGGATTGATACCTGGACTAGATAAGGCTCTGCAAGACAAAGAACCTCGTCATGTTCTTGTTGACCTTTCGACAAATCCCCCCGGATTCCTGGACAAGCCTGCACGAAAAGCTTTCAAGACATTTGCTCAACAGATTGATTTCGACAAGATAGCAATGTTCGGCGCCGAACCCCGCATTCGCATGATGGCCAAGGCAGCCGTCTTTGCGCTAGGGATGTTCAATATCACCAGGTTTTTCAAAAACAAGAAGGATGCTCTTCGCTGGCTGAAAGGAGACGATAAGTGAAGTACAAGCTTACTTACGACAACGGAAAAGAGATACTGAGGGTTTCCGTGTTGGCTTCCCTGGAGCCTGAGGATATACGAGAGGTAATGGAAGGGATAGAAACGACCTTCGAAGGGAAACCTCATAGATACATACTGGCCGATCTCTCGGCAGACAGCGCGATTGACGGAAAGGTTCCAAAGGAATCGCGAGAAGTATACAAGGAGTATCTGGATAATAACCTTTTTGACAAACCAGCAGCACTCGGAGCCAACAGCATCGTGCGAATGGTTGCCAAGATAATCCTGGCCACGATGAAGAAAAGGTACGATGCCAATTTTTTCAAGATTAAAGAAGAGGCGGAGATCTGGTTGACAGGAGACATGACAGAATGAACTATGAGATGTGGTACAATGAGGAGCATGAGGTTCTCTACGTGAAAACCCTGGCCATGTTGAAGGAGGAAGACGTAAACGAGATAATGCCCAAAGTTGGTCAGATATTGGAGGATAAGACTCGCCGCTTGATCATAGGCGATCTCTCTGATAATCCGACAGGTCTTCTATCCAAAGGTGCACGAGAAGCTTTTAGAAAAAACGCCGATAAGATTAAGGTCGACAAGATAGCCGTAATCGGAGCTAACCCATCCATACGTATGATTGCTAAGATAGCTCTTGTGGTCATGGGTAAATCTCAAATAGCGAAGTTCTTTTCGGAAGAAGATGATGCACTTCGCTGGCTGAAAGGAGACGCGAAGCGTGAAACATAAGGTATACTACGACGAGGAAAACGAGGTTGTGGCGATGGACGTATTAGGGGAGTTCTCGTTTGAAGAGGCGCAGGAGACCATGAAGCTAATGCGTGAATCCTTCGCGGACAAGGCGCCTTATCCGTTTCTTCTGGATCTGGAGGCATTAAACTCGGACCTCGACAGGAATACGAGAAAGCATCTTCAGACCGAGGCCGGAAACGTCGGGATCGCGCGGATGGCCATGGTAGTCTCGAATCCAATGATGCGGATGACTGCAAAGATAGTATCGTCCGTTATCGGCAAGAAAAACGAGACCGGGTTCTTTAAGACGAGAGAAGAAGCTCTTCACTGGTTGAAGGGAAACACAAGAAGATGAGGCACGAAATACCGAACTATGAGAAGGTTAACTAATAATGACAAAAGAAATGGAAAAAGGGATCAAGAAAATTGACAGGCGTGTCGAGGCGGTCGAGGAGGTTCTTGCCGCGGCCGCAGGCGGCGACTTCGATGTCCAGATAGAGACTGATGCCGGATCGCCCGACATCTTCTCTTCGGTGGAGAAGGGCATAAACCTTTTGATCTCCGATCTTGGGGAAGAGATGCGTAACAGTCAGCAGCGTGCCTCGGAGCTCCAGGAGAAACTCGATCTAATTGAGAGGCAGCGTCAAGCTATAGAAGAACTCTCTACGCCCATCATCAAGATATGGGACCAGGTCCTAGTTCTTCCTCTTATCGGTACCCTCGACACGCGACGTTCACAGAAGCTGACCGAAAGCCTTTTAACGGATATTGCCGTAAATCAGACCAAGGTTGCCATCCTGGATATAACCGGTGTTCCGGCGGTGGACTCGGCGGTTGCCAACCACCTTTTAAAAACCGTGGCTTCCATCAAACTCCTGGGCGCCGAGTGCGTGGTTACAGGAATACGGCCCGATGTAGCACAGACCATAGTCCATCTCGGGGTGGATCTGAGTGATGTTGAAACGCTCGCAAACCTTTCAGAAGGTCTCAAGCTGGCGTTTAGTCGTTTTCATCTTGAGATGAAAAAGGCGGAGTCATGAAAAACATGAGTCCTAAGGTTTCGAGGAGTCCAGAGATTGGAGCAGATCCTTCCATACGCATGATTACCAAGACAGCACTTACAATCGTGTTCTGCGACCATATTGCAAATCTCTTCTCATCCGAAGCGGATGGACTTAACTGGTTGAAAGGTGAACAATGAAGCACGAGGTTTGGCTTAATGAAGACGAGGGTGTTCTCTTTGTCCGGTATAAGGGCGACATAACGGTTGCCGATTACGGCGAGGTTAGTGATCGAGTTCTCGAGTTTTCTCCCGAACAAAGACTTCTGACACTCGTGGACATGTCGGAAGCAAAGGTTTCTGCTCTTGATCGTAAAAGCCGTGCAGCCATAGATGAAAGGGTTCAGTCTCTCCTCCATGATAATGCAAGAGCCGCTATTGTGATTACTTCTCCAGTGATACGCATGATGACCAAGATATTTTTGGGCACAGTCAAGCAGAAGGTCGAGACTCGTATATTCGCCGACACGAATGAGGCTCTTGCATGGCTGAAAGGAGAGAAGTGAATACCGACGCTTTTAAGATGTGGTTCAACGAGGAGCATGGGATTCTTTACGTTAAGACTTACAAGACCATTGATGCCGAGGACATCCACCAACTTATACATCAGGTTGAGAAGGCATTTGAGGGGAGACCACGGCGTTACATACTCGGTGACCTTTCCGAAAATCCCTCCGACCCCCTGACCAAAGAAGCCAGACAAGCCTTCAAAGAATACTCAGATTCCATTACCTATGACCGAATCGCCGTCATCGGTGTGAACCCGTTCACGAGGATGGTTGTAAAGATAGCGATAAAGATAATCGGGCAATCAGAGAAGACCCGATTTTTTAAATCTGAGGAAGAGGCTTTAAATTGGTTTAAGGAGGATAGATCATGAACCAGGTAAAGAGTATTAAGAATTTGGGCAGGCGTCTGGAGATGATGGAAAGGGTTATTTCGGACGCAGCTGGGGGTAACCTTTATGCCCGGATACCTTTGGATCGAACGAATTTCGATCGGCTTACTGTTGTAGAAATTGGTATCAATCTAATCATTTCTGATCTTGAAACTGAGACTTCAAGCATGCTGAATATGGCTGAACAACTTATGGAGTTGAGTAAGGAAAAATGAACCTTAGAAAAGAACAAGGAAGTACCGGAAGCTTTTTTAGATACCGGTATTTTAGACAGAGGAAGAAACACTGGATGAAAGGAGTAACCAATTGAAGAATCAGGTTTATCTTGATGAAGCCAACCTAGACATGCGTCAGAAGCTGATTGACGAGGACATCCATAAAGAAGCCGCGGAATTTTTTCCCGAGAAGCTCAAGTGGCTCGATCTACTTCCTCATCGACATACCGTTCTTGATCAAGAAGAGGCAACGAATGCGATCTTGAGCCGTGAGACTCGTGAAAAGATGGTTGATTATAATTTACTTTTAGGTTTCGAGAGACTGGTCTATGTAGGTGACGCATCCGCTGTAAAATTAACGACTAATATTTTAAGTGAAATCGCCTTAAGAAGATATGAAGATGATAGTGACGTTGAATTTTTTTAAAATCTGTAGAGGATGCAGTCTCTTGGATAAATACCGGAGAAAAAGAAACTGATGGGGTTGCATAAAATCAACGGAGAGTATAATTACTGCAGGTATACTTTCCTGACAAGTATTCCGACTCATCCTTTTTGGGAAGGAAACATAACGGAGATCGGGTTAATCGTCCGATTTCTGAATAATAAAGGAGAAAAACATGGCAGAAGCCAAAAAAGGTAAGGATAAAGAAGTGGGCGTTAAGAACATGGAGAAGCGTATCGAGACCATCGAGGAGGTCCTTGCCGCAGCGGCTGGCGGTGATTTCTCGGCCGAGATCCCTATTGCGATGGAAGACGCTGATGTACTCACATCGGTGGAAACAGGGATTAATTTACTCATCTCCGATCTGGGTGACGAGGTACGACAAAGCCAGGCAAGGGCTGACGAACTACAGGAAAAATTAGATTTGATCGAGAAACAGCGTGAAGCCATTGAAGAGCTTTCCACCCCAATCATCAAGATTTGGGATCAGGTATTGGTTCTACCTTTGATAGGAGCCTTGGATACCCGACGTTCACAGAAGCTAACCGAAAACCTTTTGACAGAGATTTCCGGAACTCAAAGCAAGGTTGCTATCATGGATATTACCGGTGTGCCTACTGTGGATTCCGCAGTTGCTAATCATATACTTAAAACCGTAGCCTCAGTTAAACTCTTGGGTGCCGAGTGTATCATTACCGGGATTCGCCCTGATGTGGCTCAAACCATTGTTCATTTAGGCGTGGACCTTACTGATGTGGAAACTCTGTCTAACCTGTCAGAAGGATTGAAATGGGCATTTAATAACCTTCGCCTTAGCTTTGGGGAAGGAGAAAAGGGAAAATGATTAACCCTAATTCCATACCGATCCTTAAACTCAAAGAGTTTCTCATCGTCTCTATCCAAACCGATCTACACGATCGGATGGCTGAACAACTACAACACGATATCCTGAGACGTGTATCCGAAACCAGCGCTAAGGGGGTCCTTATCGATATTTCAGCCTTAGAGATGGTGGATTCATTCATAGGTCGAACCCTAGCGGATACGGCTCGAATGGCTTCCATTCTTGATGCTGAGATAGTGATTGTCGGTATGAAACCCGCAGTGGCTATCACCCTAGTTGAGTTGGGTTTATCGCTTGGGGAAGTGAGAACTGCTTTGAACCTTGACGAAGGATACGAGATGCTTCAGAAAAGCCTTGCTCTGACGGATATGGAAGGTGAAGAGACCTCTGAGGAAGCTCTCGCGGAAGAGGCTTCTGATGACGATAGTAGAGATTAAGGAAGAATCTGATATAGTTCGTGCACGCGCCGCAGCTAAAGAGGTAGCCGCGGTAGTGGGTTTTGGTCTAGTAGATCAAACCAGAATCAGCACTGCAGTTTCGGAACTGGCTCGCAATATTTTTATGTATGCAGGAGAAGGCGAGGTCCGAATAGAGGAGATAAACGTTCCTCAACGGGGGATTCGTGTTTATTTCCTGGACCAGGGACCTGGTATACAGGATGTGGATTTGGCGTTAATGGATGGATGGTCAACTTCCAACAGCATGGGTAAGGGTCTACCTGGAGTGAAAAGATTGATGGACCGTTTGGAGATTCAAACTGAATTAGGATCAGGAACCACTGTCGTTATCGAGAAGTGGGTTAGAGATTAATGGGGAGTGGTTTTAGCATATCGGTTATACTGTTTTTAAATAGTAGAACGAAGGCTATAAACTAACGACAAGGAACAGATATGAAGCAGAGATTTGAATTTTATGAAAAGCCGTGGGATATTAGTAACAGGATTGGATTCCTAATGGATTGAAGGATATTCTTGAGACGGTGGAAGACGATTAAAGTGAAGGTTATTGACTCTACGACACTAAGCCATATACTAAGCCCAATGACTCCAATGAAGTTTCTAGAGGAGGAGTGGTTGAATTACTTATTAGCTTGCGAGCTTACGAGTAGGAATTTATCTGAAGCGCATAAAGCAGAATCTAGAAGAAAAAAGCCGATTCAGGGAGTCCAAATTGCTTCAAAGTAGTGCAATCCCGATACTCAAGATCGGTGATTTTTTGCTTGTTTCGATTCAGTACGATATTCATGATAAAATAGCGGAGTTGCTTCAGCAGGATATTTTGAAGCGTATCTCTGAAACTCAAGCAAAGGGTGTTCTGGTCGATATCTCTGCACTCGAGACTGTGGATTCATTCATCGCTCGTTCTCTTGCTGATACGGCTGCGATGGCTTCCATTCTTGATGCGGAGCTTATAATTGTTGGGATGTCACCTACGGTAGCAACCACCTTGACAGAGCTCGGACTAACCATGGCAGGCGTAAGGGCGGCAGTGAATCTTGATGAAGGCTACGATCTTCTTAAGGCAAGTTTGGGACAAAGGGTAGTAGATCGAAGGAATCGGTAAAATATGCTGAAGAAAGGGCCATTCGATGGAAGTTATTCCGATTAAGGAAGAATCTGATATTGTCAGAGCACGAGTTGCCGCGAAAGATATGGCGCAAAAGATGGGTTTTGGGTTAGTGGATCAGACGCGTATAAGCACAGCGGTTTCGGAACTTGCCAGAAACGTGTTTGTGTATGCTAGGGAAGGTCAGGTTCATCTCGAAGTGTTAAACAATCCCCATAATGGGATTCGTATAACATTCATAGATCAGGGACCCGGTATTCCGGATATAGATTTGGCGATGAAGGATGGTTGGTCCTCATCAGGGAGTATGGGTAAAGGACTGCCCGGGGCAAAACGATTAATGAATAGGCTGGAGGTAAAGTCTGAAGCAGGGAAAGGAACAACCGTAATAATCGAGAAATGGCTGTCATGAACAAGGATAGTGGAGAGCTTCATATAGAGGTGGATGCCCATGTTCTTTGGGCGAGAGGTGTAGTGAGACGTTTTGCAGAAAAGCTCGGATTTCCGGAACAGATACTTTCCGAGATTGAACTCTGCATATCCGAATTAGCAACCAATCTGGTTGTCCACAACGCGAAGAATGGGAAGATAAGCTTCCGCGAGGTAAACGAGAACGGGCTGCGAGGTATTGAAATCATTGTAAAAGATGAGGGTCCCGGAATCAAGGATTTACAAGGAGCCCTTCAGGGCGGGGCAAGTACTTCGGGTTCGCTGGGACAGGGATTGGCGTCGGTACAGCGATTTGCGGATGAATTCGAGATTCACTCCAACGCGGAGGGAACGAGGGTCAGATTAAGAAGGTATCTGCCAGCCGAAGCGGACGCCGCAGATGCCGAACATACCGATCTGGTTGTAAGCGTTTCGGTGCGTACCCATCCAGAGGCAAATGTCTGCGGTGACGGACACGTGATCCGTCACGACGGAGCGCGCACGCTCCTGGCAGTCGTCGACGGTCTTGGACACGGCGAAAGGGCGCGTAAAGCGGCTGGAATAGTCGAGGCCTATCTGCATGCCAATTACCGCAAGTCCCTTGACCAGCTGCCCCAGGAACTGCACAACTTCCTCAGGCACACTCGCGGCGCAGTAGTCGGGATTGCACGGATAGATGAATCAGCAAAACAAATTAATTTTGTAGGCCTGGGTAATATAAGCGCCCGACTCTGGTTACCTGAAGAAAAGTCTTGGGTTCGGGCTGTATCCATGAGTGGAACCCTGGGGGTAAGTTTTCGTCCTCCCCGGATATTCTCTTATCCCTGGAAAAAAGGGAGTATGCTCATTATGCACTCAGACGGCATTACCGAGCGCTGGGAACTTACAACCGACCAACGTAGACAGCATCCAACAGAAATAGCACGAAATCTGATGAAGTCCTATTGGCGTAAGTCCGATGATGCAACTATAATGGTCGCCAGGTGATAGAATTAACATTCTCTCGAACCGGGATTTGCAAGATATCGCTCGAAGGGTTACCTAAACCTTCCGAGATAGAAGGTTTGATTGAATCGTACGTGAGAGAAGTTGAACTTTTACCCTATCCCTTGCGCGTGATCTTGTTAGATATATCCAAACTCGTTCACATGCAGGTTCGTTCACGCAAGACCTTTGCCGAGCTTTTAATTGAGGCTTCCCGGCATTATTCAGAAAATCTCGTGGTAGTAATCGCCGGAGGACCTCCAATGATCCGCAAGTTCACCGAGATTATGTGTAAGGCGAGTAAGTTTGCCGATAACATCTACTCTTTCTCCTCGTTAAATGAAGCCAAGGACTGGGCAAGGGATTGGTTGAGTAAAGAGGTTTCCTCGTCTGCGTGATAAGATTACTTATAGTATACCTTAAGCTAGCTCGAAAAAACAATTAGGGTCAGGATCGACAGGATGTACACGCAAAGTGCATGATAAATCGATTGCTTTTTTGAGTAATAATTATTTAATACTATAAACATCAATAACTAAGTAGGAGTTGTGTTTAAACTTTTTGAATTCGATACCCTTCCTGGTCAGGGTTCGATGAGTGTGTTTCACACCCTGGCAAGGGAAGGAATCGAATGTCTATGCCTTGTATCACCCGAGACACCGATCGTCAGCTTGGGTTACTTCCAGGATGCGTCCCAAGAGATCGATCTTGATTTTTGCGCTCGAGCGAACCTTGCGGTGATGCGCAGGGAGGTAGGCGGCGGAGCCACTTTTCTTGATTCCAACCAGGTCTTCTACCAGGTGATTTTTCTCAAAGGCAATCTTTTAGTTTCCCGCAACATATCGGAGCTTTACCGAACTCTGTCCGCCCCTGTGATCGAGACCTACCGTGAGTTCGGAATCCAGACCCGGTTCCGCCCTGTAAACGACATCGTAACCGTAGAAGGCGAGCGCAAGATAGCGGGCGAGGGGGCGGGTAACATAGGCTCCTGCTTGGCGTTCGTGGGCGGGGTACTTATTGATTTCGACTACGAGAAGATGGCCAGGGTGTTGAAGGTGCCTGATGAGAAGTTCCGTGATAAGATCCATAAGTCCATGAAGGAGCATGTAACCAGCATCTACAGGGAACGAGGTTCGAGGCCGTCTCGGGACGATATACGCAAGGTGCTCATCGAGAAGTTCACGCCTCTCCTGGGTACTCTTGAACCAGCAGATTACACCGAAGCACTTCGACAAAAGAACGAGGAGACCGCCTCACAAATGACCCTCGATTCCTTCCTTTACAAGCGGACAATGAAGCAACCCGGCAATGTTCGGATCCGCTCCGGAGTCGAGTTCATTATGGGCATGCACAAAGCTCAGGGCGGACTCATAAGAACTGCTTCCGTTCTGAAGGAAAACATCCTTGAGGACGTAACCATCTCAGGTGATTTCACCCTCCTGCCGATTCAGGGTCTGCCGTTAATCGAGGATAGCCTGAAAGGCGCTTGCAGAACAAGGGGCGAGGTCGGTACCAGGATCGAACGGGTAGTATCTGAGGAGAGACTCCAGCTTCCCGGTATCTCAATAGAAGACATTCTGTTGGCCCTTAGGATATCCGATTAAAGTCCTGACCAACCGATTTCTCTGTGCTTACTAAGAGGATTACGCGAACTATGACTAAGGTTGAATCGATCCTGCCTAAGGACTACTCTCAGGGCCCTTTAGAAACTGAAGACTATTTAAGGGTTCCAGTCTTCTCTTCCGGTATGGCAGTAGTCGTGGCGGAACATGGGCCAGGGGCCGTCGTAGTAGCTCGATGCCTGGATTGCATACAGGTAGGAGTCTTCCGAACCGACGTAAATCACCCCGTCGTAGAGGACAGCAGACGATCTTACCGGACCATTCGTAGCGTATCTCCACTCACGTTCACCCGAGGAGTTAACGGCGTAAAGATAGCCGTCGTAAGCTCCTACGTATACCGTTCCGTCAGCGGCTACCAATGGCGTGGACATATTGACGCCTCCGATCGAGGTGAAGTATCGCCATTTCAGGATACCTGAGGGATTGACCGCGTAAAGATAGCCGTCCCAGCCGCCAATGTATATCGTACCGTCAGCGCCCACAACCGCCGATGAAGCGGTCAGGGAATCCATGGTGTAGCTCCATTTGAGTGCGCCATTCTCAGGATAGAGTGCGTAAAGCTCGTTGTTTGTCGAAGCTATGTATACAGTTCCGTCTTCACCGATGGCAGGAGAGGAGTTTATCTGTCCTTCTGTCTTATGACTCCATTTGGGTTTGCCGTCCGAGGCGTCAACTGCATATACAGAACTGTCTCTTGACCCGAAGTAGATTACCCCATCCGCATCGATGGCCGGAGAGGAGAATACAACACCGTTGGTTGGATACGCCCACTTGAGGGTGTTGTTGGGGTTGATGGCTAAAAGTGCGGTTCCCGAACCCACGTAGATTGTTCCGTCGGAACCGATCGCAGGAGAGGAAAGTACCGGCGCAGTGGTATTATATCTCCACAAGACCGAGCCGTCGTCCGGATCGATGCAATACAGATAGCCGTCCATTGAACCGACGTAGACTATCCCGCTAGGGTCAATGGCAGGGGATGAGGTAACCTCACCGTCGGTCTGAGTGCGCCACAGAGGTGAACCATCTGCGCGGTCGATTGCGTAAAGATAGTTATCCGAGGAACCGACGTAAACGGCACCGTCGCCGATAGCCGGAGAGGATGAAACCGAGGCTTCGGTCTCGTAGCACCAGACCAGGGAACTGTCGGGTAAACTCAGGGTCGCGTTTACGGTTGTGGTTTGTCCTTCCTTGACTGTTACGGTCGTGTCCCAGTCCTGGTAACCTGCAAGTGTGAGTTTGACGGTGCGGCTTCCGCCTGCAACACCTGTCAGTTCATGGTTCGTTATAAAACCTGTATTCGCGCCGTCCAGGGCTATTGCGGCGCCGGTCGGCGTGGAGTTCACCTGGATGCTGCCTGAGGATTTTGAGAGAACTGCATCGACAGTAGACACTTCATTCTTTTCGACTGTGACGGTGGTGTCCCAGTCTGCATAGCCTTGAAGGGTGAGCTTGATGGTATGTTCACCTTCATCTACGTCTTCGAGAACGCAGTCGGTCTGGTTGTCGGTTGTGGTGTCGTCCAGAAAGACCTCGGCACCTTTGGGGGTGGAGCTGACTTCGATGGTTCCGACAGGACCCGTGCACGATGCAAGGGCCAGCAACCCGACCATTGCCACAATAAGCTTACACGCGTACTTCATTAGCCTGCCTCCTTTAGATTTTAAGTAAGTTTCTTACTACTAAACCTTACACGCGACCAAGGATTTGTCAAGCTAAAAACACAGCTACCGGTCAGACCTGGACCTGGTTTTTTTTAAAAAGGGATAATTTACATTGAAGATGGATAAATGAAACACGTTCCGAGTCAAAGCGTTATCATGAACGGTTGATCCCTTAGACTTCGTAAAGACCCTGTTTCGTAGAGAAACTCCTTTATGCGCTTGCAATCATCTTCATCTGAATTTTGTAAAAGGTAAACAATATAATCGTGGAGCCACAAGTTGCTGATTACTCCTGAGTTGAATATCCTGTATACATCACTGACGTAATTATCTTTCTTGAAGTCAGTCAAGAGAGGGTCTAGCTGTTTTGGTGGTTTTATTTCATAGCCATCTGGATATGGAAAGTCGTTATTGTAAGGACGAATAAAAGAAGGCGGAACCTTATAAGTAACAACATAGATCATCCGCAGGTCTTCATAGTAGGACTCCCTTCGGCTGACATAATCGAGCTTGACCTTTACCGCAACTGCGTCGGTTGAGAATATGCTGTCCGAGAATATCTCGCAGATTACGTAGCTTACAAGAGATTCTTCGTAGCGCTCAATATCGGGCGGCCCGAAAAGGATGCCTTCTTTCAAGGCTTCCTTGATTTCCATGACTGTATCTGAGTCATCCAAAGAAACGTTTTTAAGAGGTTCCCAGGCTAATGTGACGAAGTTACCAAACAAGATGCAGTCACACGTAGGGTACATATGGACAAACCGTATCCACCCTTTTTGTCGTGTCCCTGTGCCGTCGTAGATTAAAAAGGACTGCATCTATCTGGTTTCTTTCTACCTTCCACGCCTTTTCCAGTGATGCTAGCTGATTTACGTACGAGTTGTAAATGATCTGGCGTCGCGAAGAATCCGGCAAAGAGGAGATAAGCTCAGGCCGCAAGGAATCAAGCGCCCAGCCAAGGGGTTTCTGTTCCTTCATGGACAAGGCAACCAGGCTGTCCAGGATATTTGCAGCTTCCCTGTTTTCAACGATTGCAGGTATCGGGATTGGTTTCTTTACGGGCAAATAGTTGCCAGGTATGTAATTCCCAAGTGAATCGCCGTTTTCCCTGATCTCCCAGCGCAGGTTCAACCATTCGTATGTCCATTTATAGAATTCGCCTTCGGTCATCCCGGCCCACAAACACCCGCAAAGCCCGGTAAGGAAGAAGATCCTTTTCATACCTTTCCCTAGGATACATTGGAAACAGATTTTGTCAATACGCCGGTGTCTTATTGCATATCAAGGCTGAGCGGCTGGTTTCCGGTGAAGGCCTGCCACACGGTATCCAGTCTTTCCTCGCTTACGAGTCCGGCAAGCATCTGCCTGGTTACGAGCGTGAATTCCCTTGTAGCCTGTAGAGCCCCATCCTGTGCAATCCGGAACGCCTCCTCGCCTTCAGGACAGTGCGGGAAGTCCTTGTGATGATCTGCGTGTCCGTAAGCGTACTCATCCCTGGAATCCGGGCCTGAACCGACAATCTTGTAGCCTTGGGGCGGTTCGGAATCCGGGTACACCACCGCATTCAAGAAGCTCACTTTATCCTCCTCAGTCATTTCCCAGTAGTTGGAATGGGCGAAGGCGTCCTGGGTGGTGTGCAGGCACCATCCGAACACCTTGCGCGCTTTGAAAAAGTCAGGCACAGGTTCGCAGAGAATCCCGATTACCTTTGCACGTTCGGACTCAAGGTAAGCCTTGTTGCGTGCAAATGCTTCTTCATGGGATTGGTTCAGGTCCCTGCCGAAATGACGCTTGTGATCAAGGATCCTTACAGGGATCAAGTCCCAGTCCTGCATCTTGTTCGCCTTGCGGATCTGTCTGGCTGCTTTATCTGAAAATCCGAGCTCCTCCAAAGCCTGGCAGGTAATTTTTCCGTGCCATCCGTAAGTTAAAGGCCCGACGCCGGATGTGAACGCTTTTAGAGTAACGGGTAGAAGAGGAGCAAGGGAAATAATGAAAAGGACGAAAAGATACCAGGACTTTTTTTTGGAAGTACTCATCAGTCTTTCTCCTTTCATAAATTATACTCACGTTGATTGAAAATAAAAGCACGAGACCAAGGACCTGGGGCTTGACAAGTGGTAAGTGGGGAGTATATTTTGACTGATAAACTCGAATGAATAAACATCTCAAAACAGGGTCTTGGTACCCTAGGAGGAACAAATGGTCAAGAAAACAGCGATGATTGTGGTCTGCACAATGCTTGCGCTCGGGTTTTTTATTGCCTCTGACTGCAAGAAGGAAGAACCGCTTGCTGAAGGTGATCTGGTTTACGCGCAGTACTGGGAAGGAGAAGGCGAAGGTTGGGAAGAAGCCAAGGTTGTTTCCCTGGAAGGCGAAGAAGCAACCATCGAGTGGAAGAGATTGGGAATCAAGAGCGAACCTCAGGCAACCAAACACATAAACAAGATAGTGAAGATGGTTCCCCTGGAAGCCAAGAAGGTAAAAGAAGGCACGAAGGTAATCGTTCAGGCCGACGATCTTCTCTACCAGTATGTCGGAAAGGTAACCAAGAAAGATAAAGATATATTCACCGTAGATTTCCTGTACGGCGATACCACCTACACAAGAGAGGTCGGAATACAGTATCTTTGGAAAGCACCTGAATAGAAAGGTAAGTTTATCAAAGAGGCCAGCCTTGATCAGGTTGGCCTTATTCTTTATCAGGTATTCGCAAGAGGTTTCAGCGTCTCAGAACCAGGATTATCGATATAACAGATGATCAGGCTGGCGTGCGGTTTCAGATTGCCTGCCTGACGTCCCAGGATATAATGTGAATCTACGAACGCAGTCCGTACTTACGATAAGCCCAAAAGAGTTGGAAGGTGGCAGGGTTTAAAAGGGCGGGCTATGAGCAAGCTGTACCAAATAAAGCAAGACTCATGCAAGGTCTTTTTCCTTGACTCGAGGGGTTTAATCAATAGAATCCGGGTAAACATAAATCGAACCGTCTTCTCCGGAATGATTGCCGGAGAACAGCCTGAGTTCAGAAATAATGGAGGCTTTTATGGCGAAACCTGAAATAAAGAAGCTACCCGGGAAGGCCTTCGAGGCCCTGGTAAAGAAGAGCAACAAGTACCTTTCACCTTCCTATACACGTGACGGGATGTATTCGGTGGCCGCCGATCACGGCCAGGGGGTGAATATCTGGGATGTTGACGGGAACAAGTTTCTGGATTTTGCCGCAGGTATCGCCGTATGTGCAACTGGGCATTGCCATCCCAATGTTGTTAAGACTATTTCCGATCAGGCAGGAAAGCTCCTGCATATGTCCGGTACCGACTTCTACTATCCCCCCCAGTCGGCACTCGCAGAAAAACTGGCCGAGATAACCCCAGGTTCACCTAACAAGAAGGTTTTTCTTTCCAACTCCGGAGCCGAATCGGTTGAAGCTGCGATGAAGCTTTCCCGGTATCATACGAAACGACCCTACTGGATTGCATTCCACGGGGCTTTCCACGGACGCACCTTCGGTGCACTCTCTCTGACTTCATCCAAGTACGTGCAGAGACAGCGTTTTGCCCCGCTTGTTCCCCAGGTAATCCACGTACCTTATCCCAATTGCTATCGCTGTGTATTTAATGAAACCTATCCGGGCTGCGACCTTAGGTGTCTAAAATACATCGAAGATGTAGTATTCAAGGGAGAGGTTCCTGCCGAGGAAGTGGCTGGTTTCTTCGTGGAGCCCATCCAAGGGGAGGGCGGTTACAACGTTCCGCCTCAGGGTTACATGAAGGCGCTCAATGCGCTCATCTCCAAGTACGGAATCCTGTTTATAGACGATGAGATTCAGGCAGGGATGGGACGCACAGGCAAGATGTTTGCCATCGAGCACGATGAAGTTCTGCCCGACATCGTGACGATCGCCAAGGGGATTGCATCAGGGATGCCTTTGGGGGCAACGGTTGCCTCCTCGGCAATAATGGACTGGAAGCCGGGCGCTCACGCATCCACCTTTGGCGGCAACCCAGTATCTTGCAGGGCGGCGCTAGCGACCATCGAGCTTCTGGAGCAAGAACTGGTCGAGAACGCAGCCAAGGTTGGCGACTACTTCCTGCCCCAGCTCGAAGAACTCGTCAAGAAGTGGCCCAACCTCGATCACGCAAGAGGACGCGGCTTGATGCTCGGGATAGAGGTCGTTAAATCAAAAGAGACCCGCGAAGGCTTGCCTGAAAAGCGCCTTGCCGTGGTTCGTCAGGCGTTCATGCGCGGTTTGATCATCCTTCCTTGCGGCGCATCCGGCATCAGGTTCATCCCGCCCCTGGTTGTGACCAGGGAGGATGTCGATACAGCGCTTTCTATCCTTGCCGATACACTCAAAGAGGTATTCAAGCGCTGATACAAGAACCAGGTGCAGATGAAGCCCCGAGATAGCCCGCAAGCCCGGGTTGCGGGCTATTGCGAACTCGAGACTCAACGCTAAGGCAGAAGTATCGACGCAGGCTGGTGGTTTTTTATTCCGTTAATGAAAAGGTCGGTTACGAACTCGTGAATGGGTTCAGGAAACAAGCCAGGTTTTGTCCGATTGACCGCTCTCAATCTGTGAATAGCCCCGGTGTACATAACGAGTGTTTGAGCGATAGCCTTGGGGTTACCGGCACGGAACTCGTCTTGAGCAATTCCTTCAAGCACGAACCTTTCCAAAAGTTCCAGCTGGAAAAGCTGTAACTCCTGGTGAAGCGGGTGAATTAACCAGTTCAACCTGAGTTGGGTGTTGGTATCGTATTCCCTGCCGTATACGTCCGAAGGCGGGGGGAGTTCCTCCAGGTATCGGAAGAAGAGTCCGATCTTGTCACGGGCTGTATCAAAGTTTTCGAGTTCTCTATAGAAATCCTCGAACGCCTTTTCCAGGGAATAGATGCTCGTAGCGAAGAACAACTCCTCTTTCGTCTGAAAAACCTTGTAGAAGGTTGGTTTTGAGATGCCTGCATCGGAGCAGATATCGTCTACTGCGGATCTTCTGAAGCCGTGTTCGGCAAAGTTCTTGTGGGCTGCATCGAGGATTCTTTCAACCTTCTTGTCGGCAGGATGGGCAATCTCGGTCAGGGTCAGCAATTTTCCTCCAAATAGGTATAGTTTATTAAGCCCTGCCATTCAATCCATACCATTCATAGTTTAGACAGACGTGACCTTAAAAATCATTCGATCTTGGAAGCGAGGAGCTTGTTCGTTAATACGAATTTGAACCACAGAGAGCGCCGAGAGGAGACAGCGATCTATGAAAAGATCAGCATTTACTGATCTAGCAAAGGTCGTTAATGCATTCAAATATCGAGATGTTAACGACAAATTCAATCTGTCTCATCGGAGAAAGAATCATTTGGCTAGAATAACCTTGGATTAATGCGCCGACACAGAAATCGTCAGGTTATCGAATCTGACTGTACTCTTTACTTATGCTTCAGGATTCCGTGCTGAAGCAGATCAAACAGGAACCTTGCGTCCGAATCCTTGGCTATGCCAGGTATCTCGGGTTCGAAGATGACGAACAGAAGTGAAGACAGAACGATTATGTGTGCGGTGCGTCTGGGGTCCTTGGTGCGAAATTCATCCGAGGCAATACCTTCAAGGATTATCTTTTCCACGAAATCAACCGAGGCAAGATAGTTTTCCTGGTTCAGAGGATGCCCGGCCCAGCTTCGGGAAAGATCCGGCGCTTGTCTGAAGGTTTCGGTAAGCAGGGGAGAGGAGCGCAAGTATTCCTCGGTGACCGCAAGAAATATAGAGAGCTTATCTGTGGCGGTTTTGATGTCTTTGATGCGTTCATAATAACTGGAGTACCACTCCCGTGAAAGATAGATCATTACGGCAAAGAATAGGGATTCTTTCCTGTCGAAGAATTTGTAAAAGGTCGGCTTTGATATGCCGGCATCCATGCAGATGTCTCCGATTGAGGATTTGCGAAATCCGTATTTGGTAAAGTGCTTTACTCCTGCCTTGAGTATCTTTTCAACGCGAGGATCCGTAGGATTGAATAGTTCGGTATAGCTAAGCACTAACCCTCCACTTACCGTAATTTGAATTATTCATATTCATTATGTACTCCAGTTGTTTACGATTTTACGAAAAACGTTTTCCGTATAATTAGACGTACTCAGTAGGGAAATGTTGCCTGGGTTTATGTACATAGACAAACACAAGGGCACAAAGCTATGCGGAGTTCCTTAATCCGGTGCATTCGCGACCAGCTAAGCACGAAACTGTGTACCGACGATTGTTACCGAAGGAGGATTAGAGGGAATTCTTATCTGTGGTTATTGAGTTCTGGGCATCCCTTTAATTTTCCTTGAAAGGCAGGAACAGCAGGAGAAGGGCCGTGGCTGTCATGAATATAGCTGAAAGAAAGGTGAAGCGAAGGTTGAACCCGAAACTGAACTCAAAGAAACCCAGGGAGGTGGAGAATTGGTCTATCCCGAATTTTACACCGTCAACGAGTAGTTCTTTCAACCATTCTGCTTTGATTACAGGCCTGAGGGCGGAAGAGGCAGCGGTTCCAACCAGGATTCCCAGGAATGAACCCCACACGCTGCTCCAAATTCGCCTTGGCCAGTTCTTCTTGGGTTTCTCGTTCATCCAGGCATCCTACTCGATATGGGCTTGCTGTCAATCCCAAGATAGGGGAGTATTGCCCTTGTGATTATCCCTATAAGCGCCCCGGCCACGGTTCCCACAACAACCATGACCGGTGCAAGCAGGAATAAGTTGACGCTCTGAACGATCAATAAATAGGCAATACCGAGCTGAAATAGATTGTGGGTTACAGCTCCAATAACACTTACCCCAACCGGACCTAACCAGCGACCCGCGAGTTTCCTGGCCCCTGCCATTATCCAGTAGGAAGGGATGCCCGCACCTAAAGCAAAGATTACGAGTGGAAAGAAACGACCTGAGAAGAGTGAACCGAGCAGTGCCTTGATCAACAATACAAAGAAACCGTCGACAGGGGAGAGCGTGTACAAGGCCAGGAGTACGCCGATGTTGCCTGCCCCGATTCGCAGCCAGGGTATGGGCAGAGGGATAAGGTTTTCAACAACGTATAGGGAAAGGGAAAGCCCGGCAAGCAGGGCGAGGTTTCGCAGCCTGGGAGAAAGCCGGGAACGGTCTTTACTTCTATCAGGTTTATTCCTAGTAGGTGACGGCGTCAACTGCGCTTTGTCCTTCTATGGTAATAACGATCCGGTTGGGCAGACAGACCAAGCTCTCACCCGGCCTTTTTATCTTTCCCTGCTTCATACATAGCTTGTTAGGGCAAGGTGCATCGATAATCCATACATGTTTGTCATCGATCCTTAGTTTTGTCTCGCCTAGAGGACCGGTAAGGGTGAGGGTTGTATCTCGCAGAGGGATGCGGAACTCCTCCATGCTGGTCTTTACGTGTAACTTAGTTGGGTGTGATTGTGATCTTGCAAGATGAATAAAGAGCCATGCGCTGCCTGCCGCTGCAACAAGGATTATTACGAGTATGACATCGCCGCGTTTGAAGAAGCCTCTCACAGGATAAAGTCAACCTCGCGACCGCATCCTGCGCAGCGGCAGTCCTTTATCCCTGTTATATCTGTGTGGTACGCAACCCTTTCCACGAGTACTTTCCCGCACGAAGGACACAGGGTGTTCTGCCCTTCGGCAAGCATCACGTTCCCAAGGTATACGTAAGCGAGGCGGGCACTGGCCTTTCTATATGCCCTTAACATGGTGTCTATCGGGGTTGAAGGGGCAGTGTACCTTCCGTGAGGGTAGTAGCGTGATAGATGAAAAGGGATTGTGGGATCAAGTTTTTCAATAAAAGAGATAACCTCGTCGATTTGCCTGTCTGAGTCGTTCGCCTCCGGGACCAACAACAAGGTTACCTCAACGAATACGCCTGTCTGGTAAAGCAACCTGATAGTTCTGAGCGTACTTTCCAGATCGCCCTTGAGGGTCTTGCGGTAGAAATCCTCGTCCCCTTTAAGGTCTATGTTTGCCGCGTCAAGATAGGGCAGAAGTTCTTCCAAAGGCTCCTGGTTTATCGTGCCGTTGGATACGATGATGTTGTAAAGCCCTGCTTTCTGGGCTGCCTTGCACGCATCGAGCACGTACTCAAACCAGACAAGGGGCTCGGTATAGGTATAGGCAATTCCTTTGGAACGGCTCCTCCGTGCGCTTTGGACGAGCGCTTCGGGTTCAACGTACTGGTCAGGGCGAAGCGGCCTGCGTGAGATTTCCGTATTCTGACAGAATGGGCATGCAAGGTTGCATCCTGCCGCTGCAACCGAAAGGATGTCTTGGCCAGGAAAGAAATGATAAAGGGGTTTCTTTTCGATAGGGTCAAGGTGTGCGGCAACCAGGCTTCCATATGTTTCAGCAATCAGCTTCCCATCAATGTTTCGACGGGCAAGACAAAAACCCAATTCCCCTTCCCCAAGAACGCATTCGTGGAAACAGAGCCTGCACTTGACCTTTCCATCTGCTAGCTTATCGTAATAAAGCGCTTCCTTCACTTATTCTGCCTTATTCTGGGGAAACCATCGGTCATTACCATTGAGCCGTCTGCAAGTATTACAAGTCCTTCCAGTTCGGCAAGGGTGTTCAAGGTATCGATTCCTGCCTTGCCCATAACGAAAAGTGCAGTTGCCCATGCGTCGGCCTGGAGCGCGGTTTGAGCGATTACGGTCGCGGATACTGCCTTGCGGGCAGGTTCACCCGTGGAGGGGTCAATAAGATGATGGTATCTTATCCCATCTTCTATATAAAAGTTCTCGTAATCCCCTGAAGTGGCAATCGCACCCCGAGGTATCTTTACGATTCCGATGAGACCTTGCTTCCTTGGATGGCGGATTCCTATTCTCCAGCCCGGGGACCTTGTCCCGAGGCAGAAGATGTCTCCACCTGCATCTATAAGCGCCTTCTTTATACCCATGTTTTGAAGTACTTCAACGGCTTTGTCAACTGCATAACCCTTGGCTATCCCGGACAGATCAACTTTTACACCTTCTGTAGTTACCGTATCGCCTTTCACGCGAACCTTTTGCCAGGCTACATATTCCAAAACACTATCGATTTCCTCTGAGGCAGGAACTGTTTGATCTCCTGTGGTGTCGTAAAAGCCCCACAGTTCGAGTAAAGGATAGACCGTCGGGTCGAATGCTCCGCCTGAAAGTCTGCTTACCTCAAGGCCATCACAGACAACAAGGGATAATTCAGAAGAAACGATTCGATTTTGCGTATTTAACACCTTAACTTCGCTCTTTTCGTTAAAATGGCTGGTGAGAGCTTCAACCCTTTCCACTTCACGGAATGCGGCATCAAGGGCTTGATTTAAGTTCTCTTGCGAGGTTCCCCATATCTTTATCCTTACGTAGGTGTTCATCTGAAACCGGGTTTCCTCGATTGTATTTACATTACATCCCAGCCAACTGACTGCGAGGAATAGTGCCATACAAAGGTTTGTATACCGCATATCTCATAATACTCCTCTGTCCGTTCGTGTCAATGAGTTGACTTTGTTGCCAGCACACTTATACTGAGTAATGAAAAAAAGATGGGTTCTTTTTATCCTCGCAGTCTTCTTGATCATCGGGACTGCCTGCGACAACCAGCGTCAGCTGCGTGAGATACTAGCCGCGCGTACGTTCGAGTTGGGTTATATCGAAGGAGAGATATTCACCCTTACATTGGCTATCCGTGGTCTTATCGATACGTCCTCTTTTAAGCATACGGATCTTGACGAAGAGGTAAGACATAAGTGGGATGACATAGATAAGCATACTATGATCGAGGTTTGCGATTCGTTAGGTATTGTTTTTGACGATGTACTCTCAAATAGCCTTCTCTTGATCTACCGAGAAGCTTACCTTTTAGGAATCACCGAGGGTGTTAATGTAGCAGAAGTCGAACTTTTTGGTAAGCCTGATACATTGACTAAGATTGATGTAGATTCTACTTTAGTAGATCATCACGATAACTTGAGTTTTGAGGAGGCCGGCGAGTTGGCCAAGGCCAAGGCTGCTTATGAGGAGGTAAAGTCAGATATGTTGTTGATGATTGAAAGTGTGGAGCTTACTGAAGTAGGTAGTGTTAAGCCCTGAAACCTCAGATTGAACTTCCCCCGGTCGTCTTCTAATTATCCTACTTCAGATATAATAATGGAAACGTGTACAGGTTAGAATTCCGTACGAGCACTTTACTTCGATTAATCAGACTCTTTACGATGCATCCGTTCTTGCTAAAAAAACCCGTATCCACCTGAGAAGGAAACGGTATTTGCTTGTTTTTGAGTTCAATGCTAAGATCCTGTACCCTATGTAATTTACTCCCTGAAGAAAAGTTCATCTCCAGATTAGGTTACGGATCAGTACTTATGCCGAATTGCGTCTATTTTTCCAAGTTCCCCTAGGATCTTGAAGAAAAGGGGTTGGTTTTCGCTTTCCGGATAGTCTTTAAGCATTTGTTCAAATAAGGCCTCAGCTTCGTCGAGTCGGTCTGAAAAAATCATACACCGCCCGGCACTTAAAAGGGCAAAAGGTATAAAGGAAGACTCCGGGTATTTCTCAGGCAATTCGAGGTAGAGCCTTATAGCCTCTGGGAAGCTCTGTTCCTCCTCAAGGCAATTTCCCTGAGCGTAGAATGCTGCGGCCTTTAGGAAGGATTCCTTAACCGGATAGATTTCTTCAAACCGGGCATACTCCTGTCGGGCTTCGGCAAATTGTTGTTTTCGATAGAGTACCTCGCCCAAATAGTAGTAGGCCTTTTGTCCGGGCAGGCTGCGTGGTTGGGTTTGAATCAAATTACGTAGTGTATCTTCCGCTGCTTGTAACTGGTTTTGCTGCATAAGTTGCTGTACGTTCATCAACGCGATGCTTGCCTCCATTGGAGGAGCGGCCTTACCCTTGCTTATGAATCTGGAAATGACTATAGGAGCTAGGACGATAATCCCTATGACGGCCAGGGTTGTTATGGTTGCCTGTACAGGGCTTTTTACGTAGTACTGAGTAATCTTCTGTACCGAATTTGTGAATGCGTCTTCCCGATGTATGTGCTTGTGTCCAGAACGGCTGTAAGCCGATGATGATCTTTTTGCCATATGACTCCTTTTTTACCCCATAAAAGCGCTGCTCGCTTTTGTGAAGATCCCAATTTCTTGCCCAACAATAATTGCAGAGTTCTTACGAACAGAGCGTGCTTTGAAGGAAATCCCAAGAATTACTGGGATATCTAATCCTTTCCTAGTTTTCATACCCCCGGAGGGATTCGAACCCACGGCCTATGGTTTAGGAAACCATCGCTCTATCCTTCTGAGCTACGGGGGCAAACGTAATTCCGTAACTTATGCGAGACTTCGACGGTTGAGTCTTTTAACTGTGCCAGGTTTGTGCCAACTTTATTCACGGCATCCAGTAGGTGTTCCTTCGAAAGGTGTGAATAACGCATAGTCATCTTGATGTCTTTGTGGCCCATGAGTTCTTGTACCGTTCTGATTTTAACATCAGACACTACCAGGTAAGAAGCGAACGTGTGCCGTAAATCGTGGAACCTGAAATCTTCAATCCCTGCACGCTTGCATGCGTTGTCGAATGCTTTACGCCAACTTCCGTAAGGTTCTCCGCCAGGTTTCGTAAAGACATACTCACTTCTGCGTTCGATGTAGAGCCTTTGAAGAACTGGCAACAGGTTATCGCTAATCGGTATTGTGCGTGGTTCCTTATTCTTAGTGCGTTCGAGCCAGATCGATCTTCTCTCAAAGTAAACGTTCTTCCAGGTCAGGTTTTCGAGTTCACCTTTTCGCATTCCGGTTTCTAAAGCAGTGAACACGATTGCATGTAGCATTCCGGAACATTCGTCAAGCAGTCGTTCTCGTTCTTCTAGTTGAAGATATCTGGTTCGTCCAAAAGGTTCTTCGAGTTTCTTCACCGGCTGAGCAGGATTGATTTTAACGTATCCACGCTCTTGGGCTTTACGGAACATGTGCTTGAGTGCCTGGACTTCTCTGTTAATCGTAGCATGGCCTACAGTCTCTAACCGTCTTTCCTGATAACGTTCGATGTCCGCAGTTTTGATGTCTGAGAGTTTGCATTCCGCAAACGCTTCCATCAGTCGTTTGATAGATACCGTATCCCGTTGATAAGAAGAAGGTCTCTTGTGAGTTTTCGAGTATTCAAGATATTCGTTAGCATATTCTGCAAACGAGCGTGGGGCAGAGGCCGAGGTTCCATCCTGATCTTCTTGCTCAATCCGCTTTCTGATCTCGCCAAGTTTTAAAAGAGCCTCCCGCTTAGTCCGACCTGCGGACCTGCGGAATCTTTTCCCACGGTATGAGAAGTCGACATACCAGCATTTTCCTCGCTGATATACGTTCATACCTTAGTACCAATTCTAGTTGACATGAGCAACTTGTCAATATCTACTTCTACTCTTGGTTGATCTGGTTGCTTTTCAGGTTGGAATTTATAAGCTAACCACCTTTCAATCACAGGTTGGGAGAATCGTATTGTTTTGTCGATTCTGTAATGAGGTATCTTCTGTTCCTTTACCCATTGGTAGATAGTCGACTCCGATACCGAGAGGTATTCCGCCAGGTTTTTAACGGTAATGATTGGAGCTACATCTTCGAGCGATTCGGTTTTGAGTGGCTGTTCTTGTTCTTTTTTCTGGATCATGTAGTTACCTTCCTAACTGTTGAAAAACGCCTCAGAGAGAGCGAGAGAGGTCTTAATGGGCATTTTTTTTGTCCTATGTAGAAAAAAGATTCAAAATCAGTTCTGGTGTGTCAGTTCAGGGTAGCCAAAAGCATGAGATTTAATCTTAAAGGCTTCGGAGTGGGGGTAGATGTCAGCAGGAAACTCTGGACTCGTGAACTTTAGGGTGTACCGAATAACCGCAGGTGCACCTTTTCTGAAAGGGGCATGTTGAACGTCTATAGGATTAGGTGGCAACTCTCTTTTTATAACTTTCTGCCAGACATCAGTAACAAGTTCTTGTGTAATAGAGGGGTTTTCTTCGCAAATATAATGAAGGTGTGGGTTTGCTATTGTACCATCTTCGTTCAGAGACTCAATTGAAAAGACCGAGAATAGAGAGGTATCACGTCTAGCGTAATGATTGCCAAAAAGCTCAGTCTTCAGTTTGTGGCTGAAGAGCTTTGCCTTTGGTCTTAACCATTCATCTCCTGCTTGACAATAGTGAATGATTTCAAATACGTCTGTTCTAGAGCCTCCGGAAGAAATCGCGGATAATTGAAGATCCTTAATTTCTTCCGGAGGAATACATTTGCAGGTGATGAACGTTTGGATTTTGTCTTGGTAGTCTTTGGAAAGAATCTTGAAGAAACGGTCTTGGTAGTTATACTCCATCCTTACAACCTCCCAATCCCATGTTTCCCCTAAGAATAATACTATTCCTTTCCTTGCTATATGAAGGAAAAGTTGAAGCACTTGAAGTGGAACCGTAATTACGTTTTAAGGTCATTCTATCTCCTTTAACACTAACCTACCTAATTGTTGCGCTTAGTAGTAATATTCATACAACTTCAGTAGGTTTTATATTCCATTCCTACCTGAGCGTGTTGTGTAATTTTCAACCCTTGCGAAACTATCCAGCAGGGTAAAGTTTACACAAACGAAATGCTATTTTGCTCTATCTCAATTGTATATTATCGTATGCCCGGTATCTTTTAGGTCGGGTTTGTTTAATTCCACTACCTCTCATACTTGAATTATTAGATCTTTATTAGGCATAATTAATTATAGTAGTAATTCAATTTCGTGTCAAGAGAATTAAATTAATCTCAACTCCTAAATATCATTGGACTTAGAATTTGCCTGTGTTTGTACCCAGAACATACTTCCTAAGCGTACAATGAATATGATAGCTGAATTTCAAAAACCTGCTAGAATTTCTGAGCAGCCCTGGTACTCGATACCCCCCGGTAATTCCCCTAAAAAAGCCCTTGAAACATGGCTGTAAGTGTCTAAATGGAATACTTGACTTTGTCTCTCACTAGATGATAGCCATGTTACGGTGCCCCAGATCGCTCGTTTGTCTTCTCACCTGTTCAGTCGTCACCCGCCTGCATTTTACTAACTCTCTTCAGACCGGGCGTGGTTGCTGGGGTATTATTGAGGAATTAACCTGGAAAAGGAAAGAATTCGTTAAAAAACTCAAGAGGCATAATCGTATAATCTACTATTTATCTGAGGTATACACGAATAGTCCCTTTCAAAAGAGGTTTATAGAATTACATAGGAATTATTGAAGCTCCATTGAAAAATTCCACTTATTTGCACCAAAACATGGCAGAATCTGCACGTTCCTGGTCAGTTCTTGAGTCTTCCTAGCGAACGTGAGTTATAATTCGTTCTATTGCCTTTGTAAGCTTGGGTTCTAAAAAAGCCTTCGGTTTCTTCTTGACCGGATTATCGAGCTTGATCTGTTTAACAGGTTCTGTATTAACTACTAATGAATCTTCAGGGCTCATATTGACTTGACTAGAAATGTTAGGAGATGCGATTACAGGGCTTCTGAAACGGGTAGCAGTTTTCACTGTACGACTTCTCCGCCGTAGACGACTTACTAACTCCTGTACCTTGAAGAAAACACTGGAACCTATCCAGACAAGAATCCAGACTATAAAAATGATCGATAATATTAAATCCCATTTTATCGAAGACAAATCCATGAAGCCTCCTTTCATTTGTTTACATATTGATTATAGGATAGGAGAATGCCCTGTCAAGCTGGATTAATTGAAAACATGGCGAATTCACGGTTGCCAACTACCTGCGGTGTACTTGACTGACGTACTCCTCGACGTTGCCTCATATTTGATTTTACTTCCACCCGCTGAGCCGATCCGGAACGCGAACCGACCTTGTTAAGTCCAGCCTGGCCGCTCCAGCCAGGCTTTTACATAATTGCCGTTATCCTCAACCGTCATTAGTTGCGTGTTGTATGTTGCCGATAACGCAACTATGTAAACTTACAAGTCAGCCGCTTCCAGTCTCGGCTGAACCCCCACCCGACCACCCTTGATAGAATCGAGCAACGCCTTACGGCATCAGAGGGATGAGCACAGGCTCAGGCAGATTGATTACTTCAATTTCATCCAGGTGCTCAACGCCTTACGGCATCAGAGGGATGAGCACTGACTAAGACTGCCTGAATCTTCGACTCTTCTTGGTGCTCAACGCCTTACGGCATCAGAGGGATGAGCACGCTCGTTCGGCTCCTGGGGATTGCGACTCAAATCCAGTGCTCAACGCCTTACGGCATCAGAGGGATGAGCACTCTCCCATGCCGCCTGAAGGTTTACTTTTTCATTGTGCTCAACGCCTTACGGCATCAGAGGGATGAGCACCAGCCGCGTAACGCTCTTTATAGCTTGCGCCTAATCGTGCTCAACGCCTTACGGCATCAGAGGGATGAGCACGTCCCGCCATAGACTGTTATTTCTTCATCGTACCAAGTGCTCAACGCCTTACGGCATCAGAGGGATGAGCACTCTCTAAGGCTAACCCAACGATTCTATTCCTACTGTGCTCAACGCCTTACGGCATCAGAGGGATGAGCACCCGGTATCCAAATCTCAGGTTTATACACGTAACCTCCTGTGCTCAACGCCTTACGGCATCAGAGGGATGAGCACGAAATTAGCGGATAATAGAACTATAGGAGCAAGCCGAGTGCTCAACGCCTTACGGCATCAGAGGGATGAGCAC
>JAFGSK010000032.1 GCA_016934635.1 Caldifarciminota bacterium
AGACAGGCGGCTCCTTAGGAGCCGCCTGTGAGGTTATTTGCGTAAACCTACCTTTGTTCTCCCTGGCTATTTGATAACCAGCGTCTTTTGAACGGCGGAGAACTCAGGGGTCATAAATCTCACGAAGTAGACACCCGGAGTCACGTCGGCATCCCAGTTAACCGAATGGGAACCTGCACCGTAGGCGCCTGAAGCAAGGTTGGTTACTATCTTACCTGTGACGTCGTAAATGTTAAGCGTTACCGTAGTAGGGTTGCCTAGACTGAAGTTAATCTTAGTTGAACCTGAGAACGGATTGGGGGCGATAGTCTCAAGCGCAAAGTCACCGAAAGAACTCTCGGCAATACCGGTATAGTTGAAGATCTTAACCATCTCCAAGCCAATGGGTATGTCAGTCGCGTCTGTAGCGTAGAATTTGATCTCGTAAGGGCCTGCTTCAAGATCCGTGGCTTTCGGGAACTTGGGTGTATATTCTTCATTGGCCGTGAAATCGTGGTTTAACGTTTCATTATAGACTTCGTCCGAATAGGTCAGACGGTTAATAACGCAGTGAAGGACCGCACCGGGGTAGTCCTTACCTCCGGTCTCGACAAATTTTGCTTCCGGATCGAAGGAGTTGACCTGGTCGTCTGCTGGAGCGAGTATTTGCGTAGCGTCGACTTTTGCCAGGGCCTCGGTCGAGAAACGCTTGGTCATATCGTTATTTGACACGTCTACATCGTCGGGGTGGGTTACCACAAAAAAGGCCTCGTATTCCTTATCACCCTGTGGTGTAAAAGGCTTGAACGCCGAGACCTCGTTGTAACCGGATTCAAGCGGGTAGACACCAAGAACGTCCTCGTAGACATTTTGCATGGTGCTCAGATCCCTTATTCTGCAGAGAACCTCGGCAAAGATGGTCGTATCCTCTAGATTCTGCCAGATGCGGCAAGCGGGCTTGAAAGACTCACCCGGGTTCTCAACAGCGCCGGGTCTTATGATTTGAGCCATTACAAGGTCGATGCTGTCTTCCTCTGGTCCGGGTCCGCCTGTACCCTTGTACCAGTTGTAGTATATCTCGTAGTTACCGTCACGGTTATCCGCCCAGCAGATGTGGACGTTGCCGTTATCGTCCGCGGTCAGGTTGGGATAACGCGAAGCATACCCGTCGTCCCCGGTTAAGATCTGAGGCTCACTCCATACACCGCCTGCAGGACGCATGGCGTAGTATATCTCGTAAGTCGAACCGCCAAGTGCGTCCCAGGCTACCCATACATTGCCGTTGATATCGGAGCAGATCGACATATAGTAAACGCTAGATGGTGCGTTGCTAATCGTGACCGGGGTATTCCAACTTCCGCCTACGTTGTCCAACACCCTGACCTGGTAGATACTGGGGTAGCTGGGATAGGCGATAAAAAGGTTTCCGTCAGGATCAGAACAGATGGAAGTAGCGTAGACGTGATAGGCGCTGTTTGCGGGCAGGAGATACTCGTTGGACCAGGTGGTACCGTCCGCGCTCCACAAATGACCGATAGTGTAAGCCGGTCCTGCTGTACGGTAGATACCCATGGATATATGCCTGCTGCCGTCAGGGGTTAGGCAGATTGACGGGTGAACGAAGTAGTGGTAGTCACCGGAACTGGGAGCCCAAATATCGGTCATAGAACTCCATACACCTGCGGCGCTGCGTTCGCGGTAACGAACCCGGTACACGAAGGCGGGATTGTTCCATGTGCCCGATGTTGCGAGGAAGGTCGTCCCCGCAGAGTTGTTGGTGATGCACTGGGCGCGCATGTTATCGCCGGTGTAGTAATGTTCGTACTGGGAACCCCACGAAGAGCCATCGTAGCCGTTGTAGTACTGATGGCTTGAGTAGTCCCAAACCGCGTGGCCGTTTGTTCCATCTCCTGCGGCCGCCGCAACGTCGTAGGACACAGTCGTCGTACTGAGGATGGACCCGGATACAGGCGATGCGGGCGGGGTTCCTATAGGGAACACGTATCCGCGGACGTACTGGGAAGTTGTGTAGTCGCGCCACACGAGGTAGACATCGTTGGCGTCCGCGGCTATGCTCCACGCTCCTGAATTGTATGCCGAGTATGATGAACCTGTTGTGTTCGTAATCCTTGTTTCTGTCTGCCACTGTGCAAAAACCGGCAGCGCAGTCATCATAGCCAAAGCTATGAATAATATTGTCTTACGCATAATACCTCCTAAATGTATCGAAATAATCGACACGATTTAAGGATTGGATTATCTGCGGACGATTGCCGCATCGGAAGAAAATTCATTCTCATCCTCCATCCTCTTCGTTAAAAAAGAGGATTTCCCTTATCCTCAGGCCCTATCTTTTTTTTACTGCGCGAATCATACGCCGAGAGGAGAATTTGTCAATAGGGGATGGTTCCAATTAAGATATTTTTTGATTACAACTTAGAAATTGGACAATCAGTATGCACTAAAATTATATCAATTTTTAAGGGTTTTACGAATTTCTTAAATTCTCGTGGAGATCGGAATTGCAAGTTACACAGATTAATGAGATACAGACTGGCAGGTTTGCAAGGGATTGATATGTAAAGGTTTTCGTATTAACGCCTACGTTTTGAATTGTTCAGAAATGAAACAGGCGGCCTCTCACCACGTACAGATGATGAGTCTGGCCGCCTGCTTGGGGTTTTTGTGAAGTTACTTTAAAACCATTACCTTGCGAGTGGTTGAGAACTCGGGAGCGACGAACCTGATGAAATATATGCCGGCAGGGACGTGACTTGCATTCCAATTCACCGTGTGCGGACCTTGGGTGTAGGTTCCTGATGCAAGGGTTGAAACCACTTTACCTGTTACGTCGTAGACCTTCAGGCTAATGTCGGCAGTATGTCCCAGACTGAAACTCACATTTGCATTATCAACAAAGGGATTTGGCGCAACGGCTTCAAGCGCGAAGTTGCCGGTAACCGGTTGTTCTGCTATACCTTCGTACTGGAATGTCAACTCAAATGGAGGATGGCTTATGATGGTTCCGTGGCTTTCCCTGTAAGTGGCCCAGAATGTTATCATGTAGAGACCGTCATTGATATCCAGCGGGGTCGGGGTAAACACGGCATAGAAGGAGTCCTTAGGGTAAAAGTCCATCTCTCCGATAGAATCCTCGTATACGAGTGCGCTAAAGGACGACATATCCTCTATCTTGCTGCGAAGGGTAACGTCCTTGGTAAACTGTCCTATTCTTTCCTTAAAGTAGGCCATCGGCGTGAACATCCCGCGCTGGAATACTCCGGGCGCGTCCACGTCGATAGGTGTTACGTCCACGAATCCGTCATTGGTAACCCGCACGAACATGTCGTTGTTAGATGGATTCACGTCGTTCGGATGTTCGACTACGAACAGAGCCTCGTATTCGATACCGGATTCTACCGTGAACGGTTTGAAGGAGCTGACTTGAGTGAGACCTGGGTCAAGGGGATAGGAGCCGATTACGTCGTTATAAACAACCTTCTTTCCGGTAAGATTCGTGATTCTGCAGCGTACTTTAGCCGACACGACGTAACCTTGATTATTGTAAATTCGGCAGGAGGGTGTAAAGGCTTCCCATGGAGCCTCGGTTGAATGAGGCCTGACTATCTGAGCCATCTTGAGATCGAACCTGTCCAAAGGAGCGTAGCTGGTTCTCGAAACATCGAGCCAGTTATAGTAGATGTTGTAATCGTCGGTGCGCTGATCGTACCAAATCACGTGAATGTTGCCCAAATCGTCTGCGGCAATCTGCGGACGACGGGAATAGAAGTTATCGGCATAGGTTACCGGGAAATCACCGTCCCATTCGGTCTTGCCCTGGAGCAGATGATTGTAGAAGATCTCGTCCTTGCAAAGATACGGGCTGCGGCGGTCGTCCCAGACCACCCAGACGCCGTCATCAGGATCGCAGCAGATCGAAGGGTAGTAGCAGTAAAATGTGCTGTTGCTGACCTCGACCGGCGTACCCCAGGCGCCTGTCTTTGCAGCCACGTATATCTGGCGAGGCGTTGTTCTGTCGGTATAGGCCACGTAAACATGACCTGAGGAGTTGCAGGCGACAGATAGCGGCTCTGAATAAGCAACCGTGGATGGTATCCCGGAGACGGACCAGGTAGCGCCGCCGTCGAAACTGACCGCATATCCCACGTTATAAGGCTCCCAGTCCTGGGTCCAAACCACGTGGATGTAACCGTAGTGATCGATGCAGATCGAGGGGTAACTGGCGTAACGATTTGTACCTGGATCGTAAACGAGAACCGGGGCTGAGAAGCTTGTTGCCCCTGCATCCCGGCGTTGATAGTAAACCTGGTATCCGTTGCCTATCCGGTTGAAGACGCAGTGGGTGTTTCCGGATGCATCGTCAGCTATTGCCGGATAACGGCTGGTATATCCCGAGAATCCGTGAGTTATGATGCTCCCCCAAACGGATGAAGCGTTCACGCGGAAGTAGAGGGTAGAATTCAGCCACCAGTCCACGTGAACTGCTCCTCCATATATGGAGATAACGGCATCCTCGCCGTGTTCCGAGCCTGAACTCACGCCTTCGCCAGGTACAGGCGCTTCGGGCGGGTAACCGATGGGGAAATCGTAGTACCTGATGTATGGGGAGTTGTTTTCCTGCCATACGAGGTACACGTTTTCCGCATCTCCGGCAATGCTCCAGCCGCCTGAGTAGGGCGTGTAACAGGTAGGTTCGCTTTCAGTAATCGGGATATCGTCATGCCACTGGGCGAAGAGCGGCAAGATGGATACCAGTATTACCGTAAAGACAACCAATCTTTAAGGCATTGAGGCCTCCTTGTCAAACGTTAACGTTTTTTTTCTCCTCAAGAGGCCACACTCAGGGGTTTTCCGGTCGCCCTATCAGAACTCCTCGCAAAAGGGCCTGACAAGACGCCCGAGTCTATTTAAATTATCAGCAATTAACGTGCCAGCTTGGGGGGGGGTAAGGAGGTGTTGTCAAAAAAAAAGTTACATCGATAGTTGTAGGCAAGAGCACATTTAACTATCCGGATTACGTACAGTTAACTGTTCTTTACAGGTACGCTCCTGAGATTGCGCAGGTTACATCCCCTTGGTAATCGGTTTGTGAATAACTATCGAGAGCAATTTACAGGTAGCGTTCCAGAAAGAAGCAGCGTTCTTGACAGTCTGACCAGAGAAGGATACAATGACCAATGGATTTTGACATAGCACCGCTCGATAAAGTTAACCGGATCACCTTGGTGATTCTGGTTATTATTATCCTGGGGATTCTTTCGGTTCCTTTGTGGTTTCCATACGCGTTTCCTGTTCCCTATCCTTTATTGGTGCACAAACCGCAAGGCCTTGACATAAAGGGATCAAGGGTTATACTCATTAGGAATAATGGAGACTGGATTGGATGATTCACTGAGCTTTATAGATTTGTTTTGCGGGATTGGCGGCTTTAGATTGGCGGGGGAAGAAGCTGGATGGCGTTGCGTTTTTTCTTGCGATATTGACCCTGAAGCGCAAAGGGCTTATCAAGCCAACTTTGGGGAAATGCCGGAAGGTGACATTAGAAAAATAGACAGCAGTGTTATTCCGGACCATGACATCTTACTCGCGGGTTTCCCTTGCCAGCCGTTTAGTATAATAGGAGATCGAAAGGGGTTCGACGACACCCGCGGCACCCTATTCTTCGAGATAGCGCGAATAATAAGCGCGAAGAAACCGCAAGCTTTCGTGTTAGAGAACGTAAAGCAATTAGCTACACATCACAGAGGCGGCACGCTGCATAGGATTTTAGAAGTTCTGCGGGGGTTAGGGTATTTCGTTGATTACCGGATACTCAACGCGCTTAATTTCGGTTTGCCGCAAAAGCGCGAGCGCATTTTTATAGTAGGGACGAAAGGTTCGTTTAATTTTAAGTGGCCCAAAGGCGGAAAGCCTATGCGCCCTTTGGATGAAATCCTAGAAAATGAAGTTGCTAAAAAGTATTACGTTTCGGACTACATTAAAACAAGAAGATTAACAAAACATCAAAGTCGTTACAGTCCCGCTATTTGGCACGAAAACAAAAGCGGGAATATAAGCTCTTACCCGTATTCTTGCGCCTTGAGGGCCGGCGCTTCTTATAATTACCTTTTAGTGGACGGCATTCGCAGGCTTACGCCGCGAGAGATGTTGAGGCTTCAAGGGTTCCCTGATAGTTTTAAAATCGTGTGTAATGATTCGCAGACCAGACGTCAAGCCGGAAACGCGGTTCCGGTTCCCATTGTAAAGGCCGTTTTATCGGAGCTTAAGTGCGCTTTAGACGATAAAAGGATTATTAGAGCCCCTGAAAGGACGCCTTACTTAGGCGTGCAAGTCGATTTTCTCAATGGAAGGGCCTAGACTTCGTAATGTAGATAAGGTGAAACCGCCTTACCCTTTAGGCAAGTTTCCCAAAGGCTTCATTTTTCGGGTTGGAAGAGAAATCGTATATATTCTTGCAACGAGAGAAAAACCTACAATCCAGGGAGAGGATTGGGAAAGGATATTCGCGGCGGCGATTGGAGCTGAATGGCGACCCTCGAATGTTGGCTTGGACGACATTGCGCTCGGCGTCTTCGCGTGGGGCGCAAAAACAGTTAAAAACCCTAGGCCCTATACAGCCAAAACCGTAAGGCTGATATCCGGGCGGAATTCGCCTAAATACTCATTTGGGGAGAACAAACTTGACGCTAACCCTCATATCTTAGGCGAGTTGGTTTTAGAAATTTGGAATGCAAGAGTAGAATCTCTAAGAAATAAATTCACAGAGCTTAGAACAGTAGTCTTAGTAAAATCGCTTGACCTTCAGAAATTTACCGTATTTGAAACAAAAACAGCGCTTTATCCGCCCGGTTTATACACTTGGGCATGGAATGAAAACGAAAACTTGGAGGGGTCGGAAATTAAGACAGGGGTGCATAAATTTACATGGCAACCGCACGGCTCTCAATTCACCATTGTTGAAGCGATTCCGGATTCTAAGATTTGTTTTAGAATTAAGGAGCCGAAAAAAATCGATAAAGAAGCGGCACTGAAAGCTCTTGGTTTTGATGATTCTTGGATTGAGATTGTAAAAACCTAAGAGCGCGTCTATGCCTGACATCTTCGATAAAAAAACCCGCAGTTACATTATGTCGCAGGTTCATTCCACCGGCTCAAAAGCGGAGCGTGCGGTTTTTAACTGGCTCCAAAAAAAGGGCTATAAATTCACAACTCATTCCAAGAATCTTCCCGGAAAACCTGATGTCGTATTAGCCGATCGCAAGACCGTAATATTCGTCCACGGCTGCTTTTGGCATCACCACAGAAACTGTCCCGCGTCAGAATTGCCCCAGTCAAATCGAGACTACTGGCTACGCAAGATCAAAAAAAACTCAATAAGAGATAAAAGAAACGCCGCTCGTCTGAGACGGATGGGGTGGCATGTTTTTACAGTATGGGAGTGTCAAGTTAATAGGAATGTTGATAAAGCGATGAGACGCATAGAAAAGCGCCTTTACCAATCAAATGTCTGTCATGAGATTTAAGGCCGCTCCCTGGGACGGAAATGTCAGTCTCTTCTCCATACTGGCAATATCCTGGGGTACGGTGCTGTTTGTTACGGCGGTTTTTTTCGGGGTGTACGGACTGCCTCTTCTTGATATCACCGATTGGTTTTTCTGGATAGTTCTGGTCTGCCTGCTCTCACTCGGTCTTACCGGATTAATCAGATTACTGGGCGTGGTCGTGATGCCTGTTTCATACGAGATAGACCGAAACGAGCTCGTTGTGAGACGCGTTTTAGCGAGGATATTGCGGTTTCCCCTCAAAAGTTTCGAGCGCGTAGAGGACGCCGCGGGTAGGTTCAAACCGTGCAAGCAGAAGCTCCAGACCGCAGATATAGGTAAGACCGGCAACACGGGAACCTTCGGGTATCGTGGTTTCTACACAAGCGGAGCCTGGCAGGAGTTCGAGGCCTATGCCACCAGCCGGAAAACCTCGATTATCCTTCTGGGTAAAGACAACCTACTTATCTCACCACGAGACCCGCAAGCCTTCATCCGGTACATAAGCCCTCGACTTGGCACAGGTAAATCTGCGAAGAACAGGTCAGTGAAACGTAAGCAGACACCATAACAGGTCAGTTTTCAAGCGTTGAATGTCGGGTATAGGATTCAAGTCCGTGCTCATTGATGCCGGGGATGCGGTTCTTTCGGAGTTGTTTTTTTCGACCTGCTTTCGGGTAGTGACTTCCCTTTATAACTGTGAGCGTTGACCTTTAGATAGGGATATCTGCGATCTTTTCTCCTTATAGGAGAAAAGGAGCATAAAAAATTATGCCCTGCTAAGGCAGGGCATTAGGATCACGGTAAGAGTACAGGAATTTTCCTCCCCTCCAGTCCCCACGTTCTACCAAGGGAGCTAACGTTCAAACTAAATTCTCAAAAGAGCAGGTCTGTCTACGTTGTCTCGAATCTCATCATGGGGTATTGTCATCGAAAAAGGCCCATTGGTCAATACGCAAGACACCCTATGCATCAGACTAAGCAAAAGGCCTTACTCAAAAAGGGAGTTACCTAGGTAATATTCAGGAGGTGAGGTTTTATTTCCAACTAAACAGAACGAAGGCTTGATTAACAGGTCGTTCGTAGAACCATCCCTGGGTCAGGGATTGTCGGATGGCGTGTAGTTCGTAAGGCTTGATACCCTTCGTAATTACAGTGCGCCGTACGATCATAGGTGCAGATTAGGGTTTGGAAATACCGGATGGTTCGGACAGACAAGAGTGTCTGTCCTACACTCGTCCAGTTTAAAAGTGTATGTTTTTCTTAAACTGAGTTTACTCTCTGGGTGTTCTGTGATCTCTGTGTTTCTATTTATCTTACGGTCAGCCAGAGCCTGCTTTGGGTAGCGAATCTTATGTTGTATGCGGTCGGCGGTAGGCGGGTATGCGGTCTATACCAGGCCTTTTTTTAGGGCGTAGCGGGTCAGCTCGGCAGTGGAGTGAACATCGAGCTTTTCCATGAGGTGAGCGCGATGGGTCTGTACGGTCTTGAAGCTTATCTTTAAGATCTCTGAAATCTGCCTCGAGGTATAACCTTCTACTATCAGTTTAAGGATTTGGCGCTCACGAGCGGTCAGCTTTTCCGGCCCATGACGAGATGAACGACCTTTACCATTCTGAAGCTGGCGACGTAATTTTTCCGAAACCGAAGGTGAAAGGAAGGTTGAACCCCTGAAAACGCTTCGTACCGCAGAGACAAGTTCCGAGACCACCACGTCCTTGAGGATGTAACCTGAGACCCCAACTTTAAAGGAATCTACGATGTACTCTTCATCGTCGTACATGGAAAGGATGAGTATGCGCGTATCCGGCAGTTTCTCCCTTATCTTCCGGGCCGCTTCCACTCCGGAAAGCAGAGGTAAAGCCATGTCCAGTACGACCACGTCGGGTTCGTATTCAAGACAGGTTTCCACGCCCTTAAGGCCGTCTTCAGCCTCGGCAACAACCTCGATATCCTTCTCCTGCTCCAGGAGGGCCCGGATGCCTTTGCGGACCACCGTGTGGTCGTCAACTAATAGTACTCTTATCTTATCTATCATTACTTCTCTTTCGGCATTTTAACCGAATTGTTGGGAATTTCAACCTCAACCTTGATCCTGGTTCCTTTCTCCGGTGCAGTATCGATAGTAAGCTTCCCACCGATCAAGGCTACCCTTTCGTGTATTGATCGAAGGCCCAGGCCGCTGGATTTACTTTTTGTTTTTGTAAAATCGAATCCCTTGCCGTCGTCGCTTATGGATACTTTCAAGATCGGGGCTTCGTAATCGAAGGAAACGGTTATCTCGTCTGCCTGGGCGTGCTTGAGCGAATTACCCACCGCTTCCTGTATGATCCGGTAGAGCATGATCTCCGTATCAGGATCGGTGCGAGGTAACTCCTCGGTGCCGTCGAGCACGAAGCTAACCCCTGATCCTTCGGCTGCGGATCTGGAAAGCGCCCGAACCGCAGCAACGAGTCCCAGATTGTCCAATGCAGGTGGACGCAGCTCGTAGGAAAGATCACGGATAAACTTTTGAGTCTCCTTGACCATGTTCTTAGCCTCATTAAGGCGTTTGTTAGCAGATCTTTTATTGTTTAACTCGGGAGTGGACAGAAGCAGGGCTACACCGGTCAGCTGTTGAGCTATCTCGTCGTGCAATACCCTTGCTATACGTCTGCGTTCGTCCTCCTCTGCCTTCACCAATCTCAGGTTGAGTTCGGAGATCTGACGTTCCCGAGCCTTTAAACCATCGTACGACTGAGCCAGTTCCAATGCCTTGCTCTCAGTAGCCAGCCCGGCAGAGAGAATCTGGGAGGCAGTCCATAAAAGACGGATATCGTCGTCGTTCCAGACACGCTTATGCTTGGTTTCATCAAAGCCTATCGCACCCCAGAGTTTACCTTCCACGAAGATGGGAAGAACCAGGATGGAAAGGATTCCTTCTTTTTTGAATAAAGGCTGCTCTTCTCGTGGTAATTCTTCGACCAGGCTGTGGACCGCTTCACCTGAGGAGAAGGAGGTAAGCCATCGACCGAAACCATGATCGTAGTAAAGCTCATCCATCCGGTCGTTGTCAAGCTTGGGGTACGTCTCGGCCACCCATCGTTGACGACGCCTCATAAGGAGCCGTCCTTGGGTATCTTCGCGGTGTGAAAAGAGGTTGACCCGGCTGACCCCGGTTGCCTGTCCTAATCTTTCGAGGAATTTTCTCAGAGAGTCATCGGAGGTTCCTTCGGTCAAGAAAAGCGAGGAGATCTCCCAGAGTACCTTCTCGTACTTCATTCGTAATCTTAAGGCGCCCTCGGTCTGTTTACGCTCGGTTATGTCACGTGCCATCCCCTGCATCGCAGTAATCTTCCCGTCCTCGTCGCGAATCCAGTTGCCGCTTACCGAGAACCAGTGTTTTGACCCTTGACGGTCGAAAACCTCACAGTCTACCTCATGTTCGGTGTATTCATCACGCATGGCTTTGTAGTATAAAGCCTTAAGGGTCATGAACTCGTCAGGCGGAAAAGCTTTGATGAGAAGATTGGGTTCGTTGAGCAGATCATCCGGCTCGTATCCCAGGTTTCTTACAGCCGGTGATATGTAAAGGAGTTCTCCTGAATCTGAAAGAAGGAAGATGATGTCTGAGGAAGTCTCAACAAGGGTTCTGTAACGTTGCTCGGATTCTGCTCTTGCCTCCTCCGCTATCCTGCGCTCCTGCTCCTCGAAGTAACGATCGATGACCGTTGTAATTAAACGCACGCTTGTCCGGAAGGCCTGGATTTCACTTTCTGTCAACTCCCGTTCCGTCGTACAATCGTCTGCGGCTATAAACCCGTAAAACCCATTATGGGAATGAATCGGGACAAGGATAACGGATGAGGATCCACTTTCTTTGAAAAATCCTTGATCCTGGGAGGGAAGCTTTACGACTGAATCTGCGATTAATTCATCTCGAAGCAGACGTTCGTGAATAGTAGGTATCTGGGCGTATTCGAGCCGGGTGTTTCTCACTGAGACAGTTTTTTTTCTAAGCCACTCATGGGTGACATTTGCCAGTTTTTTTTCTTCTTCATCGACTGCTAAGTATATCCTGGACAAGTTGAACGCATGGCCCAAAATCTCCAGGCATTCTTCGATGAAGAGATCGAAATCCTCCATACGAATTGCCTTATTCATTATTTGGGCATAGACTGTCTGGTACACCAGTCGCACACGAAGCTCCTCCTCGGCTTTCTTCAATTCTGTAATATCGGTCAGTACGCCCAGGGTTGCCGAGAACTTACCTTCGGTGTTGAATATGGGTGCAGCTGTTATCAGAACATTGATTGGGGTGCCGTCGCTACGCAAAAGGGTCGCTTCATAACGGGAGGTTTCCCCTTTCTGACGCTTGGAGGTTTGTCTTTCAATGAATTCGGCGTCATCTGAAGGAACGAAATCGAGAAGGTTTTTCCCTATCAGCTCTTCGGTTGTACAACCCATAAGCTCGGCCATCTTGGGATTGACGAAGATAAACTTCTCGTCTGGACCGACCAGGCTTATACCCTCCTGTGCTGTATCAACCAGAGTACGGTAGTGTTCCTCGGAAGCGCGTAGGGCTTCTTCGGCTCGCTTACGTTCAAGAACGGTAGAGAACATTCCAATGACCCGTTCAAAGAAATTCCGATCACGGTCCGTGATTTCAACCGGATTTTGAGACCATAGATGCAGTACACCCAGTAGATCACCTTGTGTCCCAGTGACCGGCCATGAAACCAGAGAGCGAATTCCCAGCCCTTCCAATCTTGAATGGAAGGGCTTGAGGATTACTTCCCTGGTTACATCCTGAGCAAGTATCGCTTCGTTTCGGCGGGCGACGAATGCTGCAATGTAGCGAGGATCATCAAGAGGTTGAGCTGGTAACATATCCTTGAGTTGTTTCCTGGTCAAGCCGACGTGAGCCTTTAACTCGAGGGTGTTGTGGTTCCGGTCAAAAAGACGAATAATCCCGAAATCGAGTATAAGATTTGTCGCCAGGCCGCTCAGCACCCTCTGACATAAATCAGGGATGTCAACAGCATGAACCGCGGCTTCAGCTATTATGCGAAAGGCCTTGTGTTCACGGTCTAATGCCTCCTGAGCCTCTTTACGTTCTGTTATGTCTCGAGTCACTATGATGAACCCCTTGGGCTTTCCTTCGGCTCCAACCACCAATGAAGCGCTTATCTCTCCGGGGAATGAGCTTCCGTCCTTTTTAAGCATCGTATATTCCTCGTTACTCACCCTGCCTTCCTCGAGCACTTTCTTGGTGGTGGCTTGCGCTCTTGAACGATCATCATGTACAACCAGATCGAAGAAATTCATGTCCATTAGGTCGGCTACCCGTTCCACCCCGTGTAAAGAAAACATCCTCTGATTCACCATAGTGAATTTTCCTTCGAGATCGGTCAGGGCAATGGAATCTGGAGAAGTTTCAATGAGGCTTCGGTAAAGCTCTTCCGATTCCTTTAAGGCTTGCGCGGCTTTTTTCCTGTCGGTTACGTCTGAAACAAAACCTTCCAGCGCAACAAGATTTCCGCTTTCTGAAAATACACCTCGTCCCATCTCCCAAACCCATTTTTTGTCTCCCCAGGCGGTAACGATACGATACTCCAACTGGTACTGTTTTCCCTCGGCTAATGCAGTCTCGATGTTATCCAGAACCGTATCCATGTCTTCGGCATGGATAAGATTTCCATAAGAAATCTTACGACTCTGGATAAGATCGATAGGTTGATACCCGGTTAGGTTTGCACATCCCTCACTCACGAATTCCATATTCCGAACCTTATCGTTAGCACATCTGTAAGCCATCCCAGGAAGATTACTCATCAAAGTTGAAAGAACACGTTCACTTTCCTTGAGTGCTTCCTCGGCTTGCTTGCGATTTGTGATATCCTCAGTCAGGATAACGATCCTGTTAACATTTCCCTGAGTGTCCTTGATGGCATAGAAGTACTGGGAAACCCAGCGGGCACCACCTTTACGTGGCTTCTTGATTTTTATCTCGGGGATATGAAGATCTTTACCCTTCCTATAAACAGCTTTTATCTCCTCAAACCACTCTTTAAGATATTCGTCTCTTTCGTTAAATGCCAGTTCCTTCCTTTCTGTCTTCATGTCCAGGATTGTATCTTCTTCACTAATAGCCCAGATTCTTTTCCAGGCATCGTTGGCAGTAAGTAATTGTCCTTTAGGTGAACGGACCGAGATACCAAGTGGGGAATGCTCGATCACCGCCCTGCTGAACTCCTCTGATTCTCTAAGTGCTTTCTCGAATTGTTTACGTTCGGTTACATCTGTAATAGAAACGAGAACCTTGGATAAATCCTTTTCGTGGCCTGGTGCTGCGGTGAGCCTTAGGCTTATATCCTTCTTTTGGCCTTCAAGGGCTTGATTGACGCCTTCGCCTTCGAAAATTGTCTTACCCTTGGCAATATCTATCAGTTCTCTTTTTACTAAATCATAGGATTCATCACAAAATACCTGATCCAGTCCTCCAAGAAGTTCCTGTTTATTTGCCGCTCCGTAAAGATCGAGGGTGAACTTGTTTACATCAATCACCTTGGCCAGGGAAGCACACTTTTTAGTCTCCTCGGGATTATTGTCGAAGTAGGCTGCAATATCCTGGATTCCATTTTTCTTAAGCTCATCGATGAAAGCCTTGACTTCTGAGAGGTCTTCTTCCCACAAGGAGATAGGAGAATCCTCAAAAAGGCTTCGGTAACGCTCTTCTGATTCTCGCAAAGCCTCTTCGGCTTTCTTTCGGTCGGTGATGTCGCGAACGTATTGGATTACACCTTGCATCTTACCTGTTAGAAGATCAATCAGCGGGAAGCTGTAAAGATCGAGCCAACCAACTATTTCACCCCCCTTTCCCCTTTTAGGAACAACTTCGTAGGAAGCCCTACCTGATTTAATGGTTTGTCTGGTAGGGCACATCTCACATACTTCATCACGGTTATGGTAGATCTGGTAACATTTTTTCCCAATTAAGGGCATTGCGTGAGGGTACCAGGTTTCCATGGTCGAGTTGACCCGGATAATACTGAGGTTTTTATCCAGAATGCTCAGGCCGTCCTGTATGCTTCCGAATATGCTGGAAAGAAAGCGTTCTCCTTCGCGTAAGGCTTCCTCCACCCGTTTACGTTCCGATACATCCACAATGATTCCATCGTGGTGCACCTGGCCTGATTGGGAAAGCACCTTTCTGGCGCTTACCGAACCCCAGAACGTTGAACCGTCCTCTTTCTTGAATTCCATCTCTACGTCGGATATTGAACCCTCTTTATAAAGGCTGTCTGCAATGTTTTGTATGTCGGCCAGTGGAGATTGATTGAGAGATGCCCTTACCAACTCTTCTTCGGAATCGAAACCCAGCATCTTAACCAACGCAGGATTTGCAGTTATAATCCTGCCTTTGGAATCAATCCTGAAAACACCGACCGGAACGTTAATCTGTAATGAGCGATAACGTTCCTCAGAGGCTTGCAAGGCTTCCTCGGCTCGTTTACGATCGGTAATATCCTCGTGCATTATAACAAGATTCTCAAACTCCCCGGAAGGGTCAAAGATGGGAAAAGCGACGCTGCGAACACATACCCCTTCCTGATCCGGTTTACCTTTAGTAAGATTATACCAAATCTCAGGGATTCTAATAACCTTGCCGTCCTTGACCTTACCCAGGTCTGCACCTGCTTCTTTGATTGCTGGATCTTCGAAAACGCTGTAATCCTTTGTTGGATGAGTTGACTTAAAGAGTCCTCTAAACGCCTGGTTTCCGCTTATATAGCGACCGTCCCCATCGTATATAGCTATTGCGTAAGGATTTAGATCTATCATCTGCTTTAGGGTTGTTCTCTCTTTACCCAAAGCTTCCTGGGCACGTTTACGTTCGGTGATGTCCTCCCCGGAACTCAGGGTGCCGATTATGCTTCCGTCATCGTCTTTTAATATCGTGGTATGCCATAAAAACATTCTTTCCTGGCCGCTGCGAGTAAGTACGGAATTTTCCATGTGTTCTGGAGGCTCCCGCTCTCCCCTCATCATCTCTTCGAAATGATTTCTTATCTCTTTACGGTCATGTTCAGGTATAAAATGGTCGAACCAGTTCTTACCGATGATTTCTGTTTCCTTGTATCCGAGGATGTCGCAGCCCTTTCTATTTATCAATGCCACCTTCTGATCGGCTGCAATAACAACCATGGTAACGCCTGCCACATCGAGGTATCTTTGAGCCTTGTCTCTTTCCTTTCTTAAGGCTTCCTCGGCCTGCTTGCGTTCGCTTATATCGCGTGCAAATACCAATACCGCAGGACGTCCTTCGAAGTGTATTATGTCTGCATTGAGCTCTGCTTCGATTACTTCTCCCTTGCGGGACAGGAGACTGGTTTCGTATACATTGGGTACCTTTTCTCCGGCCATGCGGCGTTGGTAGCGGTCCTTTAGATCCTCACGAACTTCAGGGGCAAGTAAACTCGCGAAATCCATCTCGGTAATCTCTTCCGGGGAATATCCCAACATATTCCCTGCCCCCCGATTGGCAAATACGAAGCGCTCGTCTTGTATGATTACTATTCCGTCGATTGCTTGCTCTACAAATGAACGGTATTTCTCCTCCGATTCACTCAGCCGGCTGAACAAACTGCTGTTTACTGCTGCGTCGGCTACCTGGTTTGCAAAAAGACCTAGAAGTTCCAGGTCGTGCTGGACAAAACCGAGTTCGGAGAGACGGATAAGTGTCATAACACCCCACAGTTCTCCGTGAGCCAGAAGAGGGGCAGCAAGAAGGCAGCGTGGGGACTTCGATGTGCCGGGTAACTGGGTGGCATCATCGGTTAATTGGACATTGTTGACCAGGATCGGCTTTCTCTGCAAAGCCGTCTTTCCTGTAATGCCTTTTCCCAGAGGTATATTGTATGCTAGTCTTTCTTCGCGACCCTCTTTTAAGGTGGTGGTTTGAGGCGCCAGCACTTTGTTCAGAGGATCGAATCGATAGATGGTACAACCATCGGCTCGGATGAGTTCGGTTGCCTTCACGGCAATCAGTTGGATTACTTCCTTGACATCCAGGGTTGCGGAAACTGCGGTACTTATCTCTAAAAGACTACTGAGTTCGTTGCTGCGGTGCCTGATTTCCTCCTCAGCGCGCTTGCGCTCAGTGATGTCCCGAATGATTCCCATCCCAGCATCCTGCCCCTTGTACTTGATGATTGCGGTGGATATTTCAACATCCTTTAACTGACCGTCCTTTGAGCGAAGTTTGGCTTCGTAGGTGGAAGGAACAGGCTGTCCCCCCATCCGCATCTTGTAGCGTTTGACGACCTCCTCCTTGCTTTTAGGTATAATCAAATCACCGAAGTTCATTCCCACAATCTCTGTAATGGAATATCCCGAAATCTTCGACATGGCAGCGTTGGTAAAATGACAGATCTCGTCTTGCACGATGACTACCCCGTCCCTTGCCTGTTCGACCAACGCAGAATACTTGGCTTCCGATTCACGCAAAGCTTGCTCTACCCCCTTGGCTTCGGTTATGTCACGCACTACCGTCACGACACGTTCAACTTCGCCCTCTTTGTTCCTTACCGGTATCTTACGAGTTTCTGTGATGACAATATCCTTTCCCAACACGGTTTCCTCCTGGGTCATGAGGGGTTTTCCCGTTTTCCAGACCTTCGCGTACTCCTTCCTGACCTTATCCGGAAGGAACGGGAATACCTCGAACACCGAGTGCCCCACTACATCGTCCAACTTAAGGCCCAGATTCGCAGCCCAGAGCCTGAGAGCCAGATTATGCATTACGATTTCCATATCCCTGTTTACGACGTGGATTATGTCACCCATCGAGTTGATGGTCGTGCGGTATAGTTTTTCCGAGGAAAGTAAGGTGGTTTGATCCCTCATCCGGTCGGTAATATCTATGCAGTTCCCGATTGTCACCGGTTTACCCTGATATACGGTACGACGGGTGTAAACCTCAAGATGAGCCCTTTTTCCGTCCTTGCGTACGATATTAAACGTGTACTTGAGAGCGCTATCCTTACCCTCTTTCATTTTTGCCGAATCGTCTTTCAACCTCTGCAAGTCGTCAGGTGCGATTAAATCCTCGGCAGTCATCTTCAGGAGATCCGATACTGAGTATCCGGTTATCCGGGACATCTGCCGGTTAACAAACAGGAACCGATCCTCGCCGTAAATGCAGAATCCGATAAGCGCCGATTCGGTCAGGGCCCGATACATCTCCTCCGACTCTTCGAGCTTCTGCTCGGCATTTCGTTGATCTGTAACGTCGTTATATATGACCACCAGTCCTTCCATCTTACCGGCGCCGTCAAAAAGCGGGCTGGCTCGAACCTGGAGTGTTCTTACCCCCTTTAGCGGTATGGTGTGAATCAACTCGTCGTGGGAGAAGCCTTCATGTTTCTTGAGAGCCTGTTTTATTGCGGCGCCCAGTCTTTCCTTTTCCAAAAGCGGGAAGGCGTCAAAGATGTCCTCACCCAGCACCTCTCCAGCCTTAATGCCCGATTGCTCCTCCATCCCTCGATTCCATACACGAATCCTGGCTTCGGTATCAAGTACGTATATCGCAACGCTTGAGGTTTCGACGATGTTGCGGTTGAACTCAGACCAGTAGCGCAGCTGTTTTTCAACCCTGCGGTGCTCGATGGCCGCTCCGATAAAACGCGCTGCGGTTGTAAGAACATCTACCTCCATAGGCGTCCACTCACGGGGAACGCGACAATCGTCGAAGCCGATAGCTCCCCACCACAAGTCGCCGGTGAAGATGGGGACGACCGCGAGGGACAGTATATCCTGGGTTTTCAATATCTTTTGTTCACAATCGGGGAAATCGTCAATTAACCCGAATACCGGCTTGCCCTCCGAAAGAATCTTTAGCCAGCGATCTAGCCCTGCGGCATCATAGCGAAGACCTTGCAGTTTAGGGTTGTCGATCTGAGATTCCACACCTTGCGCTACCCACTCCCAAAGCTTGTTTATAAGAAGACGACCATCCTCATCTTCTTGATTCGAGAAGACGTATATCCTCGAGACTCCGACAGCCTTACCTAAAAGCTCGAGTACCTGATCGAAACTCCTATCCATATCTGCGGCCCGCAGGAGCAGGGAGGCTGCCTCCGAGATCGCGGCAAGGATGCTGTCTCTCCTTTTGATCTCATCGACTTCCGAGGGGAGTTCTCGAAGCACGTAGTCTGCGTCGAGCAGGCGGTGAACACTCGCCGCCATGATGATGGAGCCTTCCTCATCGCGAACTGGATAAAGGCTAGCCAGAACCCGTACGTTCCTGCCGTCGGCTCGGTGTCCGGTAAGAGCCGTCTCCTTATACTCCTTTCCCTGAAATACCCTTCTCGTGAGGGTGGCGTAGCCTATACCTATGAGTTCCTGGGGGTTATGCCCGACGGCCTGGTTACGACTGTATCCGTAAAGTTCCTCAGCAGCCTTGTTCCACTCCACAACCTGGCCGTTCTCATCAGTGGCAAAGCATGCTGCGGGCATGTGGCGGCATAATTCTGAAAACATCCGCCGACCGTTCTTTCCTGTATCGTGATCCATTCTATTCTCTCAGTATTAAAATGATAAGGATTGTTTGCCTCACGTCAACCCGATTTCCGATATATATTCGTCGGACTTAAGCGCCGTCATTTTGAAAAATAAGAAATTAAAACCAGTGCAAAACACTTGACAAAGCTTAAAGCTTGCCTAATATCCTTATAAGGATAACAAGGAGCAGGGACCCCAAGTGTGGGACCTCTCCTCTAAAAACACTTTAGAACTAACCCGGAGGCGAAAAGACAAACAAACCCGATCAAAACGTAAACCAGCGAAAAAGCGACATTATAAAAGGAGGAAAGTATGACCTTCGCTAAACCTTTAATAATGCTAACATTATTAGGGGGGG
>JAFGSK010000033.1 GCA_016934635.1 Caldifarciminota bacterium
ACTTGACAAAGAAGGTGCCGCGTAATATGATTACGTCTATTAACTACGGTCCGCTGTCCAATTTCAACAGCGAGCGGGACAATCCCATCTGAACCGAATCTCTACATTGGAGAAGTCAATTAAACTCCTCTAACGAGATTTCGATTAATTACTAAAGGTTAACAAAAATGGGCCATCGAGGTCCATTTTTGTTATATTAGTCGGGGCGACTGGATTTGAACCAGCGACCCCTACCACCCCAAGGTAGTGCGCTATCCGGACTGCGCTACGCCCCGACTTTTGTTTGTGTTAAATTATATAGTACAGAGCCAGACTGTCAACAGGTGTGATTGAAATACAGAGATCACAGAGGGTACAGAGTTTTTCTGGTTTTATCTTTGCGTTCTTTGTGGTTCAGCCGTATTCAATTGACAAACAGTTTCAGCTTGCTAGACTCAGAAAAAAGGAGTCCTAATGCAGGTTCCAAAGATCATTCGCGACAGGCGCAGCGTGCGTGCCTATAAGAAAAAAGACATCCAAAAGGATGTACTTTCCCGTGTTCTTGAGGCCGCAAGGCTTGCTCCATCGGCGAATAACCGACAGCCGTGGAAATTCATTGTCGTTAAAGACTCGGCAAGACGTAAGGCTTTGGCCAAGGCGGCAAAGGAGCAGCAGTTCGTGGCCGAGGCACCGGTCGTTATCGCTGCCATAGCACTCGAACCTGACAGGATTATGACCTGCGGGGTGTCTGCCGCAGCCGTTGACCTTTCTATCGCTACCGATCATATGCAGCTTTCAGCCGTCGAGCAAGGCCTGGGTTCGTGCTGGATAGGTGCCTTCTACCAGGAGGATATCAAGCAGATACTCGGTGTCCCTTCCCAGTACAAAGTCATAGCCCTTCTAACCTTGGGTTACCCGGCAGACCAGCCAGGCTTCAAGAACCGCAAGCCCATTGAGGAGATCGTAAGTTACGAAAAGTGGTAACAATACTTCTTTTTTATCCTTCGAGTGAAAAAGATCCCAAGAAGGTGAGAGTGAACTTATTGAACATTATCTTGAATTCTACGAATGTGCGAGATCTTTCTCGTGGGAACCTCGATACGTGTTGCATCCCACTAGGATTTATGTAAACTAACCGATGTCTTTGAAGTTGACCTTTTACGGCGCGGCAAAGACGGTAACCGGTTCCAGATTCGTCCTAGACACGCGCCGTTCCTCAATTCTTACCGAGTTTGGATTGTTCCAGGGGCATCGTAAGAAATCGATAGAGATCAACAGCCGCATACCTGAAGCCGCACTTGCAGCTGACGCCATGCTTCTCTCCCACGCGCATATAGATCACTCGGGCAACATCCCGCGTCTCGTAGCCGCTGGGTTTGGCAAAAGCATCTACTCGACCCCTGCAACCATCGATCTTGCGAAGATTATGCTTCTGGATTCGGCGGAGATACAGGAGCGCGACGCCGAGTACATGAATAAAAAGCACGCTAAGCGCGAAGAGGCTCTTGTTGAGCCTTTGTACACGGTGGAGGAGGCTCAGGCTGCAGGATACTCCTTTAAACCATTGAACTATCACGAAACACGTGAGATCGCGCCCGGTGTAAAGGTTACCTTCTACGACGCCGGGCACATCCTTGGCTCTGCCCAGGTTCTCTACCAGGTCAAGGGCAGGCGAATCCTTTTTACAGGAGATTTAGGGCAGCCGCGCCTGCCTGTGGTTCGCGATCCTGAAAGGGTTCCTGATCCGGATATAATTATTTCGGAATCCACCTACGGTGACCGGACACATTCGCCGGTCGAGGAGGCAAAGGAAAGACTGCAAGTACTTCTCCAGGATGCCTATAACAGGGGTGCAAAGATCGTAGTGCCCGCATTCGCGGTCGGCAGGACACAGGCATTAGTTTTCGTCATGCACGAGCTCATGGGCGAAGGCCGCTTACCCAGCATGCCCATATGGGTCGATTCACCGCTCTCTTTAGAAGCCACGCAGGTATTCCGCAAACACCCTGAATGTTTCGATAAGGAGACATGGGAATATCTCGACCGAGACGAAGACCCGTTCGGATTCTTCCGCCTGCGATATGTAAAAAAGGTCGATGAATCGAAGGCCTTGAACCATATCTCAGGTCCCTGCATGATCATCGCCTCCTCTGGGATGTGCGAGGGCGGCAGGGTTGTACACCATCTCAAAAATACTATCACTGACCCGAATAACTTGGTTATCATAACAGGCTTTCAGGCCCCGGGTACCCTTGGCAGACGCATCGTGGAAGGAATCGAGACGGTAAGGCTTTACGGTGAGGAGTTTCCCCTCAACTGCCAGGTCGAGGTCCTGAACGAATACTCCGCTCATGCAGACAAGACAGACCTCCTGGATCTGTTTAAGGGTTATAATCCCAAAAAGGTTAAGCAGGTTTTCCTGGTCCACGGAGATGAGAGACAAACCGCCGCTTTAGGTGCAGCTATCTCGGAACTGGGGTACCAAAACATCGAGATACCAGAAGTTGATCAGGGCTTTGAACTGCGCTGAAGACCCGTTACTTACCGAATTCATAAATTACCTAATCGCCGAGCGCAACCTTTCAGCCAATTCAGTAGAGGCATATAAACGCGACCTGTGCCAGTTCATGGCCTTTATTACGGATCAGTCAAAGTATGTCACCTCAATCCGCACAGCCGATCTCCACGACTACATGAGTCGGCTTGCCGAGGCAGGACTTGCCCCGAGGTCTGTAGCACGCAAGCTCTCCGCTATCCGGATGTTCTTGAGATACCTGCTCGATACGAGCAAGATAGATAAGGATCCTGGTGAAAACATCGCTTCACCAAAGTTGCCCCGTAAGCTGCCGACAGTGCTCACCGTCGAGGAGGTCCGACAAGTTATATCAGTAGCCGAAAACATCCTTAAGTCTGCCGACTCCCCCAAAAAGACCGCGATCGCCCTGCGCAACCATGCAATGCTAGAGGTTCTTTACGGCTCAGGGCTCAGAATCTCCGAGTTAATCGGTCTGAAGCTTGGCGACATCTTCCTTGCCGAAGGGTTCTTAAGGGTTATAGGCAAGGGTGACAAGGAGCGAGTCGTGCCTATTGGGGAACCGGAGATAAGGGCAGTACGCCGCTGGATAGACTCAGGCAGGCTGCATCTACTGAAACCTGCAGGCAAGGGTCGGGACGCCCTGTTCCTGAATGTACGAGGCGAACCCCTGTCCCGCATGGGCGCATGGAAGATCATACACTCCTGTGTTGTCGGTGCAGGACTCAAGGTCGAGGTCACACCCCACACCTTCCGTCACTCGTTTGCCACCCACCTTTTGGAGGGCGGGGCTGACCTGCGCGCTGTCCAGGAGATGTTGGGGCATGCAAGTATCACGACCACTGAGATTTATACCCACGTGGATCGCTCCTATCTCCGCGAGGTCTACAAAACCTTTCACCCCAGGGCGTGATGGCCAGGTTGAGTACCGAAGAATTCGAGGCTATCGTCCAGGAAACTATTGAGGATCTCCCCCCGAAGTTTCGCAAGGAGCTTGACGAGCGCAACATCGTTATCGCGGTGAAGGATGAACCGGATTGGGAAGATATTCAGAGGTTCGAGGGCAAACCGGTGCTGGGCTTCTACCGCGGTGTTCCCTTGCTCAAGCGCGGTGCCCGCGGTTACTCGGTGTGGCCGGACAGGATAGTTATCTTCAAATCACTGATCGAGCGCTACGCCTCCACCGCTGACCAGACTCGCGAACTCCTGCGCAGGGTGGTGCTGCATGAGATAGGCCATTTCTTCGGGCTGTCCGATGCGGAGTTGAGGAAACTTGGGTACTGACGCTCTATTCAACCGTTCAAACAACCTGATACTTATTGAATCTTGTTATTTCCCAATGTGTCGAGAAGGTTACGCATTTCTTTCATTATACCCCAGCTTGACTTAAAGCCTGGATTGGATAGTCTAATCACTATGAACCTCCTCGATCTCATGAGCTATTGGACACGAGACTCAATAATACCCAGGAAACTGTCCTATCGTCTCTTGAAATCCCGATGGTTGAATACAAATCCCATTTACCGAAAGGCTTACATGCGAAGGATTGAGGAGATTGTTGAAAGATATCGGGACTTTCCAAGTACCGTCGCTTTGGAAACCTCAGCCTACTGCAACTCAAGTTGCATTATGTGTGCCCATAGGGTGATGAAAAGGAAAAAGGGCTTTATGACCTGGTCTTTGTTCAAGGACGCGGTTGATGAGTGTGTCGAGCATGAGATTGAGATTCTATATCTATCCGGATTCAGCGAGCCGTTTACCGACAAAGATTTGGATAAGAAAATCGCCTATGCTTCCGGGAAGGGCATCAAAACATCAATCTATACAAACGGTTCGCTTATCGACGAACGAAATGCAAAGAAAATTATCCAGGCAGGACTGGACGAGATAATCATATCCATCGACGGGTTTACGCCCGAGGTCTACAACCGGATTCGCGTGGGTCTCGATTTCGAGATTGTTGCTGAAAACATCCGACATCTTGCCGCCTTGAGAGATAAAGCTAAACCGAGGATAGTCCTTAAGATGGTTTTGATAGGCGATGTAAATCGTGGAGAGGTCGCAAGAGCCAGGCGTGATTGGGGTTCGATAGTAGATACCCTGGTTGTCAGGCAGCCGCATGATTGGTTGGGTAAAGTGGATCTGAATCCCGATGCCTACACCCCTCACCGCGGGCAGGATGAAAGTCTCCGACTGCCTTGTGTATACCCATTCACTCGACTCTACGTGTACTGGGACGGAACCGTACCTGTATGTTGCATGGACTACGACGCAGAAGGCAAAGTCGGGCAGTTCGGTGAGCAATCTCTTGCAGAAATATGGCAATCGGAGAAGATGAATTTTTACAGAAATATGCATCTTTCACAGATTAAACGCCTACCGACACCTTGTGATCGCTGTTCATACTTTCCCGTCTGGTGGTAACGATAATGTTCCGAGTTTAGAAGTCGCTCATTATCAGAATCGTAATTTAATCAGCTGATCATTTATTGACAATCGCTCCCTTTCCCGTAGGATGTTTACCGTAACCAAGGAGGTCAGATTATGAAATTCCGACGATTTCATCGAGGCATGTTCTTAATCCTGCTGGTTCTTGCCGGGGCTGTGCCGTTGGGAGCACAGTACGATCCCCCACCGTACCGGATAGCGGTAATTACAGCCCACCTCTTCTACAACTATACCGGCGGTTTATCAGAGAATATAATAAACAACCCTGATTTCGTCCTCTGGAACACGATAATCGGCGAGGGGTCGGCTGCCGAACCCTCCGACGCAACCCTCGTGAAGGTTTTTCTCGAAGGTCAATCTGATTCGTACGAGCCTGGCAGACGTGTCGTGCTGACTTCAACCGTGGAAGGAACGGTTGTAAGGGACACTGCCGACCTGGGAGTGTTCAACGATGAAGGCTACGTGGTGGGATTCTGGCTTGAGGGCACAGGATGCTTTCCCGTGGAGTTGGAGGCGCGTCTTATAGGGCAATCCGGGGATTCGACGATGAAGGCAAGAATCGACTTCTTCTGCGGGGAGTAGCGCCTCAAACTCCATAAACACCTTGACACGAGACTTTTACGCACTATCGTTGATGGTATGAGCAAGAAGAGCGATAAAGAGACTAAACTCGTGACGGTTCTTTCGACCGGGGAGGGGGCAATGATAGCCCTGGCCAAATGCATCCTTGATGAGGCGAGGATTCCCCGCCTCGTAAAAGACTAGTTGACCCAGGACTTATTCGGTCTGGGAAGACTGGGTACAGGGTCAAGCCTCATCGTAGGGCCGGTGGAAATCCAGGTCAGATACGAGGACGCCGAACGTGCCCTCGAACTACTGGAGGAATTGAAGAAAGGCTACGTTTACAGCGAGGGAGATACTGAGGAAGAGACCCAGGAAGAGACTGACGAAGAATCATCTTTATTTTAGCTCGTTCCCCTTGACATGAGGCAAACAATCGATATGGTCTTTTTGTGGATGAAGATTTACTGGGTTTGGTTACCGTTTTTACAGATACAGACAAGATAAGGTTGGAGATGGTCAAGACCATCCTTCTGGCTGAGGGAATATTCTATCAGATCGAGGGGGAGTGTATTACTGGATTAATGGGAATCCAACCCGAGTTCCTGGGTATCACGGAGATAAAGATTCAGGTACGCGAGAGGGACGCAGCGCGCGCTCGCGAGATACTTTCAAAGGAGATATGAAGTGGCAGAAGAGATGAAGCTGGGCAGGTTCGAGTACTGCCTTAATGTCAAGGACGTGCATGAATCTCTTGCCTTCTACAAGAAGCTGGGTTTCGAGGAAGTCGGCGGCAGTATTGAAGAGAACTGGGTAATAATCAAGCATGGGAACTGTACACTTGGTCTGTACCAGGGGCATATCGAAGTGAACCTTCTAAACTTCAGGGGAGGGGACATATATGAAATTGCAGAATACCTGAAATCGCAAGGTCTGGAACTGGTGAAGGACGCATTCACTGAAAAAGACGGAAGTGCTGCGGCAGAGATCCTCGACCCGGACGGCAACTGTATATATTTCAATACGTTTCCCGGAGAGGAAATCTAATCCATGAAGATAGGTCACATAGAACTCTTCGTTGCCGACCCGTTGAAATTAAAGGATTTCTACGTGGATGTGCTGGGATTCGAGGAAGTGGCTGTCCAGGGTGAGACCTTCGTTTGGGTCAAGTCCGGGGATGTCGAGATTCTCCTGCGTCCCGGTCGGAATCCCTCACCTGCAAAGTCCTACCAGCAGGCAGCGGCTGCAATCACCCTGTACTGCGATGACCTCGAGAAAGTGATGGAGAAGCTCAAGAGTCACGGTATAGAGTTTAAGGGGTATGACGGCTCGGAGAAATGTTCAACCTTTACCGATCCGGACGGGAACTGGTTTCAGTTAGTAAATCCTGAAGAAGTATAGTAGTTCGGGCACGGTACACCGTGTCGGAATGCAGAAAATGGGGAAGGAGACTCCCTGAACGGTCTTGACAAAACGAGTTGTAAGTGTATACTAGAACGTAGATAAATAATTAACCTTGAAAGGAGGTTTCAATGTCCGTGATAATCAAAACACTGGATAGCTGGAAGCCTCCCCTCGCGTCCGCCTAAATATACACTGGAACGCCGGGGAGGGTGATTCCCCAATCCTGAAAGGTAAAGCGATATCCAAAGCTTAATCTATTAGGGATATCTTCCAGACTGTCCACATTCAAAAACATGGAGTATGAAATGTTGGCAACTTAGTTATGAAGAATAACGGAATCGATTCGTTATTCTCCAGAAAGGACAGTTTTGGATACACCAATAACGACCCATACGGGTCTTAAGACCGGCAGGGTCTTTAAAAAAACAATCGGCCGGTACTGGGTAAGAATAGGCGAGGAGACGGTCGTCTGCACCATCTCCTCTAAGCTTCGTAAAACACTAATCTACCCGGAGGCCGATCCATCGTCTCGCCGACCTACGGTCGATCAGGTTGCAGATATCCAGATGGTCGACCCGGTGGCTGTAGGCGACGAGGTCAGGTTCCGGCCTGCAGACGACGAAACAGGCATGATTGTTGAGGTTCTGGAACGCAGAAACAAACTCTCCCGCAGGGCGGTAACCCACGGTCGGGAAAAATGGGAAGCTGACCACAAGGTCCTCGAACAGGTTATCGTAACCAACATCGATCAGGTTGTGGCCGTCATCTCGGCAAGACGCCCCACACCCTCGTGGCGACTTCTCGACCGCTATCTTGCGGACACCGAACTCCTCGAACTTCCGGCGGTCATCTGCGTAAACAAGGTGGATCTGGTTAATCAGGAACAGATAGAAAGCGAGGTGCAGGTCTACGCCGATATCGGGTATAAGCTTGTTTATACCTCGGCAATCGAGGGCCAGGGGATTGATCAGCTCAGGGTCATCCTCAAGGATCGAACCTCGGTACTAATGGGTAAGTCAGGAGTGGGTAAGACCACGATTCTGAACGCCCTGGAACCGGGTCTGGGCCTCGCGGTACAGGAGGTTTCAGACAGGGTCAACAAGGGCAGGCACACTACCACGCATCTGGAGATGTTCCCGCTCCAGTCAGGAGGATTCGTTATCGATACGCCCGGTATGCGTGAGTTTGCGCCGTGGAGGCAGCAAGAGGTCAACCCGGCCTGGTTATTCCGGGAGATGCGGCCCTTTATCGGGCGCTGCAAGTTCGGCACGGACTGCACCCACTCCCACGAGCCGGGCTGTGCCATCAAGGAAGCCGTTAAATCAGGTTCTATATCCGAGCGACGGTACGACAGTTACTTGAGGATTTTAAGGAGTTCGGGATGATAACACATGAGACGTCTTTTGAGATAGTACCGTTTGAAGCTGGACACCTCGAGGAAGCTGCCGGACTTTTTGTCGAAAAAATCAGGCAGGAGAGGGTACAAAGCCCTCTCCTGCCCCCACGCTTCGAGGATACGGACACTATCCTGCCGCGACTCGAAAAGCTTTCACAAAGATTTCCGGGCGTCGCGGCAGTCCATGAAGGCAGGCTTCAAGGATTCATGACAGGCTGGCTGCTCGAAAGCTGGAGGGGAAGGCGTAGCGTGTGTGTTCCAGAATGGGGGCATGCTGAAATCGGGGATAGACGCGTTCAGGTCTTCAACGATATGTACGAGAACCTGGGGCGCGAATGGGTCGCAGACGGCTGCTTCACCCACCTCATCGGCACGCTGGCGCACGATAGAGAAATAATCGACGCGCTCGCCTGGCTGGGGTTCGGCATGGCCGCTGTGGACGCAATGCGTGACATGGGCGAGGTTCAAGGCCCGTTCGCAGATGTCCGTATCCGGCGCGCCTGCATCGAGGATACTGATATAGTGATGTCACTCACCCAAGGACAGCAGAGATACATGGTTACCTCACCTACGTTTATGGCGCTCGAAGAGCTCTGCAGTAAAAAGGATTGCATTAAGTCGCTGGCCGACCCCGGAATGGCAACCTGGCTGGCGTCATACCATGGTGAGATGGTCTCCTACCTTCGTATCGGGTCTGCGAGCGACGGGGCGGCATACGTTATCTCAGATGAGAAGACAGCGAGTATAACCGCGGCATTCACGCAAGAGCACGTGCGAAACCTGGGAATAGCCGCAAGTCTTCTCAGACGCTCCCTTCAATGGGCTACATCAGAAGGTTACGAGCGATGCGCGGTGGATTTCGAGCCGGAGAACGTTTTGGGTCGATCATTCTGGCTGAGGCATTTCCAGCCTGTTTGCTTTGCTCTGATTCGTCAGGTTGATCCACGAATTGCCGAAGTATATAAAGTTTTCAAATCCACAAACCAACAAGGAGAATCTTATGGAATCTAAGCAGTTAGTTGATAAGGAACTAATAACGACACTACATAAGGCACACGCCCGCAGCATCGAATCTGCATACAGGGCAAGGATGTCCGTACGAGGCGATCCTGAAGGTTGCAAGATACTGGATATCGACGGAAGCCGCGTGTTCCTGTCCCGCGAACCGTGGAGCTGGTCAAACCGGGCGATTCTATCGGGCAACGAAACCCCGGAAACGATAGAGAAGATATTAGAGGCGTTTTCCGGATTCAAAACGGAATGTCACATCGAACTTCATCCTGCAAACTTCCATTTTCATGCACCTCAGTCTTGGGAGGCAGATTTCGCCAACATGCTTTTCGATAAGGGATTAAGATTCGATTCGTTCAGGTCGGTCTGGTTTTGTGAGCCGACCAATGTCGAAATCAAACTTGGCGGCGGTTTCAGAATAGAGAGATTCGATTATGATGACGACTTAGACAGGCAGGTCGCCGATTCGTATCGGATGATAAAGAACGCCGAGTTTGCCCGGAAACGCGAGGATATCATTCGCGTCTGGGAACGATGCCCGGGCTATATTCACTACAACGCCTACAAGGACGACGAACCATGCGGTACTGCGACATTATTCATCGATAACGACATCGCTTTTCTGGTATGGGGATTTACACGTTCGGAATACCGCAACCAGGGGGTGCATCACATGCTGATACGCAGACGTATCTCGGATGCGGCCTCAGAAAAGTGCAGACTGGTATTCACCGTGACCGATTTCAACATTCAGAGTTCTCACAACGTTCAGCGCTGCGGTATGCGTCTTGCTTACAACTACGTAATGATGGCGAAGGAGTTCGGAGAAGGGAACTCAAAATGATGCAGCAGATAATCGACGCTTATTCCGACGCCGTTCTCGACGAAGCGGCCAAGCGGTTCGGGATAGACAAGGCTAAGCTGAAGCGCCTGCATTCGTTCGAGAACTTCATCTACGAGTTCGAACGCGACGGAGCGGAGTTGATCCTGCGTCTGACCCACTCTTCGGACATGAGCGCCGATTTCATGCAAGGTGAAACAGAGTGGGTAAGTCATCTCGCCTCAAACGGGGTATCCGTGGCTTGCCCTGTTCCTTCGCCGTCGGGGAACCTGGTAGAGGTTATTGACGCAAGCGGCTCGGGCCTCTCGTACTTCTCATCGACAGTATCCCCCAAGGTCAAAGGGGTCCATCTCCTTAAGCCCCAAGACTATACCGACGAGGTTATTACGAACTGGGGTCGGGTACTTGGGAGGATGCACGCCCTGGCCAAGGATTACGAACCGTCCTCTGAAAGGATAAGGCGACCGCACTGGGACGAGGGCGAGGAGGAACGCGCCCGGAAGTATCTGCCCCGCTCACAGCCCAGGGTAATGCAAAGATGGCATGAACTCGTCGAACACGCCCGGACTCTGGACACAGGCAAGGATTCCTACGGGCTCGTGCACGACGACCTCTACTCTATGAACTTCCTGGTCAACGATAGAGAAATCACCGTTATCGACTTCGGTGACTCGCGCTACGACTGGTTTGCGAACGACTTAGCTATTCCTATCTTCTATGTAGTGCGCGAACATTGGTTCGTTCAGCCCGACAATGATTTCGTCCGGCGCTTCATGAGATGCATACTTGAAGGATATCTTAGTGAAAACACGCTCGAGAGCCGCTGGCTTTCCGAGATCGGCTTCTTCCATAAACTGCGCGAGCTTCTTCTTTACATTACACTCTATGCCGAAGGGATGAAGGACCTCGATCCCTGGAGCGAGCGGTTCATGCAAGGCCGCAGGGAAAGCATCGAGCAGAGTACACCAATAATCGAGGCAGATTTTTCTCACCTGTAAGGAGACTTATGTCAGATATGAATAAAAACATCAAAGCCCTCCTTGCCTTCCTCGACGAGAAATGGGCAGGCTTCCTGGGCTGCTCCCCATCTCAACTCAGGGACGGCAAAAACCACGTCGTTTCTCGATCCAGGCAAGCATCCATCAGACAGTCTCCATGGCCTCTGCGTGAAGGACCGATTGCGGTGTTTACCTTCGGAAAGGGGTGGGTAATGTCGACGCCGGAAAATCTTACAGGCACCGCCCGATACTTGTGTCTGGATAAATCCTTTGAAGAGCTTTTAGACGAAGGTGACCGGCTGTCCCAGGAGTGGTTCGACAGAGGAGCCGATCATTCAGAAAACAGGGGAGACCAGGGATATGTTACTATGAACAAGCTGGCTCAGGGACTTGGGCTGCGCGGGTGGTCGCACTACATCATCTCCTACTGCGATCCTGACTCATTCTCAGCCGAACCGGACGAACATGTGGTCGAGATTACCCCTGATCTTCCCCGTATCTGGGAACAGTGGCTGGCCTGGCCCGGACCCATGGTCGGGCCGGTGGTCTGCAAACATTTCCCGGTATGCGATGCGTTCGGTTACGTACTCGATGAAAAGCTTGTTTCCGCGGCACAACTCGAGGCACGCCTTGATGAGTTTGCCTGGGAGTATGGGGTAGATACCCTGCCCGAGTATCGAGGGAAAGGTTATGCCACACGGTTGCTCAAAACAGTGACTTCGTTCATAATCTGTAAAGGCAAGATCCCGTGGCATTATACCGACCACTATAACCGACCGTCCAGGAAACTTCCAGACCACTTGGGATACTTCAAATACGCCGAGGGGCTTTTCAGCCATCAACGAAAAAATAAGGAGGAATAGTGACGGAAATACCTATCATCAAACCTACCGAGACAGAATCACATATCTGGAAAACCTTCAATCCAGTAAAAACAGGCGGTCTTGTCAGAAATGAGGCGTTTGTCTTTATGGATGTCTTAGATTGGCCTGAGTGGTACAGCGAACCGGTTAAACTCAATCCGGACGATTGGGAACGCAAACTCCTTGCAGGTTGCCGGAGCGAGTGGTTCGCCCACGTTGTCGAGGGTCGAAACTGTATCCTCGACGTTGGGTGCGGGTTCGGCTTTCCCTCCTTCTATCTCGCCAGGTACGGACACGAGGTCTCAGGAGTCGACCCCTCGCCTTCCGAGATAGCTACGGCTAAGGCAATCGCCAGAAAGCTCGGGAATCCCGCAAATGTCAGCTTCCAGGTCGTTGAGCAATCGAACCTGCCGTTTGCCGACGACTCCTTCGATGCGGCCACATTAGGGCATTCCCTTGAGTGCATCGGTGATCCCGAAGCACTGCTTCGTGAACTAAAACGAGTGCTGGAGCCCGGTTCTCCAGTAGCAATTGTTGAAGAGGACCGCTCATAAGAACCCGTAACACCTCGTACCCATCCGGTCTGGGAGAAGACCAGATGGGCGTTTTTTGATGACGAAGTCTGGTTATGGTATGAGACACGTATCACCGACCCCTACCTCGACCGGCGCTACATGATTAAACTGGGGCCTTCTGCCCAGATCGACGGAAGACTCCAAACGTTGAAGGATCAAATTCTTACGAAGAACGAAGGCTTGCCGGTGGTTGATATCAAAGAAGCCGGCATCTCCCTCGAAAATGCACTGTCTCAGGTCGCCGAGGCTCAATACTCCGAGGCGTGCGGCTACGATCCTCGAACTCTAGCAGAATTCCTTACCAGGATGGGATTTATTGACATCCGCTTCTTTCTCGAACCTGACGGCAAGCGATGTGCAGAGTCTCTGGGGCAACAGGGATTACTGGATAAGATGCCTGACGATGTCCGCGGTGTTCTGCGTGCCCTGGTTAAGTCCGCATCTCCAACTGAGCGCCCAATCTCCACAATGGTATCCTGCAGGACTCCTTGACATTCGGGGGGCACAGCTTATAGTTGTAATGAGGATTGGTCCCAGGCGTTCCTCAAAGTGATAACTATAACTTATGCAGTTAATTTGACCTGGAGGAGTGATGTGCAGGATAAACCGTAAAAATCCTTAAGGAAGGCGATGAACTCTTTTGCCAGACCGCGTTTGGTTGTATCCGAGTGCCTGGGATTTAAGACATGCAGGTATAACGGGGAAACCATCCCGGTCGCCTACATCGAATACTTAAAGCCCTATTGTGATTTCATTACGGTATGCCCGGAGGTCGAGATAGGTCTGGGTGTTCCACGTGATCCGGTAAGGATAATCGAGATAGATGGCGAGTGTCATCTGTATCAGCCTGCCAAGGGCCGGGATCAAACCAGAAAGATGACGAGATTCGTTGACAGGTTCCTTTCCGGACTTTCAGATGTCGACGGGTTCCTGTTAAAGGAGTCCTCCCCTTCCTGCGGGCTGAACAAGGTCAAGGTGTATCCCGGAAAAGGGAAGACCGCGCCGAAATCTGAAAAAACCTCCGGATTCTTTGGGGGTGCTGTTCTTGAAAGATTCCCTTATTCCGCAGTAGTAGATGAAGGAAGGCTGCGTAACTTCAGAATCCGAGAGCATTTCTATACCAAGCTTTTTGCCCTGGCACGGTTCCGGAAGGTCAAATCCTCAGGCGCCACCAGCGAACTCGTTCACTTCCACGCATCACACAAGCTGATATTCATGGTTTACAGTCAGAAGGAATTAAAGATCCTGGGTAAGATAGTCGCCAATCCCGTACGTAAACGCTTCCCTGAAATTATCAGCGACTACGAGGATCACTTTCATCTGGCGTTCAGGGATCTACCTCGCTATATTTCATATATCAACGTCCTTATGCATGCAATGGGTTATTTCAAGAACAATCTTTCATCGGACGAAAAGGCCTACTTCCTTGATCTTATCGAGCAGTATCGGGCAAGAAAATTACCGCTCAGCGCCTGCATCTCGGTACTCCGATCCTGGATAGCGCGCTTCACCGAGATCTACCTGGCAGATCAGGTCTATTTCGATCCCTATCCTTGGGAACTTGCAACCATATCCGATTCGGGGAAAGGGCGTAATCTTTGAAGATAGGCTACCCTTGCATCAACCGGAGCGTGGATTGTACCGCGAACCGAACCTTCAGACTCAAAAACTACTCCGAGGAAAGATTGATTCAGACCGTTGAACACAATCTCGATTGTCTGGAAGAAATACTTGCCTATAACCTCGAACATGATTTCCTATTCTTCCGGATATCATCCGACCTGGTTCCTTTTGCATCCCATCCCGTATGTACCTTCGACTGGCAGGACTACTTCGAGGAAAGATTGGGAGAGATAGGCGATTTCATCAATGACAAGGGTTTTAGAATCTCGATGCATCCTGATCAGTATGTACTAATCAACTCACCAGATGAGGACATATTTGACCGCAGCGTTACCGAGTTTTGCTATCATGCGGAAGTGCTCGATCTGATGGAATTGGATAACACGGCAAGAATCCAGATACACGTCGGTGGAGTATATGCCGATAAAGAAACGAGTATCAAGCGTTTCGTTAAGAGATATCGAAAATTACCCGGATACGTCAAAGACAGATTGACTATAGAAAACGATCACCGGTTGTATTCGCTTGCAGAGTGTATAAAGATATACGGTCAAACCGGTATCCCTATTCTTTTCGATGTCTTTCACCATTATATCCTGAACCAGGGTGAATCAACTGAGCAAGCCTTTGAGTTGTTTACCCGAACCTGGGAACCCGATTTCGGTATACCTATGGTCGACTATTCCTCCCAGGAACCGAAAGCCGTTAAAGGCAAACACTCAGAAACTATAGATATAGATGACTTTAGATCTTTTATTGAGCAAACCGAAGACTACGATTTCGATATTATGCTTGAGATAAAGGACAAGGAGAAAAGCGCTAAATGTGCAAGAGAAATCCTGAAAGAGGATCCAAGTTTCAGGACAATCATAATTAGAGCAATTCTGGATAAAGAAACCGATTTGATCGAGGTGTTCACGAGTCCGGATTTCATGCTCATCCAGATGGCAAAGGGTATCCTTGAACGTGCAGATATTATCTATATTATGAAAGGGAACATGAGTGACTCGATACATATAGTGAAGACGACATTAGTCGGTGATCTTAATCCTGTCAGTATTTTTGTGCGAAGACAGGATGCCGAAAAGGCTCTGGGTTTGCTAAGTGTTTTAGAAGATGAGCAGGACGAATATAATGGCTGAGACATATCCCGGTATCTTTACAGGAATCATCCGTAATAGTTACAGAAGGATAGCATATATGACAGGTGACGAAACACAAGTTCTATTAACAACCAATAATATATTTACACTTGAGGAAGTCTGCGAGGCTGTGGGAAATTCCAGGATTTCGTACGTGATACATCATGGTTTTTTACAGGATGAAAGAAATCTATCCGGACTAATAATGCCACATCAGATTATTGTATCGAAAGAGAATGCAGATAGGGCGAGGGAGAAAATTTCACTAATAGTAAGGGGAAAAACTCAATTTCCGGAGGAGTCTTAATGAAGCTAGGAAGATCTGCAACCCTGACCCTTGCGGTCAACGGGCTTGAAGCCGAAATCGAGTTCTACGAAAAAATGGGATTCACCGTACTCGGAAAAACCAAAACCACAGCGGCTCTGGCGGACGGACAGATACGCCTGAGTCTTCAAAAGGGGGAATTTACCTCACCTCTCATTACCTACTTTTCTGAAGATATTACACCAATCGTGGAAGAGCTTGAAAGGGCAGGTGTTGAATTTGTTCACCAGGAATCCGATGAGGGGAAGATAACCGAGGTTGGGTTCGCTGACCCCAACTGCCAGCCAGTGCTTTTGGTAACGCTATCCTCGGACGAATTAACCTTACCTGAAGGCAAAGCCAAATGCGGGATATTCGGCGAGTACTCGATACCCACCGAGAACCTGGCAGATTCAATTGAGTTCTGGTCCAGGCTCGGTTTCGAGCAGGTAGGTGGAGACGATGAGAGTCCTTACCCGTGGTCAATTCTCAAAGACGGAATGCTCGCACTCGGTCTTCACCAAACCCCTGATTTCAAGATACCTTTCCTGACCTATTTTGCAGCTGATATGCCTGAACTCATTGCATTACTAAAGGAGGAGGGGATTGAGTTCACCGAAGAGAAAAAAGATGAAGAAGGGAAGACTCTCTATGCCGCGGTTTGCTCTCCTTCAGGGCAACGCATATCCCTTTTCTATGCTGAAGGCTTCGAGGAAGGAACAAACGTATGACGAAAAAAAGCAGGGATCAATGAGCAATATAGGTTACGAAAGGACCGCTCATCTGTATGACCTGTTCGGGCTCAAACCGAACGTGGACTTCTACTACCATTACGCACGTGAAAGCGGCGAGGCAGTGGATGTTGGTTCAGGCACCGGTCTTGTTGCTATCCCGCTTGCAGAAAGGGGAATCAAGGTTTTTTGTGTAGAACCCTGCGCTTCGATGCGGAAGGTATTTTTACAAAGGGTAAGAGCTAATCCCTACCTCAAGAAAAATCTCAACCTTCTTGCGCGAGACGCGGCGTCATTCGATTTTGGTCGTTGCTTCGATTTCTGTTTCCTTTCATTCATGTTCGACCATTTCCTTTCCGTTGACGAGAGGATAGATTCCCTTTCCAACATCTCACGTCACCTTAATCCAGGGGGCAGGCTGGTCTTCGATGTCTACTTCGGCTACATGAAGGATGAAGCGTTGAATCTTTCAGGTGAAGTTGAGGCGGGTGACTTAGTCTACAAGAGATACATAGGAGGTAAGGTCCGAGGAAAGGTAAAGGAATATACGATCGTCTTCGAGACATGGGAGAAAGGCGAGCTTCGAGAAACGATTCAACAAACCTCGGCTGCAGGAATTACCGATTGGGGAGAGGTCCACGACGCGCTTAGAAAGACGGGCTTCGTGGTTACACGTGAATTCAGAGACTATGAGTTTACGCCCTATAGGGAGGGCGGCGAACTCCTAGTAATAGAGGCTTATAAAAAAGGAGATAAGTGATGGCAAAGCTTGTTAAACAGGAGGGGAAGAACTTCACAGCCGCACACCTGGGCGACTGGGACGAACTCGACAACCATTCATTCAAATACGAGAAGGTCGGTTTCACATACCCTCGTAAACTGTTCTTGAAGGATGCCCTGGGGCTTACCGGCATGGAAGTTTCCTTAAACAAACTGCGTCCTGGCGAAGAGGTGCCTTTCTTTCACATGCACAGGGGTAACGAGGAACTCTATATCTTCGTTAAGGGGAAGGGGCAGTTTATGGTGGACGGCGAAATCATAGAAGTAGGTGAAGGTACGACCATCAGGGTTGCACCCAGGGGGATAAGGGTATGGAGGAACAACTCGAGTGAAGACCTTTACTACATCGTGGTTCAGGCAAAGGCTGATACGCTACCTGCGTCCGACATTGCAGACGGCAAGGGTTTTGCACGCAAGCCTGAATGGCCCGAGGATTAGCCCATGTCCCGACTTACGATTAATTACTTGCTCCTACCGCTGGCAGTTCTGGAAATACTTGGTTGCGGGCTCTTTACGTACAAACGGAACAAAAACAGGGTAATAGCCTACGAGGCGTCGATAATAGAGGCCTTGGAAGGAGAGACCATGTTTACCTCAATCAACACCGTAGCGGTGTACGTGTCCGACATGGAGAGAGCAAAAGACTTCTACGTCGATATTCTAGGTTTCAAGATCAAGCACGATTTCGGCAACCTCTGCTTTCTGATATCCGAGTCGGAAAAGATATACATCTACCTTGAGGCAGGCTACGAACTGAATCCCGTTGACTACAAATCCACCCACCTGAGTTTCTTTTTGAAGACAACAAAATCCACAAAGGAAACCTTTGAGGCGCTAAAGGCAAAAGGCGTGACGATTCTCGACGAGGAGCCAGAGGAGGTAGGAGACGGGGTGTACGTTTTCCGTTTCCTGGACCCTGACGGAAACATCCTTGAGGCGACGGGGAACTAGGAGAAATGATGAATCTCTTAAGGGCCGCTTGTCTTGTCGCGTTGACATCCCTCGTGTCCGCTCAAAATGGTCAGCCTCAAATCTCGGAATCGATCAATGGAATCTGGCAGGTCTATGACGGGCACTGGGGTGACAGCGAAATATGGTACTTACACATCGGAGAGTTGGAGATTACAGATACCACATATTCGTTCACCCCTGACTCGAACGCCTTCATTTCTCCCCAGATGAGCGAGCGATTCTCGTTTATCGGCAAACCCTCCGGGGATGTCGCAATCGAGTACTGCGAAGCGACCGGATCGGGACGGCCACTGGACGATGAAGACATTCTCGGTAAGGTAAGCTTCAACGAAGGCGAGGCTTTTCTCATCCGGGCAGATTACGATAAAGCTCTTCTGTACTTTCACTCCGCCACATCAGAAGTCCAACTTTTCAGAATTATCAAATCCTTAGTCCAGCAGGAGTGATGACCGGCACTCCCGAAGAAGTTGTCCGCGAGTTCGTTCGCCGCATCAACGCCCAGGAAGTTCAGGGTATCATAGATATGCTTACCTCTGACCACGTCTTTATAGATGCCTGCGGCGACACATCGTCATACCATGCGCTAAAGACCGGATGGTCCGCCTACTTCAGGCTTGACCCCGAATACGTGATAGAACCGGATGAGGTTATCGTCAGCGGGAATACCGTAGTAATACTAGGCCGTTCGAAAGGCTGCTACGTGGTAGACGGCAAGCGCCGCCCCCCTTACGACCAGCCCACGGTATGGAAGGCGGTAGTCCGTGACGGCAAGCTCTCCCTGTGGCAAGTTTACTCGTACGGGCCTCAGTCGAAGAAAGAATAGTTGACATCTTTCCTTAAACATATATTCTACTGCATGGATAAACTGAGAATTATACTCGGTGTGGCTTTACTCCTGGGAGTATGCGGCACTGTCTCGGCGGATGTAGATACACTGACCGCTGAACTGGGAGAGCTTCCGGAAATCTACGACGACATTACGGACTGGGAGCGGTTTTGCTTGACTCGCTGCATGGATATTACTCCGGAGGCTTCTACGTTCCTCCCGGCCCAGGGCGAGAACTCCTACGAACCCGCGATGATGATAGACGGGCTGGCCCGGACCGCATGGGTCGAGGGCAGGGACGATTACGGCGAAGGTGAAACCGTTACTTACAGATTAGGCTTCCCGGAAGGTCTGGTGGGTTTGCCCGACAGCCTGATGTTCACCGGGTTCTGGGTAATGAACGGGTACTGCAAGGACGAAACAACCTGGAAGGCAAACTCGCGGGTCAAGACCCTAAAGCTCAGCCGAAACGGTAAACCTTTATGGATAATCGCGCTTCACGACGTTATGTATCTCCAGGACGTATACTTCCCTGAACTCATGTGGGCTAAATCAGGTGACATATGGAAGGTGGAGATACTTGAGGTCTATCCAGGGACGAAGTACACCGATACTGCAATCTCCGAGTTGATGCCCAGGACCGCTCAAGAGTAGAAGCTTGTGGGATCTTGACATTGGGCGGTCTTGGCCGGATAATAGCCCGATGGTCTGGGTAATAGTAATTCTGGCGGTGATAGCCGTCATCTGCTTCGTCTCGATTGAGATTAAGGTTCGCCGCAGGCAAAGCCTTGAGGGTATCGAAGACCCTTCAGGTGTAATAGCCTACGATCATTTGAGTCAAGGACCTCAATTCGGCGCAATGCGAGCTATCTTCACACGTGAGTTGAAAAAACACAAACCAGCAGGTACTCTGGCCGACGTTGGATGCGGACCCGGCTATCTCTTAAAGGTCCTGGCACGCAAATTTCCTCATCTTCAACTTGTCGGCGTTGACATATCGGCAGAGATACTCTCTAAAGCCCGCGGCAACCTCACCTCATTTAAAAACATTGATTTCAAGCTGGCAGGCTCCCAAGGTTTGCCATTCGCTTCGAGTTCCCTCGATTTCCTTACTTCCACCCTTTCCTTGCACCACTGGTCAAAGCCTGGTGAGGCTTTGGAAGAGTTCTACCGCGTACTGGAACCCGGGGGTGAGTTTCTTCTCTTCGATTTGAGACGAAACCCGCCCGTATTTATCCACCTTCTCTTTCGACTGGTTACCGTTTTGGTTATGCCTAGGGTCTTTAGGAGAATTGCAGAGCCGTTGGGTTCACTTCTGGCTTCATATACACCGAGAGAGGTTGAGTTTATCCTCGAGGGTACGCCGTTCCGAGAATTTGAAATCAAGAAGGGTTTCTTCTGGCTGTTTGCATGGGGCAGGAAGGGGTAAAAAAGGAGAAAGGCATGAAAAAAAATACTCTGGGCGAAAGATTGCGCTACGGTTTCGACAACGTCATGTCGCGGGGGACGGGCGCCCTGATCGGCTGGCTCGTCCTGCTTGCTTTGGTTTTCATCGTGATCGTGTCCGGGATAATCATTCTCGTCCGTCTCGTTCCCGGCTCAGGTTTCGACGCGATCGTATGGAAGATACTAATGATGACCATCGACCAGGGTACGATAACGGGCGAAGAGATGGGCAACTGGCCTTATCTTCTGGTGATGCTGGCCGTCACTTTCGCCGGGATAGTGCTTCTGTCCACACTCATCGGCATCATTACGACCGGCATAGACGCCAAGCTCATAGCGCTTCGCAAGGGACGCTCGAAGGTCATAGAGCACAACCACACCGTAATCCTGGGTTGGTCCGAACAGGTCTTTGCCACCGTTTCAGAAATCGTAGAGGCTAACTCTAATCAGTCCCGTTCCTCGATAGTCATCCTTGCTGACAAGGACAAAGTGGAAATGGAAGACGAGATTCGAACCAAAGTCGGTAAGACCGGACGTACACGTATCATCTGTAGACGAGGAATCCCCATCGACATGGACGATCTGGGCATCGTGAACCTTAACTCTTCGCGATCCGTAATCATCCTCTCGCCCGAGCATCACGATCCCGACTCCGAGGTAATAAAAACAATACTTGCAATCACCAACAACCCCTCCAGGCGCTCCGAACCCTACCACATCGTCGCGGAGATCCGCGATCCGCGCAACATGGCGGTGGCCCGTATGGTTGGCAAGGACGAGGTCGAACTCCTCCTCTCATCCGATCTCGTTGCGAGGATAACCGCACAGACGTGTCGCCAGACCGGGCTATCGGTCGTTTACGGAGAACTGTTCGACTTCGAGGGTGACGAGATATACTTCCACTCCGAACCTTCGATTACGGGGAAAACCTTCGGCGAGGTCCTTTCCCTGTACGAGGACTCGGCAGTTATCGGTGTGGTGCCTTCCGGTGGAGCGCCGAGGCTGAACCCTACGGGAGACTACGTCCTTGCGGAGGGAGACCGGCTCATCGTGATAGCGGAAGACGACGATACGACCAAGCTCTCAGGGATGCAAGACCTTGGTATTCGGGCGGACGCGATCACCTCCGCCTCACCGACCGTCGAGGCGGCCGAGAGGATACTGCTTCTGGGGTGGAACTGGCGGGCGACGTCGATAATCAACCAGCTTTCGTACTACGTGCCGGAGGGTTCGACCGTGCACGTGGTCGCCGACTCGGAGGAAGCCCAGGAGGAACTCCGCAACTGCTGCTCAGAGATCGAAAAAATAAAAGTCTCGTTCCGGAAAGGAGAGACAACACAAAGGCACCTCTTGGATTCTCTCGAGGTGGGCGACTACGATCACGTGGTCATCCTCTGCTACTCGGATACGCTTTCGACCCAGGAGGCAGACGCGAAGACCCTCATTACCCTGCTCCACCTGCGGGACATCGCCGAGAAGCAAGGCCACTCCTTCTCGATAGTCTCCGAGATGCTGGACGAGCGCAACCGGCACCTTGCCGAGGTGGCAAGGGTAGACGACTTCATCGTTTCCGACAAGATCGTGAGCCAGATACTGGCGCAGGTTTCCGAGAACAAGGCTCTGAACGCCGTGTTCGAGGAGATATTCGACCCCGAAGGAGCCGAGATTTACCTCAAGCCCGCCTCGGACTATGTCAGGCTAGGAACGGACTTGAATTTTTACACGGTACTCGAGTCGGCCAGGCTCAAGGGCGAGCTGGCGATGGGCTACAAGCTCTCCCGCTACAGCGCTGATTCCACTAGGGAGTATGGGGTTGTGGTGAATCCGGACAAGTCGGAACTCGTAACCTATGCCGGGGACGACAAGATAATCGTTCTGGCGGAGGACTAACAATCCGGGCGAAGTCCGAATTGTTCAAAGCTAAAACAAGGAGGAAATAATGAAATGGAGAAATGGAAGGGTAAATAGAACGTTCGTTCGGACAGTAATATTGTTGGCATCGACAGTTATTGGAATCACGGCTGGAACACTCTACCCCGGTTACGCAAAGTTCAATGCAAAACCTTTACTCAAACATATCAACCTTGCATCCAAGCTGGAATGTACAGTCAAAGGGGATAGAATTAACATATTCAAAGGTTCTTTGGACAGTCTTCCTATGTTTTTCCGGATAACGGACAGCCTTGGGCAGCCTGTGGAAGATGTTACATGTACATTATACGTAGGATCGAGGCATATCCCACGAGTTACCGACGATTTCGGAGAGGTTCTTTTCTGGGTTCCGCCACCCAGACCTTTTAAGAAGGTTGAATTAATCGTACACTCCGGAACCCCAATCAGGATCAAAACCGATTTCACCTCAAGTTCAGAAGAGAATCCGAAAGAGGGATTTGAAACGGGTCAAGGCATGCTTGAGCTGAAGGATGATGGAATCAAGGTTCTTTACGAAAGTAGTTACGAAGAGAAGGCGCGTGAGTTGATGGATGCCCTAAGATATGAAAGGCGAATTATCAAAAATACTACTGGAATGCAACTGGAACCTCTTAAGGTCTTTGTAACTACTAACAACTACAGATTCGGTATCGGTGGTTGGATAGTGTCACCAAGAGGGGATTTCGACTATATGAAGAATGGAACACTTGCCCATGAGTGGGTAGAGAGTTCTCTCAGCGAGTACTACGGGGTTTACGATGATCCGGAGACTCGGTGGATCGGTGATGGCCTTGCCAACTATATCGCATACGGGTTTGAAAAACAGTTTTGTCTCTACAGTGCTAGCAATTCAAGAATCGATTACGCCGATTCCAATGAGGTTTTTGATCTTCGAACCTGGCAGCGGGGAACATTACGAAAGCCCTGGGGCGGTAAAGTAGGCTATAAAGGCTACGACCTTGCACCTTACTTCTGGGCAAAGGTAATGGATAAGTCCGGGGATTCTTTAATAATCGCTAAGTTTCTTGAGGAATTCAAAGAATCTGATGATAAAAGCTCCGAAAACGCTGTCGCAATCCTCGATAGCCTGTGTAGGTTGGACATCAACGATGAGATTGTAATTACGGGCAAGGAATACATAAAAAACATCCACCGTTACTGGCCGTTATTGATACCTAAGGCAGAGATGAACTATATCCCTGGCGGATCATTCGTAATGGGGGGCAGTACCGTGGAAAATTGTTCTCCTGTTCATGAAGCTAGGATTGGACCTTACTATCTTGACCGCTACGAGGTAACCAATGCAGAATACTGCAAATTCCTAAACGAGATGGGGAACCAGAAAGAGGACGGTTCTTACTGGTTCGACGAGTCAAGTTGCCCGGACATACTTAAGGAAGACGGTAAATATATTGTAAGAAAGGGCAGGGATAGTTATCCTATTACACGCGTAAGTTATTTCGGCGCTGCGGCTTACGCTAGACGGGCAGGAATGCGACTTCCGACTGAGGCTGAATGGGAATACGCTGCAAGCAACGGTGGAATCTCTCAGTTCCCATGGGGAAATGATTGGGACATTTACTCCTGCAATTGGAAAGATGATGGAAAGCTTGACGGATTCGAGCGTACTGCACCTGTCGGGTCATTCGATAGATGGCATAATCGCTACCTGTGTTATGACCTTCCGGGCAACGTTTCGGAGTGGGTTGCGGACTGGTACGCGCCCTACGACCCGGCGGATACCCTTAATCCAAAAGGTCCGGCGGATGGTACACTGAAGGTCTACCGGGGCGGAAGCTACGCGGACGGCAAACAATGGCAGGCATCCCGCTCCCGCAGGGGTGCCGACCCCGCTGTCGCATCGCCTTACATCGGCTTTAGATGCGCGATGGATATACCGAAACCTGAAGATCAATAGGAGTTTCAGAAGAAAGGGGATAATCGACAGTGAGCGCTGAAATCTACTACTTTTCAGGTGCGGGTAACTCGTTTGCCGCTGCCCGTGACATTGCAGCAAAACTCAAAGGGGACCTGATTGCCATACCGTCTTTAATGAATCAGGAGAGCATCGAGACTGACGCAGACGTCGTAGGTCTCGTGTTCCCCGTATACTACGCCGAATACCGGGGCGTACCTTTAATCGTATGGCGTTTCATTGAAAAGCTCGAAAACCTTTCTTCCAAATATATATTCGCTGTAGCCGTACACTCGGGTGGACCTGACGTGACCATCCAGCATCTGGCCGACCATATCTCCAACCACGGCGGGAAACTCTCCGGAGGATTCACGTTCAAGATGGATGTTCCTTACCCGGTATCCGCCAAATTAAAGAAGGCCTTTTTTGGAAAGGACTTGGGCGATCCCAGTTCCTATCCTGGAATGGCGGCAGAGCAGAAAAAGGTATATCAGGACTGGAAGCTCAAGCTTGCTGAAATCACCAGCTACGTATCCAGTCGAGGGGAAGGAACCCTGGAAACTTTGTCGCCTGCAGCAAAGGCGTTACGGGCGATTTTCCTTCCGCTACGTCGGCTCATGTTCATGGGAAGGTATAAGCAACTTGCCGGAGAGTCCAGGAAACACTTTTATGAACTGGTCCCTCTGGCTGACAGAAGCTTCCGAATCACGGAAAACTGCAACTCATGCGGTATATGCGCCAAGGTCTGCCCGGTCGCAAACATCGAGATCACTGACGGCGGGCCTGGCTGGCTGCATCATTGTGAGAACTGTTATGCCTGCTTCAAGTGGTGTCCTGAAAACGCCATTTCGGGCAAGATAGTGGAGTACGCTATCAGAAATCACCATCCTGGGGTAGGAGTCAAGGATTTCATCAATCAAAGACAAGGAGGATGAATGCATAAAACGAATGATCCAGAACCTACGTTCCATTACGTTTGTACCAGAGCCCAGGCTGTGGAGAAAATCAACGAACACGATCGCTTCTTCGTATCCAACTGCGGATGTCGGGAGGGAAATGAAGAAGGATGCAAGCGATCGAGGGTGGATGTGTGCCTTTTTTTCGATGACAAGGAGATGACAGGTACCGGTACAGGATGGAAAGAGGTCGATCGAGCTTTCGTCGACGGAATCCTCAAAGAAGCCCAGGAAAAGCGCCTGGTATATCGGCCTTTCCACTATGCCAAGGACCGCACCCATGACCAGGGGGTATGCTTCTGCTGCGACGACTGCTGCGCATACTTCCATGGCGACGAATGGGGCTGCGACCCGAGCGATTATATCGAAAAAACAGACATGGATTCATGTACAAATTGCGGCGAGTGTGAGGCGGTCTGCTACTTCGGCGCCCGCAAGATGGTCGAAGGTCAACTTAAGGTGAACTGCGAGAAGTGTGCGGGGTGTGCACTCTGCATCGACATGTGTCCTGAGAACTGCATCCGGATGGTTGAAAGATCCTGAGTCGTGATTACTGGAGGCAAGACGGATGAATCTGGCGAGCAGGACATAGCTTTCCACTTCGTGTGTACAAGAGAGGAAGCCAGGGATATAATAGCACAGCACGATAGATTCTGGGTAGAGGATTGCGGATGCCGTATACGCGGGTCAGGCTGCAAGCGCTCACGTATCGACGTTTGCCTTTATTTCGATCCTGGGACAGATATTTCTGGCGAGGGTCTGAAAGAAGTAGACAAGGAGTTCGTCGAAGGTATCCTTGTCGAAGCCGAAGTCAACCATCTGGTTTCACAGCCTTTTCGATACAGAGAAGATAAGTCTCGAATATTAGGGATTTGCTTCTGCTGTGATGATTGTTGCGAGTATATCCTCGACGAAGACAAAAAGAGCGATAAAGGAAGATTTCAAGAACATACTGATCTTGAAATATGCAGCAACTGCGGTAACTGCGTAGAGGTCTGTTACTTCAACGTGCGTAAGATGAGCGAAGGGATACTGGTGATTAATCAGGAGGGATGTTGGGTGTTACGGGTGCGGGTTGTGCCTTGACGTTTGTCCGGAAGACTGTATAGTAATGGTTGAAAGAGATGGATCCTGAGATATTCATAAGGGACTACGATGTCTCGGATATTGCCCAGATAACCTCGTTAATTGGTGAACATGGTTATCCGAATTCCCCTGATTTCTTTGCTTCGAGATTTGAGATACTTAAAAAAAGCGGCTGCGACAGGATTCTGGTCGCGACAAAAGGGAAAGACATCGTCGGGCTGATGACCCTGCATTTCATTCCTCTGCCTCATGAAGACGGTAACCTGTGCAGGATAGTCGCCCTGATAGTAGGTTTGGAGGCGTGCAGAAGGGGCGTAGGAGCGAACCTGATGACGGCAGCCGAGGAGATCGCCCTTTCTCACGGATGCATCAAGATTGAGGTAACCTCGGGAGACCAGCGAACAGACACTCACGCATTCTACAAGGCTCTAGGATACGAGGAAGTCTCAAGAAGGTTCGTTAAGAAGCTTCAATAAGGAGGAGAAATGCCTGAAATATGTGTAGTTCAGTTCAACGTTTCCGATATGGACGAAGCCCTCGATTTCTACTGCTCGAAACTTGGATTCGAGGTAAAGAAAAAGGACTACGAAGACCTCATCCTTCTCGATCACGAGGGTGTCTCAGTCCTTTTATGCAAGGTCGATAAACCTCACCAAATCGACTATCCTAAGGTCGCCCAGACCGTTGTAAACTTTAAGGTTAGAGACCTCCGCAAGGAGATGGCCGATCTCAAGGCTAAGGGAGTCGAGTTCATCCACTCAGAACCCCAGCAATGTCCGGTCGGGATATACGCGGCCATCCGCGACCCGTTCGGGAACGTTCACGAGTTGGTGGAGTTCGGGGGTACGATTGAGGAATAGCACAGGATATATGTAGATGATGATCGTAGCCGTAATCGCAGCTGTTCTGGTGGCCTTGATTGTTGTTACTGTCGTTTTGGTTCTCGCACGAAGATCGGGAACGGCGCGCAGCAAAATCTGCCCCTACTGTAATGCCCGAATACAATCCGGAGACAGGTATTGTAATAACTGCGGGGCGCATTTAAAAGATGAGTAGAGAAAAAGCGAACAAATCTCCTTAACTTGAAATGTTGCGTTGTTCGAGGTGCGATACATAGTTAAGAGACGGTTTTTTACCGTTGGATCGATTAGGGTCAGATGGCATAATAGAATTCCACACCGTTTTGAATCTCCATTCAAGTATTAACTTTGGTATAGCTAAAAGAATCGACTCTACAATTACTACCTAGGTGTACTTAGAGTTGAGGCTAAGTTGTGTCCGAAGTGCGGCTTGTTTTTGACCGTCGTAGATAAGATACCGCCCGAGGGGGCAGAAGAGGATTGAATATCCTTTTTGGGCATGGTTGGCTCGGTTCAGGTTAGCCCTTGACATAACATCCCTCAACCCTACAATAATACGTGTCCGGTGGGCCAGGTGGTCGCCTGCGATTGGTCTTAGAGATACTCGTACGATGTCTTTGAGGCTTAGGCAGGAGGAAAGTCCGAACTCCACAGGGCAGGGTGCCGGCTAACGGCCGGGAGGAGCAATCCTCGACCAGTGCCACAGAGAGAAGACTGCCTAAGTACTTGAGAAATCAGGTAACGGCGATGGTGAAAGGGTGCGGTAAGAGCGCACCGCCCGGATGGTAACATCCGGGGCACGGTAAACTCCACCCGGAGCAAGGTCAAGCAGGAGGATTGAGTTGCCCGCTCGACGGCGTAAGTCAAACCGTGAAGAATCGGATGTAGTTCGATTCTTCTAAAGGATACGGCTTCGCCGTATCCTCCGGGTAGACTGCAGGAGGCCCGCGGTAACGCGTTGGCCCTAGATAAATGGCCGCCCTCGACAGAATTCGGCTTACAGGCCCACCGGACCCGTAACACACCTTATTGCTCCTTTTTCGCTTCGCGAAAAAGATCGCAATGAAACTTTCCTCTATTTCGAAACTAGCGTATATTAACAAGAGTAGTAAGTGCAGTTCGACGAAGTCGAAATGCTTAAATTTCGCTTCAGCGAAATTAGGGGTCACCCGCGAGAGTACGAAGTAATCTCGCGGGGTAAAAGGATTCGGCTTACAGGCCCACCGGACCCGTAACACACCAAATTAATCTCTCCATATATCATTAATAGATTTCTTAAGTTCTTTCGGAGTCCCCGACATGCAGAGCAGCTACGTCGCAGGGGTGATAATCCCCTTGACCTGGTTCTATTTTTGTTTATAGTAAATGAAAGGAGGCTCTTTGAAGTATAGAATCAGCCCTTTATGTTTGGCGTTATTGCTCCCGATTCTATTAAGCGCGGACGGAGTTTCGGTATTTAATTCTCTAGGTTCCCTGACTTTCAGTATCGAGATGCCTGTATACGAGTTGTCAGCGCTCGAAGACGGACGGACTAATATCCGGATGGAGGGAGCCAGGATTGAGAATATACCAGGTTACCCGCGCTTACCGGTTCTCGTTTATACTTTCGCCCTTCCGCCTGGAACAAAGGCTGTGGACGTAAGGATCGATGGGAATCGTCAAGTAATTCCGGGCGAATACGTGATTGAGGCGGCAAAACCTCAGTTGCCTCGCTCAGGTTCACAAGAAGTGTTCCAGGCTCTCAACTCGTTGTACGAAGAGAATCTCGAACTTGTCTACTCAGGCGTCCTTAGACTGCCAACCGAACTCGGAAGGATTCAATCCGAAGGCGAGTGCAGGGAGTACTCACTCGTTACTGTCCAGCTCAACCCGTTCTACTACGATCCTTTATCAAATGAACTGTCAGTTGTCCGGTCTTTGACCTTACGCATCGACTATGAGCCGGTTTCAGCCGAACATCGGGCCTTCATCCAGACCTTCCTGGATAAAGGTACGATTTCAGGTGACGTACCCGCTTCTATTTACAACAAGACCCAGGCGCGGGATTGGTATCGTCCCTCCCAGCGATTACTCGCCACCCGCGGCTTGATTATACTTACTACCGAGAAGTTCAAAAGCCTGACCGATTCTTACGTTTCCTGGAAAAAGAGCACCGGATTTCATGTTACCGTAGCAACCGTTGAAGAAATCCAGACAGAATCGGAAGGAGTCGACATCCAGCAGAAGATACGCAACTGGCTGCGGGAACATGTAGCCGATTACGAGTACCTTTTGATCATCGGTCATCGCTGGGACGTTCCATGGAGAATCCTGACATTGTTCAACAACAATTCTGCCCCTTCCTGGGTCGACTATGACGAGTGCTATCCACATCCTTCAGATATATATTATGCCGGTCTTTCGGAACCTGATTCGGCGTCGTGGAATCTTGATCAGGATTCCTATTACGGGGAGACACTGTTGAAAAGTGGAGCGAAGATGCCGCAGGATGTAGCTGATCTTGATGCGGAACTTTACGTGGGACGGATCAATTCCATGTCAGCCGACAGGATTTCGGATATACTTGCCAGATTCCGAAGTTTCGAGGAAAGCACGGATCATGCGTATAAAGAGAGCTCGGTAGTAGTGGGCGGGATTCTGGGTTACTACTCTTACGTAGACAAATGGGATGATTCGTACTACATGGAAGAGCTCTTGGACAGGGATATTCTTGATCGTTCCACGGCCATAACCCTTTACGAGAAGGAGGGAAGCAACCCGTCTGAGTTTGACTGCGATCTTGCTTTTACGCAGTCAAACCTCGTCGCGACACTTTCATCGAACGACGTGGGCCTTTTCGTAGAATCTAATCACGGCTCCGAGGAGAGTATCATTCGTACGGTGTGGTTCGACGAAAACGAGGACAGTATTCCCGATTGGGAGGAGATAGAAAACCCTGCGGGGCTTGAGAATTCGGATGCGCCCGAACTTAATATTTACCACCCGAACGTAGCGTTTCTGTTATCGTGTCTTTGTGGGCATCCCGAGAGCCCGACTTGTTTCGCACAGGCCCTTTTAAATTACGGAAGCGTCGGAGTCGTTGCCTGCACTCGTGTCGCCTGGGGAGCAGAAGGTGATTGGGGTGAACCAGGCGACGGAGGGGACTACGACCTGTGCTACTACTTTCTGGATAATTACTTGCATAAACCCGAGGAGTACGATTATGTCCTGGGTGATGCGCTAGCCCAGGCTCGCAGCCGTTACTGGTCAGAGTCAATGTGGATGGGGGATTTTTGTAACGTCTATGGATACAACTTCTTCGGTGATCCATCACTCAGGCACTTTGGACATGTTTCCATAGAAGAAAGCCCTCCCGAGATGCTGCCGATGACACTTGAGATAGACGAAAATCATACCGTTAGTTTCGGCATTCCAAAAGCCGGGCAGATCGAGCTGTATGCGTGGGATGTTGCGGGACGCAGGGTCCAGAAACTCTGCCATGGAAACATGCCGCAAGGTCATCACGTCATTTCATGGGATACCTCGGGTCTGCCCTCAGGTTCTTACTTCGTTACCTTGGATGCGAGCGGGAACAAAAAAGTTGTCAAGACCGTGGTTTTAAGATAATAGAATCCGTAGGGGCGGTTGGCTTCGCCGCTTCGCGTCATGAACCGTCCTACTATTTGATGTTCAGAGAGAACCTACTCTGTTGAAATAAGTCCTAAATGGTTAACTAAGATAAGAAGATAGGACAAGGGGTTTAAGCCCCTTGTTTGCTTAGATTATCAATAGATGGCGGACTCCGACTATTCGTAAAGGGTGTGAGAGTAGCTTTTCTTCTAAGATGTTGCGTCACAGGTCCCACTGTCTTCAGTCTCAGAGGGTCTATAGTGTTGACAACTAGTTTACCTACCCTATAATCTCTTCATGGGAGTAATAATACCGCTTTTATTACTGGGAGGTTTTGCCCAGGTTTCAACGGACATATTCGCCCAGGACAATATAGGAGCCTTGATTGGCGGAGATGATCCGGCTTATCTTGCAAGAGAAGAAACAAGATTCTCGGGAACCCTCGATGGATTATGGCTCGTTCAGTCGCCTTACGGAGGCTACGTTACGTTTGTTAAGCCTCAAGCAAGATTGAGGATAGGTATGTTTTCCGCTTCAATCGGCTATCTTTTGGCCCCTTTCAAAGCCGGCGGCGTTAAAGGTCTACCCTTAAGTGCAGACATTGCGGCAAATCTACCGTTAAGCGAGCGTCTATACGTAAGACCCAGGATCTCGATTCTTGGCCCTGCAGTGTTTTTTGCTTCTGATCCTTCTTTTACCTATGATCTTGCCTGGACCGGGGGCGGCGGAGTAGACCTTATCTACGATCCTTTCGATTCTCCAAAGATCAGGGCCGTATTCTCTGTTGGGGGTACCGCAGCTTACGCATCAGGGGAACTTATCGACGATCTTGCGGGTCACGAAGAGCCTCTTTTGGGCTTTGGTGCCGCAGCTAATGTATCGGTATCCTTACTATATCTCATGCAGACGCGGGGTGCATCTCTTCAGGTCAAGGCAAGCTACGGGGGCAAACTTATACCCGAGGTTTCGCTTTCGTTCCTATGGTAGAATCAATATCTCAGGCGACATTTTTAATATGCCCTATCCGGGATGTAGGGAGGATAAGCCTATGATATCCAAATGTTTTTTTCAGGAGGGGTTACTGGTGACCGGAATAATAATGAACCTCCTGCTTTTGCCCACCCAGGCTGTGACCGTTGGAATGCCTTTTCTGAAGCTCGGTGTTGGGACCC
>JAFGSK010000034.1 GCA_016934635.1 Caldifarciminota bacterium
ACTTGACAAACCTAAACCTTAGCCTATTATATACGCATGAGGAAAAGTGATGGGTGTAATCCACCAGTTCAATAGTGACCGCCTGAACAGAGATAACCAATTATTAGGCATTTCAAAGAGGCTTGCAAGCCTCAGATTTTCAACTATAACGTTAAGTAGGTTTGGAGGAAAGCTATGAAAATGTCGAGGTTTGTAATATGGGGCGGGGTGGTTATTGCAGGTGCTTTACTGCTTTCATGCGATACAATCCAAGGGGATCTGCGCTTAATCTCAAGTGAATCTTTTGGCTCGCATTCACCTGTATGGACGTCTGACGGGAAAAGCATCTATTTCGTAGTCGCCTCTGGTATGGGAGGAAACATACCCTATGGAGGAGGTCCTGTATGGAGATTTGATTTAGGAGCAAACAACTTGACTCAAATTACAGAAGAAGAGTTCTCCTATGGAGACGATTCATCCCCTCAAGGTGATTATATTCTTAAGGGGGAAGATGGTAAATGGGTCATGCTTCAAGTTGGAACCTGGGAGGAAATAATATCTTACACTCCACCCCAACAAGTTATAGATAACTGGGGTTCTGTTAAGGGGCCGAAATTCTCATACGAATCAAACAATGTCATTTACTACTCATATTGCGACAACGGGACTGACTCCGTATACATACATCGAGTGAATCTTGAAGATATAACAGATGAACGTATTCTTACAAGAAATGTAAAACGAGGCTTTGCTCCAGGACCAGGAGATACTTTGATAGCGTTTATCGATACAATCTACAACTTAAACAATAAAGAAGTAATTCCTGTTACCTTAGGGGCTGTCTTTCTTGACTGGAATCCAACCAACCCGAATGAACTATTAGTCAGCACCACTAATGATAAGGACATGTACCTTTTCGATATCCAAACTCAGGAACCGCAGAGAATTAACGCAGGACCACCAAAAACTTACAACATAGATGAAGCCAAGTTTTCACCAGATGGTGATAAAATCGTTTTTACTGCCCGTAGGAATTCCGATGGCCTACAAGAGGTTTGGCTTTTTGAATCTTCAGATTAGGAGGTAACCGACAACACAACACGACGATTGAGTGAAGGAAAATAAACCAATCAACTCCTCGGAAGGAGGAAAACCAGGATATGGAATCAGAAACCCTAAACTTCACCTTTACGCATTCACACTTGACAAACCTGAACTTTTACCTATTATATATGCATGAGGAAAAGTGATGGGTGTAATCCACCAGTTCAAGTGTGACTGCCTGAACAGAGCTAACCAATTATTTGGCATTTCAAAGAGGCTTGCAAGCCTCAGGGTTTCAATGAAAACGTTACGCAGGTTTGGAGGAAAGCGATGAAAATGTCGAGGTTTGTAATATGGGGCGGGGTGGTTATTGCAGGTGCGTTACTGCTTTCATGCAACACCATTCAAGGGGATCTTGAGTTGCTTGTGGACGAACCAACCTCAGCTCACTCACCGGCATGGTCATCTGACGGATCGATGATATACTATATTCTTGGATCCGATCCAGAGGTTGATTTACCTGAGCCTAAAGGATATTTATACTCGTTAGACGTAGAAACAAAGGAAATTCAACAACTGTCTACAGAAGAGATTTGGGGATTTGAAACCTCACCCTATAACGATTATGCCTTAACGAGTGAAGGTCCGTGGTTTTGGATTTGGGATATTGAAGACTGGGAAAAAGTTGATTCGTGCCAGCCTTGTCAAGAAGCTATTGAGAATTGGTCCAATATCATTCAACTGAAATTCTCATATGAATCGAGTAGGATTGTCTACTATAGTTATTGGATAGAGGATTCGTTGTTTCTCAGACGAATAAATCTTGAAGATTCAACTGATGAATTAGTTATGACGAAGAAAGAATGGAAGCATATCATGGCGCCTGGTCCAGGTGATACCTTATTGGCTTTGATAGATACTATTTACAATCTTAATAGTGATGATAAAATATACGTAGAGCATGAACCTCAATATCTTCACTGGAATCCAGCCGATCCACAGCAGTTGTTGATAAGTTCAGGAAAACAAGATAAGGATCTCTTTATGTATGATCTTCGCGATAAAAAATTAAAAAGAATCAATTCAAGCCCTTTTCGAATATCAAGCAGTGACGAGGCCAAATTCTCTCCTGATGGAACCAAGATCGTCTTTAAGTGTGTTCCAAAATCTGAAGGGTCGACTCAGATATGGCTATTTAACCTTACGAATTAGGAAAGAAAGGCGTAACAAAACCAAAAAAAGGAGGATCGATGTTAAAACTTTTACCCTTATTCATTGCTATGTTCGTAAACATAGGATGGCTTCAAGTCGACAATAGAAAGAACCCTACACAAAATGAGAAACAGTGTCAATCTCAGCCGCATTCCTTTGTATATGATGGATCAACTGAAGACCGGTGGTCAATAGACGTATCTGGATTGGAAAACTTAAGTCCAGATCATACTTCAGAAGTATCTTTCATTGTAAGGGGTTTGTGCACTACACCTAATACAAAGATTTCTTTACACTGGCCAACCGGCGATATTTCTTGTTCTGGGATTACTTCAACAACCTCCAATTTTGCTCTCGGAGATTCAACAGTTCTCACATATAATATCTCTCTACCTGATACCGGAAGGTTCAATATCTATCTTCTCGTAAGAACAGATTCGGTACGTCAAGATACTTCAAACTTTCTAATCAAAGATCTTTATGTTCTGATTGAGGGAGATTCGGTTTTAGTTGACACTATTCTTGGTGACAGTTCAAAAGTAGCGAATTACGAACCCTCTCGTGAATACGATCCTGATACATTGACTATGTCAGCGATTTTCTCAGCCCCCAGTGGAGATGCAACTCTCAATTTATATGTTGATTATAAAGACAAATCTGAAGATCCTGTGGTGGTTAGAAGATCGCCATATATAGATGTCTACATCAAACGTGTAAACCATGATTGGTATGCATACAGCAACATGGGTGAAGACGGATATAACCAGTTCCAGCTTACTAGCGGTTACAAATACAAAATCTGGGCAGAGAAAAGGAATTGTGCAGCAGCGGCTCGCGATAATAAGGTTTACGATAGGTTTACAACAGAAACGCTTCAATCGGGTCATACCTATACGGATACCCTGCATGCAAAAAGCGATGAGGAGGCATGCATACTTGACAGATGCTATTGGGCGCTAAAATTCAGCATGACAGAATTAGGCTACACACCACCGAGAAGGTGTACAACAGATTTTCCCTCTTGTTGGTCATACTATTCATCTAACAATGATTGGTATATACCAGGAGATGGAATTGAAACCATCCATATTACCAAGAATGATGCTTTTACATGGACAGCATCTCATGAGTTTGGGCATTTCGTTGACGATGTTATGTATGGGGATGGTAAGAATACAGAAATGAGATCCGATCATTCTATAGATAAAAGCAAACATTTCATGAACTCCAAGAAATCACCAATGTTCGCACTATCAGAAGCATGGGCTCACTTCATAAGGAGTGGGGCAAGAGAGATCTGTCCTTATTCTTCACCTAGTAGCAATGCTGACGACTTTTACGCCAATAAAGGGAATAGACCCTATTGGAGGGATGGAGCTTGGGATTCTGAATACAAAGACGAGACCGAGAACATGAAAAACCAACCTCCTTATTCTTGCGAACATGGGGATTCTGTTGAAGGCTCTGTTCATCAGTTCATGTGGGATCTTTGGGATTCTGACCCTGACGGAGGTTATGACGATGACGGATTAAGCGATAACGGTACTAAAATAAAGACCATCTTGATTAACGATCAGCCCCACAGTATTGGTGAGTTCATTAATGGATGGAACAGCCGCAGCTATGGTAATATCAATGAGCTAGATAGCGTTATTCTCCACCGAAAGGGCGGAACAGAAAACTATGTTGTACCTGAACCAACAAACTTCAAACCCAGTTATGATTTCGCCAACGATGAGCTTGACCTTACTTGGACCGACAATACAAAAAATGAAGGTCATTTCATAATAAAATACGGCTCTACGAAATACTACACAGGTCCGAATTCTACATCCTCAGGATCGTATACAATAGATCCTGCTCCAACTGTGGGGTATGAAGATGATTTTTCAATACAAGCGGTAACCGCAGACACATCAGGACTTGATTCATTCCATTACGGACACAATCTCAATATTGGTTTTCATAATGACGAAGGACCAATCCTTGAGAACTCTCCTTGGGCTAGCAATCCGGTTAACGTTGGCAGCGTTATTGCTCAGAAGACAACTAGCCAGTATTACTACAATCCACCATATTCTACCGATGAATACTCTTACAAGTTTTCAGGCACTGACAATTCCAGCTCGGGTTCCTATGCCTACTACAATCTGTTCAATATTTGGGCTCCGATACTTGAGCCGCAACTTGGAAATACTCAAGGAGACCCTTATAAACACACGTTCCTTTCGGCATGGTTCAAGACTGTTTCAAGTCCAGGAGATAAAGGCCATATCTCTTTTGATGGAATTCTTGACCCATGGGACCGTTTAGAGAATTTTTGGGATGACGACTATGGATGGATCGTAGATCAATACGGTCAGCGTATCGATGCCAGTATCCACAACACACTCACGGACGGTAGTTGGAAACAATACATCTACAACCTTGCACCAGCGCATCAAAATATGATCAAGAACCTGTCAATAGCATACAATGATTCAATGGCTACTGAGACAGGTGACTTCGAAGCATACATAGATCTGATTTACTTAATGCATCAGTATCCTAACACAAACGAATGGTTTGTGGAAGTGTTCGGCGGAGACAAGAACGCAGATGTTACCTGGGACTGGCACGATCAACAAATTGATCTGATTGTCGACGGGAACGGAGTCGGAGACCAAACGGCAGGCTGGGTTAGCGATAAAGGACGGCCAAGAATTCGCAAAAAACTATCTCCATATGTTACTGTCGAAGATAATGATATCTTCTCCTGGGAGCAGTACGACAAGGATCATGCATTGATCTTTTCATTACTAGTTTCTGAAAACGGATCAACAAGTAACTGTAAATGGCTCAGTTATGCTGCCAATGCTTCAAACCATTGGAGCGAACCCGGTTTTGTTAACATGGGTGAGGAAGAAACTTGCTACGACGAATGGGAACCTTTCTCTCGTGATCTCGTAGACGATTACAACGCCGAATATGACCCGGATGTTACATCTCTTAAAATAATGTCCTATCGGCTTGGGCATTACGCCAAACGTGAGTGGGACGGAGATCACGGGGGCAGCGTACGCGGTATTTCACTCGTTGACGGCGGCTACGGCGGCGGATCGGGAGGTCTTCCGTCTTACCAGAACCTGATTCTTGAGACACCGAACGGCGGCGAAAGATGGGAGATCGGAACTGTCCATGACATAGTCTGGTTGTATTACGTAGACAACGATCCAAACCTCGAAGGTTTTCAGGTTCAAGTTTGCACCAACTACGGTCAAGGCAATACCTGGGAGACTGTGGGTTACGTTCCGTATAACGGTAGCGCCGCAGCTTACTGTATTGAATGGGATATTCCTACCAGCAAGAACCCCTCCAAGATCTGCCGTGCACGAGTATTGGCAATGAACGAAAACAACGGGATACAGCAACCCATGGGCGGCGATATGTCAGATGCCAACTTCGAGATATACAAGCTGTTTATCGGTCCGAGTCCTGAGCCATTCGCGGAATTTGTCTGGCCGCCTGAGGAACAGGAAGGCATTATCTGCTCGAATCCGATCCCGGGAGGCGGAGAAATGTCGATCGGCTGGGTAACCCATGGAGTTAACCCCTTGAGAAGCGTAACCCTGCAGTATTCCACCGACGGCGGCGCAACCTTCCAGACGATCGCAGAGGATCTCGACCCCGGTGAAGATGAGGTCGTGTTCGATTCAACTGAGGTTGACACCGGTTGGATATTCTACTCGGCGCTTCAGGGTTCGTACAGATGGGATATTCCCCAGACGCCCACCTGCGGAGGCAAGTTCCGGTACGTGGTCTATGACTCAACCGGCGATTCGGCTGAGTACGTCTTTACCGAAACGTTCACCATACCTTTCGGGGCAGGTTCAATGACCTCGACGGCATACACAGGCAACAAGATTACTGAAGGTACATCCAAGGTCAGGATGGTCTTCACTGATAATTTCGGAGCGGTCAAGTACACCGAATCCGAAGACGGCTTCGAGTGGAGCGCCCCTCAAACCGCCTCATCTACGGGTGAAACACCTTCTGCATATACGGTCGACGACTCCTCGGTCGTATTGTGGCGTCAAACAAGCTATGTGAATAAGGAAGGTATGTACTCCACAATTGCCCCAGGCGGTTATTCAGAGGCTGTAATTCCCCACCCTTACCTTGAGGGAAACATCCTTCAGAAGTTATCTGAGACAAGTTTAGTAACGCACAATGATTCTATCTACGTAAGCCTATTCAGGTCTGGTGGTGTCTTTTCCGGTGTCCCGATCTGGCTTTCTTGTCACCTTATCACTGCACGTTCCTCTCAGGAAACCGCATTCGGTATCGACCAGTTGGACACGGTTTACAGCGTCCCGATGGGTATAACGCCGGTAACCGAAGCTCCGGCTTTTGCCATAGACAACGAAGGAAACCGTTACTATGCCTTTAACTACGCCGGGAACACGGTCTTCATTTACGACGACGGCAGCAATGTCGTTGTAGATACCATTTCGGCATCGTCCGTAGGTTATCCTTCGCTCGACGTAACTGCAGGCAACGTCTACCTGACGTATGCTTCTGAGGACGGACGAGATACGATTATCAGCCGAATATGGCGCTACACCGGAGATACGCTATGGCGCGGAACCGACACAGTATACGAAGGTTCGGTGAAGAACCTGGGGACCACGAAAGGGGTTTACACATTGCTTACTGACGGAGAAGATAACATGAAGCTAGCCGCTTTTGATCCGATTGAACGTGAGACGGAAACTTCTATGCTTGCCGACTCGGTATATAACCCTCACATCGAGTTCTCCCGCTTCACCGGAGAAAACGAAATAGCCCTGATTTGGACCGAACGAACTGGCAACGATTATTATGTAATGAGCGACCGTTTGAGTGCCGACGCCTTACTGCCCCATTGTTACATAGAATGCGGCTCTTCTTCGGCGAGTCCGTTTACGACTACCCGCGACACGTTCCGCACCTACCCCGGGGTTGAAGTGGATGTAGGCGACACCTTGGACTACAGCCTCGTCGGTCTTGATACAACCCTGGACTACGATCTCACCCTTGAATTCTATTTTGAAGACACAGTGCCTTCGAAAGACTTCATCGTTACGATAGGTTCACAGACAGACACGGTTACGGTCCCTGACAGTTCGTTGACCCGGTATAAGATGGAAATCGATACCTTGACCGATACACTTACTATCCAGATAACCGGAGAAGATGCCGAGCTAGCAAGATTGATTCTCTATGAATCGGATGGTTCCGAAGGTGGCTACTACCTGTCCGGCACTGGAGGCAAAACAGATGTTGAAGAGCTAACTAAATTGCCATTTGAGTTCTGCCTGGAAAACGTAATGCCCAATCCATTTACCAGGACCGCACAAATAAGTTTTGCCATGCCTGTTGCTCAGCCCGTAACCCTGAAGGTCTACGACGTAACCGGCCGAGAGGTTCGCACCCTGGTGAGCGGTGTAGTAAAGGCCGGTGTTCACTCATTACAGTGGAACGGCGAGGACAACTCGTCACGACCTGCACCGTCCGGTGTCTATTTCGTCAGGATGATGACCGACGGTTATCAAGCAAGTCGAAAGATAGTTTTTGTAAGATAGTCGATACTAAAGGAGAGCGGGGTTTTCCCGCTCTCCTACACTTGACATAGTTCTTAAGGTCGACTAGAATGTAAAGCTATAAAGAATCACCGATCGTGGTTGAGAGTCAGCGGTAAGCGTTAATCCTAGGAGGAAGTAATGAGATGGATAGGTGTCTTAATTTCTCTGCCGATTCTGATGTTTGCGCTTGAAACTGTGAATCTGGTCAAAGACCACGGCTTTGAAAAAGACAGCGAGGTTTGGAACACGTATATCATTACAACGCGCCCGGATAGTAAGGCGACGGTCGATAAGCATGATTCAGTAAAAGCAAGCAATGGGAAGTTTTCTGGATCCGGGGATACACGAACCGGACCTGAGAACCCTTACGAGGGGGAACGAGAAAGGCCCCATATTACCCAGGGATTTTGCGTACCAAAGACTGTCTCGGATATAGATAGTCTTACAATAAACTATTCTGTTTATCCTAGACTGAATGATTTTCAACGTACTGCAGCGGCAACAATACTTCTTCTTGTTGACGGCAACTCAACCGACTACTGGGAACTTGGATATTCACTCACTCAGCCTGGGGTAAATTTAATGGAAGCAGATCACCTAAAGTATCTAAAACAGACTTCCTTTGCTGAAGATACCTTGTGGCATACCTTGAAGGAAGATGTTGGTAATGATATAGATGGATTACTTATCCCGGATATACCTACGGATGCAACCTTAGACAGCATAATTCTTAGGATACATGGGATTTTCTCGATGTCTTGGTATGGTCAAAAGGTATTCTTCGACGACGTGTGCCTGATGGGTTACGCGGATTACGACGTAGGTGTAAAAGAAATAACTTCAGTAACCGAGACTATACCATATACACCCACGGCCCTCATCAAGAACTTTGGCCGCGAACCAGCTGACTTCCAAGTATTTGCCGAGATACTGCAAGGCGAAACCCAGGTTTACCACGACTCCATTGACTGGTCACTCTCCTCCGACACCGAAGACAACGTGTCATTCTCTGAGTTCATACCACCAGACACCGGCGCCTACCTTCTCCGCATCTACACTGTTATGGACCCGGATGAAAGTGACGCAGATGATGAACTTACAAAGGAACTGCACTTCACCGCCATCGCTGAACCCCCCGTAACACACCCCCAACTGCTCACTCTGGACGTTAAACCTACGACGACTACGCCTCTACACGTTTCCTACTCCCTGCCGAATGGCCACACAGGCACCCTGACCTTGTTCGACCTCTCAGGCAGGCGGGTGGACGCGCAGCGGCAGGTAAGGGGGTATGGGGCGGCTTCCTTTAACTCCGACCTGACGGCTGGGGTGTATATAGTGAGTCTAGAGGCATCAGGTACCACGCTTACTCGTAAGGTTGTGGTGGTTGAATAGACAGGAGAATTTTTTCTCTCCCGCCGGGAGAGAAACGAAGGATGAGGATTCGCAATTGAGGCTCTCCGGGTCAGAAATTGCACAACGAACAGATCAGAAGACCTGTTCCACACACCTTTCTTTACGAAAGTAGTAATGCTCGAAACGAAGATTAGGAATTAGTCTCGCCAAGTAGGGTGAGGTATAGCATCTGGTAGGCGCTGGAAACGCCTTGTGCGGAAGCTTCGCTTCCGAATAGTTGGACGCAGCTCGCTTTGTAACTCTCAAAAGTTCCACCGAAGGTGGTGATAAGTACTCTTTACAGTCGTTCACCTTCGGGCGGTGTATCCGCGAAGGTATGTAACAATTTTGCGGGATGCAACCACTTGACAGTTGCGAACCAATCCTTATTATACCCCGATGAAATCCAAGGTATTCTTCCTTCCGGGAGCGGATCAGAAAACCCTCAAGAAGCGGTTTCCCGAACTCCTGAAACGCTTGATACCAAAGGACTTTATGAACAATGCCCGGGTCGGCGTCAAGGCTCATTTCGGCGAGAAAGGCAACGTAACCTACGTTCCCGCCGACTACTCGCGCATTGCTATCCAGTTCCTTTCAGGAAAAGGAGCCAAGCCTTTCGTGTTCGAGACCAACACGTTGTACCACGGTCGACGAAGTAATACGGTTGATCATCTTAACCTTGCTCGCGAACACGGCTTCTCTTCTGACAAGCTGGGCGCACCGGTAGTGATAGCCGACGGCATCCGGGGCGAGAGTGCGGCAAGCGTTCCGGTCGATGGTAAACACGTAACCGAAGCCCACCTTGGTTCGCTGGTGCCCGAGATACCTGTCGTTGTGGGAATGTCCCATTTCAAGGGCCACATGCTTACGGGTTTCGGCGCAACTATAAAGAATTTTTCGATGGGAGTCGCAGCAAGAAAGGGCAAGCTCTTCATGCACTCCCTTTCAAAACCCTGGATCGATAACGAAAAGTGCACGCTTTGCGGCGCATGCGTCGAGCAGTGCGCTGCTGAGGCCATCACGAGAAAGGCGGAAGACTTTGTTATCCTTAAGGAAAAATGCACCGGATGTGCGGAGTGTCTTGGGGTGTGTCCTGTAGGCGCGGTGAAGATTCACTGGGACGAGGCATCGGAGTCGGCCTCGGAGAAGATGGCCGAATATGCATTTGCCGCGTGTAAGGGGAAGGAAGGTTTTTACATAAATTTCCTCGTGAACATCACCGCCGACTGCGACTGCTTGGGTAAAAAGATGGTGCCGGTCAGAAAGGATGTAGGCGTCCTGGCATCTTGCGACCCGGTGGCCGTAGATCAGGCAGGTTTTGATTTGACCGAAAAAGAAATGCGCTCGGCCCATCCCGACGTGAACCCTGAGATACAGCTGTCTCACGCGGCCAGGATCGGTTTAGGCGCAAGAGATTATGAACTGGAGGAGCTGTGAAAATCAAACTCCGTAGTTTAATCTATGTCGGCGTAATTGCCTTTGGTCTGGCGTTCATCGCCTTGATTATAGACCGGATAGCAGGGAATCCGATGGAGGTTCTGGACGGGCCGCTGCACAATGCCCTGGAACGCGGCGGACTGAAGAAAAACGAAGATATCATCCTTGTGGATCTCGATGAGGAAAGCGCCATATACCTGGGTGATAATGCAGATTGGCCCTCAACATGGCTGCCTCAAATTCTTTCCCAACTCCACCAGGCCAAGGCAGTGGTAATAACCTTGCCTATATTCGAAGGAGTGAGTTCACCCCTGCCCCTGGGCCTCCAACGTACGTGGATTATCGAAAACTCCGATTCTCTCAAACGGTGGTTCCGAATACCTGTGGAATGGACAGACGGCATCATCAACACCTTCTACAGCTACGCTGATACAGCCTGGGATATGCAACTGGCGGAAGCCGTTCACAGTGCAGGTAACGTCTTCATGAGTATAAAACTTCTGGACAGTCTGTATTTTGAACATCCGCTTTATCATTATTTAACAATCCGGCGCAAGGCGGCGCTTCTTCGGCAGGAGACCCGGATTGTCTTAAAGAGTGATTTTCTAGCTCCTCCCCCCACAACCATGCTTCTTACAAAAGGTATAGGTTATGTGGACGTATATTACAACCGGAATGGACAAGTCAGACAAGTCCCGCTCATCGCCATTGTTAACGATAAGTTTTACGGTGCATTGGCGTTCCGAGTGTACAAGGAATTGATGGGTGACGTGGGAATCGACGCCACACCTGGCAACATAGTCAAGATAGGCAAAAGGAAGTTTTACCTTGACAAGGGGTACGGTTACCCAATACATTTTGTTTCCGATCTCGATGATTTCAAACGCATGTCGGTTAAGGAGATGCTCGCGGTAAAACCGACCCAGGCTAATCCCGGCGATACGGTGACGGATACACTTGCCCGAGCATTGACAGATACCTTGGCTGACACCCTGACCGATACCGCGGCCAAGACCCCTGTAACCGCCCTGCCTGATACCCTGGCCAACGTTTTTAAGGACAAGGTTGTTTTCATAGGTTCTTCATTTGAGCCATATGCGATGACGATCTCCACTCCGGTGAACGGACGCATGCCTCAGATGGTTTTGCAGGCCAATCTCCTGATCAATCTTCTTGAAAACAAGATGGCCCGACCGCCCTCACTCGTGGTCTCCTTCTTTATCACGCTTATCTTTGCAGCCCTGGCTTCGTATGCGGTGATGGTCCCTTTACGTAAATATACATTACCCGCGCTGGCTGTCCTTTTGGGAATCCTGTTCGTAGTGGTTGCCAGCACCTCTGTCGCGAGCGGTGTACGCATCTCATTCTTCACCCCTCTTACGGCGGTAGTCATCTCCATCGTTACCGGTTACTTCCTGTACGAAGGGACGGAAGGAAAACGACGCAAGTTCTTGCAGCAGATGGTCCATTATTACATCCCAGCCGATCAGGAGAATGAGTACTTCGAACGTTTCATGGAGTTACCTTACCTCAAGGTTGATCGTTCTGCGGCATTCATGGCAGTCTATCTGATTTTCAAGAAGGAAGAAAAGAGCCTTCTGGAAGCGCATAAGAGCTTTGAGGAATATCGCACCAACATGCTCGACATAGTCCGAAGACACGGCGGTATAAGGCTTTCCTTTATCGGCAACTCGTGTCTGTTCATGTTTACCGGACAGGGTGCCGGAACCAAGGCATGTCATGCCAGTCTCGAAGTGCGGCGGTTCTTCACCAACTTCGACGCCAAGTACAAAACCGAAGGGATCGGCGAATTCAAACTGGGCGTGGGCCTGGCGCTGGGAGAAACCCTTATTAGTACCCTGGGTGATATACCTCTCCTCGACTTCGCTGTGTTCGGTTCGGCAGTCGTCTGGGCAAGGCAGTTGGCGCTCTTAAACTTCGAGCAGAAAACAAAGATACTGATAACGGAAGGAATCGTTCCCTACCTGCCGGAGGAAGCCAAGGTGATAGAACTCGGCGAGTTGGAGATAGTGGAAGAAAAGCAATCGATTTACGAGTACCGGCATTGAGCCCTTACCGCATCCTGCTGCCCGCCTACGAAGGCCCGGTCGATTTACTTCTTTACTTTGTCAAGCGCGACAAGCTGGACGTGCTGGATATTCCGGTTGCACGTCTTGCAGATGAGTTCATCGCCTACGTCGAGACCATAGGTGCGGATATAGAGGAACTCGCCGAGTTCCTGCTGATGGCTACGGTGCTTCTGTACTGGAAGATGCGGGTGCTGCTGAGGGAAAGCGTTGCGACCGAAGAGCAAATCGAGGAACCGGTCAGCCTGACCCGAATCCTGGAAGACTTCGCCCGTTACCGTGAGACCGCAGGCTTCCTGGCTGAAAGCCGAGAGGCGAACCTGCGGCGCTATCCGCGCGGGCACGAGGTCATAATCGAAACCAGGGGTGACCTCGTTAACCTCTTAGGTGCTTTCCATGAACTTCTGGAGCGAGAACGTCCCTTAAAGCCTCTCCTTTTAACCCGGGACGACTGGGGTATGGAGGATGCCACCGCCTGGCTCTATCATACCCTTTCACAAAAGAAGCGCTTTCGATTCTTTGAAACCATGCGAGAACGCCGTTCGAGTGTATTCGATATGTTGGTTCTGTTCCTGACCGTGCTCGAGCAGCTGCGCCTTAATAGGATTAAGGTTACCCAGCCAGAGCCGTTCGCCGATTTCCTGGTGGAGACGGTAGACAGTCAAGAGATTTAACCACATCGTCCATCTTTCGATTACAGATTTAAGTAAGGGTCATAAACAGACCGACCAATAGTCGGCCCGTTCATTATTATTCTGAATGCTGTATGAGTCTCAGTACACGACGAGTACTATCAGTCCGTGGGCTGTGGCTAACGCTAGTGCGACGATACCTACCGTCATGTGTATCTTCAGGTAGGATTTCTTCAATACCGGAGCGAGCTTCTTGCGAAGCAGCCCACCGAGAACCGTCAGGAAAACCAGGCTCCAGGTAACAATCCCCAGAACCTTGATAAGTAGCGGCCAATTCATCTACTGTCCTCCGTCATAATTACGAGCTAAGGTCGGTTAAAGCTCGATGTTTCGCGAGTTTTTGACCGAGTGCTTGGCTGTGAAGTTATCGGAACCGGCAGGGCCGTAGGCGAAGATGATCTTGTAGGTTTGACCAGGGGTGAGAGGGCGGTCGTTTTCATCACCTGAATCCAAAGGGATGGTAAAGCTTATCTGAGTAGTGCCGTCGGCTTCGGAGCCGGAAGCGTTTGATACATCGTCCTTACCGCCCAGGATTGTGTCGGGTTTGTGAGTAAACGTCCCGTCTCCAAACTCATCCGAGATCATTGCGTCCTGGCCGTCAACGTAACCGATCATGAAGTTGGCATTCTGCATGGCGGTCGTTGGATCGAATCCAACAGCCACCCAGCCTGTGGTTGGCGCCGAGAGTATCACGTCTATGACCTCTTCTGTAGTTCTCCACTTGAAGATAAAATCCCCAACGACTTGTTCCTTGTAGGCTCCATCTTCCGTTACTACTATGTATCCGGGTATTGTTGCAGTGTCGGTCCCGTTTTCGTTTGATACAACTAGTGTTATGTCGAAGCTGCCTGTATCCGCATATGCATGGGTAGGATTCTCGCCGGTTGAGGTGTTTCCGTCGCCGAAATCCCATTCCCAGGATGAGGGGTCTCCTTCCGATTCGTCGGTGAAGGTAACCTCGAGCGGCGGGGCGCCCGAGGTGGGCGAGGCTGAAAACGCGGCCTCAAGACCTTTCTTTTCGCATCCCAAGACCACGACTATAATCAAAGCCGACCCAATAATCAGTATCCTTTTCATCTCGTTATAAAGCCTCTATCTCTGCAGAGGTCTTCTTTTTGTGGTAGGAGGTGAAGTCGTCGCTGCTTCCGTAAGCGAATATAACCTTGTAGGTTCCACCGGGTTCCAGGATTTTGTCATAGGAATCGCCCGAGTTCAACGGGATCTTGAAGCTTATCCGGGTGACGCCGTCTGCTTCCGAGCCGGCTTTGTCCAGGATATTATCTTTACCGCCCAAGTCGGTGTCAGGTGTATGCGAGGTTGCCGAGTTGCCGTACTCGTCACTTACATACACTTCACCGCCTTTAACGTAACCCATTATGAAGTCTGCATCCTTCATCATCGACGAGGGAGCGATACCCAATGCAACCCATCCAGTGGTGGGCGCGGAAAGTTTGACGTGCAGGTATTCGTTATCCGTCATCCACTCCATGGTAAAATCACCTGCAGCAAGTTTGTTGTATAAAACCTCTAATGACTCCTCAACGGAGTCTTCCTCTACTGTAATATCCTGAGATGTCGGTTCAGGAGATTGTTCGATTTCTTCCTGACCCTTGGTTTTCGAGGCACATCCAAGGAACAAACCCATCCCCAAGAGTAATGCAACGCTCCTTTTTATCATACAAGTCTCCTTTGGTTTGAGGAGGGGGAGCCCCTCCGCTTATCATACAGAAACTATAGGATTAAAACAGCGCTTGTCAAGCTGGCTTATCCGCTATTCGGACTCCTTGCCTCTTACAAGCAGCCTGCGGATGGTGAAACCGAGATGGATGTAAGTGTCGTCATCTTCGAAGTACACTGTTTTCCCGCCCAGCATACGTGTGCCGATATCGGTATCGTTGGAGATGGTAATCAGGAATTGATGACCATAGGTGGATATACCAATCCCTGCAACGTAGGTGCTTCTGGGTGGATATTCCGGTAAATACGTTACACCGAAGGGTATCGGGTAGTATTCTGCGAACAGAGCAATCTCCTCGAAAATCCACAGATCTTTGGCTATTACTGCGGATATGCCGCCTGAAAACAAGAAAATCCCGCCGTAGGCTACTGATAACGAAGGCTTTATCCTTCCCAGGATCGGTTCGGTCTGAACCGATAGGTGGGCAAGCGGAAACCAAACCCTCGCCGTATCGCCTGAGTACTTGTAGCTTAAAAGTTCTCCGCCTGCTCTCCATCTCGTGTATCCCTTGGGAAACCGGAAAGAGTACCCGAGGTCCAGGTCTATCCCGTTGTCGTAAGAAATCCTGGATACGTTTATTCCCAGGCCTTTTAAAGGATAGAAACCCATACCGAGATACGAATTAGCCCCTGCGTCCGCTCCGAGGAAGGTTCCGAACGGATCGTCTGCAAGGCTGCCGTAGAACCGATGCTGGAAGCTGAACTCGGTTGCGAACTGGTTACCGATTACCGGTGTCTTTAAGTCCGACAGCCTCAACTCGTAGGTAAAAAGTACGAGGGGCAAAAAGGCAATAGTCATCATGACCTCCTCTCTAGTTAAAAAAAGTATAGGAATCATCGCGTAATTGTCAACTGGATTCTGCTCTCCCCCTGCTTCAGCCGACTTCCCTTCCCGAAAGTCAGAGGCTAGGAAATCTTAATGGATACTATGGCCACACGCACGTGCTTGGAGGTAAAGTCATCCGCCCCGTTCGGGCCGTGAGCTAATATGACCTTGTAAGTCTCACCCGGGAGCAGCGGCTTATCATAAGGATCGCCCGAATCCAAAGGGATTGAAAAGCTTATCTCGGTTACACCCTCTATCTCGGTTCCCATCCAGCTCTGCACGTCGTCGGTGCCGCCGAGTTCAACGTCAGCCTCGTGAAGATACTGGGAAGTACCGTAGTTATCCTGGATATAAGGGACACCTTCTTTCACGTAACCGATAATGATATTGGCGTCCTTGTGATTGTCGGCTGAGGGATCGAGGCCTACCGAAACCCAACCGGTGGTGGGTGCGGAAAGAACGACGTAAAGATTGTCGCCGTAGGTCTTCCATTTTAAGGTTATTTCCTCCTTGGTAATCTCCTGGTACTCATCCTGTTCCACTACGATATAATCCTTACGCTTGAGGGTATCTGAGGCTTCTTCACGAGAAACTACCAGGGTAACGTCGTAGGCGCCGGCTTCGTAGTAGACGTGGACAGGATTCTCTTGGGTAGACGTACTATCGTCCCCAAAATCCCAGAACCACGAGGAAGGATTGCCTGTGGAGTGGTCGGTGAATTGTACCTCCAGATGTGGTGGACCGGATGTAGGTTCGGCTGTAAAGTTGGCTCCAAGGGCCAACGAATCCGAGGTTACCACGATGTAGTCTTCCCGTATGACCGAATCAACACCAAGTTCGTTCGATACCGCCAGGATAACGTCGTAAGTGCCGGCTGTATTATAGACATGGGTTGGATTCTGTAAGACAGATGAGGTGCCGTCACCGAAGTTCCACTTCCACCCCTCGGGATCACCTGAGGAGCGGTCGGTGAAGTCAACCTTGAGCGGTGCATTGCCTGCCAAAGGCTCCGCCGTAAAATCCGCCTGCGGTGTCCCCCCACTGAAATTCGCACAATCCAAGAGCCAAGGAACCATCCCCACGAGCACAAGGATTCTTTTCATAACCCTATCCTTTCGGTTAGAATTTGAACGCTTCATTTGACAGCCTGACTACGACACCTTTAGGGTCTGTGCCCGGCATCAAACGCCTTGCACCTTCGTCCCACGAATTACCCGGAAACAGCACAAATTGGCGGCCGTCATCCACAGGTCCACTCAGCCACGAACGCATCTCGTTAATAAGCGAGTCCTTTCCCCAAATTCCTGAGCGCTGGTTGTAACCATGGACGGTTACCAGAGGCTTGATTCTAACCCAAAAAAGCCCGGATTGCAAGCACATTTGGGTTATTAGTTAGTATAGGAAATTTGTAGGCTCGGTCAAGGGGAATCGTGTACCCCACTCTGCCTGTTTTTTTATAACTGACAGCTCACTACTGACTGAATATGCCCACGTGGTGATACGCTACGTGGAGGCCTTCGGGCGCGCGATCGCCTGCATAGAAGCTACGAAGGATGGACGTGATACACTGTTCCTGCATACCGACGCCATAGGCTCGGTAAGGGTAATAACCGACAATAGGGGCGGCGAAGTTAACCACTACCGCTATCATCCTTTCGGTTGGATTGTAGATTCATTGGTTAACGACTCTGTGGAAACCTGCAGGCGCTTTGTGGGTAAGGACCTGGACCCTGAAACCGACCTTACCTACATGGCTGCGCGTTACTACATGCACGTAATAGGCCGCTTCCTTACCCGGGACCCT
>JAFGSK010000035.1 GCA_016934635.1 Caldifarciminota bacterium
AACAATGGATCCTCTGGTTATTTGTAATAGTGGATGGTTTGGCCCTAGGCTATACTTTCATCTTCCCTTTAATTTGGCCTCAGCATTCTTTCCCACTCATACCGTTGTGGGTTTATTTACTGATACTTATTGTTGGCCTTGTGTGGGTAAGTTTTAGGGTATACCGTGAGGTTACGTTAAAACTACCACAGACAAATCTTGTCGTACCCTTAATTCCAAAGCTTTCTATCGAACTTATTGAAGGTAACGAATATAATTATCATCTGGCTCCTAAATCATTGACGCCGGAGGAAAAAAAGGAAGTAGAAAGAATGATAACCGAAGATAACCCTAACTTAGATAAACCGACTTTAGAAACCAAAATTCAAAACGCAATCTATTACAAGAATGAGGAAAGAAGGGGTAACTTTGCGGGATATGATGGGAAGTTTGTGCTTAACCTCAGGTTAAGAAATATTGGACCTGTCGCATTTGATGTCCTGAACATAAAGACAGATCCCTTATTCGATGTTAATACCCCATGGACGTTCTTGGGCGAAAGGGCGTTCACCGAAAATAATGAAGCCTTGAATTTCCCTATTACATTTGAGCCAAATAAGCTTGTGACATGTAACCTTAAGTCTTACATAGAATCCCATAGTTATCATACACAAGCACAATTTGCCGCAAGACTTTCTAGTATCTCTCCCGGCTCGAATCAAACTGCTACGAAAATAACTATTGCGGTTGAAACCTCTGACCCTCAAGGCAAAAGACGAGTATTTACCATAGAACCAATTATTTTCTTCCAACCACTGAAAGACCTTTATATAGAACGATGGCAAGAAGAAGGAGAAACAGAGCTATTACGGCTTGCGCAAAAAGGGAAGGCTTAAGTTAACCCTTTCCCTTCCTCGGACTCTGCCCCATCCTTGCACCATCCCGCTGGCACTTTTCGGGTCCACCCCAGCTTCACGCCCCACAAACCCGCGCCGGACTTACGAACGGGTCGCGCTCATGCGGAAATCCCGTCAGCCAGCCGTCCGCTCCTTCATTTTGCATTTTAAAATTTAAATTTTGACTTTTGCATTGCGTCCAGCAGGTCGTTATTGGGTAGCTTTTTTTCACCCCAGACGTCTACTCCGCAGCCGTCCGGGGACCCCGTCCCTTTTTGTCCCCTTTTTGTCCCTCTTTTGGGGGGCTTTTGTCCTGCTTTTGTCATACTTTTGTCCTGCTTTTTTCCTTGCTATTTTCTCACCCCAGATGTTTGCTTCACAGCCATCCGGTGACCCCGGTCAGCATTTCGGACTGTCCCCCTTTTGTCATACTTCTGGGGTATTTTTGTCAGTCTTTTGGGGTGTTTTTGGGGGTCTTTTCTTGACTATTCCCAACTATCGAATAGAATCACCAAAACGAAAAAACCAAGCAGTAGGAGGATTTTGTGCCAGAAGCATTTAAGAACTTTATTGGGGGAAAGTGGGTTAAGTCCGCATCAAACAAGACCTTCGAGAATCGCAACCCGGCGGATACCTCGGATCTGGTGGGCACTTTCCAGCTTTCCACAGAAAGTGACGTAGATGCGGCAGTTGCAGCGGCTAAAGAAGCCTACCCTAGTTGGCGCGACACCCCTGCGCCTGAACGCGCGGAGATAATGTACAAGGTGGCGCACATCATGCGTGCACAAAAGGAAGAAATAGCGCAACTTATGACTCGCGAGATGGGCAAGATCATCTCTGAAACCCGGGGCGACATGCAGGAAGGCATCGATACGGCAGACTTTGCCGCAGGCGAAGGTCGCCGCATGCATGGTCAGACCGTACCCTCTGAGTTACGCAACAAGGCGGCTTACGTGATTCGCCGGCCCATGGGCGTGTGGGGACTCATAACCCCGTGGAACTTCCCCATGGCTATCCCCACCTGGAAGACCTTCCCGGCCATAACTACAGGTAATACGATAGTTATCAAACCGGCTACCGACACACCCGCCTGCACGGCAAGGCTGATGGAGATTTTGGACGAGGCCGGTATTCCAAAAGGTGTCATAAATTACGTAACTGGGTCAGGTAGAGTTGTTGGAGAACGGCTGATCAATCATCCTGATATCAAGGGCATAAGCTTCACGGGTTCGTCGGAGGTGGGAAAGAGGATTGCTGAGGCTACAGGAAAGACACTAAAGCGCTGCTCACTTGAACTTGGCGGCAAGAACGCCCAGATAGTGATGGACGACGCAAACCTCGAACTTGCGCTGGATGGAGCGCTCTGGGGCGCGTTCGGGACAACAGGTCAGAGATGCACGGCTACTTCGCGCATCATCATCCAGGAAGGCGTGCACGACGAGTTCATGGCAGAGCTTGTGAAACGAGCCAAGGCTCTCAAGGTTGGCAACGGCCTGGACGAGAGCGTTCAGATGGGACCGCTCGTATCTGAGGCACAGCTCAAGACGGTCGAGTCCTACGTCAAGATAGGTCAAATGGAAGACAAGGCCAAACTGGTGTGCGGCGGTAAGCGCTTGGTAGGCGGCAACTTCGACAAAGGCTGGTTCCACGAACCGACTATATTCGACGAGGTGAAACCCGGCATGCGCATCGCACAGGAGGAGATATTCGGGCCGGTGCTTTCGGTGATAACGGTCAAGACTTTGGATGAGGCTATCGATGTACTCAACGGCACCGTGTACGGACTTTCATCTTCGATCTACACGCAGGACGTGAACGCGGCGATGCGGGCAATCGAGCGCATCGAGGCGGGCATAACTTACGTAAACGGGCCTACTATCGGCGCCGAGTGCCACATGCCCTTCGGCGGCGTGAAGGAAACCGGCAACGGCCACAGAGAAGGCGGTTGGACGGCCTATGAGATTTTTACGGAAATGAAAACTATCTACATTGATTACAGCGGTAAGTTACAACGGGCACAGATCGATAATAAATAAACCACAGATTACACCGATTGACATAGATTAAAAGGACTCTATCAGCGGATTGAAACTCCCCTCAGTCGTTCCTCTTCGGAGCGCAGATAGACAACAAGTAGAAATCCCTCCGACCTTCGGTCACCTCCCTTGAAAAGGGAGGCAAAGATAGTTCCCCTTACTAAGGGGAATTGACGCAAGCATCGCTTCGCGTAAAGGGGGATTAAGCGAAGCGGTCTGCAATCTTTTCTTCCAATGGAGAAAAGGGGCGTGTGGAACAGGTTCTCTAACCTGTTCAATAGATAAACAGACTAAACGTAGGGGCCGGTTTTTTAAACCGACCCGATTGATCTTAACGCCCTCACACAAAATAGTATCTAACCGCCAACGTCGATCCTTCTGCGACCTTTTTGACGCAGTCAAAAAGGAGCACCTCGTGTCTCCCAATACCTGCAGCCACCTCCATCGCGTGGCGAATAAACTCCGCATTGACACCCAATCATTCCATACTATAATGCACTCCATGAAATCCCGACTCCCTGCTTCATCTTCCCCCAGAGTCAGCAGATCCGAGCAAATGGGAACCCAGCCCATAGGCAAACTTCTGCTTCAGTTTTCCCTGCCGGGAGTCATAGCAATGCTTGTAAACGCCACCTACAACATCGTGGATACCATCTTTGTCGGCGGTCTGGGACATGAGGCGATTGCCGCCTTGACCGTGGTCTTCCCTATCCAGATGATAATTGTCGCAGTGGGCTCGGGTACAGGAATTGGAGCCTCCTCACTTATCTCGAGGAGACTGGGAGCTGGTTTTAAAGGGGAAGCCAACCAGGTTGTGGGTCAAACCCTGGGCATCTCCCTTATCCTTGGATTTTGCGTAGCCTTGCTTGGATGGGGTTTTGGCAAGCCGCTTCTGCGGGTAATGGGTGCCTCTGATTTGATTATCAACGACTCTTTTGCCTATCTATCAATAATTGCATCAGGCGCAGTATTCACCTTCACCAACATGACCGGAAATAATCTCGTACGCGCAGAGGGCAACCCTATACTTCCAATGATATCAATGATCTCCGGAGCTGTCATAAATATAGGACTCGATCCAGTTTTCATCTATACCCTTGGGCTGGGGGTCAGAGGCGCGGCAATTGCGACCGTTCTTGCCCAGGTGATCGTGAGCATAATAATACTTACATACCTTTACCGGGGCAAAACCGAGTTCAAGGTCAAGCTGCGTCACTACGTACCGAAATTTAAGGAGTGGGGGGAGATTTACCGTGTGGGTGGTCCCCACATGCTCATGTCACTCGTAGGCAGCGTTTCCATGGCCTTCGTGATAAGGGTAGCCTCGCCCTTCGGGGAGAACGTCGTGGCCGCATACGGAATCCTTTTCAGGGTGTTTCAGTTCGGTTTCCTGCCTTGCATCGGTATCGCCACCGGCGCCCTGCCCTTGATTGGATACAACTACGGTGCACGCAACTACCTGCGAGTACGGGGGACTGTGAGACGAACGCTTCTCGTGTCTACGGCTATAACCACAGGAGTTGCGCTGATTGCATTGATATTTCCCCGGGCGGTTGTAAGTGTTTTCAATCGAGACCCTGAGTTCCTGCCCCTGGCCGCGCACGCCATGCGCATAGCGTTTATTGGTTTCCCCTTCGTGGGCGCACAGATAGCGTTCGGAAACTTCTTCCAGGGCACTGGAAAGGGCCTGCCTTCGGCCATCATCGGGATGTCGCGCCAGCTGCTTTTACTGGTTCCTGCGGTATACATCTTTGCCCGATTGTTCGGACAGGAAGGCCTGTGGTTCGCCATACCATTGTCTGACATACTTGCGTTCGTGTTCGCGGCAGTGTGGGTCATGATAGCGATGTACAAGATGGGTATAGGCCTGTGGGGGAAGTGTAAGGTTCCGCAAAAAGCTACAGGGTAGATTTTAAGAGGAAAACTATATCCGCAGATTGGCTTCGCAGCTTCGCGTGACTTCGTCGCAAGCGTGCGTAGATTACACAGATTAGATAGAATGGACAATCCCTCCGGCCTTCGGCTTAACGGAATTTAGTTCCGTACACCTCCCTTAATAAGGAGGAACTAAAGGGGGATTAAGCGATACGACTTGCGTTCTTTACTCCCAATGGAGAAAAGGGAAGTGTAGAACAGGTTCTCTAACCTGTTCAATAGATAAGCGCAGATTGAACGTAGGGGTCGGTCCTTAGACCAACGCGATCCTGTTATTCTGAGGAGTAACGCAAAGCGTTACGACGTGAGAATCTCATTGCATCGACTTTATTAAATCATGTCTATCCTTATTATTCCAGGTTTATACCATGAGATCTTCAGGTCGTATCTCCCTGCGGTCCCTGCTCCTCAGGATGACATTTTACTGTCACCCACTTACGGTCCAAAAGGGTCTTTACGCGTTTTCCAGTAACTCGTACTCAGCTCCATCACGTAGCGGATCAGTTCCAGGGTGGCCTTGTAGTCATCGGGGTCGGCAGGGGTGCGAACCTGGACTTCCGGTTTAGGTCGCCCGGCCCAGGTTCTATCTATGAGACCGTGCCAGCGTTTGTCAAAATGCTTTTTGGCCCATTCCGCTCCCGCACGCTTTGAACCGGGATAACCATTGATGAGATCGTTCAACATCCTGCAGTAGCTCAGAACGAGAAAGGTCTGGTAGAACCTGTTGTTGTACTGGTCAGGATTTTCAAGGAAATGGTTGCCCCAGTGGATGATGTCATGGTAAATGCTTTGACGCAGGGCTTCGACAGGAATGGGATCGACCAGGGTTGAGGGTAGTGGACCGGTAAGGGTAACTCCGGATTCACGAACCACCCATCTTACCAGCACGGTGTTGCAGTGGTTGGAGCCCTCCATCTGCCGGTGCCCGTTGTCCAGATACCAGAGCTTCTCCCCGCTTCGCTTGTAGTCGGCGAGGATATCTCGTGGGAAATAGGAGCCTTCGAGATGTTGAGGCCAACCCGGGTCGATATCGAAGATACGCCCGTGCATGGCTTGAAGGGAGACGACCTGGTTATCGGTGAGTTCTTTATCAATGGCCACGATGAAGTCGCAGTCGCTGTACTCGTCGAAATCACCAACGGCGAAGGAACCCTGCAGGTATAACCCGATTAGATTATCGGTAAGTATATCCTGGATACTTTGTACAAGAAGGTAAAGAACCTCGTTAAGATCAGTATAGGGTGTTGGATTTTCAGGATTTGAATATTTTCTATCTGGACTTTCCATGTAAAATGAGACGGTTGCATCATCCTGCCGTCAACAAATATTTTCTGGCCTAATACACCCTTTTATCCCCTAACTATTTCCCTTTCGTCTGTCTGCAATTAACTCCCCGTTCGAGCCTACGTTCTCCGGTTCGTTCTCCCTAATTAACACTACGATATGAGGTATCCCGTAGATACCTTCGGCAACCTCGGTCATATCCTTGACCATCTTTCGTTTCTTATCCGTGTCGAGTGGTGGACCGTCAATCTGTATTACAGGCATGTTTCCTCCTTAAATAATTACTTATATACTACTGCCAGAACAAATTCTCAAGGATTTTTCCCCGATTTCTGAGTGTCTCCCATTCTTTACCGTTCACTTGAGTCTAAACGTGAAGTAGTCTGAATATTCCTCTTTGAAACCACCTTTTTCATCCTTTTTTTCGCCGGTGTAGAACTTGATGTCTAAGGACAGCTCCTGGAGGTCGTAAAGGGCATGCCAAAGCGTTCGGGCAAGTCCTGGTTGTGAAACCAGTTCGTTACGCTTGGCTTCCGGTATCCTTGAGAGGAGTTTCGAGACCGATACCGAGGAATTTATCTCCTTCATATCTTCTACAGAGTAAAGGGCGTCCCTCCCTGCAAGTTGAGATCGAAGCATATCGTAGCGTTCGAACGAACTAGTACCTGCATCCAGCATGGAACGCTTCTCAGGGAAATCTTCAACCTTTGGGAACCGACTCAACGGGTGGTTGGTGATTTTTTGAGGATTCTTACCCTCGATGATGTGCGGCTCTTCGCCATCGTATCCAGGCTCAAACACGAGCGAATTGCCATTGGGGTCGGCTATCAGATAAATACAGGGCAGCATCACGTAGAAATGACGGTTGGCAAGAAGTGTTAGTTTCGCTTCCTCGACAATAGCGCAGGTATCAAGCAACAGTCTTATTGATTGCAGCTCAAAGAGACCTATGCCTTCCGGATCGGGTATAGGTTGCTGCTCAGCCATGGCGATCTCGTTACCGTGAACTGCAACCACTAATCCTTCGCTGTTCATGCCGTCCAGCACGCCTGAGAGCAGATCGAAAGACACCATACTAATCGAGGAAAAGCCGCCGTTTTCAGGGTGCATCTCGATCAGGTAAGGGTCGGCCATCATCGGTCTAAAAAGCTTACGCTCCTCGTCGGTAAGATCAATCCCTATCGTTTCTGGAAAACTGATTTTGGGAAAGTCGAAGTTGCGGCTTAGTAAGCCGTGGGATGACTCGGTGGTTGAGGGAGGATAATAGACTGAAGAGCAGCCGGGTGAATGAATTGTAGATTGGTTATAGGGGATAGATGTGAAGTCGAACCTTTCGTCTTCCGGGTCGATTCCAAGAGCCTCGGCTACACCTCGTGACCGTTCCAGGAGTATCGGATAGTGCTCTGCGAAGTATTTACGCCATCCAAGATTCACCGATGGTGCGGTTGCTGCCGCTGCCGTTTGATTAAATCCGTGCCGGTGGATCGCAATCTCGGCAAGCTTGCGACCTATTTCGTTGTTACTGCCGCGCAGCACGAGATGCCGAACGGTCATGAAGCTTCGCTCATCCTTGAGGATGACGGTCTCGTCAAATTGCATGGCTGATTAAATATACGCCTTGTTAGCCACTATGTCAATATGTCCTTATCCCCTCCCGAACGCCTTTTTAGTATTTCCAGTTTTTGTGTTTAATCAAACTGTCTACCACCCATTCCAGGCTGCGTTGCCGGTGTTCTGGTTGTCGTGACCTACACGTGGCCACGGAGAAGTTGCAAGTCCGGTTGAGTTGGTATCAAAGGCGTAGAATACGCCTTCATCCGATCCGCAATAGAGAGTGCCGTCTGTAGCAATTGCGGGAGAGCCGTAAACACAACCTTCAGTTTTGAATCTCCACCGCAAATTACCGTTAACATTAACTGCGTAAAGATATTCATCTGGTCCCCCTATATAGATTGTACCTTCAGAATCAATTGTCGGTTCAAAAGCTAAAACCCAATCACCGCCAAAACAATAATCCCATTTGATGTTTCCGATAGAACTAACCGAATACAGACCAACATGATACGAACCTGTGTAGATAGAACCATTAACATAGATCGTTCCATCGGCACCAACTACTGGCGAACAGGTTGAACCGCAACCCACATCTGAATTAGCCCATATCTCAACACCGCTGGACGAAATGGCGCGAAGGTGAGGATCATTGGGAACAACGTATATGGTTCCATCGGAAGCAATGGCAGGATAGGTATATACCCCACAATCAGAGAATAATACAGACCAATTGATAGTTGAATCTGGATTGACGGAATTAAAAAAACTCTGTTCACCTATATCACCAGTATTCGTTAAAAAAGTGCCGAAATAGACAGTACCATCACTACCGATGGATACATGGTTTACGTAAACATCTACATTCAACGACCATTTATATGTTGAGTCCGGATTTATAGCGTAAAGACAATCCCCACATCCGAAGTATATCGTTCCGTCAGTACCGATAGCAGGAGATTGTATTGACCACCCAGATAAAATCGACCATTCGGCACTTCCTGACTGGTTTATAGCTAATAATCCATTTTGTGACCCAATTTAGATGTTTCCATTAGATGAAATAACAGGAGGTGTTACTTCTCCTCCGGCATCGAACTCCCACTTCTTTGTTCCGTCAGGATTATAAGCGTATAGGTAACCCCAGCTATCTTTCTCAAAAGCCCCAAAGTAGATGGTTCCGTCTGAGCCTATTGCCGGGCGGGTTATTTCTCCCCCCACTTCAAGTTTCCACTTAAGCTTTGCCAAAGTGGTATCGGCTGAGTCCATAGGAACCAGCGTTACGTTGACTAATGTGGTTTCTTCGACCTCGACGATAACCAGACTGTCCCAATCCAAGTAATCCTCAAGACTAAGCTTGAGTTGGTGTTCTCCAGTTCCTACTTCGAGCACACAACTTGTTGTCTCATCGGTAAGACTGTCGTTAAGGGAGACGTTTGCTCCACGCGGAGTTGAGGTAATGGAAATCCAGCCCACTTCCTCTATCTGACATGCAATAAGTGACAGGATTATTGCCAATCCCGGCAGAATGTACTTTTTTTTCATCTTTCCTCCTTCTTATGTTTTAGTAGAAGCGCCGCTTCTTCCTTTGTCAAGACAATCCCCTCTCGAACGCTTTTTTAGTATTTCCAGTTTCTGTGTCTAATCCAGCGCCTGACATCTGCCTGGAACTTCGTGCTGTTTGTTTCTCGGGCGTGCATCAGATCAATTTCATTATTTACTTCTCGCTCAAGTATTGGTATTAGTTCTGTTCGGAAACTTGGACTTACACTGAACCCGACATTTTCCAATAGATCGATTATGTCTTTGGTAACCGGGATCTCGATTGCTCTCCCCCGATCCTTGATGTCAATCATAACTACCCCCGTGTTTATCATCATTTCAAGCAAGATGCGTGCCAGGAAACATCTCAATTATAAGTTCTGTTTTACTGGCACCTACTTCAAGGAAACTTTCGGTCTGTAAAAAGTGGTTATCCTTATGGATAACGGCAATCCTCCTTTCTTTTAACTGCAGACCGAACCATGCTTTCGTATGAACCTTACTTGACACCAACCATTTGTTCACTACTGTTTCTTGATGGACAGGAAACGAGTCGAGGAACTCCAAAAACTTTATGCTTCCTGGAGTAACGAGGAATTGATTCAAGCGGTAAAGAATGAACCTGAGGCTTTGAGATTGATTAAGGAGGAGTTACACAAACGCAATATCCTGAAGAGAAAAATCACACCCGTCGAAAGAAAACTAAAGAAAACCGTTATAAGCGGCTGGATAGTTTTCTTTATGATTATCCTGTGGTTGGAATTATTGTGGTTTTTTATGACCGGTTGGTACCTGAGTGAGATAAGCTTTGTATTCTATATTTTAGGTCTTAGTATTACAGTCTACGGAATAGTTACATTTATCTTCCTACTGAAGAAAAATAGCATAGCTCTCAAACTCGTAAAAATATGACTGGTAACGGCCTTTTTTTCATTAACATCCCGTTTTTTATCGGAATAGTAATACTTAACGGATCAGGATTCATTGAAACTCTCGCCCTTGCACGCAGGATAGGATTCGCTTCTGCATTCCTTATTCGGTCGGTAATTTACGTGCTGTGGTTTATTTATTTCTCTGAATCCAAACGGGTAGCGTCAAGATACGGACTGGCCCAGATAAACGACGAGAAGAAATAATAACCCTCTTTGTTTAGTATTTTCCGACCATCGCCCTTGATTTGACTATGAAAACGGGTAATCCCTTATTCCCAACTTACTTCCCATGCACAGGAATTACCGCCCACCTTCCAACGGCATGTGGTTTCCTTCACCACAACGTCCTTTCCGCTCATAAGCTTACATACCATCCCTATCCAGGAACCGTTCACTCTGCAGTGCATTTCGTTTCCGTCGTATCCTGAGATAGTAACCAGGGCTTTTCTGCGATCCTCATCGATCAGTTCTACGTCGAGGTCTCCACAATCCTTGTAACGCGACCACAAAAATGACAGGCGTGGTAGTACGCGGGAAATAGGAAGGAGTGCGGCTTTTGATTTGGGTCCGCCTGCTAGATCAATATCGGCAAGAAACTTGCCGATATCCTCTAAAGGTGCAGGTTTGCCGTTCCCGAGGTACTCAACGATGCTCTCATAAATCTCAGTCAAATATTCCAAAGGATACCAAGCCCAACCCTCGGGTCTGGAAAGACTCCGGGCAACAGGAGAACGCATCTTGGCCATAAATTTACCATAGCGTTCTTGATTGAGGGTCTTTACCATCCATTCGTTTAACGCGACGAATGTATTTCCTCTTATATTAGCCATACCGCCCGCTTGAAAAAGTCTCGCCCCCCAACGTTTCTAATATACATGCTACCCTGGGCAGCATATTAATCATAAATTGAATATCATTCTCCATATCCAAACCCCTGGCTATCCCACATTTTATTGTCTCAAAAGAGTTACAACGTATGCTCGGCATATAATGTCTCCTGTCTCCGCCCACAGTCTTAAGCTTAACATAGATTACCCTAATGTCAAGCTCATATGCTTTACCTAGTCCGATACTTGCCTATAATATTGTTATGGCTATACCTCCTCGTCGAACAAGGGTCACTTCCTCGACTCGGCCCATCATTATCGCTTTCGTTGTACTGATCGGATTGATTGTGACCTTTTATATGTTGAAACGAAAGGAGAAAGAGAGAGAAGTCCCCACAGATACCCTCAAGGTTACCGTGGAGGGTTACATTTTAAATAATCAAGAAATTGGTCTTGAGGATATTAGGAGCCTATATCCTGCTGACGGTAAACTGCGAAAACTACACGTATGGTTTGATCCGGATATGGATTGGGGTGATACCTGGGAGGTCCAAGATACCTTGCGAATACTGGATAAGGAGCGAAGGAACCTAACAGTTACCGGCCTTCTGGATGAAATAAAACCCCTTGACGATATTAATTAACCGGCATTAGAACTCCCAAAGTAGATAATCTAATGACGGTAAAGGAAACTATTCCTGAGCCTGTGAATCGTCCTTGGCTTTCAAAAGATTCAGTACCGAGAATATCTTGCGTAAAACGCCAAGGGTAATCGTTACATAAAAAGCACCGAAGAAAAATACCGCAAAAACCAATATCGCAGCCCAGTCTATAAGTAACCCCACCGCTACTAATACAGGCGATATAACGTAACCCAGGAAGAAAAATGCGATAAGTGCAAGGAGTAGTTTAAGTCTATTTCCGACTTCTCCCCCACCGCTGAATCCTGAAATCAATCGAGCAATCAACCAGATGTTTGCTGCCATAACGAGGATCGCCGCACTACTCAACACATAAGCAACAATAGTCATAACTCTTCTCCTTGATTTGTCATATTGTCGATAACCTGCTTTCTCAAAATATCTCTCATCCTTCTTGCAATCTGATCAGCCTTCTTCTCGTCTATTAAAAGCCGGGTGAAATCTTCAATCTCTTTGCAGGTTCGATGTAACTCTTTGGAAGAAGATCCTGTAACAGCAAGCATTTCGAGGGGTTTAGTCGCCTGATCACCCAGGAGTTCAATACAAGTCTTGCGCAAAAGTACAACAGGCTCATCCTCTTTTAAACCTTCAATTATTTCAGCCTCACAACGCTTGATCGCCTCTTTTAAAAACATCATGTTCACCTCATGGGAACATAAGAGTATAAGACTGCCTTTGGGGAGTTTTTTAATCACAACACGACCGTTCTCAAAAGTATAATAAATCTCCTGAGCTTCTCCGCCTTCAGCATTGATCCCGTGGAATGTCAGTGAGACGAGAACTGCAACCTGCTCTGCAGCAGCACGCTCAACGTCTCCCTGCCAGGAACTCTCCACCATTCGCCCATTTGAATCAACCGCAAGTGACCCTTTCACTCCCTGAACTCGGCTAAGAAAGAGAAGTTGATCCTTAATCATTTATTACCCCCTGATAAGATGCGTTCGATCTCAGGCCCGATGAATCTGGCCGAAGCATCCTTGAGGATGCTTGTTCCCAGGAAATCTTCACCAACTTGGTGCAAAAGCACCTTCGAGCCCTCTCCAATAATAGCTCCGTGAAGGAACTTCCCAAGATTCCATGTCTTACTGATAGAGTCTGCCGCATTACCGCAATAGGCTATGTCTGCCCTGAAGCGATGCGCCTTTACTTCATCAAGGTTCAGGCAACCAATCGCAATCCCGTCCTCTGTAACCTTAATTGCCCCTTTTACACCTTCAATACCTGCGAGAGCTTCTAAAAGGTGATCAGATGAAGGCTTATCTTGATTTTTCTTACCGTCTTCTGACTCAAGTCCTTTTTCATCGACTCTTAGATACTGGCATATTGCATCGGCCACTACATCAGGATCAACAGGCCAGGCAAAGAACCTCGCCACTCCTGATTCTTCTACTTCATTGTCACCGATTGAAATATCGACAAAGGGTACAATTAATACGGCTAAATGCGCAAGCTCGGGAACTGACTTAAATTTCTTGCATATCGGTAACCCTTTGGCAGTGGAATTTTTCGTGCCTATACAGATAAGATCAGGTGCGGCTTCCTGGATAGAAACCATTGTATCTGCAATTAAAGGATTCTTCACTGCATGTATCTCGATTCCTCGCCTCTCCAATCTCTCGTAAAGCGCAAAGAGTTCAACTTCCACACCGTCTTCTACAAGCACTATCTTCAATCCTTACTCCTTTTGGTTGAAAGGCTCTGCATAATACTCTCTAAGAAAATCTACATGACTTTTAACATCGAATACTTCTTGTAAAATAATTATTTAAGGTTACTTGGATAAAATTCATCTAGATAACTTTCCCCTCTTTTTTGCAAGCTCATCCGTGCGTCTGGCCCCTTCCAGAAGCAGAGCGTTAACTGAATGTTCGATCGTGCGGGCAACGGTCTCGTCGTAAGCAAGATTAGTAAACTTTCCTAATTCCCAGGATTGAATCTCAAAAAAAGCCTCTTCACCGTGGAGTTTTACATACTCAGGCTCTTCCCCTAACTCATCATCATAGGAGGAGTGGTCGACTCCAGATTCAATCACCTCTGCATGAACCGGGTTCCCGTTCTTGAAATATATACGTCCCTTACAGTTGGTACTCTCTATCTGAAGTACAGCCGTCCTATGGCCCAGGGCGTAAAGTTGAATTAACTCCTCGGAGGTCAGTTCGATCGACCCGGCAAGACCTTTCTTTTGCTCCTTGGGTTTTTCAAGAACTTCATTGATTACTTCAATAAGATGTTCCGGGGATACGGGCTTGTTAAGATAATCGAGGGAACCTAACTTCTTAGCCTGTCGCTTAGTTCGGAGAGAAGGATACCCGGTAATTACTATTATCCGTTGTCCGGCCTTTAATTGACGAATGCCTCTAATCAGTTCGATCCCGTCCATCTCCGGCATGTTGATATCTACGATTACTAAATTAAAATCACTAACCTCTAATGCGGCCAATGCAAATTTTCCAAAAAGTGCAGTTTGAACCTCGAAACCCCGCGAAGCGAGTATCCTGGATATACATTCCAGGAATCGGGCATCGTCATCAACCACCAGTATTCGCTGTTTACTCGCGATCACGGTCTCTCCTTTCCGTTCAGGTTTGCCAAACCCTTTCTACCTTCTTATCGTTTAACTCACTCCAAAAAGATAAGCGTCTAATCTAGACTCGGCGATCAACATCAAGCCTTGATTCAAGGCTAACGGCCTCCTGCACCTTCTCTTATGAACACTTTCCCTTGGTATCAGGCTCTTGCATCTGCAACTCCTTTCTCCCAGGATTGTTCCTTACTCTTTCGTCAGGGATAATCCTTCACTATCCACACCCTTCAACTCCCTATATCTCTTCGATACAGTAAGTATAGCAAAAAAAAACGAATGTCAAGGGAACAGAATATCTAAGGTCCTTGAATCCGAATTGAACTATCGGTATTGTCACAGATCAAGTAAATCAATATTTTTTTCCACCACACAGGATTAGATCCATCGATGAGGATTCTCTATCGGGCTTTCAGAAACGTGGTATTTCTTTATAGCGGTTGCGGTGAACGAAGCTGGTTGCGAGGGAAAGCTTGTTAAACGTACGATTCTTAAATGCATCCAGACATTTTGAGAATCCGTCCGGTTTGACCTTGGCCCGTATCAAAGCATCGGAATCTGTCTGATAGACCGGGATGCGTAATGTAGTAAGTGGGATACGAGGTCTTTGCCACACCTCGGCACCCACCGTAAATCCGATACGGTAACCTGCCTGGTGGGTTGCTTTCAATACCCTCATGTTGAAGCGACCGAAAGGATATGCCACCGCAGGAATCTCAGTTCCCAGTTTATCCTCAAGAAGTATCTTGGATTCTGTCAGTTCCCAGACAAGTCGATCATCACTGCACCTTTTCAGGTCCGGATGGGTCATGGTATGGGAGCATATATACCAACCGTCAGCGACCAAATCCCCTATCTCTGACCAACCAAGATGCCTAAGTCGACCGCCGAAGATATCCCAACTGTTGGTCTTGCCTACGTAGCCTGCTACCACTGAGACCATACCGGCCAGCGCCCTTTCGCGCATCAAGGGATAAGCGTTGGTGTACACCTCCTCGTATCCGTCGTCAAAGGAGAGCATAACTTGAGGGGATTCGTTGCTAGAACCCGCAAGATAGGCTTGAAAATCAGAAGGTGGAACGATTACGGTCTCATCTATCAATATATCCAGTATCTTCGAGAATCTTCGAGAGGGAATTTTAGTAAAAGCGATACCCTGATTGGAAATATTATGGAACTCCAGTATGGTGAACATCAGTTCTTCCCGGATCCTTTTTTATTCACCTTGACCCAAACCAGTACCAATCCCCCCAAACAAGTAACTACAAAGAATCCAGCACACACCGCCATCAGAAAGTATGGATGGGCCACGTAAGCCGACGCCCCGAGTAACAAGGAAGATACCATAAAAGTGAACATGTAAAGCCACTCCCTTGCGGAAAATATCCGTCCCCGGATAACGTTCGGAACCTCCTCATGGATAAGTGTATCGTGAGCGGTATTAATAATGGTATATAGGAGGCCTCCCAAAAATGCGACTACACCGATAGTGATTGCTGATGGGATCAAGGCGACCAAGCCTAAGCACAAACCGACTACTCCGTAGCAGATAAATATCAGCTGAGTCTTAGGGATGCGCTTACCGAATAATCCGTACACGGCGGATCCGAGCACAAAACCTAATCCTACAAACAAACCCATTATACCTACGCCTAAAAGCCCCAACTCAAGATGGGTTTCAACGATTGGAATCATGAGTACTAGAATAACCGCGTTGAAAACCCCGAATTGAATGATGGAACCTACACCAGCGAGAAGAACCGGATTCAGAACGATAAGTTTCAGCGCTTCAACCATCGCCTTGAATCCGCCGGTTATCTTCTCGGTGGCTTCCTCCAATTTGTGATGATATGCAGGGATGTGACTTTTAACCCTGAGGGATAACAAAGCGACGACTGAGATGGCAAAGGTTGCACCGTCTGCAAAAAAACCAACACCCCATCCAGGAATACCAATCCTGTCCCAAATGGCAAGATCGATCAGAATACCCCCACCTGCAATGCCGACAAGGGTAGCAAGACGGTTGAGGAGATTGAGGAAGGAATTGGCTCCATGAAGGTGCTTGGTGTCTACGATGTCCGGGATGATAGATAACCGCACAGTGTTAAATGTAAAATTAAAGGTGAAGTAGATTAGTAGAAATACAATCATAACCCAGAAGTGTGGGAGTACGTTAGTAGGAACCAGCATGATTAAAAGCGGCCCTCCGACAGTCATAGCCAACCTTGCGACATCAGATATAATGAGTACGGTTCTTCGAGGCCATCTATCTACCAGTAAGAGAAAGAAAGGTCCGAGGATCAGGGTAGGAAGACCGATGACTATACTTATGACCCCTAAAACTTGAGAGGAGGCCTGCGGAAACAAGGCGAACACCATTCCCAAGAGCGCCATGTAACCCAGCTTATCGCCAAGTAGACTTGCCCCTTGAGAAGCAGAGAAAAGTTGAAAAGCCTTATTCCGGAACAATCCACGACGTCCCCTGCTGGAACGTTCGACATCGGCCAGCTCTTCCTGTACCGTCTCGGTCAAGGGATCGGACTGTCGTTCTTCAGTTTCTCGATCCACAACGATCCTTCACTTCATAAAAGTAGTCCTCTACCATCCGGGCGATCTTAGACCAGGAATAGGATACAGCTTTTCTCCGTCCTGCTTTTCCGATAGCGGGCCATTGCGAGCGACACTCAACCAGTTCCAGGACTCCGCGGGCTATATCTTCGGCGTCGCAAGGCCTGACGAACACCCCTTCCCGGTCACCCATCACGTATCTGAATGCCGGTATATCGGTCGCCACCACGGGTTTCCCGCACCCCATGGCTTCAAGCAGGGTAATCCCGAAACTCTCCGCCCCGATGGAGGGTGTAACGGATATGTCACACCACCTGTAGTAAGCTGCACGGTCGGCTCCAACAACCTCCCCTGCAAAGAAGATTGCGTCTTTGATTTCATTACTGATGAAACGATCATAGTAGGGCTTCATGGGGCCGCCTCCGACTACAACGAGTTTCACGTCTTTGACCCGGCGTTTAATCTCAGGCATCGCACATAAAAGGTGCCTCAATCCTTTCTTGGGTTCAAACCTGCCCAGGAAAAGAAGCTTGAGAGACGATTTCGGGAGCTTCGATGACAAAGCGCTTGGTCCTGGCGAAAAAACCCCTGTATCTACACCGTTCGGGATAATCCGGTAGTTACCTGGGAAAAAATGGGCCATAGTATCTTCAGCAACCGGAGAAACGGCAATCAGGCCATCATAGCTTGTGAAATAATTCCTCGACATTGGGTTCTTGAATATGCGGTATAACATAGATGGTCCGTGCCCTGCGTGAAAGGTTGCAACTGCCTTAGTTCCTTCAAGACAACACGAGTATCGAAGCGCAAGCATCGGAAGTACTGGAGCAAGTGAACCGTGAATGTGTATTACATCGTAGCGCCTCGAACGAAGCAACCGATTCACACGATTTGCTATACCTAAACCTACGGTCATGCGTGAAAAGCTCTTGTTTATTGGAAAGGCCACTCCTCTACCCATACGGATGGTTTTTACGTCTCGAGGAAAAGAACCAGGAATACGTGAAGTCAGAATCTCGACCTCGTGCCCCCTTCGACCCAGTTGCCTTGTAAGGGAGTAAACGTGCTCACTTATACCGCCCACATGTGGGAAGTAGTGTTCACTGACCTCTAGGATCCTCAATCCTTGTATTCTTTGAGCGCTTCACCCAAGAGTTTTATTGCATCCCTGAGGGCGGACTCTACTAGAACGTAGGCAATGCGGACTTCATCGAGACCTGCATCCTGGGAAGCGTAGAAGCCTGCTGCGGGCGCAACCATGACCGTCTTACCGTCTCTGGAGAAATCGGTCAACAACCATGTCGCAAAGCGCTCAGCGTCTTTTACAGGAAGTCTCGCTACCGTATAGAATGCACCTTCGGGATTGGCAGTCAGAACGCCTTTAAGTCTGGCAAGTTCCTCTACCAGCACCTTCCGTCGCAGGTCATACTCACCGATCATAGCCTTTTGGAAACGGTGAATGTTTCTAAAACAAGCGACCGCTCCGTACTGTTCAACGGTAGGGGGACAGAGTCGTGCTTGGGCGAATTTTAACATCACTTGCATCAATCCCCGGTTGCGACTGACTACAAAACCGATGCGTGCTCCACAGGCAGAGAAACGTTTGGAGATAGAATCAGTCACCACAACCCTGTCTTCTATATCGGGAAGCGTAAGAGCTGAGGTATGTTCCCTGCCATCATACACAAACTCCCGATAGACCTCATCCGATATCAGGTAGAGATTCATGTTACGCGCAATTTGACCTAGGACAAACATCTCTTCCTTTGTCAGCACGGTGCCTGTGGGGTTATTGGGTGTGCAGATAAGTATCGCCTTTGTCTTAGGTGTAATGTGGCGTTCTATCTCTTTATGGGAAGGCAACCTGAATCCAGTCTCCACCGAAAGCCTTATCGGGACAAGCTTTACGCCGGCAACTGCGGCAAAGCCATTATAGTTTGTGTAGAAAGGTTCAAAGACAATCACCTCATCGCCAGGATCGGTAGTCGCCCACAGGGCAAAAAGAATCGCCTCTGAGCCTCCGGTAGTGATCCAGACATTATCCAGGTCAATTCCAATTCCGTAACTTGCGAAGTAATCCACTATTGCCAGACGCAGCTGCACGATTCCACCTGAGGGTCCGTAAGCAAGGACCGGTTCGGTAAAGTTACCTACAGCCTCAAAAAACTCCGGGGGTGTTGAAATATCTGGCTGCCCGATATTCAGGTGGTAAACCTTGATTCCTCTTTTAACAGCATCATCGGCATGCGGGGCAAGTTTGCGAATTGGTGAAGCGGGCATGGATATGCCCCTGCGTGAGATTTCCATCTTATCTCCTCGTCAGCGGGTTGGTGTCGCGCTCCGTTACCGGACCGACAAAACTGGTATGAAACTTGGTAGAGTTGAAATACTTGTGGGCCGTCGCAAGCACCTCATCGGCCGTAACCTTCTCAAAGGCCTCTAACGTTTCTGGGATGGTATGAAAGCGCTCTGCAAGAAGCTTCCAGTGTCCCAAACGCATCATGCGGTGGGCAAGACTCTCCATGTTTAAGAGCAACGAACTCTTGGTTAAGGTCTTTGCCGTTTCCAGTTCACCTTGCTTTAGCCCTGACCGCAGGAGCCGTCTCAACTCCTTCTCAATCTCGGTAAAAACCTTCTCAAGCTTGCTCTTCTCGGAGATAAAGTAAAACCCGGTAACCCCTGAATCCTCGAACAATTCCAAAAAAGAAGAAATAGTGTATACGTAGCCTTTGTCCTCCCTGAGCAAGGAAAACAGTCGGGAACTCATTCCTCCCCCCAAGAGGGTAGCCAGTAGAGCCAAAGAAAATCTTTCACTTGAATTCAAACCCACGGTTCGGGTTCCCATTGCCGTATAAACCTGCGTGATATCCTTGCGGGTATGAACAAGGCTTTCAGTCTTTTTCTCTCCCGGGATTTCCCTTTTTTTTCGTTCCCCTCGACTAAGCCTGGTTACCTGGGGAAGAAGGTTCAGTATCCTTTCTTCTGTTACGTCTCCCACCGCCACAAGGATAGCATCTGATAAGTTATAATTCTTTTCATAAATCCACAGAAGCTGATCACGGGTGATCTGAGAAATAATCTCGTGTTTTCCCAGGACGGTACTGCCCAATGGATGAGGGGAAAAACAACCTTCGAAGAAACGATCAAAAACCACATCCTGCGGATCTTCCTGGGCGGATCGCATCTCTTCATATATGACCTGTTTTTCTTTTTTTAATTCATCCACGTCAAAAGTAGAGTGATCTAACATTTCAAAGACGAGTTCTAGTAGTGAAGGTGTTGAGTCGACCAGGCAGCGAATGGTTAATCCCGTTAATTCCTTGGAGGTAAAACCGTCGCTTATCCCACCAAGTCTCTCTATACCTGAGAGTATCTCCTTTGCGCTACGGTTCTCAGTGCCCTTAAACAGCATATGTTCGATTAGATGACTGGTTCCGTTCCTCGCTTCGTTCTCATCCCTTGAGCCTTGCCTGAAAAAAATCCCGAAGGCCACCGAATGGAAACCCGGGATACGCTCAGTGATGACGCGGAGGCCGCTGGGTGTTGTGGTTTCTTGAATGCCTTCGCTGGTCACTTCGTCTATCTCCACCGCGACTTTTTTGGTCACGTGTGTCGCGCTGCCTCTCCTGAGAAGGATCAAGAATGGTAGTTAAATCTATCCTGCCCATATCGTCGATACCCTTTACTCGAACCTTGATCCGCTCTCCAACCTTGACAATGTCCTCCACCTTCTGTACCCGATGGGGAGCAAGGTTCGAGATGTGAACCAACCCTTCCTTCCCTCGAAAAAGTTCGACAAATGCGCCGAAATTTGTAATCCGGACAACGGTCCCTTCGTATATCTCACCTACTTCCACCTCTTTTACAATCTCCTTAACCCGCTCAAGCGCCGCATGTACACCTTCGGAGTTGGTTCCAGCGATGATTACCGTAGACGTTTCGTCATCAATATCTATGGTGGTTTCGGTTTCCTCGGTAATCTTTCGTATAACCTTGCCCCCGGGGCCGATGACGTCTCCGATCTTGTCGTGTGGTATTACCAGGGTGGCGATACGGGGAGCGAACTCGCTGAGTTCACTGCGAGGAGCAGGGATAGCTGCATCCATCACATCCAGTATATTCAAGCGGGCCATCTCGGCTCGTTTAATAGCCTCAGCTAGTATATCCACCGAGATTCCTCTGAGCTTCAAATCCAGCTGGATCGCTGTGATACCTTGCCGGGTTCCGGCAACCTTGAAATCCATATCCCCGTAGTGATCTTCATCACCTATGATATCGGTAAGGATTACATGACCAGATGGCTCCTTCACTAAACCCATGGCTATTCCTGCGATAGACTTAGGCATCGGCACCCCGGCATCAAAAAGGGCCAGTGATGCTCCGCATACCGAGGCCATGGAGCTTGAACCGTTGGATTCAAGGATATGAGAATTAACACGAATGGTATAGGGAAATCCTCCATCCTGAGGGGCGAGTACCCTTACCGCCTTCTCGGCAAGCTCGCCGTGCCCGATTTCTCTTCTACCTGGACCACGCAGGAAACGAACCTCACCTACGGAAAAAGGAGGAAAATCATAGTGGAGCATAAACGACTTCCAGGCATCCTTCTCCACGTCATCCACCCTCTGTTCATCACTCTTGGTTCCCAGGGTAACCACGGCAAGTGACTGTGTCTGTCCCCTTGTGAACAGCGCGGAACCATGAGTACGGGGAAGTACACCCAGCTCACATGAAATCGGCCGAATCTCATCCAATCCCCTACCGTCCAGTCTGTTTCCTGCAAAGGTTCTTTCTCGAACGTCCTGCTGAATCAAACGATCGAACACGGCAGAGATTATCTTCTCAGATTCCGGAAACTCCTCTGCCAAAGCCTCCTGAATCTCATCCTCAATCTCTTTGCGAGCTAATCCTCTCTCCTGTTTATCGCGAATTTCGTTTGTCCGAGGGACCTTCGCCGAAGCCAATTCGGTTACCCGCTGTAGTATCTCCTCAGGCGCTCCTTCTTCATCGAACGATTTCTTAGGTTTACCTGCTTTAGCGCTCAGTTCGTTTTGCAGCTTGAGGATAGGCTGAACCACCTCTACTGCCATACGCATGGCTTCAATAACCGTTTCATTCGACACCTCAACCGCCTCACACTCCACCATGTTGATCTCGGTACCGTTGGAAACCAGAAGGATGTTCAAATCACACCCATCTAGCTGGGATACGGTTGGATTTATTACAAACTCTCCATCCTTTCTTCCGATGCGGACTGCCGCTATCGGACCGGCGAAAGGCAGTTCAGAAAGCATCAAAGCAGTAGAAGCTCCGGTAATGGCTACAGGATCGGGCTGATTTTCACCGTCATGGGAAAGTAGGAATCCTATTATTTGAATCTCATGGTTAAAATCAGCCGGGAACAGAGGACGTATGGGTCTGTCTATCATCCGACAAATCAACGTCTCTCTGTCACGAGGTTTTCCCTCACGCTTAAAGAATCCCCCTGGAATCTTTCCTGCAGCCGAATAATACTCCCTGTAATCGACTGTCAACGGCAAGAAACCGAAGCTCTGAGATTCAGCTTCGTTATAGCAAGCGGTCACAAGTAACACAGTGTCGCCGTACTGGATTCGTACCGCACCTGAGGCCTGTTTGGCCCACTCACCTGTTTCAAGGGTAAGTTGCCGACCGCCGATCTCGGCCTGCACACGCTCCATGATTAACCGCGCAAACCGAGCTTCTTTACAAGGGCGTAATAGGTCTCCCGATCCCTCTTGTAAAGGTAGTTGAGGTGCTTACGGCGCAGGTTAACCATCTTGATGAGCCCGCGTCGGGAATGATGATCCTTGAAGTGAAGCTTTAAGTGCTCGGAAAGCACGTTGATCCGCTCGGTAAGAAGCGCTACCTGCACCTCTGAAGAGCCGGTGTCTGACTCATGATGTCTGAATTCTTCTATCAGTTCTTGTTTTCTCTGTTTTGCTAACGACATCTCTTATTATCCTCCATCGTAGACTGAATTCTACACCGCCTGTAATCATTGTCAACCATAAATCTCCTTATGTACTACCGACAGACACTCTATTGCTGAAAGTCCCCAGTTATTCCTCTCCTGGATTCACGTTTACCCTAATTTCTTCACTTAAGTTGCTTTCTTCTCCTGAAGATGAAACCGAAGTAACGGCAAGAACCACCTCCTCTTCTGTTGTTACCTTCATGCTGAAGGAAGGGCGGTTCAGAGGAATGGCAGTCAAACGTACCCATTGAGTACCTTCCTGTTTGTAGACGTTGTAACCGGGTTGACCACGAACGTCCAACCACGCCAGAAATACGGTATCACCGGAAGACTCAGCTGATACACTGACAGGGGGACGAAGTGTCGCTTTTGAGGTTTCCGGTTTTGTCAATGCCGCTTGGACCTCAGCCTTTACTATCTCTCGAAGATCAGCCTTCACCTTGGCTATCAAATCATCTACCGATACCTGGGTAGGTGCCGGTTCGGAGGTCGGCTCAGGAACGGTTGGAGTTTCAATCTCTGCTTCAGTTTGTTCGACATCTTCAGGTACAACCCCCGGGGAAATCGATTTTTGGAAAAGTGGTTCTTCTTCTGCTGCGGGTTCCTCGATCGCTAAAGGTTCAGGTTCAGACTCTTCGACCGACTCAGACTCGGCAGCGACTAGAGGTTCTGCTACTTCCTCTGTCTGGGCTTCGAGTAAAGGTTTTTCCGGTTCGGGTTCTGAGGAAGTCTCGACAAGTTCAGGTTCGGCAACAATCTCAGGCTGTGGAGATGGTTCTTCGAGAACCTCTGCAACCGACTCGGATGGAGTCTCTGGTTCTGGAGCAGGTACTGCGGAAGCCTCAACCACAGGAACCTCAATCTCTATATCAGGTTTCTCAACACTGGGAGTAAACGAGCCAACCGAAAGTTTAGCCTTCTCTCCTTCAACCATGGCTTGCAGATTCTCTGCCCGGGTCATAAGGGCCTTGCATAAATCATCATGTTTCGTACGCACCTGTTCCGGCATCCTTGTTATGTCCCACTGCTCATCCAAATATCGTTTCGCTTCAACGAGAAGTTCCAGATCCGGCTCGTCAAAAGAAGATCCGTGTTCTCTAAAAAATCCACGCATCATATTCCTGACTCGTAACTCAATCTCTGCATCTGAAGCGTCGGGTGCCAATCCTACGTCACCTAGACTGACCGCGTTACGGTTAGCTATTACATAAGCTTCTATGATGCCGTCTCTTGCTTCAGCAGGACTCAAACTTTCATTATCCAGCCTTTCTTCCAGGGTCTTTATAAAGAGATCATCCAAAGAGGGCTCTTCAACCGGAGGTTCTCCTCGAACAGATGCCTGTGGTTCTGTAACTGCAGGCTTTTCTTCCTTTGGTACAAACTTGAATGCAGAAGGTTCGTGAACCTCCTCGGTCGGGCTAGGAGTTTCAAGTTCCTGAACTTCCTGAATCGACGCCCCCATCTCCTCGGACAATTCCTTTTTCAGCTTCTCAAACTCATCTAATTCCCCTCCACCAGTCGCTTCTGCTCCTGGCGCTTCATCCTCGTCAACCGCTTTTTCCAAAAGCGTCTCACTTGCTATCTCATGCATCTGACTGATCTCAGGTGGAAATTCGATATGACGCAGTTTGAGGTCCATTGTATGACGAACGCTACGTAGATCGCGAACCGATGGCCTCTCGATATCTGCTCCCCGCTCGGCTAAAAGCTCACCCATTACCTCGTATAATTTCTTATAAACCGCTTCATCCGAGGCATCCAACGCTAAATCGGTAAGCCCTACATCCAACGCCTTGCGATTGGCGACCACGTAACTCTCCAGGAGTCCGTCGCGGGCATCTTCGACCGTAATTCGAGACGCCGCTAAACGCTCCTCTAGTCTTTTAAAATACTCGCTCACACAAACTCCTTGTCAGAACTATTCTTCGTCACCTAAATATGCCATATTCTCTGTAAGATAACCATTTCCACGTCAATGTCAAGTACTAAGAAACAATATTAAATATGTATTACTTCAGACCTCGTTATTTAACGGCACTCTTTCTGCAAAAACCCCATTATGTTTGGGAAACTTTGCATACAAATAACACTCGACTACTGAGCTTGACAATACCCACAAATGTAGTATTATCAAGCAAGATGTGCAAGGCAACCGTATCACAATCACCGGAGTCTAATCTCTGGTCACAAAATATTATCCAAGGAGGTATTTCGTGAAAAAAGTAACGGCAGTAGTTCTTGCTGTCGCAGCGCTACACCTGGTGGCGGCAGAAGTTTCCATCCAGGACAACGCGGTCTCGGCAGAAGGATATGCGAACTTGTACGTTCTTGCAGATATGGCGGTAATCAACTTTACTGTCGAAATACGAGAACCACAAATGAGTAAGTTGTTTTCTGAAGCGATGAAGCTTGCTGAAGAATTGTCAGGTGAGTTATCTAAACTTGGAATCAAACAACCCCTTGTAACTGAAGGCTCAGGAAGTATCTACTCGGAACTGGATTGGGAATCCGAACGAATGGAACATGAACTGTCCATCAATTTGCGATGCATTATTGACGATATTGGTATGCTTGATAAGGTAGTGGAGACAATTTACCAGATACCAGGTAAAACCCCAGGAAGGAAGATCTCCTTCTACGATGTTATGTATACCCTAAAGGATCCGTCAATATATCTTGAACAGTTACAGAAAAAGGCTCTGGCCGACGCCAGGCTGAAAGCGCAACTTGTAGTTCAAGCTTACGAAAGAAGCATCGGCGATATTATCAAGTTCTCAGACTCAGCGCCATGGACCGGTTACATGTGGGGCCCCCAAGGAGGGTTTGAACTCGATGCTGAAGACATGGGTGGTTCGAGTCGCTTGCCAAGGGTAGCCGTTGGTTACAGTATAATGGTTACGTACGAGTTGAAGTAGACAACCCATAATACACCCGTAACCAGTAACACACCAGGATCCCTTGATCTCGGAGCGTGCCTCTTGAGAGCTTGGTGTATCTCGTAGCGTATTTTCACCAGTACTCGGTACTTGCCTGGTGTTTACACAAGGATAACACCTGTTACACCCGTAATCGACAAAAGGATTTACGTAGGGGCAAATCACGATTTGTCCCTGGCTTTAAAATCACCTGTGCAAAAAGCATTGCCAAAACTGCAAGGATGCGTAGAATCAAGTATGGAGGACCAATGAAAAAAAATACAAATCGTCTTGCGTCTTGGGTATTGGTATTGACTTTACCGACAGCATTATTTGCACGAGATAAGCTGACTATCGTGCACATAAACGACACCCACGGCCAGATAGAGCCTGTGAAGGCTAAGGACGGTTCCGAGTATGGCGGCTTTGCCCGTGTTGCTTACGTGGCGGATTCACTCGAGACTGAGGCAGAAGCTGAAGGAAGAGGTTTTTTATTTCTTCACGCAGGCGACGTACTGCAGGGACCCCCAATATCAAATATGCACAAGGGAAAACTGGACTTCGAACTCTTAAACGAGATGGGGCTGGATGTTATGGTAGTTGGTAATCATGAGTTCGACTTCGGACAGACTAACCTTTCTGAACTCGTGACAGAAGCTGAGTTTCCGATTTTATCGGCCAATGTATTTTATGAGCATGGAGATTTTTTGGTCGAACAGTATGAGGAGTATGGTCGTCAGTATCTTGTAGTAGTAGGCCTGACTACTCCTGGCACGCCTTTCGGCACCCACCCCGATAACGTGAAAGGACTCGTGTTCGCTTCACCAGACACCGCGATAACAGACTTAATAGAAAACAAGAAGTACGGGGAAAAGGATCTCATCGTCGCTCTCACCCACCTGGGTTATTACGAGGATTCCCTTCTTGCAGAGCAAGTGCCTGAGGTCGATCTCATCGTGGGCGGACACTCCCATACGGTGCTTGAGGAACCCCGTGAGGTTAACAACGCCCTGATAGTTCAGGCTGGGGCACGTACCGTGTACCTGGGTAAGCTTGAAGTAGAGGTCAAGAAAGGCAGGATAGTTGACTGGGAATACGATCTTATTCTTCTTTCGGACTCCATTCCAGAAGATCCCGGGATGGCGGCAAGGATAGCCGAGGAGGCAAAGGTAGTTGATGAGAAAATGGGGCAGCCCGTCGGCAAGACCGAGGTTGCACTTGTACCGGGATTTACCGAGGCAAAAGACGAGATGTCGCTTGGCGACCTCCTGGCTCGGCTCATGCAGGAAGAAACAGGGGCTGACTTTGCATTCTTCAACCAGGGTGGAGTTAGATCAACGATTTTCCCCGGAGATATTACCATGAAGGATATACTCACGGCTCTACCCTTTGCCAACACCGTGGTTACCATGGAACTGACGGCAGAACAAGTAGAGGAGCTTCTGAATTTCAACATGGCACATGGCCCTCATTCCGGCGGCACCCTGCATCTTGCGGGAGTTGAATACGACATCGAGGACAGCTCGGCAGTAAACATAAGGATTTGCGGTCAACCGATCGAGAAAGATCGTACCTACAAGATAGCCACCAACAGCTTCCTGGCCGCGGGCGGCGACGGATACGAGGTTCTGAAACAAGGGTCGGGCATTTACGACACAGGCACCGTAGATTACACCCTGCTGATAAGCTATATCGAGAAGGTTGGCATAATCAAGTAAACCTACGATTCAGGTGATCGTCACCTTCTGGGTCTTGGGTGCTTTGTTCAGTCGCGTCAGAAACGCTTGCGAACCAACAAAGCCTCAAGGGTTGTTTGAGCAAGGTATAGCCTAGAACGTAAAGGTCACTTCAGCAGTACAATCTTACCCTTCATCTCCTGTGCATGTGGGTCGCCAGTCTGTATCTGATAGAAATATATGCCTGCAGGCAGCTTGCCTTCCGGTCGCCACGTCCAGTATATCATCGGTGAAGTCTGATTCCAGAGCTTGTGTTCCACCAGTCGTCCCTGGGCGTCGACGATCTTCAATTCAACCTTATTCTGCCCTCGAACATAGATTTGAAAAGGAACTTCTCTTCGAGCAGGATTGGGAGCAACATAAACAAAGCACTCTCGGAACCGGCGCTCTTCTGCAACAAAGGACAGGGTCGAGTCAGGATAGAACTTAAGACCAAACACCCTGTTCCCGTGATACTCTTCTCTCGTGTCAGGCTCGCAGATATTCAGGCAGAAATCGAAACTTCCCTGGACCTGGACAGCTTTCACCAGTAGACGGTTGCGGCCTTGTTGTATTGAAATCGGAACAATCTCGTTGGGCAATCCGTGGGTTCTCGAACCACTGAAGCGATAGACCTCGGCTCCGTTTAAGAAAACCTTGATGTCTTCATCCGACCCTATCCAGAGTTCTGCAGGTCCGGAACGGGGAGAATAGAAATATGTATGGGCATAGACGGTTTGATCCGCGTCAGGAGTCAGGGTCGTAAGATTTATGTAATCGTCAAAGAAATACAAAGGTTGGGTCCAGCCGCCGATCCCTGGTTCAGGCATGATTGCTGCTTCCCCACCAAGGTTATCGTAGTCTATATCCGTACCCGAATAAGGTCCAGAAAGAATCCAGATACGGTTGGACTGACCGAAGGTTCCGTCCTCTCGAGGGTCTTTGATAAACTCAGCCTTGGCTTCAGAAATGGAGTTGCCTAAGACTTCGATCAAATTCCCGTTGTTGGTTCCAAGGCCCTTTATACCGGCCAGGGTGATATGTTCTATGTCATCGGGATTCATACCCATCAATTGAGCCAAAGTCCAATCGACAGCCACCATATCTTCACCGGCAACGATCATATTCCTGCGTTTAGGCAACCCGTCAGGGCCTTTGTTCTTTTCACGGCACACAACCGCATCGACCACCGTAAGCTTGATCTTGGACTCCATCACCGATGAGATATCGGTGATCTCTTCGTCCCAGAGGTCTCGTGTGTGTTTGAGCCCGCTAGTAATCGGATCAGGGTATGGATAGCCGACTGCCTTCCACCATCCGTAGACCAGTCCAGGCAGGACACCGATGTTGTTCTTGAGCGCACCAGTGATACCGGTGACATGGACCTTCATTACCGGTGCATTGATAACACAGGATGCCCGGAGTAAGGTTTGGGGAAGGAAGTATGAAGAGCTGGCATAATAGGGGGAATCCACAGGCATTTCTTCCGATTGCTCAAGATTCAGGTCTATAATCTCGATATTCTTACTCTCGAAAACCGGGTCTTCGAGTATTTGCCAGTAATCAGCTACCTCAAAACCGTCACCCACAGGAACGCTGGGATGGCAGCTGAGACTTGAGTCCGGACACCAGCCGCCCGCGGCCTCACCAATGACGACATGAGTTTCAGGATTTGCTTCAAACACGAGTTTAGCAATCGCCCGAATAACCTTGGCATCGGTTATTACACCGGAACCGCTGGGCATCAACTCGACGATGTTCGGTTTGATGACGACAAGACTGCACCCGGAGACATACTTATCCATCCCGCCGACGAGGTCAACGGCAAGCCTGACCATTTCTTCAACCTCATCGGCACTTGGTTCCTGGTCAAGCGAGATCGGATGGGTGAGAGAGGAGTTGGTGGACTGAACAATCGAAACCTGAGTTTCTACCGCGGGTTCTGATGATTCCTGCCAAGTTTCTCCTATAGCCGGCTCTGTCGGATCAAGAACAAGTGGAAAACTGACCCCAAGTGTGATGGAGACAATCGTAAGCGTTCCAACGAGTATTTTTTTAACCATCATCACTCCTTTCTTTATTCCTCGTTACTATTGTGCCGAGAAATCGACATAAGTCAAGTTAGGTTCTTTACGTACTTATCGTAAAAAATGCCTGCTTTTAAGATGCCGATGTTGAAAACACTGGTGCCAGATTAAGGCGATGTTAGCGGACGATGTGAAGAGTGTCGACAACATAACCAAGCTTTGGTTAAATATATTGATCTGAGATCTGAGGACCCGAAATCAGACACCTATCCTTTCGTGCAATTACTTGCACAAAAGTGACAGCGATGTGTAATACCTCTTAAAACCAAGGTACGTATCTGTGTAACTTAATAATTCAGAAGAGACCTGGCACACAAATTGCTATTCAATATAACGACACGCTGAAGCCATAAAGCCTCCTTTGGTTTTGGGATGTTTAACACGCAACATCAGGGGCCGCGTCCGTGGCCCCTTCCTTTTTAACTCCGACCTACTTGACTAACCTCGATTTATGACTATCCTATTATTATGCCTAAGTTTACACCTAAATCAGAGAAGAAGGACGAAGAGAAAGAAGAGAAAAAGGAAGGTAAGAAGACTCCCGAGGCTCCTTCCAGCAAAGAGAAGCCCAAACCGGCCTCCGAAGAAGAAGAACTCCGTACATTAGAGAAGAAATTTTCAAAATCAAAAGAGGAAGCTGGCAAAGAAGACATCTGGAAAAAGATGAAGGAAGTAGAATCGGAAGAAAAGACATCAGTCCAGGACAAGATAACCGAATACGAGATAAGCCGTCATGGAGCCCCTCCTACCGGTTCAATCGGTCGCGATGACCCTGACTTCATTTCCCAGGCAGAACTTGAAAAGCGTCGTCGAGAGTTAAACATGCTTGAAACCAGGATAGGAAATCTTGAGAAAGAGGAACAGGACATCAATCAGCGTCTGGACTTCCTTCGTAAGGAACACTCGGCCATGGAACTGGCGATCAAGGAAAAGGCTCATCTTGAACGCGAGATAGCAGAGCTTCGAGCCGATCGCGACATGGTCAAAAGCAAACTGGATGAACTCAAGGAACAGGAAGGACAGCTTGAACAGAAATCCTGGGAAGAGCTAAAACATTCACCGGCTATAGGTGCCAAGATATCAGCGCTTGAGCGTCGGATACACGAACTTGAAGGACAGATACTCGAACTCAACGAGCAACGCATCCTTGGAGGTCAACCAGCGGTAAAAACCCCCGGAGTACTCAGCCAGCAACCTCAAGAAAACAAACAAGAACCGATGCCGGAGAAAGTCACTCTTGAGAGAAAACCTGAGGAAAAACCTAAAGCTGAAAAGCCAGAATCCGAGAAGCCCACTCTTGATAAACCTACTCCTGAATCCACACCAAAGGAAAAAGAGGAACCGAAACCTGTCAAACCTACCCCAAAACCCGAGGCAGAACAAAAAGAAGATAAGAAACCGCAAATACAGCCTAAGAAAAAATCTCGGATCTCATTCTGATACTTCTCACATCTTTCTTGTAGTTTTCGAACTTCAAATAATCAACCTTAATATCATCGGGGATGGTAAAAGTATTAATGTCAAAGGTTTATAGAAAATCCTTTCTTCTACGAGAGGAAGGGTGTATACCTTATATTGACAATCTGCGTGCTTTGCTTAAACTATACTACGTTATTATTTAAGGAGGATTGTTGAGAACCGACGAGAAAAAAAACTCCAGAGAGTTCGAGGAGGCCGCAAACCTCAAATCCCAATTTTTGGGTAACATGAGCCACGAATTGCGTACTCCGTTAAATTCTATTATCGGGTTTTCTGAACTCTTTATGGACGGTATGGTCGGTGAATTAAATGAAAAACAGGCGCATTATATAAAAATAATTCATTCATCCGGTGTACATCTTTTACGGTTGGTCAATGACATGTTGGACTACTCAAAGCTTGAAGAGGGAATGCTTGAAGTATTCAACGAACCAACCGATTTAAGGGGCGTGGTCGAAGAGGTCTTGAAGGCTTATAGTGTCGTGGTCGAACAGAAGAAGATCGCAATCGGTGTAGATATGCCACCAACACTTCCCCTCATGCTTACCGACAGACGTAAGCTAACCCAAATCATGGATAATCTACTTTCCAACGCAGTGAAGTTCACCCAACAGGGACGTATAGACATTGACATTGGACTTGAAGACGGAACTCTGGAGATAGGCGTCAAGGACACAGGAGTAGGTATAGAATCTGACGATATCCCTCATATCTTTGAACCGTTTCACCAGGTCGACTCTTCAAGCACCAGGCGATATGAAGGTACTGGGCTTGGCCTAGCCCTTGTGAAGAAACTTTTAGAAATACAAAATGGATCGATAACGGTTGAAAGTATCCCAGGGGAAGGCTCCACATTCGTTCTGCGTCTTCCTTTCGTGGAGTACCACCCTCCTAAAACCGCAGAGGCAACAACCAAAGAGGAACTCAAATCCGAACTCCCCGAACCCGGGGATCGCCCCATACTCGTCGTAGAAGACAACCCCTTGGCTGCCAACCTTATGTCTACTTGGCTTTCCGACGCCGGATATCAAGTAGAGGTTGCGACAACCGGTGAAGAAGCATTAACCAAATCAATGGCTATTAAACCTGCAGCCATCACCCTAGATATTCTGCTTCCACAGATGGATGGCTGGAGGGTGCTTCATCGTCTAAAGGAGATGCAGGAAACCAAAGATATTCCCATAATCGTGGTTTCAATAGTCGAAGATAAAAGCTTCGGGCTTTCCCTCGGGGCAGTGGATTATATGGTCAAGCCTGTGTCCCGACTCGAACTCCTTAAAAAGATAGAAAACTTAACAAAATCGGGGGAAAGACCGCCCCGCATACTGGTTGTTGACGACAATCCTGCCGATGTGAGTCTTATCGAAGAAATACTGAGCCTGGACGGTTACGAGGTACTTAAAGCATCCGGCGGTATCGAAGGGTTCAACACCGCCTGTAAGGAAAAACCTGATCTGGTTATATTGGATTTGATGATGCCCGATCTTGACGGATTTGACGTGATGAGGCTGTTCGAATCGGACGAAGCCACCAAAAATGTACCTGTTATCCTCTTCACTGCAAAAGACTTATCCCAAATCGACCGTTCAAATCTAAGCGCAAACATCCGTGAGATTTTTGGTAAAACCCAGCTTGACCGCAACTCTCTGCGCCGCAAGATCGCAGATGTACTTTCGCTTAAGAAACCCAGTGAGGGAAGCTCGTGAAACGTATCCTGGTTATTGAAGATAACGCAGGCAATCTGGAGTTAATTCGTGTTGTATTGGAGATGGCAGGTTATGATGTGATAGGTGCAGAAAGTGCGGATGCCGGTTTAAAAAAGGCGCGTCAAACCCACCCAGATATTATCCTTATGGACATGCATCTTCCGGGAATGGATGGATACGAGGCAACCCAAATCATCAAATCAGATCCGGATCTTAAAGAAATCCCAGTAATAGCAGTTACCGCTATATGCGGTTTATCGGACGAAAAAAAAGTTCTAGAGTACGGCTGTGATGGATATATCAACAAACCTGTAAACACTCGCACGCTGGCTGATCAAATCGCCGGCTATCTTGAAGGAAAGTAAGAATGAACCAAAGCGAAGCCTCTCGATGCGTATTGGTCGTAGATGACGATCCCCATCTTCTTAACCTTCTAGATCTACGACTCACACAGGAAGGCTTTAAAGTTACCGTGGCTGCCTCAGCCCAAGAAGCGTTGGAAAAAATTTCCGCTGAACCTCCAGAGCTGGTCATCGCTGACATCATGATGCCGGGAATGGATGGATACGAACTCTGTGAACGGATACGTGCTACCGAGAACATGCACAGTATACCGTTCGTTTTCCTATCCGCTTTGGCCGAAACGCAAGACAAGGTGAAAGGACTAAGGTTAGGAGCCGACGATTATCTCACCAAACCTTTCGAGTTTCACGAACTTCTGGCTAGGGTGGAGATACTGCTGGACAGATATAAACGCTATCAGGAAACCTTTGAGCGGGAGGCAAAGTCTGAAATCGCAACGTCTGGAAACATCGAAGATCTGGGTGTCATCGATCTCCTGCAGATGCTTTCCTTCGGTCAGAAGACGGGTGAAGTTCACCTGGAATTCAAGGGAGAGGAAGGCTTTCTTTATCTGGCCCAGGGCAAACTGATTGCAGCATCTTATCGAAACAAGCACGGGAGTGCGGCACTGCCTGCGCTGCTTTCCTGGTCTGAAGGTAGATTTACGGTAAAACTCCTAAAAAGCCTTTCGGTGCTACCCACCATTCAGCATCAAACCGACGAAGCGATATTTGAGGCTTTGCGGGAACTGGATGAGGCGGAGCGTATCAAACAGGAACTTGATCCAACTACCGTTCCCGTCCTGAAACAGGGCTCTGAACCGGCTGATGAAACAGAGGAAGAAATTATCCAACTGGCGGACGGTAAACGTAATATCTCAGAGATACTTGCCGAAACATCTTATTCAGATTTTAAGACCCTCCAGACAATGAGGCAGATGATAGCCGCAGGCAAGCTGGTGATCAGCCGATTGGGTGAGGAGGAACCTGCAAAACAAGCGGGTGTTGATCAATTGGCTACTGACGCCGAACCTCAGGTATACAATCTCATGATAGTTGGCAGCAACCGTGAGGCTCGTAATGCCTTCATTCGAGCAGCATCAGGTGAAGATGAACCGGAACAAGACGACGGACGAATGGTCAGTTTCGGAAGATTCAAAAGCGGTTCATACCAGTTGAATCTCTACGGTCTTCCAGGTGCCAAGCGTTTCGCACCTCTGTGGCAAACCTTCACCCAGAAAGTGCATGGTATGCTCCTTTTGGTTAACCCCGGGATAGAAGAGGAAATTACCAACGTGAAATTTGCAATTTCCCTCCTGAAACCTCATATCTTTGGACCTGCGGTAATCATAAATACCGATCCGACTAAAACAGGTGTTGGGCTTGATGATGAATCCTTGCAAGGAATCAAGATATTCACCTGTTTACCTATCGATAAAGCCAAAGCCGAGGCTGTGCTTTCCGAAATTGTAAAAGATCTCGCACGATAATCAACGATGGACCTTAACAAGCTTCGCAATATAGGCATAGCTGCACATATTGATGCAGGTAAAACTACCTCGACAGAAAGAATACTATACTACGCCAAGAAGATCCACAAGATGGGAGAAGTAGACGACGGTTCGGCGACCATGGACTGGATGCAACAGGAACGTGAAAGGGGTATAACAATAACCTCTGCTGCCACAACCGTAGGTTGGAAGGATTACCAGATTAACATCATCGACACACCCGGGCACGTAGATTTCACCATCGAAGTGGAACGGGCGCTCAAGGTTCTGGACGGAGCTGTTGTGGTATTCTGTGCGGTTGGAGGTGTTGAGCCTCAATCGGAGACAGTCTGGCATCAAGCCGACCGCTATAAGATACCTCGAATAGCCTTCGTAAACAAGATGGACAGGGTGGGTGCCGATTTCGAAAGGGTAATCGACATGATGGAGGTTCGATTCAACCAGATGCCTGTTCCTGTCCAGATTCCGTGGGGATCGGAGCAGACCTATAAAGGGATTATCGATTTGGTTGAATGGAAGGCCATACAGTGGAAAGACGAAAGTCTGGGTGCAGAGTATGTTATTGTAAACATCCCAAAAGAAATGATGGAAGAGGCAAAGCGCTGGCGAGAAAGGCTTGTAAATAAGGTGTGTGAAACCGACGACACCATTGTGGCCGATTACATGGCCGAACGCCAAACCGATGCCAAGATATTAACAAAAGCCCTAAGGGAATTTACTGTTAATAACAAGATAGTACCCGTACTCTGCGGTTCGGCATTAAAGAATAAAGGGATTCAGCCGTTATTGGATGCAGTCATTAGCTATCTCCCCTCACCTCTTGATGTACCACCAATAGAAGGACATGACCCCGAAGATGAAAATAGAATATTAAAACTCCTCCCATCAACCGATGAACCCTTTTCAGCCCTGGTTTTTAAGCTAGCGCATTCCCAACACATGGGACCACTGGCCTTTACCAGAGTCTATTCCGGAAGACTGGAGCACGGTAAGACCATCATGAGTTTCCCTGGGGCTAAGCGTTCTCGAGCCACCAAACTCTTCATTGCTCACTCCAATCACTTCCAGGAAGTCCCTAAGCTGGAGGCCGGAGAAATCGGACTTGTGGCAGGTCTGAGGCATGTAACGACAGGCTCTACCCTAGCCGATCAAAAACACCCCATTATATATGAAACAATGCATTTCCCTGACCCTGTGATTCATCAATCCATAGAACCCCAGACCAAGGCTGACGAGACAAGGCTTGCAAAAAGTCTTACTATTCTGGAACTCGAGGATCCTACATTCAAGGTTCGTACTGACCCTGAGACAGGACAGCTTCTTGTATCCGGGATGGGAGAGCTTCACCTTGAGATAATTGTAGACAGGCTGAAGAGGGAATTCAGAGTTCCTGTAAGAACGGGAAAACCTCAGGTTTCTTATAGGGAAACTGTAACCCAGAAGGTCGAGCACTCCTCGGTTTTTTCCAAAATCATTGGAACTACAACCCACTACGCAGGTGTATCCTTGAAGCTTGAACCTCGAGAGCAGGGAATCGAGGTTAAAATACACATGCCCCAGGAATTACCCAGAGAGTTTCTCGACGCGATAAGAAAGAGCCTGGAAGACGGAATGATTGCAGGTCCAATGCTCGGGTATTCGATAACAAACCTCAAGGTTACGGTCGTTGGTGCCCAGTTCAGGGAAGAGGAGGCGTCGGAAGTAGCATTCAAGGCGGTCGCGGCTCAGGCCTTCAGGGAGGCTTACGAGAAGGCAGGACCCGCACTCCTGGAACCTATCATGGACGTTGAGGTTATCTCTCCCGAGGAATACATGGGCGACATTATCTGCGATTTGAATTCACGCAGAGGAAGGATAGAGGTAGTGGAGAACATCAAGGAACACAAACTCATCAAGGCCTTTGTTCCGCTTGCTGCAAGCTTCGGATACGCGACAACCTTACGTTCACTGAGTCAGGGACGCGCATCATTCGCCATGCACTTCTCGCACTACGCATTGCTGCCCGAGGAGGAACGCCGCAAGCTGTTCGACTATCTGGCATAATTTAACCCCACGCCCGCAACACAACCAGGAAGTAACACTTCCAGGAAAGTTAAATACTCAACCGAAAGTGTCACCTGTCAATCGAGCTGTTAGTATGTTACATCAGTCTTTGATAATCTCTGTGAATACGTCGCCGGATAACTCAGGCTTCCGTCCTTAGATGAAAAAGGGACAGTTAAAGTTGGGTCAAAAGGATAATTATACATTTCCACAACATCAACCACCCTGCTCTATAAGGTGGTATCAATTGGCGCGTTGACAATCCCGTTAATACACATAGACTGGTTTCTGACCTTAGAACGTAACATCTTGAATCCGGGGGAGCCGGCATACAGGCATAGAAAGGAAAAAAGCTCTTGGTAAAAAGGATTCTCAAGAAGGGTATATACAACCTCAAGACGCTGGGAAGAGCATTTAAGTACCGCAACTACAGGCTCTACTTCGCCGGTGATTTCACCTCTCAAATAGGATACTGGATGCAGCGGGTTGCTTTCGAGTATCTGATATACAAGGTTACGCGCTCCGAACTCTACATAGGAATCGTTGGATTCACGATGCTCGTTCCCGTATTCTTCATCTCACCTTTTGCAGGCTTTGCGGCAGACCGGATCAACCGTCACCGGATGATTATTATTACCCAAATCATGGCTACTCTTCAGGCTTCCGTACTTGCGGTTCTAGCCCTCACGGGGACCATCAGCATCTGGCAGATAATCGTCCTGAGTATCTTCTACGGGCTCGTACGTGCATTCGACACACCGACCCGTCAGGCATTCGTCGTTCACATGGTAGAACATAAGGAAAATCTGGGTTCGGCAATAGCCCTCAACTCGGCAATGTTCAACCTCGCGCGTCTTGTTGGTCCTGCCCTGGCAGGAGTGGTTCTCGGTTTTGCCTCAGACTGGGTGCGGCCCTTCGTTGCCCCTGGTTCGCCTTTACTCGAGTTTTCAGGCGAAGGCATTTGTTTTATCATTAATGCCGTAACCTACCTCGCCATAATCTTCTGTCTTCTTGCAATGCGTCTTCCCCCGCATAGTCCGCATACACACAAATCCCATCCACTGCAGGATCTTAACCAAGGGTTCAAGTACGCTTTCTCGTCTCCGCCTATACGATCAATTCTCCTGCTTCTGGCGGCACTCGCCTTTTTCGGCCTGTTCTACCTCGCGTTACTTCCGGTGGTTGCTTCCGAGGAACTCGGGACTGTGGAGAAACTCGTGCAACAAACTTCTGGGCTGGTCAAATCCTTTGAACAGGCGTTCGGATGGCTTCTCTCAGGTGTCGGAATAGGTGCAATAATGGGTGCGTTGTTCATCGGCACACGCAAGAATGTCCACAATCTGTGGAAGATTATCCCTTTCGCCTCCATCATATTCGGCGCTTCGATAGTAGGATTATCATTCTCTACCAGTTTCTGGATAACCCTCCTACTGGTTTCACTTACCGGTTTCGGTCAGATGATTCAGTTTGCTTCATCTAATACACTACTTCAAAATATCATACCCGACGAGAAACGCGGCAGAGTGATGAGTCTTTATACTATAGCAACTATTGGAATAGTACCTTTCGGAAGGCTGGTTATGGGCATGGTTGCCGAGTATATAGGTACCCCTCTGACCTTGAGGTTGGGTGGCGGGATTGCGGTCATTGCCGCCCTCGTGTTTGCGAGAGGAATGGATCGATTCGTATCCAGAACATCCGGTTGAAAAAAGGCCTGACGAAATAGGCAATAAAAAACAACCCCAGCATGTATTGACAACCCCCGTGCAACATGTAAGATAAACAAAATCTCAACACGGAGGGATAATGAATAACGAAACGCTAAAAATCATAGCAAGCATATCCCTGATCTGCGTTATCATCCTGCTTGGTGGGTGCACAAAGGCTAAGACGATTACCCTGCAGCCTGATCCAGACGAAGGCAAGGATGCTTATATATGGAGCGCAGAACCAGACCTCGACTATGCTGACTCCGATTCCTTACTGGTCGGCGAATACGAAGCCGGAACAAATTTCGAACTCTACTCCCTGATAGAGTTTACCGGACTTTCCGAGTACGAAGGAGTAGAATTAGAAAATGCCACGCTTGAACTCTACTGCAACAATACCAACTTGAGCACCGTTTCCATCAGTATCTGCAGGCTAAACGAGGCTTGGAACGAACAGACCCTGCGTTGGAAATCCTATCCTGATCTTAACAAGGAAATTGTGATTACCGAATCCTGGCCCACACCTGACTCGTGGTGGTCAGTGGATGTAACCCGAATAGTGAGAACCTGGCTTGACGGCTCGGCTACCAACTACGGCTTCTGCCTATACTGCGACACTACTAAAACCGAAGCAGAAGAAGACTGGACAAGTTTTTACTCAAGCGACTACGAGATCGACAAAGCCCTGCACCCAAAACTTACATTAGAGTATGAGAAGTAACGATACCCCATTTGAATCCTACGGTTACATCTGCGGTTAGTTTAAATAACGCATCCGGTCCTCGAGTCATGTGGTTTAACAGAAGGATCGTGAAATTGGTCACACGATTACGCTTTGGTCTCGGACGAAAACGAATGTAAACAGATAGTTGTACGTGCGGAATAAGGATGTGCAAACAGCCTGAGGGCCAACTTTCACAAGGTTCTTTCTATCTCGATCTATACCTTCGAGAAAAGGAATTCTCATCAAACGAACCAGGGTTAAAATTATCGAATCATTTCGTAGGATGTAGAACCAGGCAGACACCTCGATACGCGAAATCGTGGATTATCAGCGGTTGACATCCTTCACATGCTGGATACACTCCCGCTATGATCCATACCGAAAGAATCAAACGGTTTAAGGATTATTTGGCTTTACATCAATCTTCCACCGCTTTCGCTCGACTAGCAGAGGCTCACGCGGACGCAGGAGAACTGGAGAAGGCCATAGGCCTTCTCGAAACCGGAATACGTCAACATCCCAATTATCTGCCTGCACATATCCTGAAGGCTCGTTACCTTTTAAGGCTCGAACATCCTTTCAAGGCTGAGGAGGTACTGCGTGAAGCACTCACCGTTGATCCGGCAAATTCGATTGCATTACGTATGTTACTGGAGTTGGAGATAAAACGAGAGGCTGCAGGTCGGGGAATGACTGCAAAAAAACTAGCAGCGCTCGATTTTCACGATCCTCTTGCCAGAAAGATACTTTCGGAAGAAACAAAAGCGGCTTCCCCTTTCACTACACGCAGCGTCGCTGAACTGTACGAAAGCCAGGGGTATCTCACAGAAGCCTTGCGTATATATAAAGAGGTTGCCCGGCAGCGACCCGATGATGAAGGAATTCAAACAAAGATTAGGGAATTAGAAGGACGAATTCATGGAACATAGAATACGTAGATTGAAGAATATAATTAAGAAAGAAGGGTTGGACGGGTTTTTGATCACAAATCTCTTGAATGTCCGATACTTTACCGGATTCACAGGCTCCAGTGCAATCTGCCTGGTAGGAAAACGTACTCACTTTCTTACCGACTTCCGCTATAAGGAACAGTCCAAGAAAGAGGTTTTTCCCCAGGCAGTAATCCATATAGCTACTGAAGGTTTTATTGAAGAGCTGGCAGCTATTGAAGAACTGCCTTCCCTCACTAGTTTGGGCTTCGAGGCTCATCACATTACGGTTTCGTCCCTTGATGCGATAAAGAAGAAGCTACGCAAGGTTGGCAACTTCAAATGGATTCCGACCAAGGGAATCGTGGAAGAGATGCGTACGATAAAAGATGAGCAAGAGATAGAACTCATTTCCAATGCGGCGCGGATCACGGATAAAACCTTTGCTGAAATCAAACCTCTAATCAAACCAGGTGTTTCGGAACGCGATCTGGCAGCAGAGATCGCTTACCGTTTCCTTAAGTATACAGGCTTACCTCCAGCATTTTCAACAATAGTGGCCTCCGGTCCCAATAGCGCCATGCCCCATGCCAAACCCACTACCCGTAAGCTGAAGATAGGCGATTTTGTAACATTTGATATGGGCTCCATGTGGAAGGGATATGCTTCTGATTTCACCCGTACCATCGTTATTGGTAAGGCTACCCCTAAGCATAATGAGATTTACTCAATAGTAGAAAAAGCCCAAAGTTTAGCCCTTGTCGGTATCCGTGCTGGAATAACAAGCAAGGCAGCCGATGCACTTGCCCGTGATCACATAACCCGGATGGGCTACGGTGAATTCTTCGGGCACAGCCTTGGTCACGGCGTAGGTCTGAACGTACACGAAGAGCCTCGTCTAGCTGCTTTAGGAAATAATAAACTCAAACCAGGCGCGGTTGTTACCGTGGAACCCGGCATCTACTTGCCCAATTGGGGTGGAGTAAGGATAGAAGATTTAGTCGTAGTCACAAAGGACGGCGTCAGGATCCTATCCAGGACGCCCCGTGATAAGTTGCTGGAATTCTAGTTAGGAGAAGGCATGAACATCTCTGACGTTGAAAAGCTCATAAAACTTGTAGCGGAGTCGAATGTTGCCGAGGTTGAAGTTCACTTCTCGGGCAAGCAGAAGGTACGAGTAAGCAAGGCGGCCGGACAGGTACATGCAATACCCTCAGTTGCACAATTCCAACATGTACCGGTAACGTCATCGGCTGAACCTACTGTATTTGCATCATCACCGGTATCTCACCCCGAGACTCCCCCAACAGATACAAAGGCAGCTGAAGCGAAGCCCAAGCGACCTTCCAACCTCATCGCGATCAAGTCTCCCATGATCGGAACATTCTACCGGGCGCCTGCGCCCGATGCCCCTCCTTACGTTGAGGTCGGGGATGCGGTCAAACCGGGTACGGTGGTCTGCATCGTGGAAGCAATGAAACTTATGAACGAAATCGAATCGGATATCTCAGGTAAGGTGGTCGAGATACTGGTTCAAAACGAGACACCGGTCGAGTTCGACCAGGAACTCTTTCTTATTGAACCGACCTAGGCTTCATGTTCTCTAAAGTACTCGTTGCCAACCGGGGGGAAATTGCTGTACGTATAATTAGGGCATGTCGGGAGCTAGGGATCGAAACGGTTGCCGTTTATTCAAAAGCCGACGCGGAAGCCCTGCACCCCAGACTGGCTGATGAGTCGGTCTGCATAGGCCCGCCTCAATCGGCAGAAAGTTATCTCAAGGTTACCCATCTCATAAGCGCGGCAGAGGTCTCAGGCTGTGATGCAATCCACCCAGGCTACGGCTTCCTTGCCGAGAATGCTGCGTTTGCAGAGCAGATAGCCGAGGCTGGTCTGACCTTCATCGGACCTACCCCGGACAACATCGCCAAGATGGGAAACAAAAGCCTGGCTAAAGAAACAATGCGTGCGGCAAAAGTGCCTGTAATACCAGGATCAAAAAAAGACCTGACAGGCGTTGATGAAGCACGAAAGCTCGCTGAAGAATACGGTTATCCGGTACTCATCAAGGCCGCGGCAGGTGGAGGTGGAAAAGGGATGAGGCTAGCACGAAACCGTAAGGAGTTGGACGCAGGTTACAAGATGGCCAAGGCCGAGGCAAAGGCCGCATTCGGCGACGACAGGCTCTATCTCGAGAAGTATCTGGAGAAGCCGAGGCACATCGAAATCCAGATCATCGGCGACAAGCACGGCAAGGTCGTACACCTGGGAGAGCGTGAATGCTCTATCCAGCGTCGTCACCAGAAGCTTATCGAAGAATCTCCTTCGCCTGCCGTAACCCTAGAACTTCGCAAAAAGATGGGTACAGCGGCAGTTGCAGCGGCTAAGGCAATCGGATATCAGAGTGCAGGTACGGTGGAGTTCCTTCTGAACCAGAAAGGCGATTTCTACTTCATGGAGATGAATACCCGCATCCAGGTAGAGCATCCTGTGACCGAGTTGATTTCCGGGCATGATCTCTTGAAAGAACAAATCAGGGTTGCGGCAGGAGAAAAGCTCTCCATCCGACGCGACCTCCTGAAGCCTTCGGGCCATTCAATCGAGTGCCGTATCAACGCCGAAGACCCGGATCGTGACTTCATGCCCACCCCGGGCAAGATCGCGTTCCTGCACCTGCCCGGCGGCCCTGGTGTACGGGTCGATTCCCACATCTTCGCAGGTTACGCGATTCCACCACACTATGATTCCCTTATAGCCAAGGTGATCTCCTGGGGACAGGATCGAACCGAGGCCATCGTGCGAATGAAACGCGCGCTCGAGGAGTTCTACACCGAAGGGATTAAAACGACAGTACCGTTCCACCTCAGGGTTCTGGAGGATCCGGAGTTCATTAAAGGAAACCTGCATACCGGTTTCATACCCGAGATGGCGGAGAGGGAAAAAGCAAAGTAGAATTTAGTTGAATTTTTTAGCGTAGGGGCCGGTCTTCAGACCGGCCCGTTTTCTTTTAGGACTCCTTACGAGAAAATCTCTCGCCCAGCTGGTATAGAACGGTCAAAGTCCGCCCATATGATCACCCGACAGGCTTGACACCCCATCTTCCGAACTTAGAATAATACATAAGGAGGAAGTGCAATGAAACGCGTCTTTATATTGATAGGGTTAGTTTTCCTTGGAAAAATCTACGCAGAGGAACAGGCACCTGCAGCCGTACACCTCAAACTTGGAAAGGATACCCTGGCTTTGGCAGAACCGGCAATATTAACTATCGAAATTACAAATAACCAAGAGAGCCTCGTCTTTGTTCATATTTCGCATTTAGCATATTCAAGAGGTTTCAGAATTACACTCCTAACACCTGATGGAAACGAATGGGAATACAAACCAGATTTTGTCGTCCATATTGATTATATATCTGAGGGTAAAGTATTATTTCAGCTTCATCATGGAGAAAGTGTTACCGATGATTTATTAATATGGTGGACTCTGTACTTTCCAAAAGAATACCGCAACTCTATTGAAATGATACCTTCAGGGACATACAAGATGTTCGTAAAATTCCCACTCGACTACCAAAAGTTAGAAAGTGTGGAAGGTGCAGTCATCTATTCTGATACTCTTGAGTTTCAATTCTTACCGCTTGAGGATTCCTATCTCGACATACTCTGTGAACTTGACTCGTTATGTGATTTCTTTGCTGGTCCGGCGCCTAAGTGGTCGGAAGGCCGCCCAAGATTCGAGCGAATACGTGATTCTCAAACCCCGTATTGCGAAGGTGCCTGGGCATATTTGATTTCCTGGTTAGACGATTACGATGAATTAGCCTGTGAGAAGAAGGCGTTCGACTCAAAATACCCAAATTCTCAATTCTCACCTTTTCTTGCCGAGTGCGAATTCATGGAGTGCTTTCATTTTACGATGGGATCTAAACCTATCATCGTCGAACCAAACTATCGACCCGTTATAGAACCCAAGGCGGATTCTTTGCTTGAAGTATGGAGTAGGATGACACCCGGATCAATACGGATGCTTTGGTTCAAGGAGTATGATAAGTTTCTCTCAAGAACTGAATTTACTGAAAGGTATTTCCCACAAGAACAGATTGATAAAAGCAAGAAAAAGGGCTGCCTGCTTAAGTAACTACTAGGTCTCTCCCTCTATAATCGTCACCGGGAAGCTGAAGCTACCCACGGCTGTGTCGAAGTAGACCGTTCCCACAACCTTATAGGTGGCGGAGAATTTCTTGATTGCAGAGAGTACCGCCGCCTGAATCTCCGAGTAGTTGACGGTGACTACCGGCCTTATCTTGGCCGATTCTCCGGAAGGAATCTTCGTCTTGACGTTGTGCGAACCCTTGGCAATCTTCTCATCGTTCACGTAAAGATCGAATGCGATGCGATCAAACACTACCTCGATCGAGTTGGGATTGGTGACGTCAATGATTAACTCAAGCTTGAGATAGGTGAGGGCTATTTCTTTGATCTTGGTGCCTGCGAATTTGTACTCGCAGTTCTTGAGCGCCACCCTCTTCCAAATGAAACAGCCGGGCAGCATGGCAGCTAGCAATACCAACAAAAGTATCTTCTTTATTTTCATTACTCCTCCTTGGATTTTTGCGATCTTTTTGACCATTCGGGTCAAAAAGGAGCATTCCTAAAACGCCGTATAGTAGATGTTGCGGGCCTCTTCCATGTCATTGCGTTCTAAGGCTTCCCTTAGCATCTTCAGGTATTTCAGATGATCCTCGCCTGTGGTTTCTACATAATCGTATTCGACGATTGCCGAGTAAGCGTAGTCGATACCGTCAATCCACTCCTTGAGGTAAGAGGAGTCGGAGCCGAGGACCTGGAAAGTAAGATCCTCGGATTGCCAGCCCTCTGAGGCAGACGGACGCGTAAAGGTAGGTAACCACGGAGAGGACGCTCCGATATAACCCAGGTTCTGCATCCGGCAGACGCTTACGAGCATGTCGGCCACGCCGTCAGCGTCCGAGTCGTAAAGGCCTTCGTTTCCATCCCCAAGGGTCAGTACGCTGTCAACCCCTTTGGGTTGAAAAAGAAACCATGCCAGGGAGTGAAAACCCGTACCTGAGCAGCCGGTTACGATAAGCGCGGTTTCCCGGGGCTTGCGTGAGCCTTCCAGCTCAAAGTCCTGCACGTCAACCGTAAACCAACCAAGTTCTCCGTAAAGGGTATCGTGGTAAAGGATAGTACCGCGCGGTGTGGTGATCTCGGCGACCATTTCGAAAAATTCCAGCGGGTCTTCAGGATCAGTGTCTCGTGAGGTAACGGTGAGAATCTCCCCTACGCCGTCGCCGTTGACGTCCACATTCACGGCCGCTCGGTCGCCAGCGGAGAACTCCTCGGCGAAAGCGCCGCTGACGATTACATGTATGAGAAGTAGAAATACGAGATATGCCTTGTTCTTCATGGAATGACTATATACCTTACTTCTTATTTGTCAATGTAATCGACACCATTTGCGATCTTTTAGATCGCAGGATCAAACAGGATCAAACAGGATCATCTAATAAAATGCCGTGTAATAGATGTTTGCGGTCTCCTCTTCTCCTGCGTTGCGTTTGAGTGCATCGCGAAGCTTCTTGAGGTAGTAGAGGTGATCTGCTTTAACGACCATCTCTAGCTCTTCTTGTGGTAACTCGCTTAAGGCGTCATAGGCATACCCCAGACCGTCTATCCACTCCTTGCGAAAGACCTGATCGCGCTGAAGTACCCGGAAAGTACAGTCCTCAAAGGTCTCCCAATCTTCAGGGGATGGACGCGAGAAGAACGAAAGCCACGGGGAGGAATAACCGTACCCGCCCAGATGGTCAGCGCGATACCTCGAACAAACGAGATCGTATACACCGTCAGAATCAGAGTCATAGTAGCCCTCGTTGCCGTCCTCGATGGCAAATACATGTGAAGTAACCTCCGGCATGAAGAGAAAAAGGGCGTTTTTATCCATTCCGGTTCCTGAGCATCCGGTACGGATGAGTACAACCTGCCTAATTTCGGAAGCAACCAGCTCGAACGGCGCCACGTCAATGCTGAACCAACCCAACTCACCGTACCACGTATCGTGGTATAGAGTATTTGAGCCTTTCATTATTCGTATATCCATGTCGAACGATTCGAGCCACTCAACTTCTGGGTCAGGGGAGGATGACTCAACCGTAAGGATCTCTTTTGATCCGTCGTCATCAATATCGAGTTTTGTTACTACCTTTTCGCCTGCTTCGTAGGTTTCAGAGAATACCTCTTTATCCGAGGCATCTCTTTTTTTGAAACATCCCGCGACCAATAATAGCGCTGATATTCCGATAAAGAATATGATTCTATTCATTGAAAAATATAACTAGCAGGTCCCCCGTTGTCAACATCTCACCTTGTAAACACATGAGATACTCCTGCACCGAAGATTTGATGCCAACGGATAAAGCACATACCCCTTGACACGAGGTTTTTTTTCCCTATGATTATAACATAAGGAGGATGTGATGAAACGAAGTGTTCTCACTTTCAGTTTGCTCATCTTTGCAATCCTCCTCGCATGTTCAGTGGTCGAGGTAGTTAGGAGTGAGCAACAGTATTTTCCGCTCGACGAGAGGAATACATGGGTTTATGAAGTTATAGGTCTGGAAAGGGTCGATACAATTATCTGCAAAGTGATCAAGATAGAACAGGGAATATACTCCTGGGATACTCGATCATCATATGATGAGTTTGAACCGGGGCAAGCCTCCATAATGGGGGGAACAATAGTGAACGGATCTGAACCGTTCGATGACTCCGGTAAGATTGTAGTCGACTCTGCATTAGGCTTAAGTTGGAATGGAGTGGGTGACTTTGACTTTAGAAATGAAGATCCACATGTGATGTCTGGACGTCCTGCGCTAAAAACCCCAATGGGAACATTTGACGACTACGTAATAATGGATGGAATCATGCGCGACGACGGAACATCCTTCGAGGTATGGCTGGTTTCAGATATAGGTCCGGTTCAGATCTACCGCTGGAAGGACACAGATATAATCCAGGAGTATCGCCTCATAGAATTCATCTCCGCTTTCTAGCCTTTAAGGCGTTTCCACACTGAACATATACTGAAGAGGAATAGGGCAGCAGCTATTCTATGTGCATGGCTTGATTTTTCCAAAAAAATCAATAAAGTGAGAGAAATGGAGGAGTTAATGATATTAACTGAACTCAGTACGAAAAATTTGATTGTTCCTGTCTTCTCAAAGCCCACCGAGGTCTGACAATACTCAATCATGCTTATTATCCTCCTTCTCCTTACAATCAGGGTGGCTCCCTTTGAGGTTTCTGTTTTCATATGCAGAATAGGACTCTACATTTACCTTCTATTTTCCGCTCGTTCAAGACGGCAATTGCTTAAGGCAGAAAACGTACTCGGCAAGAGCTGTTTTCGGAAGGCGCTCTATATCAATAAACTGGCATTCAACGTGGCATTGATGGCAAGAATGGGCACAGCTTTTACGCGACGTATGGTCAAGAGCGCCCTCCTTGAAGGTGAAGAACACCTTGAGTCTTCGAATAGAGAACACAGCTCGGCGGTGATTGCCTCTTTTCACTACGGACCGTGGGAGCTAATCTCCGAGGTTTTTACCGAACACGGTTACAAGATTGCAGCACTCGTAACAAAAAGACCTGGACATCTGCTTGACAGATACTTTGTAGCAATGCGTCGTCGATCCGGACTGATGATTGTCCACAGCCTAAAACAGGCTGCAATCTTAGCCAGAAAAGGATTCTTTATGGGCAGTCTCTTCGATCGAACACTGCGCGCAAAGGGCGACGCAATGAACTTCCCATATCCAGATTATCAAACCTCACGTCTTCCTTTAATACTTGCCGCTCGAATCCGAAAACCTATCGTTCCAATTATCTGCAGATTCAAGGAACGAAGACTGGAAGTAACCATTGGAACCCCAGGGTTAAATGAAGACGAATTGAAGGATTTCTTTACCCCGTTCTTCATCCAAACACCTTTCGAGTGGCTGGTTTGGGGTGATTGAGGTACAACCTTTACCAGTCCGCTGTTGAGTAGACTTACCCGATCAATTACTTTCCGGAAACGACTTGAAATTTGAGTTTTTAAATCCTCGTTTACACACCTCTTTACTTGTAATTCCCTGGTCGGTGACTCGTTGACAAAACTACCATGTAACGTAAACTTCAGTATGCCGTGGATTGAAGAACTAAAAGACCATATAGGTAAGGAAGTATGTCTTCGGGGTTGGGTCTACAACCGCAGGGATTCGGGAAAGGTCAGGTTCGTGCTGCTCCGAGACGGTACAGGTATCCTGCAATGTGTCTTTCTCAGGGATGAGGTCTCGGATTCCACGTTCGAGCTGGCTGACAACCTTAACCAGGAAGCACTGATAGAAGTCACGGGCGAGGTGCGGGAATTTGATCGCGCGCCTGGCGGGATCGAGATGGGTGCAAAAACCCTAAGGTTGATCGCCGACTCGAAAGACTACCCAATTACCCCAAAGGAACACGGGATCGATTTTCTTCTGTCCAGGCGACATCTATGGCTGCGTTCGAGCCGCCAGCATGCGCTGATACGGTGCAGGGATACCATGATAAGGGCGTTCCACTGCTTTTTCGAGAAACTGGGATTTATACTGATAGACCCCCCAATGATTACCCCCACGTCGTGCGAAGGAACCTCCGAACTGTTCGAGGTCGCATACTTCGATGACGTGGCCTACCTGTCCCAGTCAGGACAGCTTTACATGGAGCCTGCAGCCGCCGCATTCGGCAAGGTTTACTGTCTTGCCCCTTCTTTCCGGGCTGAAAAATCAAAAACCCGGCGTCACCTCACCGAGTTCTGGAACCTGGAACCTGAGGTTGCATTCCTCGATCTTTCGGGCGACATGAACCTTGCAGAAGACATGCTGACGTTCGTGGTGAAAAGACTCATAGAAAAACGGGGCGAGGAACTCGAGCTTCTGGGGAAAGGCCAGGAAAACTTCGAGGCACACATGAAACTCCTGGAGAGGCTCGAACCGCCTTTCGATCGCATCTCCTATACCGAAGCGGTCGAGTTTCTGGAAAAGAAGGGGGTTAATTTCAAGTGGGGTGAGAAGTTCGGCGCTGACGAGGAAGCGGTGATCTCAGAGGAATTTTCCAAACCGGTGTTCGTTCATCGTTACCCAAAGAAAGCGACCCCGTTCTACATGAAGGAGGATCCGGATAATCCTGAGCTTGTATTGAATTTCGACCTCCTGGCCCCGGAAGGCTACGGCGAGATCGTAGGGGGTTCCCAGCGCGAGGACGACCTTGCCAAACTCGAGGCGGCTATCGAGCGGTGCAACCTTCCTCGAGAACCTTTGGAATGGTACCTGGACATGCGTCGTTACGGAAGCTTCGAGCACTCAGGATTCGGTATCGGGATGGAGCGCACCCTGGCATGGATCACGGGCGTACACCATATCCGGGAGACCATACCCTTTCCCAGATTGATGGACAGGATATACCCTTAGAGGAAAGCCTTATTACCCGATCCTTGAATATCATAACAATCTATGGAGGGCACCCCTCTCAGGGTGTTCAGAGGAACGCAGGATCCAGAGTGTGGAGCAGACACTCCTGTCTGCTGTTTTGTGATGGTCTCCAACGAGAGGTTGGAGGACGGGTTCTCCAACCCGTCCATTCATTATTATTACGGACTGGAGATCGTCCTCCATCCTCACAAGGAATCTTTTTCCCCTTCCACTATCTTAATCTCGTCCTCGGTCAGGTCGTAAAGATCCGTGTAGGGGTAATTGGCTACGCCGCTTCGCGTCATGAATAGCCCCTACAGTCTTTCGTTCGTGAAGCTCTTTATTCAGAACACACCGCTCGCAGAGTACTGAATGGTCTTACTATTAAGGGGTGGGGTGATTCTTAAGGTGTGCTGACACCCCATCAATTAACTCAGCAACTTCTTCTTTTGTGGGTTCCCTTTCCTTATCGTGATCACACAAGTTGCGCAAGTCAAATAAATGTTGAACCTTACGCCAAACTGTAACATCATAGATTTTATCCTTACACAAATCATTCAAAGGCGCAAGTGTAGCCTTTTTCGGATATTTAATCGGAGGCGTATGCTTACTTAGTAAATTCTTGAGATGCCGTTCCAATATAACACCAGCAAGTGCCCCAGCAGAGCGTAAAAATCCATTTTTCAAAAGATACCTAGCAGCACCTAATTCGTCATCCATGAGAATTGAATAAGCAGTTAATTCAATATCGTAAAGGGAATATTCTAGATGTTCGGGAACAGCAGCTAATATCTCAAATTGAGTATTAATAAGATCCATCAACCTGAACTGTTGTTCCTTTTCAATATTTGGTTTCCCCAAATAATCTTTGATTGCGTAAGGGCCTCGGCTATCCTTCCGGCTATACAAGCTATCGAACTCAGAGAGGCGGTCGGGTTGATTTTTGGCTATAATAACCCTGGCAGCACTAAACCATTTCTGATAAGTAACCCCGGCATTTAGAGGCAGGGGCGCGGTTGCAGGAATCACATTTTCACCAAAGTCCAGTAGAATGTCAGTTCTTTCTCTTATTTCTCGCGTCTTTCGACGTGGGCGATCATCCTTCCAACCGGTTACCTGAATCGCTTCCAACAACTCATTTTTTTGACGTTCAAGTTCTCTGATTGCCTCTTTCAATTTTGACAACATAGTCATAGATGCCCAGCCAATCAGCTATCTTGAAAAGGCCTCTGCAGTCTCTCTCCAGTACTTGATCTCCTCGGCGTTCTCGCGGTAGAATTCGGTATCTGAATACGAACTGTCCAGACGGTCCAGGGCCTCGATGGCTTCGTTGATATCTTTCTTGCGGTCGAACGGCTTTGCATTCCGCGCACGACCTACAAGGGCTATCACCCTTAAGAGAAGTATCCTGGCCGTATACTCCTCGTACTCGGGATAGGTGAGGGCGAATATCTCCCCGCTTGAAATGACCTTGTCCCAGTCCTGTTCGAGTACCGCAATCCTGATGCGGTGGTAGTGAACCTCGGGAAGAAGCGCCTGAACCTCTTTCTGCTCAGGCCACTGCATGATACGTTCGAGTCTCACGGCGGCGGAATCGTAGTCGGTAAGTTCAATCTCCATCCGGGCAAGCTGCAAGAGAAGCGGAGGCAGATACACGCTTCTTTCGTTAACCTCGGTTAAAAGGTTCACCGTGCTGACCAGATCGTCGACCTGCCAGAGTTCGGTATATTCCTCACCTTGCTGATAGTAGAACGCTTCGAGTATCAGGGTCGAACCCTCGGTAGAACTCAGGCGCTCGGCAATCTCACGTGCATGCTCAACGTCGCCGCTGGCCATCGACGCGTCGTAAATCAATCGAAGCATGTCCTTGTAAAGGTCTGTGAACTTGAAATGATACAGGCGTGCTTCATTGACCAGTCTTTTAAGGGTTTTTTCCGCATCTGCAACCGACCCTGCCTCGATCTGTGCCCTTGCCAGACGAGGCCATGCATCACGCACCTCGACAGCGGCAGGAAACTGGGTGAGTAACTCGTCGTATGCCGATGAGGCAAGCTTGGCTTGACCTCCCTGCTCGTATGAACGGGCCCTGTAGTAAAGCCCCTGCATGCGTCTGGAGGAATCGGATGAGGCGCTCAATTGAGAAAATACACCGGCTGCCCCGTTAAAATCATGCTTGGCGTAAAGGATCAACCCTTCGAGGAAGACCAACATCTCCCTTTCCTGAACAGGCATAGACTCCTTGCGAAGCAAGGCAATAATCGAATCGGCACGCACGAGATCTCGCTTTCCAAGAAAGCTCCATGCCAGACTGAAGTAACCTTTCCTTCTCAAATCCGGGAAAGCGCTTCGGGTGCAGTAGGTGTAAAAAGGTCGTGCCCGGAGCTCGAAATGCTCACCCTTGTAATAGTAAGCGTCCCCTACAGCCAGATGGGCAAGACCGATGAAGTAATTTTCCTCGCCTACGGCGGCTCCCCTATCCCTTATCACATCGGACAGCCCGATGGTTTGTTCTGAATTTCCTGCCTCGTTCTGTGCTGTAACGTAGACGGCTGTTACGAAATCACCAAGAGGCGAACCTCTGGATATATCCAGTCTGTGAAACAACCCCTCGATTGCAGGAAGTGCTTCGGTATAGCTTATCTGACGCAGTAGAGAAACCATTGGTAAAACATCGTACAGGTACGATGCGCCGTATTTTGCAAACAACGCTTCGGTCTGCTGATTTCCTTTGCCTGTAATCCACCTGGAGTAAAGTTCGTAAGCCGGTTCAGCGATTTCTATTTCCTTAAATCGCTTTTTTGCATCTGCGAATCTACCTTGAGTCCACTCTATCCTTCCTCGAAGCAACTCGAGGTCATTTTCCTGTAACAGCCACTCGTAGGGAAAAGAATCACCAACTACCTCGAAGGCGTTATCCGCATCACCTTCCGCGAGCAACGCTTGAGCAAGATCGTAAATAACGAAAGGACTCAAGGGGAATTCCATCCTGAACATGGCTGTTAGTGAATCCCGGGCTTGGTCCGTGAATCCCTGCTGGAACAAGCGATGGGCTTTGAGGAAACGGCCTGTGGCTCCTGCCGGTTCTATCTGATTGTTAATATCGAGATGATAGCGCAGGGCAACGGCAAGCCTGGGTTCTTTAGGAAGAAACTTCAATGCTTTTGAGGGATTACGTTCTTCAAAAAGAAAGTAGAGAAGTGAATCTTCAGTACGGATGAAACCCGTCTCCCAGTAGTTCACAAGATCGTAAAGGTAGTCGAAATCAACGCCTTCTGCTGCACCCGTATCCGCCTGGAAAGCGACAAGGCTGCCGCTTACAGCATCCGGGTCGTTGCGCAGCCAATGGGCCGTAATTTGATAGGTGAAGATCTGTCTGCGCAACTCTGGGGCAAGAGGCTTCTCAGACTCAACTTTCAGAAGTTTGAGTGCACTATCAGGCATCATCTGTTCAAGAAGGCTGTAAAGTTTGAGGAAGGATGAGGAAAGCGGCTTCCCACCCAACTCGGAGAACAGCATAGCCTCGTCAATGGAGCTCTCGATGCCCTGGTCTAATTTATACCCGGCAAGTGAAAAAAGGTACTCTTCTGTGACCCATTCCGGCAGTTCGTAACTGAAGACCGGCTTACGCTCCAGAACTTCCATCGCTTCGATGGTATGAACCCAGTTATCGTCTTGAGCGAATAAAATGAGGGAAAAAAGAATAAGCATACCGTTTCCTATTTTTTAACCCCTCTGCAGTTGGAGATAGGTTACGTTAACCCATACCTGCAAATGCTAACCTTTGTCTACTTGGTCTGGTCTCTGCAGTATTCCAGATGCTTCTCAATCTCCCGTCGGGTAGGATGCCCCGCCGGCGCCTCATTTAACCAGCTTTCCGGGGCCTCTTTCAGCCAACGCTCGTATAAGGGTATGGCGGCCTTGAAAGCCTTCTTGCCCTCGAAAATATCCCCTGCATTGTAAAGCGCATTGCCCCGTTCCTGATTGGATCCGGCCATAAAGATAAGAAGAGACAGATGAGCCTCGGTCACTTGTCCTTCCTGGAGGGTTTTCATAAAAAGGTCGGCCTCTCTTGCCAAATCATCCCACTTCTCAGTCTCTTTAAACGTAAAGATACGCAGTTTCCTAGCTTCGTAAATATCGTAGGCGTACTCGTCAACCTGATTACCAATTATGGCTAGCGCCTTGGAGGTCCATTCGAGCACCTTATCGTAGTTCATATTCTCGTAGTATTCGCTTGCAAAACGAATCTCATAGTACGCCAGGTTAGGTGACTTTCCGAGTTCGTTGGCGTAGTATTTACCCAGCAGTCTGGCTATACTATCTTCCTTAACCGATAAATCCCTGAAGGCAGAATCTGCAATAAATGCGTAACAGGCATCTAATCCCTCTTCAGCCTGCATCCTGTCACTTACCTCGGTGGATGTATCCTGGATGATCGTCCGGTAGGCATCCATAGCCGATGGGATACTCCCAGCATTGTAGTATGCCTGGGCTCGAAGCAACCGAATGGAGCCGCTGTCTTGATTTATTACCTTGAGCGCAGATACCACCTTAAGGGCTTTATTAAAGTATTCGATGGCCTGGTCGTAGGCAGCGTTCTGAAAGCTCCACCATGCAGTTTGGTACGTAGCAATCGGGGCAATCGAATCGTGTGAATAGTCATTCGAAACCATCTTTGCGTAGATTACCGCACTGTCCAGGTCGTTGAGGCGGTAGTAAGCCATGCCCAGGTAGAAGATATCTCGCGCAAGTAGCTGATCGGCCAGTTTTTTAGCCCTGGGATCGAGCTGAAACATGGCTTCTTCTTCCTTGTATCTGACCCCGTCATAAAGAAGCGTAAAGTACTCGACAGCTTCTCGATACACGCCCTCATTGTATTTATTTATCCCATAACCGAAAAGTGTGCTGACAGTCAACTCTGGTGTTACACCACAATTGTAAAATTCTTCACTCGCTTCCTCATGGCGTCCCAGATGCATATAAGCCCAAGCCAGGCCGTGACGGGCATGAGGATAGACTTCGGAAAACCTGCTGTGGTTATCCCTTATCTCCCGGTAGATGTCTTTCGCCTCGTTATAGTTTTTCAGGTAGTAGTACGATTCAGCGAGGACGAAAAGGATGTGAGGACGGAACACAGGATCGCCGTCAGGATATTTGTCGATATAGCCCCGGGCTTCGTTGATCACTTCCGCGTAATCTTCCTCGAAGTATAGATCGAGAAGAATAATGTTCTCAAAGGCGTCTTTAAGGGTAATATCAGTGGTTGAACCGATCAGTCGTTTAATATCCGATTCTTGTTTAGGGTCCAATCCTGTCGAGGTCGTATCCAATACAGGGTGGAATAATCGGGCCGGTTTAATCTCTTTTATCTCCCCTTCAAACTCCTCCGTAAGGGCAATTTGCGTTCTCCCTACCTGAGGCAGGGAGAACGCAATTAAAATACTAAGTAAGCCTAGGAACCTCTTTAGCTGGTTTGCCTGTTGCATTCATCAATCAGAGCATCAATAGACTCAGCAAGTTTCCCATAGGCCTCGGTATCGGAGTACTCCGCCTTTAGGGTTTCCAGATGACCCTTGGCATCTTTATAATGCCTGCCACGAATCTGGGGGGAGGACTCAACTTCGCCTTGCTGAACGTAAGATAGAGCCAGTATCCAGAAAGCATTGGGAGCAAGGTCTATTCTAGCATCGTCACCCTTGGTGTAGGTCTTGGTCCAAGACTCAAGCTCGGCAGCTGCATCGGCAAAGTTTCCGTTCTCGTAGTAAGCTCTGCCCAGTTGGAATCTGATCTCAGGCATCATATCCCTGGTTGCGTTTGCGTCAGGCCAATTCTGCAGACTGACCAGGACTTCCTTGGCTTCACCGTAACGCTCTTCCTGCATAAGAAGGAGCCCGAGATTGTAGTTAGGTTCAACAAGATACGGACTGCGATCGTTATAATCGCGAAGTCTTTCTATGGTTTCACGAAGATCCTCGATGTCGGAAGGCTCTGTGAACTCCATCGATTTGCTGTAGTAGAGCATCTCTATCTTCTCGGTGCTTCCGGTCTCGCTTATCAGGGTCTTTGCATACTCCTCGGCCCTGACTTCATCATTGGCGATATTGAGCATGTAGTCATACATCAAAGCCAATGCAAAGGTATAGGGCTCTTTGTAGATACGAGGGTTCTTGGCCTTCAAGGATTTCAGATCCTCAGTAGCGGCAACTGCCTTATCCGCCTCGCGGGCCTGCAGATAGAAATCGACAATCTTCTGCCAGGCGATACCTGCAGCAGGACGCTCTGAATAACTATCTGTTAGCTCTCTATAGATAGCCAGGGCGTCACCCCACCACTTCAAACGCTCGGCGCATTGAGCCTTCCAAAGGAGCGCATTGTCGATAAGGCTGTCGGCTATCTCGTTGTAGCGAACACCACCGGCTAAATCCTGGTTATCCTTGCTTGAGGCAATCCTAAGGTTCTTCTCGTAACCCTCTTCATCGAGAAACCATCCAAAGGCTTCTTCGTAATTACCGTCATAGAAGTTAGCAAGGGCTTTGCCGTAAGCGGAAAGCACCTGGGCGTCCTTCTTCTGGGTATGATCGAAGATATACTTGAATTCATCAGAGGCTTCATTGTAGCGATGTGACTCAAGCTTGTACCAGGTTTTGGCAATCGTAGCCAGGGTACTTATGTAAGCATCAGAATAGTTCTCTTCTACCTTATCATACAACTCGCGAGCTTCCTCGCGCCTGGGTCTGTGGCGCAGCTTTCCGTTGGCGTAGGATGAGTAATAAGTGGCGTCCGCCCAGTTGTAAAGCAGGTAGGCACGAAAGTCACCGCCCCATTCAACTTTAACTGCGTCATTTTCGCCACGAAGCCTGTCGCTGGAGTATCTTTCAAAGTCGTTCAGGTAGGCGGCCGGCTTACCCATTGCATCCTGGAACCTGCCCATCCGGTTAAGGGTCAACATAGCCATACCCATAGCGGCTTCGTAGACCATCAGCTCCTCTGCCGTCGTAGTATCGTTGAACTGAGGCTTGTTAAGCCACACCTCGTTGTAGGCGGCCATGGCCTCAGGGTACTTGGCCTGACGGAACTTTATGTTGCCCCGGATGTAGTTAGCCAGGTTTTGCATCAGGTTGGGGTTGCCGCCGGTAATCTGAATCGTTTCCAGACGCTGGGCCTCACGCTCTGCTGACTCTATATTACCTTCATCTTGATAGGTTTCGTAAAGTCTGTAGGTGGTATAGAAATCAACCATCGTGTTTCTGGCCACCGACCTCGCGCGATCGTAAGCGAACTCGGCGCTGTCCGGGAGGGGAATCTCGGCATAGGCCTCACCCAGCATAAAGTTGGCATGACCGGCTAGCAAGGGATCGTTCTTGTTGGGATCGCCGATTGCATGGAAATGGTCTACAGCAAACCGGTAATCCTTCTCGTGGAAATATGAGCAACCCAGATAATACTCCGAGAAATCCAACAGGATACTCTGGGGGTACTCCTGCATGAATTGACGGAAAAGCTCCTTGGCCGCCGCATACTGTGCACTATAGAACTGCATCTCTGCAGAGCTGAACTTGACCAGTTCCTCGAAACTCGCCTCCTCTGCCAGATCGCCAAGTATGTAACGCATCTCGCTTAGGTAATCCGGATTTCGGGAAAGCAGGAGGGCTCGGGAAAGGAAGAGCATTATTATCGGATAGGGAGCCTCTTCGAGTTTTCCCTTGAGGTGATCACGAGCGGCTTCATAGTCAGGTCCAACACCTGGCTGGCCGATCAGGTAATCTGAAACCCCCAATCCGCCGTACTCCTCGGCGGCATCGAAGGCTTCCCTGGCCTTATCGTCCGCTCCACCTTTCTGGTAGAAGCACAATCCACGCGAGAATTGAATCTGTGGCTCGAGATACGCATACCGGGCATCTCCTGGGATGTCTTTGTAAAGTATTTCGTCCAGGAGCCTCAGGGCTTCGTCAACATTCTCCAACTTGTATGCGCAGGCGGCGATGCGGTATTTCACTTCAGCGGCAAAGCCTTCTTTTCCGGCGGCACTCAGAATACCCTTGAAAAGCTTGTAAGCCTGTTCGTAGTCTCTCTTCTCGAAGGCCTTTTCCGCCTCAGCGTAGTCATCCGAGAACGCGCCGTACGCAACCTGCATCCCTGCAAAAAGCAGGATTGCAGCAATGACTATCGCTTTCTTCATGATAAAATCTCCTAACTTAACGTTCTACCTTCAAAAGTTTGCCTTTGTAGACAATCTGGTCACCCAGGTTGTCGGTAATGGTTATCCTGTAGAAGTACCATCCGTTCTTAACCGGACCTCCAATAATGTTGTCCAGGCCGCTCCATTTGAACTCGCTCGGGAAGGCGTCTCTATCAGGGTCTTTGACCTCACGCTGCTGACGATAACGAACCGTGCCCAGTTGATCGAGAATCTCGAATGACCAGCGCTGGGTACGACCGTAGAACACATCGGTCCCGTGAACCAGGATATCTGCATATTCGGTAGTGGTAAGAACGACAGGTGTAACGGTAACGTAAAGCCCGGCCACGCTGCGCAGCTCAAGGTTTAATGAAACCTTGTGCACCGGACCCAGCATCCGCTCAACCGCGTGAGGCATCATGAACGCGTAGTCCACGTCCATACCCAGGGTGCGGGCAAGGTCAAGATGCAGACCCAGGCCTGCAGACAGGAAGTTTTTGTTGATTCCCGCCCTGAGCGAGATCAGATCGAGGGGATTGAATTCGAGTCCGCCGTACCAATCCAGTGCGGCGCTATCGACAAGGGCGTAGGAGATGTCAAAATCCCCGAGTACCAGGTCACCGGGAACCCTGAGTCCCAAACCGGCGCGTATAATGCGCGGATTCGCAGGAGTCTCGCCGTTTCCGGTATAGTCCATCGTGGCGCCAAGAAGATTCTTAACCGTCACGCCGAGGGTTACGACATCGTATGTCCAACTGGGAACGAAACTTGCCGGATAGATCATAGCGCCGAAGTCCGCATCGAATCCGAACGCATCCTCGTCTGCCAGCACTCCGAGCATGAATTTAGGGGAAAGGCCCAGTCCGATGAACTTGAGCTTCTTGCCGTAGCTGAGTATTACGGCGGAATTGTTCATCCCTGCCGAACCGGAGATAGGATCGCCGTTCTCGTCAAGTATCGTCCCGTCGTCCAGCGAAGCAAAAGCGCCGGTATAAGTCAAGCCGACGGTACCGAACGTACCCAGGGGCATGTTACCGGTAACGACGCTCTGCATGGCTCCGGCATAAAGGAGGCCACCCATGAGACCTATTCTCGTGGTATGTATCTGCCCCAGACCTGCAGGGTTATAGAGCATGGCCTCGCCCTGGTCCGAGATAGCTGTGAACGCCTGACCCATGGCAAGGGAACGTGCGCTTCCGCCCGCCTCGAAGATCATACCACCCTGACCGCCGACACCTTCTGTACTCGACTGTCCAAATGCCAGGGAAACCAGGAGCGGCAGAACTAGAAGTAAGTATTTAGCTTTCATCATAGCCTCCTGACCTACCAGATCACCATGAATTTTTCGGGGTAAGTTTCAGTGCTAAGGCCCATCTTGACTCTCAGCACCGCCTGATATAATCCGCTTGCAACCCTAACGCCTTTGCTGTTGCAGCCGTCCCAGGTAATGATCTGGAAACCGGGTTCAAGTGGTGTACCGGAGTCGTAGGTAGCCTTGTAAGCGATGTTGCCGAAGGGATCGACAATCAAAAGCACAACCTCGTCTGCGCCGCCTTCTCCGACTTCGTACTTGAAGTTGATCGAGGTTACGCCTACAGGGGTGTTGTACTTGAATGGGTTGGGGTAGATAACTAGTTTGCCAAGTTCGTATACACTGAAGGTCGTGTCTACTGTCAACTCTCCACCGGAAATTCTGATCTTGTAGTCGCCTGACGTATCAGCCCAGATCTCTGTCGAAGCCTTGCCATCCGGAGCTTCAGTATAAAGAAGGGTGTCTTTTATATGGAATACCGCAGCGTTACCTTCTATTAACTCAATGGATACAGGCAGGTTGATAACCGGTTGGTCATCACCATCAAGGGCTTCAACTTCGAGGGTGGCATGGACTTTTACAGGTTCTGATTCGTGAATCAATGTCATGTTGAGGTTTTTTGGTCCACCTGTAACTGTGAGTCTGGTGTCGTATTTGGTTTTAAGACCATCGGGCGGCACTTCAGCATGAATGTACTCGTTAGCATTCGACCTCTTGAAGGAAACTTCAACGTCTTCAGCAACACCTGCAACGATGGGATCAGCAGTATCCCCGGTGAGATTTTCGTCCACCAGATCATAAACATTTACATCCGTAGCCCCGTAACTGGGAACGACATTCCAACAGGTATCCACGGCGTAAATGTCTACTATGTAAGCAGTACCCACCGTAGCATCTCGAATTTCACCGCTCTTTCCAGGATAGTTGGATGTGGAATCGTCTCCAGGAACATGCTCCTCGTCAGGAGTAATAATCAAAAGAGCCACAGGGTCATTCACATTGACCCTAACAGTGCTTTCGTCATTCTCATAAGCACCGCCGGAAACGGTCACGGTACGGTTAGTGAAACCGTTGAAACCGAAAACCCTCCGGAGCTCAACCACGTCATCATCCACGTGTTCGAAAGGATCATCGGAGTGAATCACAAAATCTGTAGGGGTATCGACGACGATGTTATACCATTTATCGCAAACGTTTACATCGTAAGTTTCTGGAACTCCTGCGGTTACAACTGAGTTGCCGGTTTTCCCTGAAGGATTTTCAGCGTTCCCGCCATCATTAGTCTCACCTGGGGCTAGTATCTGCCAGTTTACAGGATCTCCAAGCGTGACATTAAAAGACTCAGACAGGCCCTCGTCGCCGAGCTTGTTAGCGTAAAGCATTAATCCTGTACCATCATGAGTAATCTCTATCTTTCCAGTAAAAGGAAGATCAATCGTAAGCGTATCTACCCAAGACTTGTTATCGGAACCGGATCTGACTCTAAGGTCTATGTCATCCTTGGGACCTTGGTCTGAAACGATACTTACGTCCACAGGAACACCAACTTTAGTCGGAGTCCCGCTCGGAAAGGTTATTGTAATGGCTGCGCTTGCGGCCACTACTACAAGGAGTGTAAGAAGGATGGCCTTCTTCATAATAGTCCCTCCTTGGGCTTTGATTTGTTTGACTTTACTTTTTGTTTTTTATTCATAACTATACTGTACTTCACCGTATTGTCAAGCACTTCGCGAACATGCCGGGGCGCAGAATCGAACTGCGGACACCGGGTTTTTCAGACCCGTGCTCTACCAACTGAGCTACCCCGGCCCGCGATTGTGAACTATACTTGGTTTGACAGGGTTTGTCAAGTATCATTCATGCTCCTCTGGGACCGAATAAAACCCTGCCCAGCCTTACCAGAGTCGCACCTTCTTCGATCGCGATCTCGAAATCATCACTCATTCCCATCGAAAGATGGGGAAGGTAATGTCCGAATACGTTTTCGATCCGATCGCGAAGGGTGCGCAGCCGGCTAAAGCTTTTTCTTATAGCAACTTGATCGTCTGTCAAAGGACCGATCGTCATCAGTCCCACCAGCTTTATATGCTCACACTTGAACACGTGTGCAACAAGGTGAGCTAAATTATCAGGCGCTACGCCGAATTTGCTCTGCTCTCCAGAGGTATTCACCTCTATGAGACAAGGTATGGATTTACTTTGTTTTACAGCCTCTTTTTCAATTTCATCCGCCAGCCGGGCCGAATCCAGGCTGTGTATCATCTCGAAGATCTCTAGCGCCTTTTTGACCTTGTTGCGCTGCAAGTGACCTACCAAGTGCCACTTGCACGCGTCTCCGATCTCGGCGTACTTGGCTTCCGCTTCCTGAACCCGGTTTTCACCGATGGTTTCTATTCCTGCGTCTATGGCCTGTCTTACAACATCAGGGGGATGGGTCTTGGTTACCGCAACTATACCTACTTCTGAAGCCTCACGCCCAACCCTCTCACAAGCAGCGGCTATACGCTCCTTGACTAAGGAAAGGTTCTTCTTAACCACCCCACATCCGTTCGCGGCGTTTCCAGAGTTCCTTAAATAAAAGCCCTGCACGAAGTTCCACGTAGTACTCGGAAAGGTCCCCTCCTTTGCGCAATCCGCCTGTAAGTCCTATAGTGCCGTAACCGTAGGACTTTATGGGTATTCGAGTACCAAGAGATAAAAAAACGTCGGATATGGTGGAAGTATCCACCGTTTGTACGTACCATTTGTTATACCCGACACCGGCTGTAAGATCGATGTGCTCGAACTTCCATAGCGAGTTGAGCTGTATATGGTGTCCTGGAACAAGGCCCAGACCGTTCTCTTCGCCCTTGAGCTGGAGATATGACAATTCCAGGCCCATCTTGCGGGCCGAGAAACGTGCTATTCCGCCGAATTCAGCGGGTTGGGTGTAGGATACCGAATCGGTAGTGCTGGTATCCCGAAGCGTGGCAAGTTCCGTCGTAACCGTCAACCCCAGAGGAAATCCGTAGAATCCTCTTACTTCAACCGGGCCGACCTTGACCCCGGCCATTCCCCAGAGACCGTTTCCGGCAAAATGATAAAGGAGTGAATCAACGGTCGTCTCCTCGAAATCCACGATCGTAGAATCGGAATCCGGTCTTAAGATAAGCACCTTTGAATCCCAACGCTCCCACGCTCCACCGAACAAACGTTCGTAACCGATGCCCAGATAGCCAATATCGTAGAAACTCTTGTCCACTCCTATCCTGAAACCTCCTATCCCTCCTCTGCTCAGCACCTTACGTATAAGGGTGAAGTCACCTGAACGTGCAGAATCGCTCTGGATTGAAAAGTCGAGGTTATAGCGCTCTGTAATCTGGGCTGAAAGACCGAATCTTGCAGGAAGAGCGAAAAAGAAATTGAGGCGTTCCGGACGAACCATAAAATTCCCGTCGTAAACCTTGCCGTCGGTGGCATAATCGTATTCGAACAAGAAATCACCTTCGAGCAGGGTCATATTCCGTTCGGCTATACTCAAGTACTCTGCCGGCGCTCTGAACTGACCCAATCCGCGACTGCTGAACACAGAGTTCGCTTCCAGGATTCCGTTAAAGCTAAGAAGCAATACCGTAAAAGTTGCAAGCCTTTTCATTGATATCCCCCTATTTGAACCGGCTGGATGGAGGTTTGGTATAAGTAATAACTAGCTCGGGTTTTCCAACGACTTTACCCAGAGCGTAGATCCGCTTCTGCTGACCAAAAGAAGGGGGATTCGGCAGGAAGGAATGACATGCCACAAGTCCGAAGTTGGAATCCGGAATATCAGCCCAGAACTGAACTATCTCGACCAGAGAAATAGAGGAGGTATCGTCTACCAGACCCAAAGAATCTCTTCCTGCCATGGCATTGGAAAGGTCGGAGTAGCTGCCGTCGTATGGGGCAACCAGCCGGTAACAGGAGAGATCGAGATAATCTTCCGGAAAAAAGAACCGCTCGTAAGCCAGACGAAAATCCGCTGAAGTAATGTCAACCGTATCGGGCAAGGCACCCAGGGAAAAGTGCATGAAGGTATGCCAGGCCAAACCTGCACCGATGAGGTAGTCTTCGGTGTTGACAACAAAGGGCTCAATAATAGTGGCATCTACAACCGCCGCATAATACTTGCTGTTGGCTGCCGATTGGAATGTAACCGTGTCGTCACCCTTGAAACCAATTATCCTGGGTTCTTTAGAGGTATCGGCCTCAAAGGCACCAATGTAAGCAAATCCTTCGTTCTGGGGAACAAAGACTAAACCCTGATAATAGACATCATGCCTTTCAGGATCCAAAAGTATCTCGATCTGATCGGAACCTGCAGTGAATTCAAACACTAAATCGGTGGAGTCGAAGTCAGAACCTTCCTTGCTCCAACGAATATAACCGTCGGTAAGCTTCCAGGTACAGCCCTCTTCTTCCCATTCTGTAGTCACGGGATATGCTCGGAACAATACGTTTTGGTTGGAAATACCTGCCTCCTCGTATGGCCTGAGCAGAAGCTTGACCGAATCGAATGCCACTATTGAATCCAGGCCGTCGATTGCGAAAAGCATCCTGGCCTCGGCAAGTGAATCGCGTCCTCCAAACAATGTGGGACTCTCGCCCAAGGGTATCTCCAGGCTGTAGAAGGCCATGGAATCAGCCCGTAAGGTATCCTGATACACCTCAAGTTCACCCCGCTCTAACTCTTCGTACCCCAAAGGACCTTCTTCACACCCCAGTAAAATCAACCCTATGAAAAGGGAAATAACACTTCCCACTCTGCGAATCGAAGTATTCCTCCGCATCTTATTCCTTGAATTCTTCCTTAATTGCATCCACAACTCCTTCACGAGCTACGAAACAAGCGAGCCTGACTGCGTTTTTGATGGCCCGGGCCGAGGAATGGCCATGGGATATAATGACAGGTGCCTGCACACCCAAAAGGATAGCCCCGCCTGATTTCTCGTAGTTCAAACCGACGAGGAAAGCCCGGAAAACCTTCTTCGAAAACCAACCTCGAATCCGATACTTTTTGCCGGTATTTCTCATTACAGAAAGCACTGCAGCCCCCATCCCTTCCACCGCTTTGAGCATGACGTTTCCGGTAAAACCGTCGGTAACTACAACATCCGCCTTATCGGTAAAAATATAGGAACCTTCCATGTTACCTATAAAATTCACCGAGGTTTTCTTAAGTAGTTTGTATGCTTCCTGAACCAGCATATTCCCTTTTCCATCCTCTTCGCCTACGTTCAGGAGTCCAACCCTGGGATCCTTGACACCCAGTGTCTTCTCCATGAGTATCGATCCCATCAAGGCGTAATCCCTCAGGTGGACAGGCTTTGCATCCACATTTGCGCCTACATCCAGAACCATGGTTTGTCCGGAGGGTGTAGGGAATGTCGTACCCAAGGCAGGACGCTGTACCCCCTTGATTCGTCCCAGGGTAAAAAGGCTGAACGCAACCGCCGCACCTGTGTTGCCGGCGCTGACAAAACCATTCACCTTGCCTTCCTTGAGCATCTTAACACCTACTGCCATACTCGAAGAGGCCTTGGTTTTAAGAACTTCGCTGGGGGCCTCATCCATTGCAACCACCTGATTGGTTTCTACGTATTCTAAACGCTCTTGAGTATCAATGGTTTTTCTAAAGGGTCTCAATGCTTTGCTGGTCCCCAACAACACTATCTCAAGATCGGGTTCTCTATCAAGAGCTACCAGAGCGCCCTCCACCTCAGGCGACGGGGCTGCTTCGCTCCCCATCGCATCCAGCGCTATCCTCACTTCTTCTTCTGCTCCACCATGATCACTTCTTCGTCCCCGTAGAACCCGCAGTTCGGACAAACCCGATGAGGCTGCTTTGGTTCATGACAATGCGGGCATAACGAAAGCGCCGGAGCCTCTAACTTCCAATGTGTACGACGCTTACGTCCCCGTGCTTTGGAGTGCCTTCTCTTAGGTACTGGCATCTTATTGAACCTCCTTAAGTTTTAACTCATATGTTAGCTAAAATACAGGGATTGTCAACACTAGCCTGCGCTTTGCCTAACCCCGGACGGACCGGGGGACATCTGCTGACTCGACAGATAATAACACGTTTCCTTCCAATCATGGCACGATACAGGGCAGGCTTCAGCCCTGTTCGTCACCCGTAACACAAAAAAAGCAGGACAAAAGCAGGTCAAAAAGGGGTCAAAAGTCCCCAAAAGCAGGACAAAAGTGGGACACCTGAAGGCATAAGGTGGACAGAAGATGGACAAAAGCAGGTCAAAAAAGGGACAGCTTCACGGCTTCCGGCTGACAGCCCACGGCTGACGGCAGACACGGAACTCACCACAAAGCTCACAGAATTCTTGCTGACCGTTCACCGCTGAGCCCATACCCCTCTCTCGACGGGAGGGGATTAAGGGGAGGGTGAAAATATTATCTTACTAAGACAACTTTCTGCGCGGGTGCGGGGCTTGCAGCCCCGCGGATAAAGTACACACCTGGAGAGTGACCTTTGCCCCACGTAACGGTTCCGGAGGGTTGGACCGTGCGTATCTCGTCTACCTTGCGGCCCGAGGTGTCGAATATCAAAGTATGAAGACCGTTGAGATGATTTGCATATTTGAGTACAATTTGGCTTCCTACTACATGTTCAACCTTCCATGAAAGTGCAGGAGCTGAATCCCTTTCCTCATCCATCTCAACCAGCCCTTCCGCGTCGGTCTTAATCAGGTAAAAATCATCCCCGCCGGCACCAATGGAAGAGGTGACACCCGCTACTATGTATCCTCCATCATTCACATGTTTTACCGAGTAACCGGCATCTTGTCTGTCCCCTCCATAGGTTCTCTCCCACGCTAAATTCCCTTCCGCGTCGGTCTTAAAAAGCCAAGGATCACGGGCTTCCCATGCACTCTGCCCGGCAGGATATTTTGCACCCGTAGATACATATCCGCCGTCCTGGGTTTGCACAAAACAATATACCAGATCCGCACCCTCTCCGTACTCTTTTTTCCACTGCACTTGACCCTCCGCATTGATTTTTAAGAGACAATAATCACAGGAAACAATATACCCACCATCTGAGGCCTGCTCAACACAACTTCCCCAACCCGAAAGGGTATCGTAGAGATCCCACTCCTTGTGTCCTAGAGAATCTGTCTTGATCAACCAGAGGCTTTCCAAATCATCTCGCCAACCACAAACGATATAACCGCCATCAGAAGTCTCACGTACACATGAACCTCCATCCTTAACGTCAGGGTATATATTATATGCGTATCTCCATTTCACGCTCCCCTGGTTATCCATCCTTACCAACACCAGTTGAGTAACGTCACCAGCCGTTAGGTCCAACACCATCCCTGTGGCTATATAGCCGCCGTCGCTGGTCTCCTCTATCCATTCCATCTCTCCTGCCAACCCCTCATCCTGTACCACCCACATCTTATCGCCATTTTCATCAAGTTTTAATAAGCTCACACCCACTGTTACAATATAACCCCCGTCTGATGTTTGCTGAATACAAAGCCCACCCAGAAAGATTTTTTCTTGATAGTTTTTAGTCCACTCTATTTCTCCTTGCTCATCTGTCTTTATTATCCAACACCCGGTAAGTGGAAAGGAGTGTCCTGAGATTATGTAGCCTTCGTCGCTGGTTTGTTGAACGCAAAGTCCGATCTCATCTCCTTCGGTTCCATATGTCTGCCACCAACCTGCAGAAAGAGGTAGGGCAACCAGTGTCGAGGTGAAAATAATAATTACCGGGGAAAATCTTTTCATTCTGCTCCTTTCTTTCTCAAGAACCAGAATACTCCAAGGGAATCGGATGTCAAGCTGAACCACCTCCCGCCGGGAAGAGAAAGTTGTAGGAGTAATTCATGAATTACCCCTACAAGACCCCTACAAAACCTATTTTACCAGCACTACCTTTTGCGCCGGCGCAGGAACGGCAGCTTCCCGGATGAAGTACACCCCGGGAGAATGACCCTTGCCCCAGGTAATCACTCCGGATGATTGCAAGGTGCTTATCTCATCAACCTTG
>JAFGSK010000036.1 GCA_016934635.1 Caldifarciminota bacterium
AGCTTAACTCCTTTCAATCAGCGCTTACCGCTGACCGCTCACAGCTTACCGCGAACTCCCAACGGCGATCAGTGTTTCTTACTAACATTACATTCTAGTTGCTTAAAAGAGTAATGTCAAGAAGGGGTGAAGTAAAACCTTCACCCCTCTACTGATTTTCTTTTATTTCACTAACACCATCTTCTTTGATGCCGTGTAGTCGTCCGCTGCGAAGCGCACGAAGTAGACGCCTGAAGCGCATTTAGCGGTTTACGGATCGCATTCGGCGATCCGTTTGGAAGGTTTTGGACTGCCAAAGGCAGGCCAAAACTTCAAGCGATTCGCTTGCGAATCGCCGTCGTCACTTGCCTGTCCACTGCAGTTGGTGAACTCCTGCTTGAACCTCTCGATCCACAAGGTTATTGACTAATCGACCTGATACATCGTAGACCTTCAGTGAAACGTGAGTGGCATACGGTAATGAGTAGCGTATTGTGGCGGCATTCCCGAACGGGTTCGGGAAAGGCTGGTAAAGGCAGAAAGGTATCTCGAGCGGCATCATGTCCTCACCAGGGCTGCCCATCATGAAGATGCCTGAGTCGCTGCGCCGACGCACTATTACCCGACTCACAGGCACGAAACCGTCCCGTGACAGCTTACGAATGGTAAGTTCAAGGGTGTCGGTTCCCGCAGCCACGTTCTGCTCGTACCACGAGTAGCTCGAACCGGCTATCTGGATGGTATCCAGGTTGGCGCCGACCTCGATCTCGAGCTCGGTGGCTGAGTCGCACTCGGAGTAGAACTCCAACAGCAGCGCGTAATCCCTGCCGTCATCCAGGTCAGGGCAGATGTAGACCAGACTGTCAGCGCCGGAGTCCACGTCCACCGAGGTGTAGTGGATGCACGTGTCGCGGAAGTCGCAGTAAGGGGAGCGGTAGTCGTCCGCTTCGACGTGGCAATCTTCCGATGCCACTTATGGAACTATCTCAGTGCCCTGACCCCGGTACAGCTTATCCTCCCTTTAAGTGTACTTTCCAAGTAAAAGCCTGTCTTCTGTTGACAATCCTGGCATCCCAAGTAGACTTCTAACTCACAACTGACGGGTAGGTACCCAAGTGGACAAAGGGGGCAGACTGTAAATCTGCTGGCAGTAGCCTTCGGGGGTTCGAATCCTCCCCTGCCCACTAACCCTCCTTTTCTCCTGCGGAGGAAAGATTGGGGGAAAATCCTTGGCGAGAGTAAGTTTGCTTTCTTTAGTTTCTTATCTCCATTGGTGTAACAATAAAGAAGACGAAATCTGCCTGCGATCTTTTTACTCTTAGAGCTGCAAGCGTTAACGAAGTTAAAAAGGAGCATATATTTCGGGGTTCCCGCGGTGTTACGAAGTAACATCGCGGGATGAAATTATGCCCGAATCCGGGCGAGGATTACCTGCACCAGGATTCGGGCATTAAGCGTTGGTGATGTGGGCGACTTCCTTGACCCAACCGTACGGCACGAATTACAGCATCAGTCTGTCAAATCCATTCTATCGTACAACAGGTCTATTCGATCCAGAAATCCCTCCAGATCGAATACTTCGTTCAGTTCTCCTTCGTTCAGTCGCTCCGTTACTGCGTCGTCTTTACGGGCCAACAAGTCAAAGGATTCACCACTTTCTTTCACCTTAAAAGCGATACCTTGGACCAGCTTGTAGGCCTCTTCCCGCGACATTCCCTTTCGAATAAGTGCATTCAGCAATCTCTGGGCAAAGAACGTCCCCCCTGTCCCATCGAGAATTCTCTTCATATTTTCTGCCTGAACAACAAGGCCTGAAATAACCTTTTGCATCTTACCCAACAAGTAATGTGTAAGATTGAATGAATCCGCCAATATTACCCGCTCAACCGACGAGTGCGAGATGTCACGCTCGTGCCATAGAGCGATATTTTCAAGTCCTGACTGAACATTCGCGCGCAGGATGCGCGACAGGCCGCAAACCCTTTCGGTTATCACAGGGTTCTTCTTGTGCGGCATTGCCGATGAACCTGTCTGCTTCTTGCGAAAAGGCTCTGCAAGTTCGCCAAGGCCTTCCAGTTGTCCGAGTCTTATGTTTAGCGCCATGCGTTCGAGCCAGGTTCCGATAAGTGATAGTGAAAAAAGCAGGGTAGCGTGCCGGTCACGAGGAATGACCTGGGTGCTAACAGGTTCAGGTTCAAGACCGAGCTCTCTGAGTGCATGTTCTTCGACCTGGGGTGGAAGGATGGTAAATGTCCCCACGGTCCCTGAGATACGGCCCCGGGCAGCTTTGTTTCGGGCGTAGGTGAAGTCTTCGAGCACCCGCACGCCCTCCGAATACCAGGACAGCACACGTACACCGAAAGAAATCGGCTCTGCCCCCTGGCCGTGCGTCCGTCCAAGGATCAAGGTACGCTTGTGTTTTAGGGCTAGAACGCGAAGGGCGGAAATAACCTCATCCACAGCCTTCTGGATTACCGCGCACGCCTGGACTATCCGAAGGGAAAGACCGGTATCGACGACATCGTATGAAGTTAACCCGAAGTGCAGAAACTCGCGAGAACACGGGGCCTGCTCCCATACCGCCTGGAGGAACGCGGTAACCTCGTGTTCTGTAACCGACTCGATCTCGGCCACCCTTTCGGGATCGACGTCGTTAACCTTTCTCAGACACTCAGATAAACCCTCTGGTATTATCCCAAGCTTTTCTTCGGCCTTGGCAACCGCCTTCTCCACCCTGAGCCAGTAGCGGAAACGACTCTCATCCGCCCAGATTGAGATCATCTCAGGTGTAGAGTATCTGGTAATCACAGGATTGGGTAGCGTCCACGGCAACTCCTGCCGTAGACCCTTGCATAGATGTTTTTACAGAAATTCGTGACGAGTTGATGTTTACCATTTCTGCTAAACAGGGTGTGAACGAGATATTTCCGGCAGGCGTTCACGAGTAAGGTTCCGACGATCAGGTTTCTCTTTAGAAATCGGTAACGCTCGTTAAAGCGTTTAATCATCCCTCTTCCTCCGGATAGTGGTCAATTCAACGCCCGTCGAACAGGATGAACCAGCAGAAATCATGACCATCAATAGTAACCCCTGTAAAGACGGTAACGACCGCCGTCCCTTTCAATTATCAGACTGGCCGGTTCTTTTTCCGCTTTCACTGCCTTCTTCAATTCATCTACGTTGGCCACATTATGATTACCGTAGGCGAGGATCACGTCCCCTTCGCTGATTCCCAAATTGGCTCCCTCACCTGAGGCCTTAACCGCGGTTATGTAAACACCTTCGCGGCTGCGAATGTTGTAGCGATAACGTGTAGCAGGATCAAGGTCCATCACCTCAATACCCAGGGACGGGATTTGTTCAGTTGGAGGCGGCTCGTATTCGGCTGCAAAAAGCGTACGCGTAAAGGATTTACCCTGGTCCGTGATCCCTTGAAGCTGAACACTATCGCCCACGAACAGCCCCTGCTCCATCATCTGCCAGTCGGCCTCGCTCGCGTAGTTTATGCCGTTGGCCGAGATGATAACCCACGCTTCCGAAAGTTTTGCCTGGCTTGCCGGGGTGCTGTCGAAAACCTGATTTATGATGATACCGTTGGTTCCCGGGATACCTAGTGCCCTTGCCATGTCGGACGTTAAGGTCTGTACACCTATCCCTAACCAGGCCAGACGCCGGGACTCGTGGCTTTCCAATTCGTAGATAAACTTCTTCACCTGGTTTATGGGAATGGCAAAGCCTAACCCTTCAGAGCCTCCGCTCTTGGTGAAGATAAAGCTGTTGATCCCTATTACCTCGCCTGCAATGTTGGTCAAGGGGCCACCCGAGTTGCCGGGATTAATGGCGGCATCGGTCTGGATAACCCCGGAGTAGCTGAAGCGCTTGCCTTCTCCGGTCGACACCCTGCGTCCTGAAGCGGATATTACCCCTACAGTTACACTTGGTTTGGCGTCCGCTATCAGGAATCCGAATGGATTGCCCAGTGCGATTGCCCATTCACCGATCATCAAATCGTCTGAGTTACCGAACTTTACCGGTTTGAGACCAGGTGGTGCCTGTTTGAGTTCGAGAAGCGCAAGATCCAAAGCTTCGTCAAGACCAATGACAGCAGCATCGAAGGTCTCGCCGTTGGCTAGTGTAACCTTGATGGTTGTTGCATCAGCTACCACATGGGCGTTTGTTATTACCTTTCCGTCCTCTGTGAGTATGAATCCTGATCCCAACCCTTGTATCTCACGTTCGTACTCCTTGGGGAAAAGGTCTTTGAAGAAATCGTCAAAGCTGAAGAAGGGACTGGAATAAAACGGCGAGTAGGAATAGGTTTGTTTCTGCAACACGGTGATCGAAACCACCGAAGGCATCACCTTCTCCGCAGCGATCACCAATCCGGTTCGACGCGCCTCGGTAGCCGAGGTCTGAAGTGAATCTAGCAAAGACCCTTTATCAAAGGTCTCGGCTACTGACCTCTCCGTAAAGACAAGAAGTGCAATTAAAGCGACCGCCCAGGACCGGGCCCTGTACGTTGCCCTGGTCGGACTGTTGTTTCTTTTTCTTGGTTTCATACCCTAATCATAGGATAATTAATCACTGCGTCAATCAAACTGCCTTCGAAGAAAGGCCGGGATATCCAAGTCGTCGTCAGAAAGAGCCTTTGGTTCGACCTTGTCGGACCGCTGTCTCTTCTTTAACTCGCGGCGCATGTAGGTCGGTACCCTCATGTCGCCTGATTCCAAGCCTGGATGCAGGAGCTCTTCAACCTTGTCCACCCGTGGAGGCATCTCCTCGATACCGGTAGCGATAACCGTAACCCTGATCTCGTCGTCAAACTCGGGATCCTGAATCGCTCCGAAGATGATGTTGGATTCCTGGTTGGCGTAACCGTAGATGATCTGTGCCGCATCCTGGACCTCGTGAAGGGTAAGATCGTCACCACCTGAGATGTTCAGGAGTATGCCTTTGGCGCCTGAGATCTCGAAATCCTCGACTAAGGGTGAGCTTACCGCCTTCTGCGCGGCGTCCACTGCCCGGTTTTCGCCTCTTGAATACCCGATGCCGATGACTGCATTTCCTCTGTAGCTCATGATTGTCCGTACATCGGCAAAATCGAGGTTAATCATCCCCGTACCGGTAACCAGGTTGGTTATTCCGCGGGTTGCGTTGAAAAGTACCTCGTCCGCCATCCTGAAGCTGTCCTTGAGCGTCATGTTCTGGGGAATCACCGAAAGAAGCTTCTGGTTAGGTATTATTATCAGGGTGTCGGAGTACTGTTTGAGAAAAGCGATGCCTTCCGCAGCCTGTTTTTTACGCACCGGGCCTTCGAAATCAAAAGGTCTTGTGACAACCGATACGGTCAGGATGGATAAGGATTGCGCAAGTTCTGCAATGATCGGTCCTGCGCCTGTCCCTGTTCCTCCGCCTTCGCCGGCCGCAATAAAAACCATATCCAGATCGTTGAGTATCTCCTTGATCTGATCGATGGATTCTTCGGTTGCCTGTCTGCCGACCTCTGGGTTGCCGCCTGAACCAAGACCTCGGGTCAGATTAGGTCCCAGTTGTATCTTGTGCTCCGCCTTGTTGCGGTCCAGCGCCTGAACGTCGGTATTCAGGGTATAGAAGCGTACACCCGGAAGTCCGCGCTCGATCATGTGATCCACGGCGTTTCCGCCTGCGCCTCCAAGACCCAGGACACCGACCTGTGCCTGATAGCGATTTTCCTGTACTGGTTCGAACATTAACTCCTCCTTTCTGTTAGAAAAAGTCCTTGAACCATTCCCGCATCCTTTTAAGGATATTGCCGAAGAGCTTGTCTTCGCTGGCTCCTCTTGGAATAAGGGAAAGGTTCTGTTTCTGGATTCCATACCTTACAAGTCCTACAGCAGTTGAGAAAATAGGATCTGCGATGATGTCGGTCAAACCTGACGTGCCCCAGGGTTTGCCTACCTTGACCGGAAGATCGAATATACTTTCTGCAATCTCGGCTATTCCTTCAAGATGAGCGGTTCCTCCGGTCAGAACCACGCCTGCGGCAAGGAGTTCGGCGTAGTCGGTTTTGGCGACCTCACGATTGGCAAGTGTAAGTATCTCCTCTATCCTGGGTTCGATTATCGACGCCAGTATCTTTCTGGAAACTTGCTTCTCAGCCCGACCGCCTACTCCTTTCACGGTAAAGGTCTGTCCTTCTTCGACCATATTGGCCATCGCGCATCCATAGCGCTTCTTTATCTCCTCGGCCTCCTTGTTGGGGGTCCGGAGACCTATGGCAATATCGGAGGTTATGTGCTCGCCTCCGATACCCAGAACCTGGGTATGCCTGATGGAGCCTTCCTTGAATATCGCCATATCGGTTGTTCCGCCGCCTACGTCGATCAGGAGAACACCCAGGTCCTTCTCGTCGATCTCCAGTACCGCATATGCCGAGGCAAGAGGCTGAAGAACCAGATCCTTGACGCTGAGACCGGTGCGCTGGATGGATCGATAGATATTCTGGGCCGAGGTCACCGCACCTGTGACGATGTGAACCTCCACTTCAAGCCGTTTGCCGAACATGCCCACCGGATCGCGGATGCCGGGCTGGTCGTCAACTATGAACTCAATTGGAATGACGTGGATGATCTCACGGTCCATTGGCAGCCCGATGGTCTTGGCCTGTTCAATCACCCTTGCTTTATCCTTGGGGGTGATCTCCGAACCTGCTTTCTCCACCGCTACCACGCCACGGCAGTTCATGCTCGATATATGGCTTCCGGCAATGCCGACGTAGCAGGAATCAACCTTGCATCCTGCCATGCGTTCGGCTTCCGCTACCGCCTTGCGAATCGATTCAACCGTCTGGTCGAGATTGACTACCGTTCCCCTGCGCAATCCGCGCGAGGGCGTGAGTCCCACTCCTACAATACGTGGTTCAAGGTTTTCGTCCAGCTCGGCGATAACCGCGGCGACCTTGGTCGTTCCAAGATCGAGTCCCACGATTCGTTCGCCTTTGGCCATCAAAAACCTCCATTCTTTTCGGTTATTATCTTTATCTCCTCATGGAGATCAATGGAAAAACTCTTCTTAACCGCCGCCTTGATCTCACGAATCAAGGCAACCACATCTTTCTGGGTTGCATTACCGGTATTGACGATGAAGTTGGCGTGCATTTGTGATACCATTGCACCCCCTGACTTCTTTCCCTTGAAACCCAGCTCTTCTATCATCTTTCCGGCAATAACCTTGGGCGGATTAGGATTTACGAACACACACCCTGCCGAGGGTTCCTTAGGATGCTTTGTCTGGCGTTCCGCAGTGATGCGGGCCATCTCCTGCATGGCCTTTGCCAGGGAAGTCTTCTGGAGTTTGAAGGCTACCTCTGTAATGAAATACCATTTGGGCAGGGATGTGCTTCTATAGCTCCATTCAATATCTGCTTTCGCGATCTCCTTCTCGCTGCCGGTCTTCAAGTCAAATATGTACACGGCTTCAACCGCCTCGGATACCCAATGACCGAAAGCGCCTGCATTGCCCTTGACCGCCCCGCCGATGCTGCCCGGTATGCCGAACAGGAACTCCATCCCGCCAAGTTCGAGCTTTGCCAGCTTGGTTATGGTTTCTGTGAGCTTTGCGCCTGCACCGATATACACCCTGTCTTTAGACTGGCGAATCCTTGAAAAAGCCTCACCCGGCTTAATCACCACACCGTCAAAGGATTCAGGATAAACGACGTTTGAGCCTCCGCCCAGAACCTGGAAAGGCACGTCCGGGTAAGTTGCTAAAAACTCCGCTATCTCTGTGAGGTCGCTTGCGGCCTCGACCTCAACGAACGCCTCCACAGGTCCCCCTATATTGAAGGTCGTATAGGGTGCTATCTCGACACTGAAAAGGAACTTTCCCTTAAGGTTGGGAACATAGTTGACCTTGAGGTCCTTGTGCCAGTCCGACGCGGCATCCCGTTTCTTTAACACCGATTTCTCATGAGATTCCTCTGCGGGCTTTACCTCGGTCTTGGGCTTAGCTGTTTCCTTTTTTGTCTCCGGTTTGGTTTCATCCTTCGCTTTGGGACTAAATCCAGGGTTGGTCTCTGGTTCTTGTTTCTTTTCAACCTTTACTTTAAGAGTTGATTTTTGTGCGGGTTTCGCTTCTTTCTTCAAAGTAACTGCTTTCGGTTCAGGCTTCTTCCCGGAACGTGACTTCAACTCAGGCAGTTCCCCGGGTTCCTTGCCTGACTTGACGTCGAATATAGCCTTGCCTATCTTGAATACGTCGCCTGCGCCCAAGGAAAGAAACACATCGCCGGGCTCGAGTGATTTTTCAAAATAATCCAGGATATCTCGAGGATCGGTAATAATCCTGACCTTAACCTTGGGTGCTGCTTCCTTTATACTTTTCTCGATAAGTTCAGGCCCAACCCCGGGTATGGGTTTTTCGCTTGCAGGATAGATTTCAGTTATCACAACCTCGTCGGCCTTGGTAAATGCCGGTCCAAACTTCTCGTGCAGATATTTGATTCTCGAATACCGGTGCGGCTGGAAAAGCACCCTTAAAGGCTGCTGCTGGAAAACCATCCGCAGCGAGGCAAGAGTAGCCTCTATTTCGGTCGGATGATGTCCGTAGTCGTCGATGAAGGTTATGGTCTCGATCTCACCCAGCTTCTCCATTCGTCTTCCTATCCCTTTGAAACGCGCCAAGGCATCCTTCATGACCGCGGGGTGAACCTTGAGTTCGCGTCCCACCGCAATCGCTGCAAGTGCGTTCAGGATATTGTGGTCTCCGGGCTGGTTAAGCTCGAATTCGTATAGTCTTCCGTCGAAGTCTATTACAAAACGGGACTTCCAGCCCTCGTTGCGTCTCCACTTCGGAGAAATGTCGTTGGACTTATCGAAACCGTAGGTCAAGTGGCGTACCGTGAGTTTTGGAAGGATATCGCGTACACCCGGGTCGTCCCCACACAGGACGGCAAGACCGTAGAAGGGAATCTTCTCCACGAACTTCTTAAAACAGGCCTTGATATCGTCGAAGTTCTCATAGTAGTCCAGGTGTTCGGGTTCGATATTGGTAACGACGGCTATCGTCGGGTAAAGGTGCAGAAAGGAGCGATCACTCTCGTCCGCCTCGGCAACCATGTACTCGGATGCTCCGAGTTTTGCATTCGAGCCTATCTCCACCACCTTTCCTCCTATGATCGAGGTTGGGTCCAGTTCGCCCAGTTCGAGCATGAGGCTGATTACGGAGGAGGTCGTGGTCTTGCCGTGTGTTCCAGACACCGCAATAGCGTACTTCATCCGCATCAGCTCCCCGAGCATCTCCCCTCTTCCGATGATCGGTATTCCTCTTTCCCGCGCGGCCGTAATCTCGGGATTATCTCTGGGAATAGCCGAGGAAATAACCAGAACATCGGCTTCCTTGAGGTTTTCTTTCTTGTGGCCTATCTCGACCCTTATCCCTGCCTTCTTGAGTCTTTCGGTTATCTCTGAGGATTTAAGATCAGAGCCTGCGACCTCAAACCCGAGGTTGTGGATGATATAGGCCAGACCACTCACCCCTATCCCGCCTATACCGACCATGTGAATGTGTTTTACGCGGCCAAACATTTCTCAATCCTTGCTACGATTACTTCTGCCGCATCAGATGGAACAAGTTCCCTGGCAGCCTCGCTCATTCTCGTACGCCGGGCCTTGTTTTCGAGTAGATCGTGGAGCATCACTTCAACCCTCTCAATCTCTTTCTCGGACACCGTTACCGCGGCACCTGCTGCCTCGGCCCAGCGTGCATTAAAGGTCTGGTGATCGTCGACGGCATAAGGAAATGGTATCAGGATAGAAGGGATTCCGTTCACCAGGAGTTCGGATAAAGATAAGGCGCCTGCCCTTGAGACGGCAATCCTGGCCCGGGCGTATAACTCCTCTGGATGAAAGGTAAAGGCGACCAGTTCCAGGTTGTCGAGCAAGGGTTTAGCCTTGAGCAACTCGTAATCCCTGCGGCCCGTGAGAAGGATGAATCTCTCACGAGGCATCCGTTCAGCCAGTTCATAACCCAGAAGGTTCAATCTCTGAGCACCCCCGCTCCCACCCAGGATAAGAATTTCCCTGCCTTTCCCGCTTTCCTTCAAGATGACCGACTTTCTCAGCACATTCCCGGTAAATATCGCTTTCTTCAAAAGAGTGGCGTTGCGAGCCTTGTGGTGATGTGTTACGGGTACGGGTGGAATGCCGCAGTATATCTCGCGTGCCGCCCGTGCCGACATACGCGTTACCCTACCCTGCACCGAGTTCTGTTCCAAGAGGAAGAGAGGTATCTTTTTAGCTCGGGCCGCCCTTATAACAGGAAACGATGCATAGCCTCCTGCCCCTATCACTGCATCCGGCCTGTATTCATCCATTAGCTTTTTGCTTTGCCTAGTACCTTTCATAAAGGCCCTGACGGAAAGAAACTTATCGGCAAGCGAACGACCGAAGAAGGCTGCTGTAGGTATCTTCTTAACCTCAATCACTGATTCGACAAGCGAAGCGCCGCGTTCATCTGTAACCATCATAGCCTCGTGTCCGCGTTTTGTAAATTCATTGGCGAGGGCTAGGGCTGGGAACATATGGCCGCCTGTTCCACCGCAGGCGAGCATTAGTCGCATAAGCCTTCTCCTTTGCACGGTTGACATTTAAGAGTATTCCTATACCTAAAAGGTTGGACGAGAGTGCAGAACCGCCGAAACTGATGAAAGGCAAGGGAAGCCCTGTTGTAGGCAGAAGCCCCATGCTGACCCCTGCGTGAACGACGAAATAAAGAAAAACCATTGTAACCAGTGACAGTCCAAGGTAACGTCCGAAGGCATCTTCGGTATTGGCAGCCAGTTTGAGTCCCTTGTAGAGAAACAAGAGAAACAGCACTGTGAGTCCGGCTACCCCCACGAAACCCAGCTCTTCGCCTATCACCGCGAATATGAAGTCGGTGTGAGGCTGGGGCAGAAACAGAAACTTCTGGCGGCCTCCACCAAGGCCCACCCCGAACAGCCCGCCTGAACCAAGGGCGATCTTGGCCTGTTCAAGCTGATAGTTACCGGCACCAAGAAAGCCGGCTATCCTATCCTTGGCATGGGGGAACAGGGTGACCACCAGGATGAAAACCCCCACCGATAAAAGAATAACGGGCAGGAGGTAACGGAGTCTGACACCGGCTACGAACATCAGGAATATGACCAGCATGCCTATTACCGAAGCGGTGCCCAGGTTAGGCTGAAGGATAATGAGCAGGAGTACAAGCCCTGACATAATCAGAGGCGGAAGGGTATAGCGTTTGAAGTTGCGTTCCTCGCCCTCGCGCTTTGCAAAGAATGCCGAGAGGTAAATGAGTAATGCTATCTTGACGAACTCCGACGGCTGCAGGGAAAAGGTGAGGAATTTGAGCCAGCGTGTAGCCCCGCCTGCAGTGCGCCCGATGAAGAGAACGACTATCAAGACAACCATCCCCACGACCAGAAGCACAGGGGCAATCTTTCCCCAAAACCTGTAAGGGACCTTGAGTCCGACTATGAAAAACACAAGACCTATGGCGATACGGATCGCCTGGTTTTTAAGGAAATACAAAGGGTCGTTATTGGCAAGATAAAGACTCGAGGAGAAGACCATGACCAGGCCAAAGCCGACTAGTAACACGAGGATTGCGAAGAATCCTGTATTAGCGCTTGCTTTTGAGTAATCTGTAGGCTTTGATGAAGGCATGGCCTCGTTCCTCAAAGTTTCTAAAGTTTCCAAAACTTGCAAATCCCGGAGCAAACAGGATCCTGTCACCCGGGCTACTTTTTTCAAGGGCCGCTTCTAAAGCGGCCCTTAAGGAGTCGACTATAACGCAGGAGGAGAAGTTAATCTCTTTTTCAACCAGTTCCTTGAGGCCCCGGGCATTATCCCCGAAGAGAATCAAGGATTTGGCTCGCTTCCTCACACCCTTGACGAATCCATCAAGCGGCAGCCCCTTCTCTGTCCCCCCTGCTATGACTATCGAAGGGTCATCAAATGCGTGCACCGAATGAAAGAAGGCCTCAGGATTGGTGCACATGGAGTTGTTGTAAACTAACCTGCGCTTGAGCTTACCCAGATACTGCATCCGATGAGGAAGACCGCTGAAGCGCTTCAGCCCGAAGGAGATTCGTGAAGGCTTCACGTCAAGTTTCCAGGCTACTCCGACTGCAGCCAGGGCGTTGGCTACGTTGTGCAGCCCGGGCAGCAGGAGTTCCTTGCGGCTGATTATTTTTTCCTGTTTTAGGTAAAGATCGTTGTCTTCAAGATAGGCGTCAGCGTGCTTCCTGGTTAAAGAAAAGAAGATATGTCCGCCGGGTATCTTATCCTTGCTTTGCATGATTTTTACATCGTCTGCATTCAGAACGGCCGCATCTTCGCCGTCAAGGTTTTTGAACAATGAAAGTTTCAGGCCGGTGTATTCTTCCTGTGAGTGACGGTTGAGATGATCGGCCGTAATATTCAACAATACGCCTACATTGGGCTTGAAAGTGGGACAGCGCTCCAGTTGGAAGGTGGATACTTCGACAACGTAGGCGTCGTATGGCTTTTCGCTCAACGCATCGGAGAACGGACGGCCGGGCGCGATGTTCCCGCCGCTAAAAACCTTCATTCCACCGGCCTTGAGAACCTCGGCGATCCACGCGGTAGTGGTGGATTTTCCGTTGGTCCCTGTTACCGCAACGGTCATGGGTTTACCCAACTCGCGCCAGGTGAACTCGATCTCGTCAATCATCTCAACACCTGAATCGTCGAGTTCCTTGATCCAGGGCGCCTGGTTGGGTATGCCAGGGCTTTTTATAATGAGGCTTGAGTCCTTCAAGGCATCCGGATCGGTTAATTTGACCAGACCCTGCTCGGTTGCCAGCTTGACGTGTCGATGCAGGTAGGCCTGGGGGTTCTCGTCGTAGACTACTATCTCCTCCCCTTTGTCCAGAAGGTAGCTGAGAATACTGCGACCTACCCTGCCTAATCCAAGGATGCCTATCTTCATTATCTCACCTTCAAGGTTGCAAGGCCTGCAAGGGCAAAAAGGATACCCCATATCCAGAAACGAACCACTATCTTCGATTCCGCCCAGCCTTTCAGTTCAAAGTGATGGTGCAGGGGAGCCATCCTGAACAACCTCTTCTTCCCTTTGGATGAATGGAACCAGATGATTTGAAGGATTACCGAGAGAACCTCGAGAACGAACACCCCTCCTATTATCCCAAGAAGAACCTCTTGCTTAACTACAACCGCGGTAAATCCCATGAGCGCTCCCAAAGGCAGGGAACCTGTATCCCCCATGAATATCGACGCAGGATGCGCGTTGAACCACAAAAATCCAAGACCTGCCCCAACCACGGTTGCGCAAACCACGGCCATCTCGCCCGCCTTTACAACGTAAAGCATATCGAGATAAGTTGATATTTTGACATTCCCGGCAACGTAGGCCAGGACGGCATAGGCTCCGGCTACTATCGCCAGAAGCCCGATTGACAGACCGTCCAGACCGTCTGCAAAGTTGACCGCATTCCCGCCGCCTACGATCACAAAGCTGTTCAGGAGAATGTAGAATATCCCCAACTGGATTACGTAGTTCTTCAAGAAAAGCACGTTTGTCTGGGAGCGAAGAATCTCCTGTCCTGGATAGAAAAAATCAGGCGCCAGGTACATGATGATGCTTATGGCCAGCGCAAACACCACTTGGACAATGAGCTTGTAGCGAAGTTTTATACCCCGTTTATGCTTGCGCAGCTTGATGTAATCATCAAGAAAACCCAAAAGGCCCATAAAGACCAGTATAAAGAGGGACACGATCACATAAGGGTTGGTAATATCAGCGAAAAGCACGAGCGAAATAATGATGGCTGAAACTATTAATATCCCACCCATGGACGGTGTACCCTGCTTTTTCTTGTGACGTTCGGGAAGCTCTTCGTAGATCTCCTCGCCCAGGGCTAATCGTTTGATCTTTCTTACAACAGGTCTGCCGAAGATCACGAGGATCAGGATTGCGAAGCCTGCAGCCATAGCCGCCCTGAAGGTGATGTAAGTAAACAGGTTGGCAGCCGGAAAAACCGGAATCAGGTTTCGAGCCAACAAATATATCATACGTTCCCCCAGACCTCGGAAGCAACATCTTCGAGTTCGCATCCGCGAGAACCCTTGAGGAGCACCGTGGCTCCAGGAACCAGACGCTTACGCAGTTCCTCGGCAGCCTTCTTTTTTTCGGGGATGAAGATCACACCTTCATGATCGGGATACAATCGGCAGTGAGGACCGGTTATTATCACTAGGTCTGCGGTGTCCCGGGCAAGTTCCAGCACCTCGTGATGATAGCGTTCGGATTCATCCCCAAGCTCAAGCATCGCCCCGAGTATGGCTATCCGGGGTGAAGGAAAGAGAGTCAGTAACCCTAAAGATTCACGCATCGAAACCGGGTTTGCGTTGTAGCAATCGAGCAGGAGATGTATTCCGCCTACCTGCCGGTGTTCCAACCGCCATTTCTCAGGTTTCACCTGGGCTGCCGCACCGGCTGCCTGATCTATCGGCACATCAAATTCACCTGTAGCTATGGCAAGAGCCGCAACAGCATTGGAAAGATTTATAACCCCTAAAAGTCCCATCTTGAAATCATGCCCTGCTAGCGTAAAATTTATCCCTTCAGTGGTTTGCTCGTAGCTTCGAGGCTTGAACTCCGCATCCGCCTCCTTGTCTGCGGTAAAGGTTCTGTATCTTATCCCTTGCTTTTCCGCGCGTTCAAGGAGTGCAGGATACACCGCATCCAGATACATGGTTCCGCCTGTCGAGCCAACGACCTGGGCAAGCTCCCATTTAGCCTCAAGAACATCTTCAAGTGTTCCCAGGCCTTCCAGGTGTCCAGGGCCTATGTTGGTAATAAGACCGAAGGTCGGGCGTGCAATCCGGGCTAGTCTCGCTAATTCGCCTTTGTGGTTAATCCCCGCCTCAAGCACCGCGATCTGATGGGTTCCCGAAATCTCGAATATCGACAGAGGCAGACCAATGAGGTTGTTGCGATTACCTGGATTCGCATACGTTTGATATTTCAATGAAAGTAAATCACGCAGGATATTCTTGGTCGTGGTTTTCCCGTTGGTTCCCGTTATTACTACAACTTGTATATCAAGTGTATTTCGGTACGCCTGGGCAGCATCGCCAAGGGCGCGAAGCGTGTCAGGTACAAGAATCGTTCTGGGGATCGGCGTATCATCCGATACGACCGCACCTATCGCCCCAGCAGAAAATGCCTGCTCCACGAAATCGTGCCCGTCAAAGTTCGGTCCTTTCAGGGCAAAGAAAAGCTCTCCCTGTTCAACGACGCGGCTGTCAGTGGATACGCCTGAAGGTACGAGGTCGAGATCGTCAAAACCGCGGGCTACACCGCCTGTTGCCTCGACAAAGGCTTCAAGGGAGAGCATCCAGAGCCTCCTTCGCGACCTCGCGGTCGTCGAAGTGAATTTTTTCGGCGCCCAGTATCTGGTAATCCTCGTGCCCCTTGCCTGCGATAAGGAGTACATCGGAAGGTTCCAGGAACCTCACCGCCTCAAATATCGCCTCTCTCCTGTCGACGATTACCTTCTTCGCACTGGTTTCCACGCCCGCCAGGATGCCTTCGATGATTGCCTTCGGGTCCTCGGTGCGGGGGTTATCCGAGGTTACGAATATGAAATCCGAAAGCTGGGCCGCGATTCGACCCATCTTGGCTCGCTTGTCCCTGTCGCGGTCCCCGCCGCATCCGAAAAGGGTAATAACCCTCGCTTTTGCCAGGAAGCGTGCCGCACGGATCAGGTGATCGAGCGCATCAGGCGTGTGAGCGTAGTCTACAAAGATAAAAAAATCTTTATTGTTCGGAACCGGTTCCATCCGGCCTGGGACAAACGTTAACGCCTCAACACCTTTCCTTACGTACCCAGGGTCTATTCCGCTGAGAAGGGCCGCAGCGGCGGCACCTGCCATATTACCGATATTGTGGCTCCCTGGAAGCCTCAAGAAGACAGGCAGCGCTAGTCCCTGATAATGAACGATTGTCGCCGAACCTGCCATACTCATCTCCTCAATCTCGACCCAAAGATCGGCTTCCCGGGTCCGGATCGAGTATGTGGTTACAGGATGATCTTTAATCCTTGCTACGAACTCCTTGCCGACCGGATCGTCAATATTGATGATTGCAGTCGCTTCTTTCTTCATCTCGTTAAACAGGCGGAATTTCGTTTCCTTGTAGTCCTGCATGTTTGCGTGAAAATCAAGATGATCCTGGGTAAGGTTCGTGAAAATCGCGCGATCGACGTCAAGTCCCCAGGTGCGTTCAAGCGCAATGGCATGGGATGATATCTCCATTGTAACGGTCTTTACCCCGTTAGACTTGAAACCGGCAAGCGTCTCCCAGAGGTCGGCGCTTTCCGGAGTAGTGTGGGTGAGTTTTTGCCAGCGCTCACCGTTAAAGAAACCTGTGGTGCCTATCACCGCGGTCTTTTGTCCCGCGGCTGAAAAAATCCGCTCCAAAAGATAGGTGAGGGTGGTTTTACCGTTCGTACCGGTCACGGCAAGAATCAGCATTTCCCGATCAGGGTAACCTGTGATTCGCGCCGATACTTCGGCAAGGAAACGTCTCGCGTCTGGAACCTGGATGAGCAATGCATCTTTGGGCAGGCCTTCCAGGGATTCCGAAGCGACAGCCGCCGCCCCGTTTTTTAAGGCATCGAAAGCGAAGCGGCGACCATCTGTCCTAAGGCCCGTAATAGCTACAAACAACGAGTCTTTTGTGATCTTTCTCGAGTCATAGGTAATGGAAGAAATTTCATGAGACCCGGATCCATAGAGTTCTACATCCATACCGGCAACCAGATCACTCAATTTCACTGTCCTTCACCTTATCGCAAGCCAGCTGTTCAGGCTCTTCCAAGGAACGCATTCTTATCTCACGGTACTCGGGCAAGCGAAGGGTGCGTTCCATGATCCTTTGGAAAACAGGAGCTGCAATCTCACCTGCAAAACGACCTTTACCCGGTTCGTCAACAACGACCACGGTAAGGAGTTTCGGGTCCTCGCGCGGCAAGAAACCTACAAACGATACCACGCTGAGTGAAGATGAGTACCCGACCCCTGGGACAGGCTTCTGGGCTGTACCTGTCTTACCGCAAGCCTCAATGCCCTTTATTTTTGCCGCCTTGCCTGTCCCTTCTTCAATCACCTTGTAGAGTATCTCGCACACGTTTTGTGCGGTTTCCTCAGAGAATACCCTGCGCAGTTCCGAGTTCTTGCCCTTGAATATAGTCCTGCCGTCGCGATCTACGCGTTTGATGATCCAGGGTGCATTGTAAACACCGCCTGAGGCAAACGCGGAGTAAACGACTGCAAGCTGCAGGGTCGTCAATGAAAGCCCCTGACCAAAGGCATTGTTGGTCAAGCGCAGTTCAGTCATCTGGCTAGGTCTATCCAGTTTTCCTGCGCCTTCACCGGGCAGCTCAATACCTGTTGGTGATCCTACCCCAAGAAGGCGGGAGACCTCGTAAAATCTGGTGGCACCGCAGCGCAAGGCCAGTTTGGCAGCCCCAATGTTGCTCGACTTGATGAAAACATCATCAAAGGTGTAACCGTCACGTCCGTGGACATCGGTTATTGTACGGCCCTGAACCACGATGCCACCGCCTGTGGGAATCCATTCGTCTCTTAAAGCCAGGCTGTCCTCAAGGCATATCGCAGCAACGACTGCCTTGTAGACCGAGCCAGGCTCAAACTCATCCGCAACACTACCAACCTTCCAGGTCTCTTTCGGATAACGGGAATACTCTGCCGGAGCAAAATCAGGATAATCCACCAGAGCTAGAATTTCACCGGTCTGGGGATGCATTACAACACAGTACCCCCGCTTGGCCTCAAATTCCTGACAAGCCGCCTTCAACTCCTCGAAAGCTATGGCTTGAATATCCAGGTCGATAGTCAAGGTAACGTCACAGCCGTCCTCGGCATCCTGTACCGGGTAGGCAGGTGAAGGGTGCTCGCGTCCCAAAGCGTCGCGCAGGTAGATTGCCCAGCCTGAGGTTCCTGCAAGAAGCGAATCGAGCGAAAACTCAATCCCTGCAAGACCTGTGTGCTCCCTGCCCACGAATCCCACTATACTTCCGGTAATCTCATCCCATGGATAGATGCGTCTTGCTTCTTCCTCTATGTTTATCGCATTTGTGAGCCTTGCTTCCTCAAGCTCCTGTTTAAGGGCGCATGCCTTCTCGTAATCGAGCTTACGCGCAAGCCAGAAGAACTTCTTGCGGGTCCTGAGGTAGCGCTCAAGCCGGGTCGGCGTTCCCAACTGGCGGGCTGCAAGTATCTCGACAGCCTTGGGTATATCTTCCACGTACTGGGGAAGGACGAATACAGAAGCCGCCTTCTCGTCAGTGACAAGGGCTATGCCGTTTCTGTCGTAAATCTTGCCCCGCCTGGGCAGAAGCTCGATATGTTCCTCGTGCTGGGAACGAGCGCGTTCAGCAAAGCGCGGACCAAGTATAACCTGAAGGTAAAAAGCATACCCCAGCACGCCCACGGCAAGAAGGGAGAAAACCCCGGTAGCAAACTTAATTCGCGCCATGTTCCTCCCAGGGATAGCAAAGCCCGAGTTCCTGGGCCCTTCTCTCAAGCTCGGTAACCAGACAGTGCTTGTTGAGTTCGATTTGTTCACGCTCGAGCCTTGCATTGAGGATCTCGGTCTGCTGCTGGAGGTCTGCGACCCTTTCGGTCAACTTGTTATTCACCATTCGCATCCATACGTAACCGAGCATCAGCGCCACAGCCAGGACAACCCATAAAATCTTCTTTGCACCTTTCATACCTTCTCCAGAACCCTCAGCTTCGCACTGCGTGCAGCGGGATTTCTTTCAACTTCTTCCGTCCGGGGCTGGATGGGCTTGCGGTTCACTCGCCTGTAATCCCCGGTTCGCTCTTTTTCTCTATATATATGTTTGACGATTCTATCCTCAAGCGAGTGATAGGAGACGACTGCCACCCTACCGTCTTTCTCAAGGCTTTCCAATGCCGCATTAAGACCTATTCTGAGATTTTCAAGCTCATCGTTCACCGCTATCCTTAACGCCTGAAAAACCCTCATGACGGTCTTGCGGAAATCCTTTGGACCTGCAGTCCTTTTTATGAGCCTTGCAAGATCGCCGGTGGTTTTCAATTCCTTGCGGTTTTGGACAATTTCGGAGGCAATCGTTCGTGACCGGGGTTCTTCTCCGTATTCTTTAAGGATCCGCTCGATCTCGTTCCTGGGCCTGGAACGGATTATATCCAATGCGCTGGGTGTATGGCTTTCCGGATCGAAACGCATGTCAAGCGGGCCGTCGCCCTGGTAGCTGAACCCTCTTTCCTCGCGCCTGACCTGATGCCAGGAAAGGCCCAGGTCAAACACTGCACCAGCTATTTTTTTGACGCCTTCCTCGCGAAGCACATCCCCAAGATCACGGAAGTTATTATGACGGAGGGAAAGCCGCTCGGCAAAGCACGCCAGGTTATGGCCTACATAGGCGAGGGCTTCCCCATCCATGTCCAGTACTATCATTTTGGCCGCACCCGCTCTCAGCAGCGCTTCGGTATGTCCGCCTCCTCCGAGGGTAGCATCGACAAATACACCGTCTCCTGTCGGAGCAAGATAAGCCACAATTTCACCACACATCACCGACCGATGAAAACCATCAGGGCCTTGATGTTCCTCTGCGTCATAAGTCTCATCCATCTAAAAGCGTGCATCAATGAGTCATTCTGGCGATGCTTTTGAGCGCCGCCTGCCTGGAAGGATATATCTCAAAAGGATGAAAGCCGTATAAACTAAACAGGGAGTTGATGTAGTCGGATACGTTTATCAGCTTGATGTCGCCGCAGCGCTCGTTAAATCGTCTCTTGAATTCGATAAGCTCAGGTATAAGGTTGGTTTGTATATGTTCGCAACCTGCCAGGTTGAGAACCACGTTAAGCTCGTTTGCCTCAAGCATCGCTTCAAACATCGAAACAAGCTCTTCGAAATCTGCATCCTGCACTTCACCTGAAAGGCTCACAAAAGGAACGTTCTCAATGCGCTTAACTATAGTTTTCATGATGCGCTCCCTTCATCGGATAAATATTTTTCAAGGTTTTCGGAATCCGCTTCCTGGTTTTGCTCTGATTCCTGCTCGAATTTCTCAAAGGCTTCAGGATTCCATATCTCAAAATGACTGATGGCTCCGCTGATAATTGCCTCTTTCTGGACTCCTGCGTACTCGATCAAGTGGCGGGGCAGCATGATGCGACCCTGGGAATCCATATCCACCTCGGCGGCTGAAGCCGCTCTGCGGCGCGTGAATCTTCTTGTCTCTCGCTTGTAACGGGGAAGGGCAAGAAGCATCTCGCTTTCGAACTGCTCCCACTCAGATAATGGGTGCACCTCGATCTCTCCGTCGTAGCCCTTGGTCAGAACCAGCGTACGCTGGTTCGCGGCCTCGAGCCCGCGGCGAAAAGACGCCGGCACTGCAATACGTCCCTTATGGTCTATTGCGTACCTGAATTGTCCTCTGAACCGCATCTTATTACCCACAATTCACCACTCATAACCACATTGTACATGTTTTCCCCCACTTGTCAAGACCCCAGGAGTTGATTCGAGGCTTACCTACACTACCAGCTATTGGGTTAAGTGTTGGATATATTTAAGTTAAGGTGAAAAATTACTCGAATTTTACTCCGGTTAATTGAGGTTCCTCAAAATCCTGGATTCCCCACAAGCGCGATAAAGGCTACTTTTGTGTACGATAAATAACGACTAAGCTCCTACCCACAGGTTAGTGCATGACGCTGGGAAGATCGCTGATTTCGCCCTTGGGGTTCCCTGAAAAACAACACCCTGGTGTCCGAATTAAGCACGATATACAGGTCGGAGAACCTGTGCCGCACGAATCGAAGATCCACTCCTGTTTATCTGGAAAAGTGTGTAGGACAAACACTCTTGTTTGTCCAGGGCAGGCAGGCCTGCCTGTCCTACCCTATCTTACAAGGACGACCTTTTGCGCCCTCGTGCCATCGATTACAGGCTTGATAAAGTACACCCCTGGGCCGTGATGCTCACCCCAGGAAAGGGTTCCAGACGGCTGACTTGAATGTAATTCGTCAACCCTGCGGCCCGATGCGTCGAAGACTTCAGCGTTAAAACCCTGGGAGTAGTCTGCGTAGTTCAGCACGACTTGCGACCCGACGGATTTCGAGATATCCCAATAGAGACCTAGTGTTTGCTTGACAGGTTCCTCAAGTACACCAATGTTACCAAGGGAATCAACCTTAAAGAGCCAAAGATCTTCGGTTTCATTGTTTTTATAACCGGTAAGAAGATATCCTTCGTCAGGTGTTTGGAAGACATCGTGAAGGATTCCTTTGTAGTAACGAACCCATGCCTTTCCTCCAGATTTACCCTGAGTTTTGAATAACATTCCACCTGACCCGTTAACTATATAAGCACTATCTCTTGTTGGGTGGATTCCACAACCGAAACATACACTATCCGTATAATGATTCGCCCAATCATCACCAACCTCATCAACTGAGTACAGGTTTATACCTGCATTCCATAGACCAAAACCGTCGTCCCCATCACCATAGGAAATCCCGGTAAGAACATATTCGTAATCAAACCCACGTTCCAAGTCGCATATAAACCAAGGGACAATCCCAAAAGCGCCGGGTACGTACCCTTTTACGATGACCTTATTACCATCCTCGTCAATAAGTAAAAAGCAAAGATGGTCGCTAGAAAGAGAATCAATATTAACAAGAAGCAGAAAACCCAAATTATGCGCTTTACAGACCCCCAAAAGTGGACTTTTATACTCGTTCTGGTTACCATAAGTTTGCACGGAAATAATGTTCCCTAGTAAATCCACCTTTGAGATTATGATTTTGGATGAGTCGCCGTCATAGTGATGAGTCCCTATAAGCATATACCCGGAATCTCGGGTTTGGAATACAAAAGAACCACCCCACCCATCTTCATACGGGTATATCCGAGTCCAAACAGTATCGCAATCTGAGTCAAACTTCAGGAGCCATACACCCGGCGGTCCATAGGAATGAGTTCCTCCTATCATTATATAACCGCCGTCATTTGTCAATTCCACGCGACACATTTCTTCGTAATCATCTCCACCGTAGGTCTTTGTCCACAGTGTATCGCCTTGTGCATTGATTTTCAAAATCCAGATATCATGATTTTCATCCCCGACAAGAAAACGAGAACCAAAGATTAAATAATTCCCATCGTTGGTCTCTAGGATGACTTTCCCTTCCTCGTCATGGTCATTGTCGCCGTAGGTTCGCTCCCAACCCGCGAAAGTCACCAAAGGCAAAAGGGAAAGCAACGCCACAAACACTACTTTTAATGTAACACGTATACTAAGCATTCACTCCTCCTCGTTCAAGGGCTAATTTTATTTACAGTTGTTTACTAAGCAATATCCATGCCAGACTCTTCTCAATGTATCTTTTAACAAAAATGGAACTTAGAAAAGTGATTCACCCCGTAAGTTATCCTTTTATACAACCCCCCTTCACCTTATCCTTAAGTCCCTACCTAACCAGAACAACCTTGCGCGCCGCAACCTCAAGCCCCACAGGCTTAATAAAGTACACCCCTGGCCCGCGGCCTTCGCCCCAGGTAAGAATCCCTGAGGTTCCTGATCCCTGCATCTCCCCTACCCTGGAGCCTCGAGCGTCGAAAACCTCGGCATGGAAGCCTTGGGGACTGTCCTGATATCTAAGTACAATCTCCTGCCCCACTGATAAGGTTACCTCCCAATCGGTGTACGTTACGAGGGGAGCTTCGGCGACTGCTGCGGTATCGCCTGCAGAGTTGGTTCTGACAAGCCAGACATCAAAGTTACCTGCGCCGTAGGATTGAGTCTGTCCGGCTATTATTAAGCCGCCTTCCGAGGGTTCCAGAATTGAGTACCCTTGCTCGTTGCTGTCACCCCCGTAGGTCTTCAGCCATACCCGGTTGCCCTCGGTGTTAATCTTGAGCAGCATGAGGTCCTGCTTTGTCAAGCCGCCGTATCTCATCCCGGTAATCACGTAATTCCCGTCAGATGTCTGGCAGAGCTGCTCGATACGACCGGTATTATCTACCTTGCTCCAGAGTGTATCGCCTTCGGAATCGGTTTCAAGCAGCCAGATATCGCTTCCGTACCGACCCGCAATAAAGTAACCTCCGCCACCTATCGGAACTATCGAGTTACCCTGTTCAATGGTTTCAAACCCTCCATAAGTCTTTAACCATACGCTGTCACCATCGGAAGTAACCTTGATTATACATAGATCCTCTCTTTCCTCGCCCAATTCTAAACTCCCAACAACAACGTATCCGCCGTCTGAGGTCTCACGTATACAATAGCCTCGCCCTGAAGCCCCGAAACTCTTACTCCAATCAATCAAGCCCAAACTGTCAACCTTAAGTATCCAAAGTGTTGTACCATTTGTCCCGGTAATGACGTATCCTCCATCTGAGGTCTCGATTATCGAGTTGCCTTCGCAGCCCTCTTTTCCGTGTATCGTTGTCCAGGTCGAATCACCGTTCACGTCGGTTTTCATTACAAGCAGGGTCTGCCCTAGCCAACGGTCCTGTTTAGAACCTGTAACAACGTATCCACCCTTAGATGCAGGAATAACGCAAGTTCCGTTCATCTCTTCATAGGCATGGTTCCAAACCTCGGTACCTTCACTATTGACTTGAAAAATCAAAAGGCTTTCAGCGGTCTTGCCTGCAATAACAAAACCCTGGTCTGAACTTTCACATACTGAATACCCTCCGTCATAGTCTGCTCCACCATAAGTGGTTATCCAACCTGCATTAAGGGTATTTGCGGCAACGATTAACACCGCCAAGACCACAGATACTCCTAACTTCTTCATGTTTCCTCCCATGGTTCAATTACCATGATCCAATTCAAGATTAAGTATATCCTTATCTCGGCAAAATGTCAACCTGTTCGGGCTGTTTTTTTTGTATGGTATTCATTCTGTTTGACTTTTCTCACAAAATCCATAATCTTGTGCATGGAGGCGTAGATTGAATCTGGATAAGAAAGATATCAACATCAAGGAGATTGTTGAAAAAGCCCTTGAAGACGAGGAAATCCTCGCCGAACTGCTGGACAATCTCGAAAGCAAGAATGATACTATCCGTTTCAACAGTTTCCTGGTACTCGAACAGGTTAGCCTCGAAAATCCTCATGTGCTATACCCGCACTGGGATTTCTTTTCCGGCCTCCTTGACGGCAACGCGTACCATAAACGGATAGGAGTCCAAATCCTGGCCGATCTGGTCCATATCGATACAAAAGGTAAGTTCGAACAAATCCTTGAACAGTATTATGACATGCTTTCAGACAGCGTAATCGTTGCCGCGCTTATTACCGAGCTGACCGCAAAGATCGTCAAGGCAAAGCCGGAGCTGGAACCCGTGATTACGGCAAAACTGCTGGATATCGACAAGACTTCCCAGAAACACAAGGACCTTATTAAGGCAGGGGCCATAGATGCGTTCATGGAGTACTACGAGATGGCTGAAAACAAGGAAGGGATTGTGAAGTTCGTGCGGGGTCAGCTGAAAAGTACCAGTCCCAAGACCAAAAAGAAAGCCAAACAGTTTTTTGAATTTCTGGGGGAAAAGAAATGAGTTCCTACGAGATAATTGACGTAACACCAGAGAATCTTGATAGATACGATCTTTTTTGCAAGAAGTCAAAGCCCAAGGAGGTCTGCTACCAGAACAAGCTGGCCTGGTATCGTGAAGAATTCAAGAAGGGACTGCGCATCAAACTCCTGATGGTCGATGAAGGTAAGCCTTACAAGGTTTCCCGCGGGTTCGTCGAGTACATCCCAGCCGAGCACGGCTGGCGAGTAGTTAACGCTCCAGGCTGTATACTCATTCACTGCATCTGGGTGGTAGGCAGACATAAAAAGAAGGGGTATGGGGCTGAACTGCTCCAACTCGTTTTAGACGACGCCAAAGCTCAAGGCAAGAATGGTGTCGTCGTCCTGGCAAGTACCGGGAACTGGGCCCCCAGTCCAGCGTTCCTGGGGAAATACGGATTTGTCAAGGTTGATCAAGCACCACCCTCGTTCCTGCTAATGGTTCACAAGTTTGCCGATGCTGCGGATCCGTCCTTTCCCGATGACTGGGACAAACGCGCTCAGGCCTTGGGCAAGGGGCTAACCGTGGTTCGAACCGTCCAATGTCCTTATCTGCTTGACGCCACCGATATCGTGGTAGACGAAGCAAAAAAACAGAGAATGGAAGCGAGCATCATCGATCTTAAAACCCCAAAAGAGGTTCAGCAGCGCTCGCCTTCCGCCTATGGGGTGTTTAATGTGGTGTATAACGGGCATATTTTAAGCTACTGCTGGATCTCGAAGAAGGACGTGCCGGCAGTGCTTGCTGAAGCCAAGGATGAGTATGGATAGTGTATATCGGATAAATGGTTTTCCGATAATTTTGTCTTAGGCAAAAAGGAGGATTTATGGCTTGGGAATTACCGGAAGCGGTAAATCTGGCTAACCAGATGAATGCCGAGCTTAAGGGTAAGAAGATCGAGAAGGCGCTTCTTGACGAGAAGGAATCAGCTTCTCAAATGAGAATGAAGATGATAAATCTTGGTTCTGATGAATTTTCGGAAAAACTCACCGGCAGAACCATAAAGTCGGTGCGATCCCAAGGCAAGGGTATCTATGTTGATTTGGGTGGCGACTTATATTTTATTTGCGGATCGGAAACTTCGGGAGAGTTGCTTTATCACAAAGATACAGGGGGTATTCCGGATAAGTATAACATTCGTTTAGATTTCACCGACGGTACCTGCCTTACCTACAGAATTATCGCGTGGGGCTGGGGACAGGTGTTAACCTCCTCTGAAATTAGCACTCACCGCTATCTGGGAGCTGAAGAGGTTTCCCTCATTGATAAGAACCAGTTTACCTTTGAAGTCTTTAACCACTACTTGGATATATTTGGGAGTAAACCAATAAAGTCTGTATTAATCAAGCAAGGGGAAGCCCTGTCAGGGATAGGCAACGGCTACCTGCAGGACATCTTGTTTGTTTCAAAGATTCATCCCAAGCGTAAGGCCAGGGATATTTCCGAAGTTGAGCGCAAGATACTTTACAAAACAATCCTTAAGATTCTTGCCGACGCCGCAAGGAAAGGCGGTCGTGACTCGGAGGTCGATATCTACGGCAAGCCAGGACGCTATCGGGTTATCCTGGATAAGCGGATGAGGGATCAGCCGTGTCCGGAGTGCGGAACTATCATCCAGAAATCGAATATCCTGGGTTCCACCTTCCACCTGCTATGTATGTCCTACGTGTCAAAAATAATTTATCCTTGAAACCCCGAAGAGGTCGTAAAACGAGTTTGAAAAAGACCGAGAAATCGAAAACGTTGTTCGCTAAATGCGGAAATACTTGTAGTAGCTGTCCTAGCTTCAAGGCTAACCTGAAGAACGCAGAAGACAGATCTCGATGCAGCGCGGGTTGGGAAAAATACCTGGGGATCAGACTCAGTGCGGAAAAGCTTCGTGCATGCGATGGCTGCCAGTATCCTGCCGCCGAGAAACCTACGCGCTACCTCAATTGCAGGACGCGCAAGTGCGCCGTATTCAACGGCATCCTGACTTGTGCTCACTGCTCCGTTTTTCCTTGTGAGTATCTGCCGGTGTTCGAGTCGGCATCGAGGGAAAAAACAGAAGCCCGCCTGGGCGAGCGTATGCCGGATGAGGACTATCTTACATTCGTAGAACCTTATGAATGGCATAAGCATCTGGATACGATCAGGGCATCGCTTGCTCCGGAGGAAATCAAAGAAATGACCAGGGTATCGTATGTTCCGAAAACTACTCCTTTCCCGGTCAATCTGTCCGAGGACTCACATTTCAGGGATCTTCACGGGCTGATAGCAATCCTAGGTTCCGAAGAAGACATTCCGTATGCAAGGCTCGATGCGTTGAAAGATAACAGGGACTATGCCTTGAGGCTCTTATGGGCGTTCGGACTGTCAGGAAAACTCGAAGGAAATAATCTGGTGATAGAAGCCGGGTCCTATTCTGCTCAGAAGTTGTACTCTGGTCATTCAAAGGTGGTCAATCACTACTTCAAATTTCTGGAAGGTTACGGTGTGCATTGCGAATTCGTGCCGTTAAAAGAAAAAGGGTGGTTGACTCCGGGTGGGGCCTTGCGTCACAAAGGCTGGTTTGTGAAAATGAGGTTTTCTCCTGAGAATGGCGGAAAATCGACCATGCACGCACTCAGGGATTATGCGGCTGAACTAAGCAAACAATACGGTGATAAGGCTTACCGGCATTTCTCAAACGCGGACATGAATGTTTTGGGAAAGGACTAGCATGAACGACCAATTTTTCAGAGAAGTAGTTGAGGTATTCAACGACGTGCACGTGGTTTCCAGACAGTACCGCAAGCTCATCAAGGAGTACGCACCGAGGACTCATGACTGGCCTGCTCACGAGGTCATCGACCTCGGGCTGAGGTTGTGGGAGACGGGCAAGTGGAACCTGCGCTGGGTGGGTTCGGATTTCATAGCTAAGCACCCTACCGCTCATAATACTCTCAAATGGAAGGACTTGAAGAAGTTCGGGGAGATGATGGATCACTGGGGCACTGTAGATATATTCAATTCCCTTGCCGGTCCGGCCTGGAGGCGTGGCCAGATATCTGACGAACAAGTGCTTGCCTGAACTTCCTCTCCCAACAGGTGGTGGCGCCGGGCTGCGCTGGTCTGTACCGTGACGTTCAACCGCAAGTCAGCTGGGGGAACAGGTAATACTGAAAAGACCCTTATGATCTGCCGGGAGCTGGTTCGAGATCGTGACGACATGGTGGTCAAGGCTATGTCCTGGGCTTTGCGGGAACTGATCCCCTGGGACCGGCCTGCGGTTGAGAAGTTCCTGGAAACCCACAACGATCAACTTACCCCTCTGGCCAAACGCGAAGTTCGTAACAAACTGGTCTACGGAGTAAAGACCCCCAAAAAGGGCGTGCGTAAACTTGACTGATTATCTCGAATCATTGTCTTCTCTCCTTCCTGAATGAAGTGCCCCGGTCGGGTAGAGTGTGCGGCAACGAAGATGCCGACAGGCGGGGTGTTACCTAACCAGCAAGACCTTGTGAGTTTTCCCGCTCCTCCATCCAGATTTAATGAAGTACACCCCGGGGTTCATACCATAACCCCATTCAACCACACCGCCCGCACTGGGGATGTCTAACTTATCAACTATCATTCCCGAAGCGTCAAAGATTAAAACCCGCGATGGCTCATTACTTTCCATGAACCGCAGGGTAATCTTATAACCGATTGGGGAGATGACCTCGAAATCGGATTTGGGTGTTACGGGTGTTACGGGGGTTACGGGGGTTACGGGTGTTGGTTCGGAGACGGCAGCATAACCCAGGGAATCGGTTTTAATGAGAAAGAGTTGAGAATTAGGCGGGGACTGAATAGTGAGTCCTCCGGTAGTCACATATCCTCCATCACTTGTCTGCTCGACGCATTTACCCAGGTTTACCTCGCTCAAACCAAAGGTTCTTGACCATATCAAGTTTCCATTCGGGTCTGTTATCAAAAGTCTTAAATCACATGGCTCGGAACCAGTTTTGCTGACTGCTACGTAGTTACCGTTGGATGTCTGCCTTACATACCGGCCGCCTTCTCCGCCGTAGTTTCTTGTCCATAAGGTATCGCCATTGGAATCGGTCTTAAGCAGCCAGAGGTCAAAAATCGAATCCCTACACCCGGAGACGATATATCCTCCGTCGGTCGTTTGCTGGACCGAATAACCTATTTGATTGGATTCCCAGCCGTCAACGTAGCTGTGTTCCCAAATGATATCGCCGCTCATATCTGTTTTTAACAGCCAGAGATCGGTTCCGGTGACACCGGTAATCTCATTGCGATAGCCTTTTGTACCTGCAACTATAAAACCGGTGTCCGAGGTTTGCCTGACGCAGCATCCGTAGTCCCTTAACCCGCTTCCGAAGGTTTTTTCCCATTCGATAATCCCGGCTGAATCGGTTTTGAAAAGCCAGAGGCAGACACCGTTACTGTCCGGAACGTAGGTAGAGCCGGTAACGATATATCCACCATCAAAGGTCTGCTCGGCAAAAAGTCCCGCGCTCTGGTTTAATCCGCCGTAATTACGTTCCCACTGGGCTTCGCCCGTGGAATCGACCTTGATCAGCTTCAGATCCCTGACCCCCTCATTGCTTTCCCCGGTATAGCCAACGATTATGAATCCTCCGTCATCGGTCAGCTGCACGCAATTGCCCGCGTCATCCTCCTCGTTATTCGCCCCGAAAACCCTGGCCCACAAGCTGTCGCCCAGGGAATCGGTCTTTAAAAGCCACAAATCGCAAGTATTGTCAATATCCAGTGAACCCGCGGCACCGGTTAAGATGAATCCGTCGTCCGCGGTCTGAAGGACGAAACTTCCCCAGTTAGTCGAGTTGGGATTACCGTATGTCTTGAACCAGCCAAGAAGCGAATGCGGAGCAAGGAATAGCAAGATCATCGAGCATTGAACGAGTAATTTTTTTCTCACACTACTTTCTCCTCACTTTGATTGTATAATATCAATCGCTTATTATAAAAACGGCTTACGCTGGGTCAAGTTACAGTAGATCAAGACCAGGATCAGAGACCAGACCGGATGATTCCTCGTGGATTCCAAGCTACCTTGTCAGCACAACCTTTTGAGTCGAACTTGACGCGTTAGGCCCTATCCTGATGAAGTACACCCCTGGGGTTTGCCCTTCACCCCAAGATACCAAACCCCTTGCCTGGGGTACAGCTATCTCGTCAACCTTACGGCCTGAAGCATCGAAGATAATGACTCTTTCGATCCCGGAGGTTTTTGAGCCGGAAAGACGAATCTTTATCACAGAACCAAGAGACGGCATTATTTCCAGGCTGGAAAGATTCCGGGAGATGTCTTCATCTATGCAGGAATTGTATTCCTGGGTAACGAAGTCGTTCTCGTCACACTCATCCATCAACATTCCCGCCATGTTACCCGTACAGAAAGTCATCGAGTATTTCGTATGCGGAGCCGGAGTCCAGGATTCGAATACAACCTCGGTCGAATCGTCTGAATCTAAGGATAGCGAAACCGTATCGACGAACGCTACCGAACCGCTGTCGGTTATCGTTACGACAACCTTGACCTTGTCCAGATCTTCGCGACCGTTGTTCCAAACTATTACCGATGGTGTCGCCAACTCACCCGTTATCCGAGTCAAGGCGATGTCATAATCGGCCCAGCCCGGTAGTCTTATATCGTCGAGCCGAATCTTCTGGCCTGCCCATCCAGGGAGCCACCAGCCGTAGCCATAAAACACGAATTCGCTGAAATGAACGGTATCCATCCCGAAGCGCCAGCCGAAGTCTTCTATTAAGGAGTGTTCGTAGTACAGCCATTCGGTGTCGCCCGCTACGAAGTTCCGCGATACGTCGACCCATCCGTCGAGAAACGTGTAGCCGGGCTTCATGAACCCGTAGCCTATGCCCGAGTCGGCCAGCATCGTACCCTGAAGGTACCTCACGGCTATCATGCAGGCTTCGCCCTTGTGGTAATCGTCGTCCTTGAACATGATCCGCTGGCGCCAGCTTATGCTGTCTATGTCCGCCAGGGTCTTGGGCGTGACGAACTCCTGGTGGATGGTAAAATTGACGCCCGTATTGTACTCGTTCCACTCGGGAGCGATCCTGGTATCGCCGAACGCGGAGTAATCGCCCGACCAGCTGTCTTCATCGTCATGGGTTGACCCCTCTGCCGTATTCGGTAGCTGGAACGAGGAAAGCTCCAGAAGCCAGAGACACTCGGCTTGCTCGAAGCCTGCATTGCGGATAAGGTTCACTTTGGTTAAGGCAAGAAGCATCACCGGCAGTGATGCCAGTACGATGATTCGTTTCATCGCGACCTCCAGTTAAGACCGTTAAAGATTTTGTTAACAATAAAAATATACGCCTGAGCTCGCTCTTGTCAAGAGGTTGTGCTGCTTTTTAGCTCCGCTAAAAAGGTCGCAGTATCTCTTCTTTGTGTTGTGGAATCGCGTCCTCTGGACGCGCCGCAACGCTTTGCGCAAGCGACCCATCGGAGATGGCTGAGCTCCCGCTCATGCGACCTCCAGTCGCTAGCTCGCGATGACTCAGGGGGGCTAATAATTACTAGAGCCCTAATCTTCAGGAAGGGGAGGGATTGATATATTTGTCTTAAGATCGATCATTTGTTGCAAGTTCGCCAGATCCAGAGGTTTCAATTTGCCTGCGTAGATTTTCTCACAGGTCTCAGAATCAGTACTTACAAGAAGGTTCGGCGTATTATCTTTTTCATGGTATTCAACTATGACATTCTTAGACTTTGTAAATAGCCAAACTTGAAATAAAAACTGCGAAGCATGAAACCTACGATTGTCAGGGTCTAGATCGGACAAATCTTTCACAATAAGTTTTGCCTCATTTGGGTTTCTATTGAATTCAAGTATTTCGAATCCTTGAGTGGCTAGACCTGAGGCAAAGTGAAGGAATAATGCTTCACTCCGTACATCATTAATATCTGTAGGTGGTAGGTAGTAACGAATATGACTAATGTTATCCACGAAAAATAAGCCTTGCGCTAGGTCCAAACATTGGTGAATGGTAAGTATATTATGTGCAACCGAGAAAAGTTCTTCTTTAGTAAGCCGAATCTCTCTAATATTGGGGGCAGTTCCATAACTGCAAATAATATTGTTTTCTTCAATTACCACAGAGTGATGATAAGCTATGTTTCGCCATTGGCTTAATCTAATATTCCATGGCTGTGGTATAAAGAGATTGGGGTAATCCGTTTTACGAACCAATTCATCAATGACTTTTCCTAGGGATTGTCCCGCTCGCTGTTGAAATTGGACAGCGGACCGTAGTTAATAGACGTAATCATATTACGCGGCACCTTCTTTGTCAAG
>JAFGSK010000001.1 GCA_016934635.1 Caldifarciminota bacterium
AGGCAACAAGAAAGGTGGTTATAATAGATTAGTCCGGTTAAGAAGAACCGATCAATAGAGGAGGAAGAATGAGACATCTTATCGCTGCTATTGCTATTATATTCCTGCTTGCATCATGCACCGTTCTGTCGCATGATGTAGGTGTGGTCGATCTAGTAAGCGAAGAAGGACATGCGTGGGGCAACCCCTGGACTGATCCCTATCCTGTGGGTACCGAGTTCACCTGTGTTGCCGCGGTAAAAAACTTCGGCTCGGAACCCCAGCACGACGTCCAGGTAAGTCTCGAGATATACGATGTAACAATGGAACCTGACTCTCTGGTATGGCAGGATACACAACTCGTCGAGGGTTTGGAAAAACGAAACATCGGCAAATCCGACCAGATTGAGGTCAAGTTCCCGGTATTCACCGTTCCGAGCGAGGATTGGTTAAGATTCGATTGTCGAACCGAGCTCGAAGTCGATGAAGATCTCGAGAACGACAAGTACACCACAAATATCAACATGGCGGTTGCTGAGATAGTCGATGGTCCGCCGTTTGGATTTGAGACAATATATCCTAACCCGACGAGGGATTCCGTCAGGATTACTTATGTAATACCTCATTCAACTTGCGTCAAGCTCACAGTGACGGATATTCAGGAGGTCATCATCGCAACCCCGGTTAACGAAGAGCTGGCTGCCGGTCGTCATTCTTTTTTCTGGAATCTTATGGACAAACAGGGAAGACGGGTATCAGCGGGTTACTACATAGTAAGAATGGAGCTTGAGGAGGTTGAAGATTACTCAAGCGAAAGGAAGATCGTAATAATGGACTAAGAGGAGGAACGATGAAAAAGATATGTCTTATAGTCCTGGGCGTATTGATAATGATCTCAGGGCTTAACGCGTTAAGCGATGCAGCGGCGTGGCGTATATTCTCGCCCGGCAGGATAGTGCTGCGCTGGACAGAGATTGAGCCCGAGGTTGAGGTTGCCAATCTCGGAGACAGCCAGGCAACGTATGACATTACCCTCGAGATATGGGAGGAAGACGGAGCGACACCCGTCTACAGCAAATCGATTTACGGCCTTTCCCAGGCAGCAGGTGAACACGATACGCTTTCAATGCCGGGCTGGATGCCCGAAGAGTTCAATACAGTCTATATCGCTTTACTGATAGTGGATTTGGACACGGAAGAGAATCCGGCAAACGACACCTTTAGCCTTGTTACCGTAGTAGCCTGCGACGACACCCTGGGTTATGACTGGGACTTTACGACCGTTGATACGGTCTGCGGCAATGCAAGCCAAGAATTCTACCTGGGTCAGTTTTACCCTGCAGAGAACGGGGTTCTGGTTACCGGTGCACGCTGCTATATAGCCCGGATGCCTGACCCTGCTTTCGGGAACCCTGTTTACCCTGCCCTGGCAATGTACGAGGCGGACGCAGGAGCAGGCGGCATCTCTGACCCGCCCAGCACGGCGCCGGTGAAGGGCGGCAAGGCTTGCTGTGAAACCTACCAGGAAGGCTGGAACAACGTCCACTTCGGCTACCACAACCCCAAAACCGGTCAGTACACGGGCGTCTTCGTTCACTCCGCATCTGACGGCAACACCTGGGCAGGGTTAACCGCATCTTCGTCGGGCTGGACAGGTTCGATGCCTTCGGTCGGCTTGAAGTACGGGCTTGTTCCGCATCCCTGCTACAACTCGGGCGCTTTAACCCAGACCCGGAGCGCGGACTGGAACTCCCCCGCTTGTAGCGGCTGGCCGTGCAACGGCGCCTTCAACTGGAGGCATCTCGAGATGCCGACCACAGATCAGTTGATTGTAAAGACCGACACCTGGAACTACCCTATCGAGCTTTTCGTACACCTTGGCTTCGGGCCGTATCCAATGAACCCCAAGCCCGGCCCTCCTTACTACCTCGAAGAGCCGCACGACTTGACAGCCTACCGATTCGAGAAACCTTACATAGACTGGATTGAGGACGGCGAACCCCTGGAGGTAAAGCTCGGTATCGCCAACCTGGGACGCCAGGCTGAGCCGGACGACGCATCCTTCCCGATCAAGCTGTTCGTGGTTGAGGTAGAGACAGGTGATACATTCTGGTCTGAGAGTTTACAAGTAATCCATATCGGATGGCCAGGTGATACTACGGACAATCCTGATACCCTTTTGGAGTCCTTTACGCCGTTTGAGCTAGTGGGCGCCTGTGTCGATTGGCAGGTGGTGTATGGAGAACCTGGAGGCTCTCCGCCGCCGATCGAGGACGTGGGCGTTGATTACGAGTTCATCGGTCTGGTGCGCCTGGGTGAGGTAGGCCCCGATCTTTCAGACCACTGCCCGTACAACGACACCACACGTATGTGGGTAAGCTGTCTTTTGTCCCACGACGTGGGTGTGGTTGACCTCCAAAACGAGGAAGGCCACCCATGGGGCGGCTCCTGGACCGACCCATATCCTGTAGGCGCCGAGTTTACCTGTATAGCTACGGTAGAGAACTTCGGTTTTTACGAGGAGCACGATTTTACAGTAGATATCGAGATATATGATTGCGGACCAACACCTGATTCGCTCGTCTGGCGCGCTTCCGAGCCGGTGAACAACCTTGACTGGCGCGGTAACGACCTTGGAAATCCCCACAGGATTGACGTCACATTCCCGACATGGACTACGCCGAGCAAGGACTGGTTCAGGTTCGAGGCACGAACCGAACTTAAAGGCGATGAGTGTCCGGTGAACGACGAGTTGGGTACACGTTGCTGGGATGCAGTTACCGAGGTCGCTAACATCCCAAGCTTTTTTTCACTTGAAGTCAAAAGCCAGGCGCTTCGCAGCGACTCCAGGATATCCTTTTCAGTACCTCACTCAAGCCTGGTCGAGATTGCCGTATTCGACATCAATGGGCGTTTGGTCAAGTCATTAGTAGACGACGAGTTCCAGCCCGGTCAATACGAACGCACCTGGGACGGAGTTGACTTTTACGGGCGCAAGGTGGCCGCAGGTATCTACCTGATTCGTATGGAAGCCGAGGGGTTTGAGGCAACAAGAAAGGTGGTTATAATAGATTAGTCCGGTTAAGAAGAACCGATCAATAGAGGAG
>JAFGSK010000037.1 GCA_016934635.1 Caldifarciminota bacterium
GCAGGCAACCTCTTATGGGCATGGGTTGACACAGTACCCGGTAAGCAGGAGATAGAGGCAATAGAGGTAGACGAAGAAGGTTACGTCTATCTTGCGGGTTCACATCATAACGGAGAAGACTGGGACATGTTAGTAATGAAACTAAGACAGCCTCTGTTTATCACCGGCAAGGTTACCGACTCCACAGGCGAGGCAATGGAAAACGTACCTGTCACCATATCCGGGGATACCACGTTGGATGTAATTACCGACACAGGCGGGTATTACGGTATAGAGTTCTACAATGGGGGAACATATACCGTATCTCCCAATCTTCCGGGCTGGGGTTTTACGCCCTCCTCCCGTACTTATTCGCCGCTAGCTTCGAGGATGTTAGGTCAGGACTTTACCGACGGCCGCTGGACAGGCGCTGGTGAAGCTCGTCCGCCTGCCGCGTTCTCTCTCGATCTACTGGAAGATTACGTCCTTTACTCGGTTCCTTCCCGTTTGCACGTAGTCGTCGGCATCTATGACGCGTCGGGGCGGTTGTTGAAGTCCGTCGTGGATGGAGTTCATGAACCAGGCGCGTTCAAGGCGGAATGGAAAGAAGGCATCCCTAATGGGGTGTACTTCGTTAGGCTGTCTGCAGGCGATCACACGGAAACGAAGAAAGCGGTTTTACTTACTCGGTGAAGTAAGCGCTTGACATCTGTCGGTTTTTGACTAAAGTTAACAGGAGTGAGAGTTATCTTACTTCTATTAAATGTGCTCATTGCAGCAAATGAGTATACACCCTCAACGTTGTTAGTGCCGCCGTACAGGCATACGTTGGGATATAACCGTGTAAACCGTTTTTACCTTTCGTTGTTTCTTGGCGGTACTTTCAAGTTCCAGGATCCAGAGGGCATTACAGGTGTCAGGCTGGCAATGTATGACGACACCGCCAGAAAATCGGACGATGATGAGCTCTCACTTTTTGCAACCCACTCCGGCGCGGGAGAGATCATCTACAACGTAAAGTTCGATAGACTTGCCCGTTACGGAGAGAAGGGATCAGGTACAGGGCAGTTCAAAACCCCCATGGGCCTTGCGGTTACCCGTAATGGCGATCTTTACGTTGCAGATGCCGGCAACGACAGGATAGTCCACCTTAAATACAAGGAAGACGGTGAACTCGAGTGGCTGGGTGAAGTTGGACCGGATTTCAAGCATCCCACCGACGTAGCGGTCGATTCAAAGGGTGCGGTCTACGTTGCCGACGAAGGTAATAACCGGGTGGTGGTGCTTAACCCTGACGGCAGTACCCGTTCCATATGGACTCAGGATATCTTCAAACCAACGGCCATCGCTGTAATTGACCGCGACGACCCGGACAACGAAAACAACGACAACTTCGCGGTGGTTATAGATGACCGTCATCGCAGGATATCGAAGTTCGACCTCTATGGCGATGTCAAGACCCAGTTGACATACAAGGAGATGGGGTACGAAAAGGTTTACTTCGCCTACGTAGGTATAGATCGATCGGGAAGCGTATACGTTACCGACATGCACAACCACCAGGTGCATAAGTTCGATAATCGACTTTGGTACATAATAAGCATAGGCAGGGAAGGTGTGGATGAATACGAGTTTTATTCACCACGGGGGATTTTAATAAACAGACCTACGGGCCAGGTGTTTATTGTTGAACAGGAGGGTGGGCAGTACTACTGGATAGGAGCCGACGGATTTATCGCGGGATGTTTCCCCAATCCATTCGACGTAAAGAAGGGAACTACTATCTCCATATATCTGACAGAGTCGGCTACAATCACCCTCAACATCTACGATGAAAATGGTTTCCTTGTAAGGGAGATACCAAAAAATAAATACCCAATCGGGGAGGTTTTAATCGTATGGGACGGTTTAGATTCAAGGGGGAATACATCACCCTCAGGACTTTATACAATAAAAGCCGAACTCCAGCCCGTGAACGCCTCGAGGCGTTATTTCACAAAGGAACTGGAAACAACGGTTCGATGCGTCGCTTCCCCACAGTAATTATCTGTATCCTGTTCCCAGTCTTACTGGCTGCGGCTTGGACCGATTTAGGTGCCGAGTTTGAATTTTACAGGGAGAGTCCGGCTGCGGCCGGTGTAGGCAGTTGTGGTGTAGCCTGGGGTATGGACCCTGCCGCCTGGGGGTACAACCCGGCTACCGGTCTGGATGCAGGATCAGGGGTGCTCTTGAAACATACTTCGGCATTTACAGGCAACGGACGAATTGCAAACGATCTACTGGCTTTAAGCTACAAAACAAGCTTCGGTGGCATAGGCGGTCTCCTCTATCGCAACGGAGCTGGAAATATCTACCTGACAAGTCTTCCTGATACGACAAGACCCGTAGGCCCTGACAACCGGCCTGTTGTTGACGATACAGTAACTGCAGCAGACTGGGTCGGACAGGTCTCAGGGGTATATACAGGTACTGACGGACATCTATCCCTGGGTGCAAACCTAAAGGTATTCTACAGAAACCTGGTAGCGGCCAGTGGGTTTGGCCTGGGCGCGGATCTGGGTATCCGTTATCGCTTTGATTGGGGATTAGCCTTGGGAGCCCGTTTTCAGAACGCCTCCTCGAGCCCGGTGTTCTGGAGCACCGATTCCACCGATTATCTAACCCCCAGGGCCGGATTAGGAGGCATGCAGGAGTTTGCCTTTAACGGCAGTAAGCTGCGTCTTTATCTGGAAAGCGAAGTAAGCCTTGAGGGTCTGGACAGCCTGGAGACTCATCTGGGACCTATCTACCTTCGTCCTCGTGGCGGTGTTGAGTTCGTAATCGCTGACGTTCTTTCACTTCGTGCCGGTCGCGGAGACTACGGCTGGACAGTAGGTGCAGGAGGAGCGTTCAAGGGCTTCTTTGCGGATTATGCCTACCGGACTCACGACGGCGGTCTGGGTGGTACGCACCTGGTTGCGGCAGGGTATCGATTCTGACATCCAACCCGTAAGGTTGAATTTTGCTGCAACCTGGAGTATAATTTCAGAAATTGTGTTGGGGCAGGGCCCCATGATTAAAAGAAAGATACGAGGTTGGTTTTAATACCAACCGCAGGTCACAATTAAAGACAGGAAATCAACGAAAGGAGCGGTATGAAATCGCGCGCAATAATACTTATAATCTTCGTGGCCGTGAGCTTAGCAACTGCAGCACCAGTTGAGGAAGTCTTATTCGAGGCAAGACGGATGTGTGCCAATGATTCCCTGCCTCAGGCATTGATGAAGCTTGAGGCCGCTTTGGAAGAAGAAGGATGGAAGAAGCAGGAGGAATACCTGCTAAACCTGGAAAAAGGAGACATACTGCTTTACTACGCGCGACTTCCTGAACATGCTGCCAAGGTTTACGAAGGACTAATCAAGCTCGGTATCCCAAAGGGAAAAGAAGGCGAGATATATTACCGTTTAGGTCTTGCTCTGGAACGCAGCGAACAGTTCAGCGACGCGGCCAGGGCTTATGAGAAGGTCGTGACCGACTACTCCGATTCCCCCTATTATGATGACGCGCTTTCGGCCATCGAAAGGTGCTTCTTAAAAAACTACGAGATAAGGGTAGCCTATGTGGACTCCTACCCTATCAGTCAGTTGGAATTAGATGAAATCATATCCAAGCTTTCTCCTGTAGAGCAGAAAGACGCCAATACCCCTGAAGGTCGCAAGAAACTCGTCGACCGTGTGGTATACGAACGATTGCTTAAGCTTGCCGCCAGGGACGAGTATGCTCCGTCTGAGTCGACCGAGGTCAAAATTAAACTGAGTTGTCAAAGCTGTCGTCCGAAAGAGATAATGATCCCTAATCCATTGACCGATTCTTCGCTCGTAGATCAACTTACTGGATATGAAAGAAGGATGCTTTTGGGAAAACTCTATAATATGGAAGTAGTTGAGAAGGTCGACGTAACTGAGAAGGAGATGAAAAAGTTCTACAAAGACAGCACCGACAAGTTCGTCGTTCTCCCCAAGTACACGATCAGGGAGATAGTAACCGACTCGGTAAATCTTGATTCCGTGCTGGCGATGCTCGAGGCCGATGTACCTTTCGACTCGGTGGCCAAGACCTACTCAACGGCGCCCACAAAGGATAAAGGAGGACTGCTGGAGTCTCGGTTTCTATCAGGTTTGAGCGCGGGCATGCAGCCGGTGGCGGAAACGCTCAGTGTCGGCACCGTAAGTGAACCTTACTGGACCACTCGAGGCTGGGAGATCATCCTTCTTGAGGATCGCACGGAGAAGGTTCGCAGGCCATACGACGAGGTTGCCTCCTGGATCGAGGACATGATTAAAAGGGGAAAGATGGTCGAATTAAGCGAAAGTGCGTTGAATCGTTTCCGGGCTTCTGCAGCCCTGGATACCCTCCTGGGAGGCGCCACCTTGGCCAAGGTGGCAGGTACAGTAATTACCGAATCTGATATCGATGCCTACATTGAATCCCTGCCTATGAAAACGCCTGAACAGGAACAAGACACCATATTGCGGAAAAGGATTCTTGCCCAGATGATTGATGATAAGGTTTTCGGACACGAACTCGCTCAACAAAAACTCTTTTTAGCTGACAGCCTGAGTAATCTGATCGAGTCAAATCGCAGACAGACCCTTGTCAACAATTTTATGCAAAAAGAGGTGGAGTCAAAAACTGAAGTTGGAGACGAGGAGATCGAAACCTACTACAAGGAACACAAGCAGGAGTTCTGGAAACCTGCCGAAGCCAAGGTTCGTGAGATATTGGTCGCTTCAGAGGACACGGCCAAGATGATCTACGAGTTAATCAGTGAAGGTGTCAAGTTCGATTCCCTGGCCAGAACCTACTCCAAGGCAGAAACGGCCCAGCGTTCGGGCTACGTGGGATACATCAAGAAGGACGAGTCCGGTAAACCTTACGAGAAGCAGGCCTTCAAGGCCAAGGATGGCACGGTAACCAAACCCATAAAAACCGACGAGGGTTACTGGCTGGTCTCGGTTGAAGCCAAGAAAAAGGCGTATCAGCAGACACTGGAGCAGTCACAGTCCACAATCCGACAAAAAATCTCTCAGGAAAAGAAAGAGGCCGCGGAGACCGCGCTTCGTGAACGGTTGACGGCGTCCGCTCAGATTGAAATTATTGAAGAACCACCCGCCGAATTCCCTCCGCCCGAAGAACCCGGCTCTGAACCGGATACCGAATCTCAACCTGAGGATGTAACTCCGGAGCCAGATCAGGACTAGATTAAGGTATCCTAAATAAGGAACAGGTTTCTGGATAAAACGTATTCTCTGATCAAAACACCGGTTTTCACGACTCCTGACCGGGCGTCTCGACCGAGGGAGGATGGGAAAAAACGAAAGCTAAAGAAGTGCCCGTTCTGTCCGGGCCAGGAAACACAAACACCGCCTACCCTGTTTATGTTACCCGAAGGCAGGAAGGAATGGCAGGTTAGGGTGTTTGAAAACCGCTATCCTATCTTTTCAAGTCAGGCCGGTTCAGAGACCTATGGAATACACGAAGTGATAGTCGAGACACCTGATCATGAAGCGGTGTTTCACCGGATGCCCGTGAATGATATTGCGCTCGTTATGCAGGCCATACGGGAACGTATGGCCTGCCACAGCCTGAACCGACACCTGGCCGCCTTGATGGCGTTTCGCAATCAGGGTCTGCGCGGAGGCGCTTCTCTTTCCCATCCCCATACCCAGCTTGTCGGTCTGTCAATGATTCCCCCTCGGTTAGCGGAGGAAGCAGATACCTTCCTCAGTCAGGCCGAGCATGGCTCGTGTCCGCTTTGCCTTGATGTCTCAGACCCTTTTATCGTAGTTGAAGAGGGAAGCTTCAGGGCCCTCTCCCCTTCCGTGCCCAGGTTCCCGCGCGAGATATGGATTGCTCCGGTTCACCACGAGCCTTCGTTTTTAAATCTTACCGACGTTGAACTCGACGACCTCTCAGCGCTCGTAAAAAAGGTATTGGGAGCGCTATCCGGGTTCTTCGATCCCTTCGATTACAACATCGTTTTTCATACCGAGCCGTTGGGTGACGAATCCGGAACCTTCCATACACATCTTGAGATAGTCCCAAGAGCGGAACCCCTTGCAGGATTCGAGATAGGTTCAGGGATGATGGTCAATCCGGCGCCTGCGCTGGAAGCGGTTGCCGAGTTGCGAAATGTGCTTATTCCCTGACCCCGAATACCCCGAGCACTTGACAAAGTAGGTCTTCTCGATATTATACAGTAGTATGGTGGAGGCGTAACTGAGGAAAGTGGGAACAAATAAACCCTTAAACTAAGGAGGGATTATCATGAAAAAAGTCTTCGTGTTAGGGTTATTAATCGCTACGGCGTCTTTTGCCCAGTTTTCGGGCAGCGCAGGCACTACCGCCGACCCCTTACTAAAGATAGGCTTCGGACCCCGGGCAGCGGCCATGGGTTCTGCGTACGCGGGTCTTGCCTCGGACATCAACGCCCTTTGGTGGAACCCGGCAGGTCTTTACCAGCTTTCCTCGTCCGAGCTACTCCTCACGCACCAGGAGTGGATGGCAGGTATAAGGGACGAGTACGTTGCCTTTGGATGGCCGGTCTCCGAAAAGAACTCCCTCGGTCTTGCCCTGAACTTCTCAAGCGTTACAGGCATCGAGTACTGGGATGACAGCAATCAGCCGGGGAACGGTGGAGCCGAACCTACAACGATCATGACCTACGAGTCCATGTTCTGCCTAGGCTATGCCCGAAAGATAGGTGAAAGATTCGGTCTCGGGTTTTCTCTCAAGGGTATCTACGAGGATCTTTACAACGCTTCAGGTTTCGGTGGGGCAGCAGACCTGGGCATTCACATGAGGTCCACTTCTGCGTTTTCGTGGGGCGTGGTTCTTCAGAACGTCGGCCTCGTAGAGTACGGAGGCGTGAGGAGGCTGACCCCTATCCAGGCCAGGATAGGCGCAGCCCTCTCCTATCCTGATTATATCTATGGGGTGAACCTCGCTGCCGACGTCAGGATTCCCTTTGACAACATACCGAGCTTTCACGTCGGAGTCGAGATATCGCATTTCGATATAATCGTAACCCGCGTAGGCTACCAGACCGGGCCTCAAGACATAGCAGAGCTTTCGGTGTTCTCAGGCTTGACCGGAGGCGTGGGGCTCAACATTAAAAACCTCAGGGTCGATTACTGCATCAATCCTTACGGGAAGCTCGGCATAGCGCACCGTCTTGGAATTATTTATGCCTTTGGCGAGCGTGTGTGGCTCGAAGGTTCTCGCAACGATCGAGAGGAAAAGGTTGAAGCGTTCGCAGCGGTTGAGCCAAACGAATCTTGTAATCCAGAACCAGACCCGAACGTCACTTATGCACCCAACCCGTCCTCAATTGCTAGTGGTTCTGTAACCCGGATTCTTAATAACCCTGCACCTGATCCCGTAATCCGTATAGATGATCTGGACAACGCGGAGTTACCTATCACTGTGCATTCATCTCAGGCCGTTGCTGCTTCAGATGGAGTTTCTTATCCTGCATCGGCACTGGAAAACGTAAAAGAAAGTGAGGATGTGTACCCTCTCCCTTTACGGTCTGCCCTTCAACCATCAATAGCCGTGTTACCTGATCAGTATCAACAAACTGAGTGCCTTGTCACTCATCCGTACGGATTATTTATTGAAAACAACGGCAGTGCATGGGACGTAATCAATATGGACGTCTACAACTCACTGGACCCTGAATTCACCACTGAAATCTGTGATACTTCAGGTAAACCATTACCAGACGTAGACGGCGACGGCAGACCGGATACCGACACCCTTCCTCAAGGAGGTACTTTCGAGGTTCTTGCGGAAGTAACACCCGTTGACAAGCTTCCCTTCGGTTACACCGACACCTGCTTCTTCTCAGGACAATCGGTACGTAATCCGGATTGGCTGGACACTGCCGTCCTGGTAACAACCATCCGCCAGATAGAAGTCAGTCTCGATTCCAATATGACCCTTGAGGCTTATCCTGCCGACGTAGCGGTCTTTAACCTGGAAGCCAGCCACACGAGCCTTTACCGTGCAGACACCCTCAACTTCAACTGGTGGGCCACCCAGCCTGAGACCTCCTGGCCGATCAGGGTGACCGACGAGTATGGAACCGATCTCGAAGACAGCGACGATGACGATAATCTTGTAGACATTGCAGACGTTGCGCCCGACGACCCGCCTCTACCCGTTCCTTTGCAGGTGAGGGTCGGAGTCCCTTATTCGGCAGTTGCCGGTGACGCAGATACGATCTACCTCGAGGTCACCTCCGCCAACTACCCGGCGGATTACGATTATCCCCAGTTCGAAGACATCTACGAGGAAGTCAGGGATACGGTTGAGCTTATCGTAAGGATTAGTGCTGTTCCTGGGATACGTATCCGTCCGAATCAAATTTATTACACCAATGCCGGTGACCCGGCACGCCATACACTCGAGGTTATAAACAACGGCAACGGCCCTGACATACCCAACATAGATACAACCTTGACCCAGTCCGGCTGGACACACGAGTTGTTCGATAACGACGGTAACCCGCTCCAGGACACTAACGGAGACCTTTTACCAGACATCGGCAGCCTTGCCGGATCAGGCGGAGTAGATACCGTCTATCTTGACGTTACCCCTCCTTTTACCTCCCGTGAAGGCGATGTGGATACCACCGTCGTCTATGCCCGGTCTACTGTCGATCCTGAGGTATACGACTCTGCCGTCTGCTTGACGGTATGCCTGTTCCCGATTACGGTAGATGTTAAGATCTGGCCTGATACCTGCTCTGCAATCGGCCCTGGAGAAAGCGCGGTATACGACAGCCTTAAGGTGGCCAACTACGGTGAATACACCGACACGATTCGCTGCTGGACAGCTCCTGTCAATGACCTCGGCTGGGATGCAGAGCTGACCTTTTCAGACGGTTCCCCGCTAAGAGATGCCGACAACGACGGCTTCGAGGACTTGGGCGCGGTGAGCGTTCTGGATACCGTATACCTGAAGCTGGTGGTTACCCCGACTGCGGATCTTGGCTGCATAGTAGGCAAGGAGTTCGACACATCTATGGTTGAGCTTCGCTATGTATGGATCGAGACCGGATTCGCAGCCGACACCTCGGTTCGCGACAGCGTGCTCATAACCACCGTATTAGAGCCGGACCTCGACGTCCACAACTATCCCAACCCGTTCTCAGGTCCTACAACCTTTGTCTACTCCATCCCCAGGGCAGGACTCGTCACCTTACAGGTCTACAACCGTGCAGGCGAGCATATCCGTACCCTATTTGCCGAAAAGGAACTTGAATACGGCGGCACATTCGAGGAAACCTGGGACGGCATGACCGAGAACGGTAGGAAGCCTTCACCAGGCGTCTACCTCTATGTATTGGAATGGAAAGAGGAAAAGGAAGGGGGTTCGTTTGCCTCGATCTCGAAACGTATAGTGAAGAAGGCATTGCTGCAGCCTTAGACATACGGTCCTGTCCGTCACTTAGGGACACGTGTGCACTTCGGGGTTTATATAGATCGGAATTCAAAAGGGCGGGGCATACCCCGCCCTTTTTTAAAAAAACCCATGTCTTACAAGTCGTCTCGATGTCCAACCGTCTCAACACCAAATCGTCTCAACGCCCAACCGTCTCAACACCCAACCGTCTCGATTCCTGAAGACCCCCTGTTAATGCATCGATTATATCCTACTCGAATAACGCTTTAGGGGTTGACAAGCATCGGTTTATGCCTATACTTCTTGTTCCCCCACGAGGCGGGGAAAGTGGTCATTGGTAACATCGACCGACGTTGTATTTGAAATTCGCAGGTAAGCAGGGGCTTACCGCGCGATGATTTTTTGTTCTCGAATTCAAGGAGGAACAGCAAATGGCGAAGGCCAAGTTTGATCGCAGTAAGCCGCACATAAACATCGGCACGATAGGTCACGTGGATCACGGC
>JAFGSK010000038.1 GCA_016934635.1 Caldifarciminota bacterium
CGAAAAACATCAATCTATCCTTTAATCCAGCGCTGCGATTTGTTTGAGAATCTGTATTGAGTTAACCTAACGCTTTGCGCTGGAAACAGTCCGGGATGTTGAGTTTCAGGCGGTATTTTGCAACGGTACGGCGGGAGATGCGATGGCCCATGATGTTGAGACGTTTGGCTATGTCTGAGTCGGTAAGGGGGTTGTTTTTATCCTCATCGGCAATCATTGTTTTGAGTTTCACCAACGTGGGATCCTGCTCTCCTTTGGTGAAGAAAGATCTGAGGTTAAAGATGCCAACCGGGCTATCTATATATTTGTCTCGTACGGCGCGAGAGATTGTTGAGGGATGAAGTTCAAGGGTATCAGCGACGTCTTTCATGGTTAGTGGGATGATTCTCAGGCTGCGTCCGGAGAAGAAGTCGAAATTTCTTAAGAGAAGTTCTTTGCCCAGACGATAAAGTGTATCCCGACGTTGCAGGATGCTTTTTATGAACATCCGTGCGGTTTCCAGCTTTCGTCGCGCGAATTCCACGTCTTCTTGCTTGAAGGCATCGGGGTTAGAAAGAATCTCCCGAACCTTGCTTGAAAGTTTGAGTGGAGGTAGAGATCCTTCGTTTACCGCTGTTTCCAATTTTCCTTGACGGTATTGGATTATGATATCCGGTTGCACGCAGCTTGAGGCGAGTTCTCGAAAGTTCCGGGCAGGTTTTGGGTCAAGGGTGGAGATCGTTTCAAAGGCAGAAGTTACGACTTCAGGGGCAAGCTTGAGGGCATGACAGATAGACGTTACCCTTCTCTGCAGGAATGCATCAAAGGTATCTCGAAGGATAGCTATCTCCACACTATTTTCGTCATAGCCGAGGAAACGAAGTTGCACAAGAAGGGCTTCTTGGATGGTGTAGGAAGCAATGCCTACCGGTTCCAAATACTGAATTTTGCTGCGTACCTTTTCCACCTGCTCTTCTTGAACATCCAACTCTACTGCAATGCGATTAGCAGCTTCGTGCAGGAATCCATCTTCATCCAAACAATCCAGGATGTAACGGGCGATCCGGTAATCTGATGCTGAATCATTGAACTCCTTGGCGATTACCCGAAGCATGTGTTCCTGGAGGTTGGACCGATCGGTCGTGGCAGAGTATTGATATTCCTGGTTTTCATCCGAGGCGGTATAGCTGGGGGAAGGAATGTTGGGATAAAACTCATCTAAAGAAAACTCTTCAGATTTGTCGGACTTGTCGGGAGGTTCCGATTCAGTTTCTCCTTCAATTATGTCAAGTGCTGGATTCTGTTGAAGCTCGAGTTGCAGCATCTCTTCGAGCAGAAGCATATTAGCCTGTAGGATCTCCAACCGAAGCCGCATCTCCGGGGTCAACCGAAGGGCAAGCTCCTGCCTGAGAGTTGTTTCCAGCCGTTGACCGCCGAAGGAGGAATGCCTCATATCTTGAATTCTTTGCCCAGGTAGACTTCACGAACCCTCTTGTTGGAGACAAGTTGATGAGGCGTTCCTGAAATCATGATTTTTGAATCGTACATCAAGTAGGCTCGATCGGTAATCTCAAGGGTTTCGCGCACGTTGTGATCGGTAACAAGTATCCCGATCCCATCCTCTTTGAGGAGCCTGATTATCTTTTGAATCTCGCCGCGAACTATGGGATCGATACCTGTGAAAGGCTCATCCAGTAAGAGGAACTTCGGCTCGGTGGCAAGTGCTCGAGCAATCTCAACCCGACGCCGTTCTCCGCCGGAAAGCGTACCGCCCTTCGATTTACGCAAATTCTTGATCTCGAACTTGGCAAGGAGCATCTCGGTCCGTTGTTCGATAACATCTTTCGGATAACCGCGGAGTTCCAGAATCGCTCTGATATTATCTTGAACGTTCAGTTTTCTAAACACCGAGGGTTCCTGGGAGAGATAACCGATACCCAGCCGGGCACGGCGGAAGATAGGAAAATCGTTTATGCGGAGATCGTCAAGGTTTATTTCTCCTGAAGTCGGCTGAAGAAACCCAATAATCATCGAGAAGGTGGTTGTTTTGCCTGCTCCATTGGGACCAAGAAGTCCTACAACCTCACCTTGGCAAAGTTCTAAGCTGACATCCTGCACAACCGGTCTCTTGCCGAACTCCTTGCGTAGTTCAACGGTACGGAGTACGCTTCCGGATCCCTTAGTCTTGGTTGGTTTCTTCTTCGCGCCAGTAGTAGGTCCCACTGCAACCTCCGGTAAAGATTAGGGTTTCGTGATCCTTCTCTGAAAGGTCGATGGTCAGGTAAACCGAGTTGACCACTACCGAGTCTTGATCCTCGGTACGGTAACGGGTAGTGACCGAAGGATATAGGAATATCTCGTTCAATTTTCTCCCTTGAAGCTTGAAATCCGCGGAATCAGACTCTATTTTTCCCTCAGGGCTTACTATCGATGTATTTCCGATTCCTAGCCCCCGGTCTTCGTTGTAGAAAAGCACCAGGCTGTCGCAGTTTACGATGGCGTCTTCGGTGAAAACCCTGGCGTTACCCGCAGCACTGGCAGCATGCCTTCCTTGATCAAGATGCATACGTTCGCTTGTGACGCGGAAATCTGACGAATCAGAGTCGTCGGTAAGAACCGGAAGTTTCATGATGCTTCCCCGGTCTTCTTTCAAACTGTAGGTAACCTCCTCACCAACAATTACTATGCCTTCTTCAAGATCGTGTATTTGCGCCCCGAAAGGTATATAGGCTTCCTGAGGACGGTGTTTGATCACGAGTTCCGGACCAGTTATCCGGGTGGACCCTCTGGTAGCTACCACTCGACGGTATATGTACGATATTCGCTTCTGAGTATCGAAGTAGAGGGAGTCGCCGGTTATATTGACATCGTCCGGAGCTCGGATTACAAGGGAATCCTTGACAACGAGGCTGTGTTTCGTCGGTGCGAACCAGGCCTGGCTTCCCATGATATCTATTTTATCATCAAAAAGATGAACACCTCCGATAAGATGGATGACGCGGGATTGATCTTCCTTAAGTATCTCCATCTTTTCAGCTTCATACTCCAGGATGGAAACGAGTAATAGAATGGCCGCAATCATTGGCTTTCCTCGTCTACAGAGAACTTGGTTTTTCCTGTAACCTCTTCTTTTATCTCAATCCTGTCCAGATTAGCGTCTGAGATAAGCCCTTTTCCCTCGATGGTTCCGTCAGGAGAGGTTATGTGGACAAAGGCGTCGGTTTCTATCTTGGCTCGGTTGTTGAACCAGACCAGGGAGTCGGTGCGAAGTTCGGTTCCATCTTCAGTGGTAACCACAACGTTCGCGTAAGCGACCAGGTCTCCGCTCTGGTTGGATACAACACCGGAGTCGCAAACAACGTGGGCTGTTACTTCCTTTTGGGGATCGTAGAATTCGATTTCGGGTGCAAGAACCACGATTCGATTGCTCCTGTTGTAGTAAAAGGCACGCTTTCCCGCTACAAAATACCGTTCCTTTCCTGAAGCGCTTTCCTCCATCTGGAAGTTGTCTACTATCTGATCCGGCAGTTCTACGGTGTCATTAGCACCCTCCTCCGGATGGTAACAGGATAACATAATTAATATGATCATTGCCAACCAAGCGAATCTTTTCATCAATCGCCCCATATTAGCCACTCGAAGGGGGTTTGGTTGAAAAAAGGCGAAAAGAATTCCTGAAGTTCGTCTTTACCATCTTTCGGGCTGCCGATATTCACCTGAAATATCCTGTCCTTAAACCTGCACATAACCGGAATAAGCGGCTTACGGATCCTTGCTGCAAGCCTGATAGGCAGACGGGAGGTCTGGTAGTTTGGAAGCGGAAAATTCATCTGGTTCCACTTTGCGCGTACGGTTTTGTCGAAAAGTGTGGCGAGGAAAAATCCCTTCTTAGTCAGTTCGGTTGCCTGTTCCCATGTATGAACTATCTTTAATCCTACCCTTTTCCTCAGGGCCAGAAGGAACTTATCCAAAATATTCTTTGACTGTTTAGTAACAAGAGCCGCTATTTTATAGCCCTTGGCGGAAAAGGCTTCTGCGAGAAGTTCCCACGGACCGTAGTGGAATGTGGCTATTATTGCTGAGTTCTTTGAGTCTTTAAGTATCTTAATGTATTCTTCCCCTTCGATTAACATTTTCCCGTAAAGATTGCGCGTGAAAGGACTGCCCATACGAGCCATAACCGCTATATTGAAAGCCGCACGTTTGATATAGATTGAAGACGGGAAACGTTTTTTCCCAAGAATGTTTTCTGCCTCGAGCAGTTGATTCATTGCCCGGGGTGATAGCTTAAGGAAGAACGAAAAGGTCAACCGGGCGATGAAACAGGATAACTCAAAAGGCAGAATCCTGAGTGTCAAAAGAATAAATATGATAAACATTTCACACTCCTAGATGAATATGGACCGTACGGTAGTGTATGATGGTCCGTATTCAGATTTTATGCATCGATGAGTTTGCAATCTGTGTACGTAGAACATATTCGTGAGCCTCTTTTATGAAAGCTGCAAATAAAGGATGTGCTTTTAACGGCCTTGAAAGGAATTCCGGGTGGAACTGGGTGGCAATAAAGAACGGATGGTCAGGCAGTTCCACTATCTCTACAAGAAGTCCGTCGGGAGAGACACCGGAAACCTCCATTCCCGATGCTTGGAGTTCCTCCACATAAGTAGGATTTACCTCGTAACGATGGCGGTGCCTTTCAAAAACTACCTCCTTTCCGTAGTAAGATTGTGCCTTTGAACCTGGTTTAAGTACGCACGGGTAAGACCCTAGCCGCATCGTCCCCCCTTTGCGGTACACATTCTTCTGTTCAGGCATGAGGTCGATTACCGAATGAGGGGTATCCTTGTCAAACTCAGTGCTGTTTGCATCCTCCAGGTTGCATACGTGTCGGGAATACTCGATCACAGCCACTTGAAGTCCCACACATAGACCAAGGTAAGGAACCTTTTTATCACGTGCATATTGGGCAACGGAAATTTTGCCTTCGATTCCACGTATACCGAATCCTCCAGGAACAAGGATACCGTCAACCTCGGTTAACTTTTCCAGGGTCTTATCGTCGAGTTCACTGGATTCCAGCCATACAACATCCAGCTTGACACCTTCCTGAATTGACGCGTGTTCAAGGGCTTCAAGCACACTCTTGTATGCGTCCTTGAGTCCCGTGTATTTGCCGACTAGTGCAATTTTAACGGTTTCTGTTCTGGAGTGTTCTCGTTCTACGAAATCTTTCCATGCCGAAAGGTCAATTGGATTCGTCGGTAGACCTAGCTTGGCTGCTATCAGCCGATCCAGCTCTTGTTCGTGGAAAATAAGGGGAACCTTATAGATGCTTTTCACATCCGGTGCATCGATTACCGCCTCGGTCTCGACACTGCAGAAAAGGGAAATCTTGTTTCTGGCCTCCAGAGGCAGCCTTTTGGTAGCTCTGGCGATGATTATATCTGGTTGAATACCTGCCGCGCGCAACTCTTTTACCGAGTGCTGAGTCGGCTTTGTCTTGAATTCGCCTGAAGTAGGTACATAAGGGACAAGTGTAACATGCACGTAAAGTACGTTCTGGGATCCAAGATCGAGTCTTAGCTGTCTTATGGCCTCAAGGAACGGCTGGGCCTCGATGTCGCCGACAGTACCTCCTATTTCACAGATCACAACGTCCAGGGATTGTTTGGATGCAAGCTTAGTGATACGCTGCTTTATCTCGTTGGTGATGTGAGGGACTACCTGGACAGTGCCCCCGAGAAATAGGCCTTTGCGTTCCTTGTTTATTATGCTTTCGTATATCTGTCCGGTAGTGTGATTGTTATCACGTGTAAGATTCTCATCGATAAACCGTTCGTAATGCCCCAAGTCAAGATCGGTCTCCGCTCCGTCCTGGGTCACGAATACCTCGCCGTGCTGGTACGGATTCATCGTGCCGGGATCGACGTTTATGTAAGGGTCGAACTTCTGAAGACTGACCCTGAATCCCCGGCTCTTTAAAAGCAGCCCGGTGGAGGATGCGGTTATCCCTTTACCCAGGGAGGATACGACTCCTCCGGTTACGAAGATATATTTAGCCACGGGATTTATTTTAACCTGTTTTGGGATTTAGTCAAGGAGTTTCTTAGCAATTTACGTACCATCTTTCAAGTTAAAGAAAAAGGCGGGGTTAAAACCCCGCCTGGCTAAATCCAGATCGCTCGTTAATGTAGCAACACATACTTAGTGCAGATAGCGGATGAAGGGGTATTTAGTTTAAGAAAATGCACCCCGCTCGAAAAGTCGTTCGGTAAAGCTATACTGTATTGTCCTGAAGCGTAGAATCCTTCCGCAAGTGAAGCCTCTTTTCTACCAAGTGCATCGTAGGCATCGAGCCTAATGTATCCGGATTCGGGGAGGTTGAAGTATAAAACCCTGTCCACGATCTTAACCGGAACCGAGGGGACCGTAACACCCTCCTCAACGCCCGGCAGATTGTTGGATAACAGGGTAACGTAAACCATCGCTGTGTCGTATTCCGGATTCTGCTCGTCGTCGCGGCTCCATAGAATCATCACCGGTCCTGTTTTTCTCGCGACCCAGGTATATTGTATCGTTGCCAACGTGTCAGGGATCCCGGGGACGAAGATATTGAGCTGGGTTATTGTCGTATCGTAGGTGATGTATCTAAGTGTTTGGTAAGCACCTTTAGGTACGGTTATAGTTCCCCATGCATCAACCTCGTTGGAAGCCTTCTTCCATGTGTCCAGCGTTATAAAGCCATTCGGATCCAGTGTGTCCTTCGAGTAAGTGCTTGTACTCCAGGCAGAGCCCATCTGGAAAGGCTGTGGATTATTTATCAAATCGGGATCGTAATCTGTAAGCTGTCTCAAGGTGAATGTATCTGTGATAATCCTGTACTCTCCCACGAGCATCAACGCCTCGGTCTCTATCTTGAAATACTGCCACCACTCCAGGCTCATATTCTCTTGCCCTGGTACAGGGAAATGATTGATGTGATAGACGAAATCGGCTTCTCCGTTGAAGGTGGTATCCGCAGGTGTACCAGCGACCTCGATAACCTCAAACGGAACCTCTATGTCGTTTACGTAAGGTGAGAAATCCCATGTCTGGGGACCGCCCGTCGTTCCTGCATTCACGGGAACTTCATCCGAGCTGTCCGCGCCTAGTACCGCCTCGTAGCCGATTTCAGGGATGTCGGCTGACGTGAACACAGGCTGAGCCGGGAGTCCGATTGCGGTAAAGACAAAGGCACATAAGACTCGTTTCATAACTATTCCTCCTAGGGTTTTTGATAGTATAGACTGCGTTATCTATGTTGTCAAGATTGCACCATTAAGAAAAAAACGGGGCATAGCCCCGTTTGATTCATCGACTTGTATTATTCAGTTCACGATCACAAACTTGCCTGCTGATGTTCCTGAAGGGTGTTCCAATCTGATAAAATATACACCTGAGTTTAAATCCCGGGGTAAATCGAATACCTGTTCACCTTCAGGCAGGACTCCATGGAAAAGACCGCATGTTTTGCGTCCTCCGACGTCGAACACCTCAAGTTTTACTTGACCTGTCATGGTGAGGTTGAAGCGGACCTTGCCGCCTCGAACACCGAGATCGGGGACGACCGATCTTGAGGCTATATCCTCAACCTCCGTACCGCCTCCTGAATGCTCTGTGAGAACCACGTAGCTTGTAGCTAAAGCAAAGTCAGGGTTGGTTTCTCCTTCCTCGCTTCTTATGAGAGCTACCTGACCTAAACCTGCCGCTCTCCACGTGTAGGTAATGTAAGTGAACGTCGTTGTGGTATCTAATGGGAAATTTAGGCCTGTTACGTGGAGGACGGTCGTATCGTAGGTGATAGCGCGTAGAACCTCAAATGTATCTTGCGCAAGTAACATCTCACCCCATGCGTCGACTTTTGTATGACTATTTCCTGTCTGGTCCAGAGTATATATGAATTCTTCTTGCTCTACAGTATCGACAGAAGAAGTTGAATTTTGCCACTGGGCATCCATCTGGAGTGGGACGGCAGAACTTATTAAGTCGGGGTCGGTGTCTTCACACTCATCAGGGAATTCAGTTGAGTGGTAATTTATATATTGCCCAAGATATAACACAGCGGTAGAAGTTGTCTTGTAATAAGCATAGGTTTCGTAGTTTATTGTGTCATATTCGATCTCGGATACCTTATAGACAAAGTAACCTTGCCTGTAATAGGCACGGTCCGCATCAGGAAACGAGTCTTCTGCAGGTGTACCCGAAGGTTCGATTATATCCATGCTGTCGACAGCGCCCGAGACTTCGCGGCTGAAATCCCAGGTTTGAGGACCACCAGTTGTTCCGATGTTCACAGCAAGCAATGGACTTTGATCATACGTGTATGTTAACTTAAGCCCTATTTCTGGAACATCATCTGCCGTGAACACGGGCTGCGCCATGAGTGGAATCATTGAAAGGGGAATGATAACCAAGACATTTCTCATGCTTCCTCCTTTGATCATTTTGGTTTCCTTGTTACAGTTTAAGGTTACTTATAAGACGGCCATGACCTTTTTAGGGTTGTCTGGGTGAAATGCTTGACAAGTGCATCATGCCGATTAGACTCAGCTTAAAAATCGGAGGTTATAAGTGCGCGATTCTTACGATGCGATCATTATTGGTGGAGGGATAATAGGTACATCAGTATTGTGGAATCTCGTCGCGCAAGGGTTTAAAGGTAAAATTGCCCTCATCGAACGCGGCGATGCCCTTGCGGAGGAGACATCGGCCAAATCGGCAGGCGCTTTCCGTAATCTGTGGGGTTCGCGTATCAACATGGAGATGGCAACCTACTCGATCAAGTTTCTAAAAACGTTCGAGAACGATTTCAATATCCCCATAGGCTTCCACCAGCACGGTTATCTCTTTACCTTCTATCCGGAGCCATGGGAAACAATAAAGAGCTACAAGCCGACCTTTGACGAAACCGGGGTCAAGGCCGAACTTCTGGCTCCCGAGGACGTCGAGAAGATGGTTCCGGGTCTGCGGGCAGGCCTTGACCGCATCGATCCCGATATCGTCGAGTTCGCCGGTTTCGAGCCTATTGCAGGCGGGCTTTTCGGTCCGGACTGCGGTTCGTTCGACCCCTCTGCCGCGGCAAAGGGTTATACAGAGCGCGCAGTCCGTGAGTATCATGAAAGCGTCGAGGTTATCCTTAAAACCGAGGTGAAGCGCATCGAGTTAGAGGGAGGGAAGGTCAGGGGAGTCGAGTTGACCGACGGACGCAGGATAAGCACGTCCGTATTGGTCCTGGCCGCAGGACCCTGGTCGATGCAACTCCTTGCTGTATCAGGGGTCCCGGACAGCGAGAATCTTCCCGTAGATCCCATCAAGCGCCAGCTCTTCGTCACGAACCTGCCCGACATCCCGGGCTACGACCACATCCCACTTGTAATAATCGACCGGGGTATCTATTTCAAGTACGAGACCGGAAACCTGCAGATAGGCCGCGCCGACCCTGACCAGGCGCCCGGCTTCAATCAGGAACCCTCCCTGGCCTACTACAAGGACGAGATTGGTCCCTATATGCAGGAACGCATCCCGGGCGCCGAGCACTGCAACGTGAAATCCATGTGGGGCGGACTCTACTCCGTCACGAAGCCCGACCACAACGGCATCCTGGGCCAGCATCCTGCATACTCCGGACTGAACCTGGCCAACGGATGGTCAGGCCACGGCGCGATGGTCGCGCCTGCCGCATCGCTTGCCCTCGCAGAACTAATCGTCCACGGTGCCTACAAGACCGTCGACGCCACGCCCCTGCGCTTCGAGCGCTTCGCCGAGGGAGACCTGGTTGTAGAGGAGATTGTAATATAAAACCCCCATAAAACGTTCCTCGTTTTTATGGGGACCCCGCCCGTAACATACCAGAGGTCTCTTCCGCACTCCCTTCCCTCCGGGGTACATTCCAGAATATTTGAGTATGTTGTGACCCCAATTCGTCATCGCGAGATTGCAAGGGGCTGCCGATCTTAAGGTCGACCCCTACAAACACCAAAATAGGTTAATTCATCCGTACAACCTTCTGTACCTTTTGTTCGGTTGCAGAATTAATTACGATATAGTAAACTCCTGTAGGTCCATCACCAGGTACCCAACGTGTCGAGTATATTCCTTCCTCCATATAACCATTATACAGAGGTTCGACCAGTCGACCGGAGAGGTCAAAGATCGATATTCTAACATTTTCTGTTCTGGGCAGATAGAGCCTGATAAGAATGTCCCCCTTGGTAACAGTACTAGTTTCAATCCTGATGAGTGAAGAATCAGGTATAATCAAATCATCCGCATTGATAAGGTCCAGGCTTGCATCACCCAGAAGACACATACCCATAAACCAATCATTTGTCGAATATTCGTAGCCGAGGTCAGTCAGCCAATACCGTGTCCATTCCTTAAAAGCTTCCCCCCAGTTTTTCCCACGGCTTAGTTCGATGTTGAATTTCGAGAAATAGAGCATCGAGCCTGTTTTTGCAGAACCCACTACACCCAATCCATTGCCTGAAAATTGATAGATGCTTCCCATGCAATTTTTTTCAACCCACCGGCAGTTGGAACAAGCGAAAAGGTTATAGAATGCGTAGCCGGGCTCAATGGAATCGATGTCATAATACCTTACCTGACAGTCATCTCCTCCATTAGCGTCGTGGAAATAATGACACCATGGGCTGGAATGAACGCATACGGTGAGGTAGAGACCTTTTTGACCCAGAAGATTCTTATAGGTTCCGGCATTCGCAATCATGGTGTCCCTGATTTCATCGTAATACTCCGTTATGAGATTCATTCTCTGATTGTAAAAGCTTTCGGATTGCGACCAGTCCTGATCTATGAAAAACAGCCCCTTTGATACCAGGGTGAGCGTTCCCGTTCGATAGTCATGCACCCGCGCGAAGTAATCCCGGTACAGGGTAATGGGGTCGCCAACGGATATATTCGAAGCGTCGATTCGGGAAACCCATATTTCAGGGGTTCTGTCGCCTGAGTGCGAGTCGTAGATTCCGTCCGGGCCTTCTTCAAGGGGGAATCCTGAGCAGTAAGGTCTTGTTGAATCGTCTGACCATGTTCCATCCAGGTCGCAAAAATAGAGGTCGCATGGAAACTCTTCGTAACTTGGTGGTTCGTTGTAGCCGTTCCATAAGCAATTCATCTGAAACCATGCAACTGGGAGTTCTCCCACGAAGACCGCGCCGAGAAGACCTTGATGAAGCCTGTCGCCGAGATAGAGCCTTAATTCATCCGCCGTGCCTGCCGTGGAGTAAATGCTCATCTCAACGTCGTAGCCTTGATCCTTGAGGTCTTCGACGTATTGATTCAACTCATATGAAAGGGTCGTTTCAAGTCCTTCTTCTACAACCACAGCTATCAATCCTTTCGGGGAAGCATCCGGGGCGTTGGAGCAAAACGTTGCGAACTGCACCGTCGGGCCGCCTGCAGACGTGGCTGTTTCAGGATGAGATTCGAGCCATTCGGCGTAAGTCACATAGTCCGGATTCGGATTAGGGTCTCGTGTGACAACGATATCGGGCTGGCTGTATCCGTGCACGATCACGAGAAGGATTACGCAGATAAACTTGCGCATGATCTTAATAATACTTTTTCTCAGACAAATTGTCAACTTTTTGTTTTGAGCAAAACCTGCGACCTTGCTTTGTGGATTCATAGAGCCGACTTCAGCGTGCCCCTTGGAGTGCTTGCGCTCCATAAGGTAAGGGTTCGGAACCTCGCAGAGGTTCCGGGGAAAGGCGGCAAGTAATAACCATTACCTCCCCCTTGACGGGGGTGAGGGTTACGCTCTGGAAGAGCGTCGGGTGGGGGTGTAGTCTTGACCGTTCCGCCTCCCTGCTTACAATAAAATATGCTGAAAAAGGAAATGCCTGACCCGAAAGATCGGAAAGAATGCAAGCATAAGGAATGTGTATTCGATGCGATATTCCTCGAAGAATTCTGTTGGGAACATTTACCAAGTAAAGAAAGGAGAAGATATAAGGGTAAGATTGAAGCCTGGGTAAAAAAAGGGTACTCTCTAGAAGGTGCTAACCTCCAATTTGCCAATCTAAATAATGCAGACTTATCTAAAGCAAATCTCAAAAAAGCGGAACTCCTTTTGACTAAGCTTAAAGGTGCAAATCTTTCAAATGCTGATTTAAGTGAAGCAATTCTACATTCGACAGATATGGAAAAGACAAATCTTTGGAATACACTTTTTAAAGATGCTGATTGCTTGGGGGCGAGTATGAATCATGCCTATTTTTGGAATGCAATCATTGAAGATGCAAAGGATTTGGAATGGAAATTCATAGGTAGAGTAGGTGAGGAAGAAAAAGACTTTGGTGCTTGGTGGATTGCTGAATGGATCTATTTGAAATTGAAGAATCACTTTCACCAACAGGGTAGATATGGAGATGAGAGTGAGGCGTACTACAGAGAGAAACTGGTAGCTAAGCATTTTGCCTTTTGGGATGCTTTACGATGGCATGAATTATATGGGTTAAATTGGAAAGAAGATAAGCCTTCATTTTGGGTGTATCTTAGAGAAAGAGTGAGCAGTTTTTTTCGCTGGCACTCTTTTTGGATATTCCATGCCTTTACCGGTTTCGGCGAGCGGTGGTGGTGGACGGTGCTGTGGGCGTTGGGATTCGTGGCGTTGTTCGGGTTCATCTATTGGGGCGGTTCGCAGTTAGGTTGGTTCCAGTTCGGTTTTAAGCCTGAGATGATGCCGCACATCAACTTCTTTACCTACATCTACCTCTCGGTCGTCACTTTTGCGACGCTGGGCTTCGGTGACATCACGCCGCTATGCTGGCAGGCGCAGATACCGGTCATCATCGAGGTCATTCTGGGCTACGTGTTTTTGGGGCTGATTGTGACCATCATTGCGCGGCGGTTCGGAAGGTAATTCCCTCACCTCCGCCCTCTCTCAATGGGAGAGGGTGACGATTCGGAGAATCGGCGAGTGAGGGTGAAACCGACAGCTGGCAGATCAAAAAATAGTGGAAGATGACGAATAGCACTCAAACCTGAAACGAATCTTGAAAACAGACCTCTTCACTCGGAAATTTGTCATACTTTTGGGGTACTTTTGTCCTGTTTTTGTCCCACTTTTGGGGTGCTTTTGGGTGGCTTTTTTTGTGTTACGGATGTGTTACGGGTGACGCGTTGGACTCAAACCTGACGCAAAAACGTGTCACGTTTCTTCCCTGCAATATACTTGACATTCTCTACTTTTCAACTATAGTAACCTGCAAAAAGGAGCCCTAAGTGAAGCCCAATCATGTAGATGGAAAGAACAAGGGGAAAGTGGTTCTTTACGCCTTGAGTACGTGCGTATGGTGCAAGAAGACCAAGCGCCTGTTGAACGAGCTAGGGGTTGAGTACGATTACTACGACATAGATCTGATGATAAAGCAAGATAAGGATAAAATACTTAAAAAAGTCAAAAAATTTAATGCATTAGCTACCTTTCCCACCATCATCATCAACGACGAGCGATGCATCAGGGGATATAAAGAAGACGAGATAAAAGAGGTCTTCGACTGATGTCCCATAACACACCCCGTAACACTTCCCGCAACAAACACCTTAACTCACCCACACCTGGTGAGATAGATGCATTGCACATGCAACTCAAGGAAGAAGCTGAAGCCTCGGGCTACCACCTGAATCCTGACACAGAATTCACCAAGGAACTCGTTCGCAGCCTTTTAATCAACGAAGCCCGATACGGTTACTGGTCCTGTCCGTGCAGACTTGCAGACGGTGAAAAGCGGGAAGACCTAGACATCATCTGTCCTTGCGACTACCGCGATGCCGATATTGAAGCCTACGACTCCTGCTACTGCGCGCTTTACGTGTCCGAGAAGGTAATGGACGGCGAGAAAACACCTCAGTCCATTCCGGAACGCAGACCAGAACGCAAAGAACGTTCGCAGTTCAACGAAAGGTCTGAAGCCGGTACTTCAACTCCGGCTCTGTCCAAGCCCGTCTGGCGGTGCAGGGTTTGCGGCTATCTTTGCGCCCGGGATGAACCTCCAGGGGTGTGTCCAATATGTAAGGCAAAGAAGGACAGGTTCGAGCGATTTATGTAAATAACACACAAACCCGCTTCGTGTATTTTTGATGCACCATAATATGGCACCCTACAATAAAAACCCGGGATAAGACTGAGGAAAACAACTCGTTATTTTCGAACGTGTCTGCACGATTTATCTGAAGACTGCTTTCCTATTGACAACACTCGAGTCCGTGTTATAGTTGGGTAGTATAATAAAAAATCGTGGTTAAGGAGGTATTCGTGAAATTTAACACCCTTTTAATGTCGGCGCTTTTTGCATCGATACTAATAGGAGGAGTAATCATGGCACAAGATGAAGATCCAGCCAGGGCAGAGATAGCCGCAAAGGTGAGGGAGATGGTCGAGCGGCAAGGGGCGGACTCGGCAATCGCCTTTATCGAGGGCGCCGAGGACTACAAACAGGTTGTCAACAACTACAACAATCTGATGATGGATCTTTACTGGAAAGAGCGGGCTCTTAACGCGGCTGTTCCTGTAATCGATGCCGGTATAAAATACTGTCTTGCCAAGAGCGACGAACTTGCAGCAGAAGACTCGGCAATGGCCACCAAGCTCAAGACCTTTGCCAAGATCTTCTCTTTCAACCTTGCCTCTTTTACCTGGCCAGGTTGGGCAGAGGAAGGAATCACAATAACCGACGAGGATCTCGATGCAGGGCTAGAGGCTGCCAAGCTCAATCTCAAACTGGTCGAAGAGCTGGGGGGTGATCCCGGACAATTATCCAACTCCCACTGGTCTATAGGCGCACATTACCTTGCTCGAGAAGACTACCAGAATGCCGTTTCATCCTTTGAGAACGCTCAGTTTGAGGCACATCGTGTCGGGATAAAGGATTCGGAACTGATGAATGCCGGGTACTTAGCCATGGCCAGGATTCTTTCAGGAGAAGATGTCAGGGGTGACTTCGACAGAGCGGTTAAAGCATTGAATAACCTTGGAACCGACGACGCAAAATTCTACGCCCAGCAACTCGAAGATGTGCTCAAGATCTTTTCGAGTGAGTGACAGGTTACTGGTCTATCATTAAATCGATCTACGACCCTTTCGATGCAAGGCGTAAGCGAGGGTTGAAAAGGAGGTAATTTGTCCAAGATATGCAATCTTGAAACCATACCTATAGAGTATATGGACGATCCTGAATTTACCTCAAAGCTGAAAACCCTTTACCTAGGGGCAGCCGCAGGAAGCCGGAGACTATACGTCAATATTGATCTGGCCAAACCCGGGGCAAAGAGCGTTAAGTATCACTCTCACTCCCTTCAGGAGGAATTCTTTCTCATCTTCGATGGCGAGGGCGTACTCAGGATGGAGGGCGAAGAAATCCCTGTAAAGAAAGGCGACTTCGTGGCCAAACTGCAGGCGAAGGAATTGCCCATCAGTTCATTAATACCGGTTCAGAGATTCTCCAGATTCTTGACTACGGTCTTCAAGATCCGGACGATGTGATAACCTACCATGACGAGGACTTGGTTTACATCAGGAAGGAGAAAATGGAGTTCAAGCGCTCCGAAGCGATCGAGGGTTGGTCATCTGACCCGAACGAATAACACCAACCCCATAAATTATTTATCCCGAGAAAACCCTTTACGTTTTCTTGGAGATCCCGTATACATCCTCCTTAAGGGCGTTTACCTTACACCACAAGTTAACGTCAAAAATAAAAGAACCCAAAAACACCTCCGGATCGCTGCGGGAGATTAGGAGTAAATGAATGGGCAAGAACGTAAAGATTACGCCCCGAAAGGGGTTGAAGGCTCTGTAAACAAGGATGTGTTGAATCATGGACGAAAAGATAAAAGCAAACATGTATCGTTGGAACGATATGGTAGACGTTCACGCAAGGTCAAGTCACTACGATCTGGACGGGTTTAGGAAAGGACGCAATACACTCAACGAGTTAGTTCTCAAGGGTGTAGGTGATGTGAAGGGTAAAAGCTTGCTCCATCTTCAGTGCCACTTCGGAATGGATACACTGTCCTGGGCGCGTCTCGGAGCAGAAGTCACAGGTGCGGATTTCTCACCAAAGGCCATCGACCTGGCACGATCCCTTTCACGTGAACTCGGAATTCCGGCAACCTTTGTCTGCTCAGAGGTGGATAGTCTTCCTGAGAACCTTGCAGGAAAAGAGGACTTTGATATCGTGTTCACCTCCGAGGGCGTATTGTGCTGGCTGCCCGATTTGAAAGGCTGGGCTCGAGTCATAGCTCATTTCCTTAAGCCAGGAGGCATCTTTTATATCCAGGAGTCTCATCCTTTCGGTAACATCTTCGCAGACGAGGAAGTAGAAGATTTTCAGATAGGGTACTCCTATTTCAAGAAACCTGCGACCAGGTTCGAGGAGCAAGGCTCTTATGCAGACCCCGATGCCATCGTGGAGCACACCGAAAGCTTTGAATGGATGCACACCATGGGCGAGATTATCAATTCCCTCATCTCGGCAGGTCTTCGCATCGAGTCCTTGAATGAATATCCTTATATCTACGGTCAAAGATTTCCGTTTCTCGTAAAGAAAGATAAAGGTATCTGGGGATTGCCTGGGGACAGGGAAGACGTACCTATCATGTTCGAGCTGAAGGCGAGGAAATGATAGGCGCAACTTTTCGCAGCAGATAGGAGCCAGGAGTATGGACAAGTATGTGAAGACAAACTACGAGCGTTGGCAGGAACTTGTTGAAGTCAACTCGCGCTCGCCTTTTTACGGGCTGGAACGCTTCAAGAAGGGCGGATTGTTCCTGGATAGGCTCGAGCGCGAAGGCGTCGGTGATATCAAAGGCAAAACCCTCCTTCACCTCATGTGCCATTTCGGGATGGGGACCTTGTCATTTGCCCGGATGGGCGCCCAGGTCACAGGCATAGACTTCTCGCCCAAGGCCATCGCCCTGGCCCGGTCACTTTCAAAGGAACTCAACCTGCCAGCGACCTTCGTCTGCTCCGACGTCTACGAACTTCCCCTGAACCTCGAAGGTCAATTCGACATAGTCTTCACCTCCTACGGGGTGCTTTACTTTCTTCCTGACCTCGGCCCTTGGGCGAAGGTTGTGGCGCATTTTCTCGCTCCCGACGGATTCTTCTACATCGTAGACGGGCATCCGGCTTCACAGATGTTCGACCTCGGCGGTCCACCTCCCGACCCTGAACTGCGCGTAACCTATCCTTACTTTTCGCGAGAACCCGTACGCTCCGAGGAGAGCGGCTCCTACGCCGATTCCGAAGCAAGGATGAAAAACACCGTTTTCTACAAGTGGCTGCACCCGGTTTCGGCGATAATCAACTCACTCATCTCGGCAGGACTCCGGATCGAAAACTTCAACGAATACCCTTTTGCCTCGGCACCCATGCACAATAATCTCGTGCGCAAGGACGACGGCTTCTGGCGCCTGCCCGACGGACGCATGGACATACCGTTCATGTTTTCCATTAGAGCAAGGAAATAACACCGGGAGACACCTTCCTCGCAGGCTCTTCCAGAACCTACGAAGCTGACTTCGTCATAAAGCGTCCAGCTGCTGGTTTTCGCGGATTTCAGGGTTTCTGACACTATCTTCTGTGCATAATGCTGTCAGCAGTTTGTTCCTCCTGAGGACAATAAAGTCATCTCATTTAAAAAACCGCTAGAGGTCACTGAACGTCTCTTGAAGACTCTAACCATTTGAAATTGTTCTTTATCACTGTAAAATGATGCTATGAGCGAAAACATTGACGTTAATAAAGCACAGCGAAAACCTATCCTGGCATTGATACTCGTTCTTGCCGGGGTTCTGCTTGTTTTTATTTTGTTTTTTCTTGCGCCTTTAATCAAATACCGGGCGTCTGAAATTGGACAATACGACTACGGTGACCTCTTTTGGCATTCTATTCCCTATATCCTCCTTGACCTAACGAAGTTCTGCTTATTGGCAGTACTCGTGCTCACCCTGGTTGCCTTGTTCAAGAAAAGGGCTTCAAGAAGTTTGATGACGGTAATCCTCGTAGTTTCTTGTATTGGCGTCGGTTACGAGCTCTTTTCAAGATTGATATTATTCACTGAGAGTACACTAAGAAATTCATACGGAATCTCAAGATTTTTCTTTTCGCCCAGTTTTACGGTGCAGCTTCCGGCTTTTTTCTTGTTATCCTTGGTTCGATTCTTGGTGTAATCTGGGTTAAAAGAAAGTATTTCTCTACATCACGAAATCAATAAAAAATCAATAGTCGGTTATGAAACCTTCGAGATCGAGTTTCGCCTGTCCGTCCTACATTAAATAGACTTGGTTTGACAGTCGTTCTTATCTCCTTATATTCCTTCTTATGGACGAACACGTAAAAGCCAACATGCTGCACTGGGATGATATTTCACCCCACGACTCCGCTAACGCGCCGTCGCGGGGATCCCGAATCGAACCGGTGCTTTTTTAAGCTGAGGATAAAGAGACATGGATGAGAAAGTAAAAGCCAATATGCTACACTGGGATGACATGGTTGAGCCGCACGTTCGCTCGGAGTTCTACGACGTGGAGGGGTTCAAGAAGGGACGCAATACCCTGGACAAGATAACGCTCGAAGGCGTGGGAGACGTCAAGGGGAAAACCCTCTTGCACTTGCAGTGTCACTTCGGACTCGACACCCTCTCATTCGCGCGTCTTGGGGCAACGGTCACTGGCATAGACTTCTCGCCGAAGGCGATCAAGTATGCGCGCGCATTGGCAGCCGAACTCGGCATCCCGGCGACCTTCGTTCGCTCAGATGTCTATGACTTGCCCGGCCAGCTTTCCGGTCAATTCGACATCGTGTTCACCTCGCAGGGGGTTCTGTGCTGGCTGCCTGACTTGAAGCGCTGGGCCCAGGTCATAGCCCATTTCCTTAAACCCGGCGGTTTTTTCTTCATTCTCGAGTCACACCCTGTGGCCCATATCTTTGACAACGATAATCCCAAGGATCTGATTATTCGATACTCGTACTTTCTTACCGAGCCTATGCGCTTTGAAGGCGAAACCTCCTACGCGGTTTCACATATCGAGACTCAAAACCCGGTAACCTACGAGTGGATGCACCCCTTTTCAGAGATCGTCAACAGCTTGGTTTCCGCAGGTTTGATCGTCGAACATATCAGGGAATACCCTTTCATCTTCGACAAAAGGTTTTCGTTTCTGGAAAAAAGCCAGGACGGCTTCTGGCGACTTCCTGACGGCAGGGAGGATGTCCCTCTCACGTTCACGCTCCGGGCGGTGAAGCCGCTTTAGTCCCGGAACTTACAACCAGTTAAAGAGCGCAAGCCCGTGCTTGACAAGAGTAGGCAAATGTGTATAATTCTTGGCTGTAGCCGTCTTTTTATTAATTGTAACTGCTGTTTGCCCATGTAGCTCAGTCGGCAGAGCACTTCCTTGGTAAGGAAGAGGTCGCCAGTTCAATTCTGGCCGTGGGCTTTAAAACGAATTAAGGAGGAACAGCAAATGGCGAAGGCCAAGTTTGATCGCAGTAAGCCGCACATAAACATCGGCACGATAGGTCACGTGGATCACGGC
>JAFGSK010000039.1 GCA_016934635.1 Caldifarciminota bacterium
AGTCTCACTGTAGGCGACGGGACCAATACCGACGATACCACAGGCACGGTCGTACTCCTGACACAGCCCGGCAATTTCTATGCCCTGGTGGCCAACGCGATGGACGGAGAGGTTCAGATAAGATATGGGGTGCCGGTTAAAACCCAGGCAGAGATTTTACTTTACAATGTTAACGGACAGTTGGTTCGCCGATTGATGTCAGAAGAGTTATCGGTCGGCGAGCATTCGATCAGTTGGAATCTAAAAGACGATAAAGGTCTTCCGGTTTCACCGGGAGTTTACTTCCTACACCTGCGGGCTTCCGAAGGACACGCTGCCTGTAAGGTAGTGATAGCCCGCTAAAGGAGGTTTGAGATGAGAAAAAAAGCGTATACCGCTCTGTTAGCGGCGCTACTTTTGACCCTTACTGTACTTCCTGGATGCCGAGAGCGATTCATATTCGACATTGTCGAGGCAACGGATTGGCTCCTGGTTGCAGGTAACGATCCCAACGAGGCCGGTGCAGACTACAATGGCAGTGATCTCTACGTAAATACCGCGCAACTAACAGCAGGGAACCTGAGCTTCAAGATGGAGACCCATGGCTCGATACCTGATCCGGCTACAGACGTGATTATGAGTATCTACCTGGATACCGACCAGAGTTTGGGGACGGGTTATACAGGCTGGGGAGGTGATACTCTGGTTCCCAATGACATCGGAGCAGAATACATGCTCCTGGTCGGTACGGAGCCGGCTTCAGGCGGCGGTGCGGCGAATACAGACAGATTGTTAGGTTGGAACGCCGGACATTGGGACGACATATATCAGATAACTGTAAGCTCAAATGCCGATTCCCTTATTGCAACGGTGGACATGGACAGCATAGGAAATCCGTCAGCTATCAACGTAGTGGCGATAATGGTATGCGATCCGGACGGAGCGAACCTTGAGGATCATATCCCGAACACCGGACATGCGACCGTGACCGTTAATCCGCCTCAGGCAGCTCAGTATTACGATCCTGATGCAGTTCAGGAGGTCTACACCCATCCTGGAAAGTACATCTCATTCGTCACAGGCAAGGAAATAGACATCGAGGAGGTTCAATGAAGCGAGCTGTTGTCGTCCTTTTAATTGCAGCGACTATCGGTTTTGCCCTTCCCACCTTGCATGGAACCCGTGGGACGAATTTCGTTTCCTCGGCACGCTGCGAAGATATGGGGTATCTGTGGTTTTACCCCTCCCTCGAAGGATACCTGGAAGATGTTATTGTTCTGGATACGATCTCTAACCATCCCGATACACTCTGGGATACGTTCAACGTAATGGCTGCTCACCCTATTCGTCTTTCCTTGGGGTTTACTCCCTGGCACTACCTTGAGTTCTCGATTTACGGCAGCGCTTACTACATCAGCGCCAAGGATGAGACCATTAGTAGAAGTGTTTTCGACCTGTCTGACGTCGGAGGCCACGTCAAGGGCAGCCTTCCCTTTACACCTCTCGATGCCCCGACCGTGCTGGCCCTGGGACTGGACGGTTTCTTTCTCATGACCTTGCCTTTCGAGATGAACGCGGCTGGTAATGACACTATGGTTAACTACCTGGGATACAATCCATTCAACCAGTCAGGAGCCGAATTCGGCGGTAAACTACTCTTCTCGGTTGAGAGTCAGTATTTCTCAGGACACCTGAATGCAGGATACTGGTATCGCAGTCAGCATCTGATCGGGGGCAGCGGCGGACCAGCGGTGCAGTACCCTCAGACAATAGTGGGTGGTCTGGGACTCGAATCTTCCCCTTTAAGCTGGCTCAACATATTCGCAGACTTCAACCTCGACTACCCCCTTGCCATTGGCGCGGTGGATACCTCCCTTACCGGAATCGGAACCCATGCCAGCCTCGGATTGCGGTTCCCGATTCTCATGGGGCCCAACAAGGGCTTCGGCCTGATGTTTATGCTGGGCATGGGGGCAGACCCCTTGAACTTCGGATCCAGCATGTCGCTTTACGCCGGGTTTGCCATCGGCGGTGATCTTATTCCAGAAAAGGAGGTCTTCGTAGAAGGTGTTGTCTACGATTCGCTTACCGGCAAGACCATCCCCGGGGCTGCCATCACGATCAAGAGTGCGGAAGGCGATACCGTCATATACTCGGACAGCCTCGGTAACTTTGTCCTGCCTGAGCTTGAGGGAGACGAGATAATCTACGTGTCAAAGGACGGCTACCATGGAGAAACGGTTACCGCGGACGAAATACTTTCAGGGGAATTCAACCTGGTTGAAGACACAAAACTCAGTCCCATACGGCACTCATTCCTGGCAGGTACGGTTGAGGACGCTGAAACCTCCGAGCCTCTGGAAGCAGTGGTGCGTTTTGAAAAACTTGAGCACGATACAACCATTTCTCCGGTGACCACAGATCCCATAACCGGATACTTCAGATTGGAATTGCCTGCGGGGACTTACAGTATAGTCACTTCTGCTGAAGGGTATTACGACGACGAACGCAATCTCGTGGCCGTTGCGCCGATGGATACCCTTATAGACATAACCCTTACGTCCATTGAAGAGCCGCCTCCTCCGACACCCCTGTATCCTGCTACCTTAACAGGATTCGGTCAGGGGGTGACTACATTGACCCTGGCTCAGATTATCGAGCTCGAGAAGATCGTTGAGTTGATGGAGGAAAACCCGGACGCAACGGTTGTACTTGTAGGACATACCGACAGTGTAGGTTCTGACGGATCGAACCTGAGAGTCGGGGCTCAACGTGCAGGAGCGGTATACGAGTTCCTCCGTTCACGAGGTATCGCGGCTCACAGGATGCGTATAGAGACCGGCGGGGAGCGCTTCCCTGTTGCCGATAACCGTTACCGCACTGGACAGTCTGCCAATCGCAGGGTCGATTTCTACTTCTCGCGTGGCGCTCCGGAAGAGGTCTCAGGAACAGATCATGGAGTGAAACCTCCCACCACCAAGTAATTTAATCTTCTGCTGTAAAAAGCGCGGCTTGAGGCCGCGCTTTTTATTTAGTTTTTTCCCTATTGTTCAAGAACCAGAGGAAAAGGTCGCCCGGGAAGCAATGATGTATACATTGACAAACTACTGCTTTTCCGTATACTACGTGTCATGAGAAGTATATATTTGACCAAGTACCAGATGCCGTTTGACGGTATCGATTCTGGGCTGTGCCTTCCAGTGGTAGTAATCACCACTGCCGCTGGCGTTGGTCAGAATACTTCTCCTTAGATAAGGTTAAAGGAGATTCTGCCCCCGCCGGCGAATAACCGGCGGGGGATTTTTTTTACCCCAAGAAGTTACTACCGGCTGAAGCCGTCTTGGGGACCCCGGATGAGTACCTTCGGTCTTGACGGTCTTGCCGCGCAATACCGCGGGAACCTCGCAAGAACTTGAGGGCATCCGGTAAACCATAAAACGACCTAAGAGGTCAAAAATGGAGGATAAGAATGAACAAGCACAGTTCTCAAGAACGAACCACCACCTCGGGGTCCCCGCGGCTTCGCAAAGCGAAGACGTGGGGTAAAAATGAATGGTGGTTAAAGTTTTTCGACGATAACTGGAAGCGCTTGGGGTTCGGTTCTATAGAGCCGGAACAAACCGGTCAGGAAACCGACTTCCTGACAAAAGCCCTCGATCTCAAGCAGGACGAAAGGATACTTGACCAGGCGTGCGGTATCGGACGACACTCCCTGGAACTGGCACGACGAGGCTTCAGGCGCGTCACAGGTCTCGACTTCACACAAGGATATATCAAGGAGGCGATCCTTAAGGCCGAGCACGAGGATCTCAAGGTGGAGTTCGTGCACGGCGACATGAAGGACCTGCCATTTGCAGACTCTTCGTTCGATGCGGTCTATAACTTCTTTACCTCGTTCGGATACTTTGCCGACGAACTGGATAACGAGCGGGTTTTGAAGGAGGTCTCACGCGTACTCAAGCCAGGCGGTCGCTTCCTTCTGGACGTCGTTCATCGCGACTACGTCGTCCGAAACTTCCAGGCACGCGGCTGGTCCGAGTACGACGGAGAATTCGTTCTCGAGGAGCGTCGGTTCGACCTTACTACATCACGCAACGAATGCACCTGGGTATACATTGGCAAGCGAGGCAAAACGGAAAAACCGGTAAGCTTGCGTATGTACTCGCTGCACGAGCTTCGAGCCATGTTTGAGCGCTCCGGCCTCACGTTCACCGAAGCCTGGGGAACTTGGGATTTCGAGCTCCTAACGTGGGACCACTTCAGGCAGAAACTACTGGCAGTAAAGCCAAGATAAGGAGATAGCATGGAAGAATCCGACATTGCTCGGTGTGGATAAGTAAAACCAAAATAAGGAGATGTAATGGAATCAGACATTAGTGATGTAGGAGACGTAGAAGACAATCTGGAATGTAAACAAGTAAAACCTGCTCCCTAGGATCTTGTGAGAAGATACTTCCGCCAAGTAAGGGAATGGATCTCTCGCGAGATCCTGGAGGAGTAGTACAAAGGAGATTTGAAAAATGAGCCAGAAGACGATCTCATCAGTTTCGAAGGAAATACCTCGAGAGAAAAGTTCACCGGGGACCCCGCAAAGGTATGCAGTCCGTGGTGTTTCCTGGTGGGAGAGTTTCTTTGATGAGAACTACGCCAGGCTGAATATGGAGTTGCAGGATATCGAGGCAACGCGTAAGCAGGTTGATTTCCTGATCGACGTACTGAAGCTTAAAAAAGAATCAAGACTCCTCGATGTCGGTTCAGGTACCGGCAGACACGTGTTGGAGTTCGCCCGAAGAGGCTTCGAACGTGTAACCGGTCTTGATCAGAGCCGCATCTACATTGAGAAATCTCGGACGCGAGCCGAGCTTGAGGGGATGCGTGCAAGCTTCGTTCGCGCAGATATGCGCAGGATTCCGTTCAGAGATGAGTTCGACGCCGCATACTCTTACGGAACCATATTCGGCTACTTTGAACGTAAAGGAGACGATAACCTGGCGATCCAGAATGTCCTCAATGCCTTGAAGCCTGAGGGAAAGCTCTTCCTAGATGTAATCAACCGGGACTGGATCGTTCTCAACTATGCCAGAAGGGGTTGGTCCGAGCATCAACGCGAGTACACTCTTGAAGAACGCAAGTTTGACTTGAAGACCTCGACCGCTCACTCAACCTGGGCCTACTTTACCAGAACAGGCACCTCGAGGCGCGAGATGAGAATAAGGCTATATTCACTTCACGAGATAATCGCTTTACTTGAGAGAAACGGTTTTCGTTTCGAGGCTGCCTGGGATAGCCTGAATAAGGAGCAGCCAACAATGGATAGTTACCACTTTAAGATACTTGCGATAAAGGAGGACAATCATGAGTAAAAAAGAGTGGTGGGAGAGTTTCTTCGATTCGGAATGGAAACGCTTCAGCTTCGACGCTCATACTCCGGAACATACCGCTGAGCAGGTCGAATTCGTTATTAAGACCCTGGATCTGAAGAGAGAGGACAACATCCTTGACCTTTGCTGCGGTATCGGGCGTCACGCGCTTGAGTTATCTCGCAGAGGATTCGTCCACGTCACCGGTCAGGACTTCACCCAGGAGTATCTGGAAATCGCCTCCAGGAAGGCAAAAGATGAAGGTCTAAGCACCGAGTTCCTGAACTCGGACATGCGCCGTATTCCCGGGTATGCGAATCTTGACGCAATATACTCGTGGCACACCTCGTTCGGATACTTCGAGAACGAAGCTGAGAACGAGAAGGTCGCCGATGCCATCGGCGGAGCCCTGAAACAGGGCGGCAGGTTTCTTTTAGACTTAAACAACCGCGACTGGGTAATAAGGAACATCGCCGCTAAAAGCTGGCACGGTGAAACGCCGAACTATATACTGGAAGACAATCACTTCGATCTTGCCACTTCCACCCATCACGGGGAGTGGACCTTCATCAATGAATACGGCAAGATCAGTGTGAAGAGAATGCAGCTTCGGCAGTACTCGCTGCACGAGTTAATCGAGATCTTCGCCCGGTACGGACTGCGCTTCATTCAGGCGTGGGGTTCGATCGAAGGCGAGCCGTTGACTCTGGACAGTCGCAGGATGATCATCCTGTTTTCAAAAGGCGAGGTTGACAGCAGCGCAATCGCAAGGGGGTTAAGATGAGTAAAGAGAAATCCGCTTCAAACGCTCATTGGTGGCAAACCTTCTTCGATGACTCGTACGGTCGAATGGGCTTGGATGTAATCGAAACCGAAAGGACTCAAAAAGAGGTAGACTTTATTATCTCGGCACTTGAACTTGAGAAACAGGAAAGAATCCTAGACCTTTGCTGCGGTATGGGCCGTCACGCTTTGGAATTGGCCCGCCGGGGCTTTACCGGTGTTACCGGACTCGACTACACGCAAGAATATCTGGATAAGGCACAGACTTTCAAACTCGATGAAGGCCTGAATGTCCGATTCATCCAGGGCGACATGCGTTTTATCCCGTTTGAGCAGGAGTTCGATGCATGTTACAACTACTTTACATCATTCGGGTTCTTCGAGAAAGACGCCGAGAATGAGAAGGTAATCGCATGTGTATCGAAGACTCTGATGCCTGGTGGAAGGTTCCTTATCGAACTAATGCATCGTGACTTTACCATAAGACGCTTCCATGCTCGGAGTTGGATGGATTATGACGGTGGCTTGGTACTCAAGGCACACGAGATAGATCTTGCTGAGTCTCGCGTCATCGGTAAATGGACGTTCGTCAAGGACGGAAAAGTCTCGTCTAGCGATATGCGACTGCGAATGTACTCCTTGCACGAGATGATTGCCATGCTCGAACGAAACGGACTCCGATTCGTCGAAACCTGGGGTAATACAATGAAGGAACCCCTGACCTGGGACAATCCACGAATGATTGTACTGGCAAAGAAAAAATAAGGAGGATAACGTGGAACTTGAAAAACTGTACGATCCTGTAGCAACGCTCTACGACATAGAGCATGAAGGATTCGTATCGGATATACCCTTTTATCTAGAGGAAGCGAAGAAGGTTCAAGGCTCGGTGCTAGAACTCGGGGCTGGTACAGGCCGGGTTACCTTGGAGTGTGCAAAAGTGGGAGTGGAGATAGTCGCTCTCGAGATATCGAAAGGCATGCTTGATGTCGCGAGAAAGAAATCTTCAGAACTCCCTGAAGATGTAGCAAATCGCATCACCTGGTTAGAGGGTGACATGCGGAAATTCGAGTTAGGACGGCAATTCCCTCTGGTTTTCATCCCTTTTCGTTCATTCCAGCACCTGGAAACGAGGTCTGACCAGGAAGCATGTCTTGAATGTGTTTCAAGGCATCTTGAGAAGAGCGGGCGTTTCGTTCTCTCGCTATTTGCACCCTCTTACCAGCGTCTGGCGAACAGGCAGATGTTCAACTCGTTGGGAACCATCGAGTTGCCAGACGGATGCAGACTATCCAGGACTGAAAGGGTAACTCACGATTACGTAAACCAGTTGATTACCGTTGAGTGGACTTACGATGTCGTTGATGCCAAAGGTAACATTAAACGAAATGTCTGGACGTTTCCAATGCGCTACTTGTGGAGATTCGAGACCGAATTGCTTTTGGAGAAAGCGGGACTCGAGGTAGAAACCATCTACGGCGACTACAACCGCTGCGCCTTCGATCACAATGGAGAAATGTTATTTGTTGCACGCAAATCTTGAGTCTCATTCAGAGTAAGGCGAGATTTCATTCGACGGCATTGCTGGATAACTTCTCGTTACGAATCTTGACAAGACTATATCTTGCAGTAGGATAGTATGTCGGGAGGCGGCCATAGGGTGATATGGAATAACGGGATTAGGCCTCCTCCCGGCGAATTTACACCCTACAAGGGTGGGTTTTTTGCCTCCTTGTGAGTATCCCGAATCTCCGCCTTCGGCGGAGTTTTATTAGAAATTCCCGTCGGGAACCTCACGGATTCATATTCCAGTTAATGCCATTCGTCAATTAAGATAAATGGAGCCCGAAGACTTCCTGCGGAAGTCTTTAAGCAGTTCCCTTGGAATTAGCATTCCTGCGGGAACTGCACGAGAACGGTACTCCGGTTTTATCTCCATTCGCCAATTAAGATAAATGGAGCCCAGAAGAAGGGGTGGGCGTATTTTTGACTGCTGATAAGCTTCTGCTGGGCGCGGCGCAGCGCCTCTGACTTGGGATTGTCCTTAAGCTCTTCGTAGAAGGTTACCATGAATTCTTTGGTCGATTCATCCGCGACCGGCCAAAGTGTCGCAACGATTGAAGGCGGTCCTTCCATAGCCAGGGAGAATGCCTTGGCCATACTCTCGAATTCTAATCCGGGTCGGTTGCTTCCCAATGCGGTTTCGCAGGCAGATAGGGTTACAAGCTGCATCCGCTGCCATGACTGTCCGGAAATCTCCTCGGCCGTCCATCGACCGTCGGTGGTATCGGTTTTGGCTAAGAGGATGTATGACTCCCATGGACTCTCGGCTTCCAGGAAACAGTGAGTGGCCAGGTGAAGCATCTGGTTTCTGGGGGTGGTTTCAACAAGCATGGGTTCTGTTGCCCGGTCACCTGTTAATACCGTCGAATTGGGATAAAACTTTTTGATAGAGGCTACCTCATCTTCGGCAAACGGCAGGTGTGCACCCTCAGGGTTACCTACGAGAAGTACTGAACTTGCCTTGGCTTTTGCCTCCTCTTCACGTCTCAAGATACATTGAAGAAGCTCGGTCGAAGTCAGGATATTCCAGTTGTAACGCTGAGAAACGAATACCAAATCTCCGTTATCCGTATCAAGCAAGGCTCCCCAGGGAATATAGTAGAGTTGACCTGACGGGATGAATGTGACGACCTCAGCACGGTCCAACTCCTCCTCGAAAGGCTCAATGAGATAATCGTAGAGCCGGGATAATACGTCCTTGAGCGCCGATACCTCCTCTGAATAGAATTTGCTGCCGTCGTCATCCCAACTCCATCCGAATAACTTGCCCTTCATGTGAAGTTCACGTACGTACTGGGGTCCACAAAGCGTGCGGCAAAGCGAAACCACTATGTCGAGGGTATCGCTCGGGATCTCAACGGTCTTTACCTCGTACCCTTCCAGAGAGACGAGGAACAGATAGAGTTTATCAGAACCGGAGTAAGCCATCAGGAGCTTTTGTCCAGAAGGAAGGTCGTCACGAAGTACTCCGATATCGGTAGGGTTTACCCTGACTGCAAAAGCGTAGTCAGGGTCGGCTTGAATCTGAGTGGCTATCTTGAAATACTCGGCCTTGGTCTCGGCAAGGAGTCGTGAAAGATTCTGGACCCGCGCATCGTCTCGCAGGGAATCCGGCTTCTGCTGTTCGGTGTTGAGCTGGTTTTCCAGTGCGTCGACCTTGGTTCCAAGCGCCTTGCTTTCCGTTATTTTTCCCTCGATTGCCCCGTGCCCTAATTCGACGTCGTATTTCTCGTCCCAGGCGTCCTTGAGCGCCTTGGATTTCGAACGCTCAAGGTATTGAAAGGCTTCTTCAGGTTTGCCCATCTCAACGAGAAGGGTGATGATACTTTCGTAACGCTGGCTAACGGTTTCGGTGTAGCTGGCGCGAAGCTCCTCGGATTCTATCTTGCCGCGTGATCGCTCGAATATCTCGATGGATTTCTTGAGATAGTCTAAAGCCTGTTCTCTGTTACCCAAAGCCAGGGCTTCCTTGCCCATTCGCGAGTACGTTTCTCCTACCGAAGGATTGTCAGGGCCCAACGAGTTCAGCCAGATCCCGAGCGCCTTCTTGTAGCTTTCGAAGGACTCACGGTGGTTACCCTGGCAGGAATACACGTTGCCCATGTTCCGGTGAAGGGCTGCGACCTTGGGGTGGTTTATCCCAAGTGCGGTCGTTTGAAGTGCCAGGGCCTTGAGATAATTGGCAACGGCCGCCTGGTATTCGTCCAGCTCGAAGTAAACGTGTCCCATGAAGGTATAAAGCAAGATAGAGATATCAGTTCTACTCGGGGGTAGTATGCCCAGGATATTTTCGTAAATCTCGAGGGCCTTCGCGAAGCTTTCCTGGGCCTTCTCGGGTTCGTCGAACGTCTTGTAGGTCATACCCAGGTTGTTATAAACCGAAGCCTTGTTGGGATTTTCATCTCCCATGATCCCTAAAGCCTGATTCAGGCTTTTCAGGGCAGATTGGTAATCTCCAAGCTCCAGGTAGACACACCCAACCAGATTGTTGTCCCAGGCTACCGAAGAATGCGTGGAACCTAACGCCTTTTCATCTATACTCAAAGCCTTAGCATAATTTTCTAGAGCCAGGCGGTATTCACCCAACTCGAAGTAAAGGGCTGCAACTTTCTTATATGCTTCAGCCAGACTCTGATGCCCGGAGCCGAATGCCTTTTGTCTTATACGAAGGGCCTCGATGTAATGATCAAGGGCCTTCTGATATTCCCCGGTCGTTTCAAAAACCGTACCGAGTTTCTCATGTGTCACAGCCGCATCGAGATGTCCTGCCCCCAATTCCCTGGCCTCTACATCGAGTAACTCGAGGTAATGCTTATGAGCGCATTGATAGGAACCTACATCGAAGCAGCTGTCGGCAACCGCTTTGAGTGAATCGATTTCAGGGATTGAGGCGAATAGGGGATATGGACCTAGACATAAAGCAAGACCGACAATTAAAGGCGTTAACCCAGGTATCGTCTTTCTTTCACCACCCTTATTACGCATACTGACGTGTCCTCTTATATGCACCATGTTTCCAGGTCATTACGCAGTTACCGGACGATCGGGACTGCTATCTCCATTCTGTAAGCACCTCGGTCTCGTTGCCGACGAACACGGGTGTCTGTTCGCGATCCTGTGCTGCTGCGGCACGGGTCACATTGCTTTCCACGTAGGCTTTTACCTCACCCCAAGTCAGTTTCCTGTCGCCGTTATCCGCTTCGCCCCCCAGGCCTTTCAGGAAGTAGTAGGTAAACAGACCGTGCTGCTCGCCTTCCAGCCAGTTGGCCACCTGGCGTCCGCTGGCCGCTGTAAGCGCGGTAAAGCCCGGCGGTGTATAAGTCTTGAAGTCGATGGATTCCATTATGAGAGGTGAGGCGCTCTTAAGTAGTGAACCCTCGGGCGAAGATCCCGAGAAACAAGCGTCGATTACGACCGTTACCTGATCCACCTGGAGTTCCTTAAGATTGTTGTAAAGCTGCTTGAGTGAATAGCCGCCTTGCTCCGCGTAATTGGGATCGCAGTCGACCGGGACAAGGTAAGGATCACCCGTGGTTATGCTGGGAACACCGTGACCGGAGTAGTACACGAAAACCTCTTTTATCTGCTGGGCAGCAACCCGTCTGTAGAGTTTCCCCTGGGGGTTGGTTTCGGTACCGAACCAGGTGGCGAAATCTGAAAGTGTCGGGTCGGACACCGAGTACACGTTCTCCTTTTTGAAGCCCAGTACGTTCACCAGGTGCTCGCGTACCGCGCTCATATCCCTTCGCGCATACTCAACGTCGGCAACGTCACGGTTCTCGTAGCTAGAGGCTCCAACGACCACTGCGACTGCATCGGTCCTGGCCTCAACGTTCTTGGGATTGATGAAATCCACATCGGAGAGGAACTTGGGTAATTCGGTCTCTACCTCACCGTCCTCGACGTAAGGACTGACCATGACTACCTCGGTAGGCAGCTCCGCATTCATGGGTAAGGCCCAGGAGATTTGGCGGGAGAATCGATCCCGTTCCTCCTCAAGCTTCACGTTGAAGTAAATGGAATCGGATTTGACTATGGTCGGAATGAGCACCAGGAAGGATAACGAATCCCAGCCGCCTCCTGATCGAAGTGTACCGATCTCCTCATACACCGTATCGAGAACTATCACGTTAGGTGTGTTGGAGGTTAAGGAGAGGTTTACGTCCCTTGCAGCGCCCGCGCCCCGGTTTTCGACGACCGCGGTAATAAGTACCGTTTCCCCGGCTTGAATCCTGCTGTCGCCGTTTCCGTAGGTTCCATACTTGGGATTTGCCTCGTCATGGATACCGACCTGGTCGGACATGGCAAGCTCAGGAGGCGCAAACTGGAATACCTGGAACGCGATCGGGGTGGGCAGAACGTTGTTGTGGAAGCGCGGTTCTTCCACCTCGACGAAGAGGGTATCGATCCTTGATTTAACATCAGCTGCGACCTTGATCGGTATGCGAATCTCTTCTTTACCGTCGACACCCATGTATTTTACTGTCTTTGTACCCTCGTAAGCAAGGCCTGGTGTCTGCTTGAGTGAAGAAACCTTGACCGTGATGTCCTCTGCGATTCCAGGACCGTGATTGGCAAGATCAATGACAAGGAATCCGGTTTCCTCTGCATCCAGAGCTTTGTTGCCCGAAGGTTCGTCAAGGGCAAGGCTTATTTTCAAGGTCGGCGGAAGCTTGCGTGCCTTGCCATCTTTAGGCGGCTTCGGTTCTTTGGTTTTGTCCGCCACCAAGGTCGTATCCCGAGGCTTGCCCTCAAGGTCATAAGCCACACCTAGTTCCAACGAGACGTTTCGATATCTGAAGTCGAAGAACATGTGAGTTTTCAAACCTATCTCAAAGGTAAGGTTTGACCTTTTTGGGCTTAACCTGAATCCGAGGCCGCCTTCGATTACAGGCGACGGTATATTTGGTGGAGGAAGGTGTTCCAGCCAATGAATGTCTCGAAGTTCCTTTAAGTGTACCCTTCCGTATCCCCCGCCTGCTTCAAGGAAAAAGAAAGAAGAAGGGTAAAATCGAGCCGAAACGATGCCCGCAAGATGTGAAAATCTAGCCAACGTGGGGTCGGGTTTTTTGAGGTTTGCATTGCCGTAGGGCACCTTTAAGCCTATTCCAAAGATTCCGGACTGGGTATTCCAGTAGACTACCGGTGCAACTTCCCATGCAATCCCCCATACACCTACCCAATCGGCGTAGCCTGCTCCACCGCTCAGGCCAACGGATAACCCAGCCGAGGCTGTTACAGCTGTAACAGCAAAACCGACAATAAAAATTAAGAACCTTGATTTTTTCACAAATCTCCTCCTGGCAACAATTTCTCTGTTGCTCAAGTATTAATATAGGCATGAGGATAACTTTGTCAAGTTTGAGGGGAAGATAAAAAGGCAGGTAAAGGGAGAATGTAATTGGAAAGAGGGGTAGGCAACCTGCCCCTCTTGACAATAACTCAGTGGAGTTCTACACCGAGTGCGACTCAGCCACCGAGCTCGAGATCGAGGTGGGCGCCAACCTGGACACCATCCAGATAGCCGGTTCGAGCTACTCGTGGTACGAGCAGAACGTGGCTACGGGAACCGACACCCTTGAGTTGACCATACGCAAGCTGTCACGAGACGGTTTCGTACCTGTGAGCCGGGTGATAGTGCGCAGGCGCAGCGACTCAGGTATCTTCATGATGGGCAGCCCTGGTGAGGACATGATGCCGCTCGAGATACCCTTCTGCCTGTATCAGCCGTTCCCGAACTCGTTCGGCAATGCTGCAACGATACGCTACTCGTTGCCTTATGCCACCCACGTTTCACTGAAGGTGTACGATGTTAGTGGACGACTGGTCAATAAGCTCGTGGATGAAGAGGTTGCTCCGGGTATCCATACCTTGCAGTGGACAGGTAAGGACGACCTGAACCGTAAATGCGCATCAGGTGTTTACTTCGTGCGCTTCGTAGCGGACGACTACACGGCTTCCAAGAAAATGGTTCTCATAAAATGAGGACCGGGGTCCCCGCGACGGTACGAAGTAACGTCGTGGGGTGGAAAAAAAATGGTGCTGGTTAAGTAGAAGAAACTAAAGGAGAGCGAGGGATTACCCTCGCTCTCCTACCCTTGACAGAGGTCTTATGATGTC
>JAFGSK010000040.1 GCA_016934635.1 Caldifarciminota bacterium
CTGGTAACCTGAAAGGGCGTTTACGAATTACACTTCGGGCAGTCGCCAGAGAATTCCGAGCTCACGGTCAGCAGCCTGTCGGAGAAGCTGTAACCGGATAACAAACGTGCTGCCCTGCTTGCCGGTTGTTGTTCCCGGTTTACCGATCCGATGTTGAGAACCTGAGCCTGCTTGGAGCCGTCACGGTAGACTGTAACCCCTTTGCAGCCCATACGGTAGGCAAGCATGTATACGTCAGCCACGTCCATAGGGGTTGCGTGATTGGGCAGGTTAACCGTTTTGGATACAGCGTTGTCGGTGTGAGCCTGGAATGCAGCCTGCATCTTCACGTGCCACGAGGGATTGACGTCGTGAGCGGTCACGAAGATGCGCTTGACTGCATCGGGTATCTTGGCAATGTGAGCCAGGGTTCCGTGTCTGGCTATTTCCTTCATCAGGCCTTCGTTGTAGAATCCCATCTCACGGGCCAGCCTCTCGAAAACAGGATTTACTTCAAGAAGCTCGGTATTATCCATCACGTTTCGGATGAAAGAGATGGCAAAGATGGGCTCGATACCTGAAGAGCAACCTGCAATAATTGATATGGTCCCTGTAGGTGCGATGGTGGTCACGGTAGCATTTCGTCTGGGTTCCTCGCCTTTACGGGCAAAGGCCGAACCCGGGAAGCTCGGGAACGCGCCGCGCTTGCGGGCGAGATCGACAGAGGCTCTTATCGCCTCCTGATTGACGAACTCCATCACCTTTCCGGCAAGATCCAGGGCTTCCTCCGAGTTGTATGGAATGCCGAGTTCAAATAGCATATCCGCCCAGCCCATTACACCCAGGCCGATCTTGCGATTGCGTCGCACCATCTCCTCTATCTCCGGCAGAGGATATCGCCCGGCCTCGATAACATTATCGAGAAAGTGAACCGAGGTTCGCACAGTCCGACTAAGATGCTCGTAATCGACCTTGTGATCGGTAACCATCTTGGAAAGGTTCAAAGAACCCAGGTTGCAGGCTTCGTAGGGCAGAAGAGGCTGTTCTCCGCAGGGGTTGGTTGCTTCAATCTCGCCGATCTCAGGGGTAGGGTTGTCGTCGTTGATCCGATCGAGAAAGACAACCCCAGGATCACCGGTACGCCAGGCCATGGTTACCATAAGGTTGAAAACGTCCTTGGCGCGCAGCCGGCCTACCTCTTTACCGTCGCGGGGGTTTCTCAAGCTGTAGTTTTCATCGCGTTCTACAGCCTGCATAAACTCCTCGGTTACCCCTACCGAGATGTTGAAGTTCGAAAGAACCCCTTCCGATTCCTTAGCTGTAATAAATTCGAGGATATCAGGATGGTCGATGCGCAGTATGCCCATATTGGCTCCTCGGCGACGACCTCCCTGCTTGATGACGTCGGTGGCAACGTCAAAGACCCGCATGAAGGACAGGGGACCCGAAGCTATCCCTCCTGTGGATCGAACCATGTCGTTTTTCGGACGAAGCCGAGAAAAGCTGAAGCCTGTCCCGCCGCCGGTTTTGTGGATGATGGCGGCGTGCTTAACCGACTCGAAAATCTTCTCCATGGTATCTTCCACAGGCAATACAAAACAAGCGGCAAGCTGACCGAGTTCGGTACCCGCGTTCATGAGTGTGGGCGAGTTGGGCATGAACTCGAATGACGTCATAAGGTTGTAGAAGGAATCCTCTGTTTGAGTCACATCGGAGCCGTAACGCTCGTCAGGCGCTGCTATGGCCTTGGCGACCCGCCTGAACATCTGGGTGGGTGTCTCGCGGACAATGCCTTCTTCATCTTTAAGAAGGTAACGGCGTTCCAGAACCTTCAGCGCGTTGAGCGAGAGTTTCAAGTCATCCTGGATACCTACGTAGAACTCTTTTGCCTCGCGCAGTTCAGCGCGCTTGCGCCGGTAGAGTATGTAAGCCTTTGCGGTCTTGGCGTGCCCTGAACGTATGAGAACTGTCTCTACTATATCCTGGACTTCCTCAACTGTAGGGATGCCTTGATCATCGTGTCGCTTTCCGAGCTCTTCCACCACCTTACTGGTCAATATCTGGGCCTGCTCGCGGTCCTCTCCTCCCACGGACTGAGCAGCCTTGAAGATTGCGTTGGTTATCTTTTCGATGTCGAATTCTACAATGCGGCCGTCTCGTTTCCGTATCTTTTTAGGTCCCGATTCGTTCATCCTTTTGTCCTCCTTGGCTCAATAGTTTAGGCCAATTTTCCCTCTTTGTCAAGCACGTTAAGATTAACTCACTCCATATCATTTAAGCATTATATTGTCGATACTTACAAGTTTTTCCTAACCTGATTTCCAGGAAAAATAAGCCTTGATTCCAGGCATCGTTTCAATTCCTAAGCCTGTGGATAACCTGTGGAAAACTTGTGGGTAAGTGCAAGTTGTGTTCTGCTAGTCGGGTATGAGGTTTGCGGATTGAAATCGGGGAGAATATCCACATCTGGCTTTCATGGTTTTCAACAGTCGGATTGACTCAAAAAGAGTTATGAATCATGTCGATCGTAAAACTTCTCACCTCAGACCATTCACCCCAGTTGTCCTTGTATGCACGAACTCGCCAGAAGTATGTATTATCCTTCAAGATATCAGGATATGGATATGTAAAGGCAGTATCAGTAATCACTCCCCCAACATCGTATATTGTTGTAAACATAATTTCCTGGGATATTTGCAGTTCATATTCGTCTCCTATCGCTTCCCATACGAAGGTTGGGTGAGTAATCTTTGCACCGTCAAGCGGCTGGTACAGTCGTGGCGCATCGGGTAGGGTTTCGCAGGAAAGCGACACAACTCCCATAACGACCCACATCATACCGAGTACTAACCTATTCACAGCAACCTCCATCCTCAAGGTTTACGGATTATCATGATAAAGATACAACGTATGTCAAGCGAACTCGGTCTTAAATATTTGCATCTAATCCTACCCTTGACAACCAGCAAGAAAAGCCTAATATGAAGCTGTAAACATAACGGAGGATGGCTGGAGCCATCTTGGAAAAAAACACAAAGCCCGGAGGCGCTGAACACGAATTCTTTTCCGTCTCAAGTGAAAGGAGAGGTATGAAAGCTTTTAAAATCGCTATAACGCTAACATTATTAGGGGGGGGGGTATTGCGCTAGCAAACCCCGCCTGGGTATCCTTCGGCTCCGAAGTGCGAGGGAAGACGCCTGAACTTTCCGTGATCGAGTCGAGTCCTCTGGGCGCCACCATCAATCTTAAAACCTACGGCATGTGGGTAGAAGACCTGACTGAGAAGCAAGAGACCTATCAGCGAATAACGCTACCGACTTCTCATACCGGGGAGATAGGCAGGCCCATGCTTCCTACCGTTAGCAAGCTGGTAGCCATACCTGCAACCGCAGGGGTCACGGTTACGGTGGAGAGCAAGGAAGAACGGGTTTACGAAGACTACCTCGTTTACCCGACGCAAAACCCTGAGGTGTACGGCGGGCTTAAAGATGAGTTTCAGATCGATGAGGAGTTTTACGAGAAGGATACCCAATATCCAATCGAAATCAGCGAAGTAGGTCCGCCCGGTATCATGAACGACGTGCGTCTTGTTCAGTTGCATGTCCGTCCGTTCCGCTACAACCCGAAGAAGAAGGAGTTGACGGTTTATACCGATATTTCTGTCCGCCTCGATTATACCGGATATGATGATCGTAACGCGCTTTGCAATAAGCGAAACCGGTTTTCTCCCCAGTGGGAACGCATCTATCGCTCCTTGATTCTGAACTTTGATGATATTTACGGCCCAGTACGATCACTTTCTGTAATACCCGACCCCGACTGCATAGCAATCTACTACCTCATCATCTGTGCAGACGATTTCTTTGATACGACTGCCGGGACGCCTTTGAAGGAGTTTATGGAATGGAAAAGGCGAAAGGGTCTCATCGTTGATGCCGTTAACCTGAACGATATCGTTCCCCCTGCAAGCCAAGGGGATACAAGTAATGCAGAAGCGGTCAGAGACTACATTCGGGACGAGTGGAGAGGCGGAAGTCCGCTTTATTACAAGGATTACGTACTGCTTATCGGCGATGCCCCGGTACACGGGTATCCTTGTACGACGGAGGATATAGCAGGAAAAAATCCTATTCTCGATTCCCTCTGCCTCGTTCAATGCGCCTTTGACAGCCTCGTACCAACTAAAAATTACTTGCTTGATCATATAGCTTACGATCCGATTTTCTCCGACTACTACTACCAGCTCATTGCAGGCTTTGATGACTATCCTGACCTCTGTATCGGTCGCTGGAGTGTCGAAGACGAGTACGATTTGGATACGTGCGTAAGAAAGGTCTTTGCATACGAGAAAGAACCGGCAACCGCCTGGAACCAGGACAAAGCCCTTTTGGTCGCAGGAAAGGTTCAGAGACCTTCGTTATACGAGGAGCCTTGGGAAGTAAAAGACGACATATGCAACACCCTGCCCTCTGCGCCTTACGAAGTAGACTTAGTTTATGGAGAACAATCGGGAAACAACGACGCTGTTAGCAACTCACTTGAAATGAACGGCGGCGTAGGAATCGTAAACTATCTTGGACATGGCCTTTGGACGGAATGGGCTGAATGGAGCGCCGGTGGAGAAAGCTATGACACCGCTGATATTCGTGAACTGGAAAACGGAGGTTACTGTCCTTTGGTGTACAATGTATGCTGCCTCTCAGGCAATATTGCGGCGCCGGACACCATAATCTTGGGTCAACCGATTGAATCAATGGTGGAGTCCTGGACCAGATACTCTGAAGGCGGCGCAGCCGCAGCCTTTGCCGCATCTTCCCCTATCGAGATAGAGGTCAGCAATGCATTAGACAGGGCCATCTTTGCCGGTCACTTCGACCATATCCTTAACTGCGGAATGGCTGTAAACTACGCCAAGAGTTACGTAATAGGCGAGTGGGAGGAGTCGGTACACGCAAGAGACCTTGCCCGTGCCGGGTACTGGATAGGCGATCCTGAACTTGACGTGTGGCGAAGCGCGGCGCACGAGTCATATATCGCTTCAATCTCCTTAAATCCGCAAACCCAGAAACTGGATGTGCGGGTTATGGTTGTCGGCATCCCCCATGTCCCGTCCGAAGGCACAAAGGTCTGTCTTTACCGTGACGGCGGCGGATATCGCCAGGCCAGATATACCGATGAATCCGGTGTAGCTCATTTCAATCCACCCACTACCGTAGGAACCTATCGCCTGACTGCGACAAACCAGTGGGACCCTGACTACTGCATCGTGCCCGCCTGCTCTACGTTCTATTACAGCGGTACGTTTGGCCAGCGGGAAGGGCCTTTCTCCAATCTGGCGGAGTGGAACCTGGAGCCTTTACGCCCCGGTATTACCCGCTCTCAAGCCGTGATATCCTACTCAGTTGCAGGCAGATTGTTCTCAGAGGAAAGCGAGTTCGTTGAACTAAGCCTCTTTGACGTTACCGGTCGAGAGGTAAGCGTATTAGCCTCAAAGGAGCATGTACCCGGATACTATACTATAATCTGGGACGGCAAGGATAACTATGGTGCATCGCTGCCGTCCGGGGTATACTTCGTGAGGATGCGTTCTGCGGATTTCGATGCAAAGGAACGTTTGCTCTTATTAAGGTAAGTAAACCAAGTATTTTGGATGAGCAGAATAAGCCCGCTCATCTTAACTAAGTGTAAGGAGGTCGAAATGAAATCAGGCAGTTTTGTAATGGCTGTCTTTGCGCTTTTCGGCACGGCTCTCGGCGCTTGGTCGGAGCCCGAAAAGATCTCGGATGAAGACGGCGGAATCTTAACAATAGACAACCATGGCGTCTGCTGGTGCGGCACTGAAAGCGCTTTCTACTCAAATCCAGGTGAAACAACCGGCTGGCAGTTTGAAACCGAACCTCCATTCTGGGGTTACCCATGCTTTGATAGAGGGGATACCTTGTGGATAGTGATGCACACTGGCGGTTCGCTTATCTACAGCCGTTATGACGGGAAGGGGTGGAGCGAGATAGATACCATACCCGCCTTTGATGATAACAAGTTTCCAAGAGTCACGGCGGACAGCGCCAATGGCATTTGGGTCGGCTGGAGCTTTAATTGGAGGATGTGTGCACCCATCCCTGCTTTCAACCGTTATCAGGACGGTGTATGGGATACGGCGCAGATGATCCTCGATGGGGTGTATTCACTATGGTCATTAACCACCGACGCTTTAGGTCATGTTTGGGCTGGAATGAACTACGCCAGTGTTACGCGTAACGACAGCAGTGGCTGGAACGAGGCCAAAAAACTCGACGAGGATGGCGTCCTGAATTTGGCGCCGGACCGGTTCGGCGGGGTGTGGGCTATCTGGTCGTTCTGGTTTTCATCTGCACCAGACCACGATACGGCTTTGATTAAGGCCAGTTACTGGGACGGTGAAACCTGGTCATCTCCAGATACGATAGGAGTTACAGTAGAAAGCTCATATTCTGGTATATGGCCTTTTCCCGCCATGATAGCTGTTGATACCGCAGACAACGCCTGGGCGGTGTGGCGTCAAACATTCGGACCTGGAGATTCGTACGGCGACATCTATTACTCGGTTAACGCAGGCCCAGGCTGGAGCGAACCAGCGCCTGTTAACGAACATCCCGCCCTGGATGAGAACCCTTACATAGCCGCTGACCGTAAAGGCCGGGTGTGGTGCATGTGGGTTTCTGACAGAGGCGGCGAAGAGGCTGTCTGGGCCTCCTACACCTGGGGTGCAGGCGTGGAAGAAGACGTAACGCCCGCAACGCACCAGCCGCCTATCCTTACCGTAGATAGAAGCGTAGGGCGAGAGTTCACCTTCTTCATATCTTCACCGGTTGTTTCAGGCAAGCTCGAAATATGCGACGCCTGCGGTCGTCTGGTTAAGCAACTGGCAGTCGGTAATGACCAAACCGTCTTCTGGGACGGAAGGGACGATGCAGGTAAGCGGCTGTCTCCAGGCGTCTACTTCGTACGAATTGCTGACAGGCGGTCTTCACCGACCAGAATCCTCGCCTCGCCCAGAAGTAAGATAATCATGATACGTTAGGATGTTGCGAAATAAGCCTACAGTCATACTCTCTACTCGGAACATCTCATCGCATCTTCTTGCGGCCGTATGCAACAATCTCGGCGTCTGTCATCTCGTCGGTGTTGTCCTCGTGCAGACGATGCAGGAGATACTGAGCTTCCTCCTCGCAACGGTTGCGGAACTCCCTCAACGCCTGCTTGTGCCCCAGGAGATATAGAGGCTGCTTCGAGGTACCTATAGCACTTATCACGTCGTCGTAGTAGCGTTTGAGGTCGCCTTTACGCTGTCGGTCGAAACGGGATTGAGACCAGCCGCCGTGGTCCTGCCTTGAGTGAGCCTTGGATTTGATGTGTTTCTTCCTCGCAACCTCATCTCCCTCGATCCAGAAGAGCTTTGCCTGTCTGTGATCTAACCACCCTACTATGAGTTTTCTTGCCATTCTTTCTCCTTTAAGACATTCATTTCAGCCGTTCAAGTGCACACGCGAGGATCCTCACTACACGACGCAGTCGGATCGAGAGCGTTTCTTCGGGGGATGTAAATCGGGGTCTCCGTTAAGTTACGAAGTAGCCATTCGAGGCATAACTATTTCCAGTTGCCGTAAGCGACCACTTCAAGACCGGTATTTCTCTGGGCTTTCCTGGCTAACTCCTCTAGTATCACCAACGGCACCATTTCTATCCCCATCCCTGGATACTCCCTGTTAATCGAATATATCTCAACAACCTTTGGCTTGATGCCCATGATTGTCCTCATCCAGAGTTTTATATCATTGGAGTCCATGTTACCACGCGGCCCCACAACGAAAACCGTTTGCAGATGAATTCGGGAACCTAGCTTTCGTAATTCCTCAACCATATCCTCGAATACTAAGCCGGGATCAGGCCGGTTGACCCGCTGGAAGATTTCCGACCTTCCTGCATCAAGTTTAAAAATAGAAAGATCGAACTCTCCAACCAGTTCCCTGATCTCCCTCCTGACCAAGGTGGACGAGTTTGAAAGCAGGGCAAAGGTCTTATCCTGTTTGTACTGTTTAAGTAATCTTCGAGTGCCATAAACCAGTTTTGGGAAATCCGGATGCAAGGTCGGTTCACCGTTACCGGAAAGAGCCAGGGTATCGAAGTCTGCACCCCGCTTAAGGGTCCTCTCAAGTTCGGTAAGAATTTTATTAGCGGAAGGAAGATCTCTAAGATAAGGGGTTATGTCCGCGGCCACCGTATCCGACGCCCCGAGTCGACAATACAGGCAGTTGAAGGAACAAAGCTTGTATCCGACCGGCAGAGGATTCACCCATACGGTCTTCCCTAAACGAGGGCTTTCCATCGGTCCCCATATACAACCTTTCAAAATCGGTATTCGTTCCATCATTCTTTCCGTCCAAAGTATACTAAACCGAGTTAACCTATTGTCAAGTTTATAAAATATCAAACCCTTCCCAATCAAGCATCCTTTAGGATGTTATTTCGTGCCAATCTCCGCCAGCGGCTGGCTCGAATCAAGGATGAGGCTGTCGGCAGAAAAAATGAAGTGGTGGAGATTAGCCTCCGAACCGGCAAAAAACTTCCTGGTATCCTCAAGTGTAAGCGGCGTTCCTCGATACATATCGTTATCAGCGTGTACATGCAGGGTTGGATTATGGAACCACTGTATCGCCTCACGCAGATGAATATGCGATGGCAAGCCTTCGATGAAGATAACATCCTGATTTTCGAGGTCAACCTTATCGCCCGCCTGGAGTGCTAGTTGTTCTGTCAAAGTACTCACCTTCACGAACTCTTTCTGCACGAGAAGTATAGCGAAGGTGTTGGCCCCAAGATAAAGACCTGCTACGACTGAAAGCAGTATCTTTAGCACCCGCTTTCCACGTTCCTTAAGATAGTAAAACCCCTTTGTGAACAATCCAGCGGCAAACATCACAAAAAATGCCGAAGGAAGATAGGCATAGCGCGTACTTATCTTGATTGCAAAGGGCAGAAAGATAAGAAGCGAGATAAAGGTGGCCAGGAAGGAAAAAAGAAGAGGCCTTGAGAGACGCTTGAGTGCCGCAAGCACGATAACTAATATAAGACTCAACACTGCAATACCTGCAAGTACCCAGTAGCTGATGAGTAAGGGCTGTGGCAGCACCTTAAGCACATCAGCAACGTAAGGGTGGCGTGGGTTAGGCATCCAGAACCATACCCAGTAATCGACGATGTTCGTTATTACGTGCCAGCCTGGTCGATAGATAGAATCCCCTGCAGAGGCAAACCGTAAAGCCCACTGTGTCTGAACAAGGATATACCCGATAAAAAGCAGTCCATAGATTAAGTAAGGTGAGTAGAATCTGAAACGCCTTCGCTCCTCGGCAGTAGAAAAGAAAAGATCGTAGACGAGAATAAGGAAGGGCAACGAAACCGCGGTCTCCTTGGTAAGAAAGGCTAGCACGAAAGCGAGGAGTGCTGTGACCACCCAGTACAACTTTCCGGTGCGTCGAAAGTTAATATGGGAGAAGAACGAGATTAAAACAAAAAAGGTGACTAAAAGGGTGATACTCGAAGATATCCAGGTGATGCCTTCGTAATGGCAAAAAGTAACAAGGAAAAGAACCGCAGAACCGATTGCCGCAATGGTCTTATCAAAGAGCTTTCGAGCTATCAAAAAAACGAGCGTTGCGTTAATGAGATGGAACACGATATTGAATATTACGAAAGGCACAGGATTCGGGCCAAACACCTCACCCCTTGCCATAACTAAAGCCATGTTCACCGGTCTGAAGAAATCGTTTCCGCCGTAAAGGAGTGTTTTAAAGAAAGGTGCATGTCTAAACGCTCGATGGATGGAAAGGGCGGTGTAGTCGTCGCCGATGAAGCGATTTCGCAGGAGGGGCAGGAATAGAAGTATACCCACCCCCCAAAGGGCAGGAATCGTCAAGAACTCCTTTACTTTCGAGCGCACTCGTAGCATCCCGTCATTTGAACTTGACCTAGGTTTCCACGAGATTGGTTATCCTGTTTTGCTCTCGTCTGTATATTATACTATTGTTATCCTGCAATATTATGGAGTACTCACCAGCATAGGCATAGATGTCGGTCTTGATTTCTATCGCCACATTGTAGCAGCGCGCCCATTCGGCTAATTCCTCAAACCGTTGTACTGAGAGATAGTCTGCTATGCGCGGCTCGGCTTTGATGAGAACCGTGTGACCGGACAGGGCGTTGGCGTGTTGTTCTAAAACCCTTTCGATCTCGGCCAAAAGATAGTCCTTGGACGGTATTCGGCCCAGTCCCCTGCACACCGAACACTCCTCCGTAAGATGGACGAACAGACCAGGACGTTTACGTTCCCTTGTGATCTCTATCAAGCCAAACCGACTGAAACCTGAAAAATCGGTGTGTGCTTTATCATCGCGCAGATAGCGCTTGAGTTCCCTGAGAACCTTATTCATGTTATCTCGACTGCGCATATCTATGAAGTCGATAACCAGGAGTCCGGAAAGGTCGCGCAACCTTATTTGCCGTGCAATCTCGGCTGCCGCCTCCATGTTCGTTCGAAAGATCAAGTCCTCTGGTTTCTCCTCCGCTGAGAAACGGCCTGTGTTCACGTCAATTGCTACCATGGCTTCGGTATGATCGACGGTAATAAATCCGCCGCTCTTGATCCATATCTTGCGTTCGAACACGTTCTTAAGCTCGTTCTCTACCCCGTAATGCTCATACATTGTAACACCCTCCTTCTCTGGCTGGTAGAGTCGCACCCTTGATCTCAATCGGGGAGCATTTCGGCGTAAATAACGAAGAATGGTTTCATACTCCACCCTGGAATCGACTATAACGTTGGATACACCTCGGGTGAATTGGTCACGAACGAGTTTCATCGAAACCAGGGGTTCCTCATATGCAAGGATCGGAGCTCTGTTGGAAGAAGTCATGTCAGAAATACTGCCCAAGGTTTCATTTAGATTTTCAAAGTCCAGTTTCAGATTGGTTTCAGTAGCCTTCTCCGCAGCCGTTCGCACGATAAGCCCCATCTTTCCCTGCTTCAATTTCGATGCAAGTGAACGCAATCTCGATCTCTCGTTGCGGTCACGAATGCGGCGGGATACCCCTATGTGATTGATTGAAGGGGTCAATACAAGGTAACGTCCAGGTAAGAAGACGTATGAGGATAACCTTGCTCCCTTTTTACCCAGGGGTTCCTTAACGACCTGAACCAATATTTCCTGTCCGGGCTTGAGATCGAGCTTGCGGCCTTCCTCAACCTCACCTGTACCTCCGCCTTCCAATTCCGATTCAGACAACTCAGAAAGTGAATTATCAGGTATGTCCGACAGAGGAAGGAAGCCATTTTTTGAAAGACCGATATTAACAAACGCACCTGCCAATCCAGGTACTACATTCTCTACCCTCCCTTTATAGATACGTCCTACCAAGTTTTTGTGCTCCGGCCTTTCTGAATAAAACTCTATGAGTTTACCGTCTTCAATTACAGCCGTTCTTATCTCGAAACGACCTACGTTAATCAGAATCTCTTTTTTCATCTTGCACTTTCCTCCAATGGTGTTATTAGACGCCTGCCGCGATTGATGTAGGCGTCGACACGCTCAACCTTCAGGTTTCGCGCATCCTGAGGTGTAATGTTGTAAATCGCTGAGAGCACATCCCAAAGCTTTGCCCGAACTGCTTCCGAGATTATTATCCCCACATGGGAATTATCCACATGAAGATGGTAAATATTTCCCACCTGACCGGCTCTTTGATTTAGTATCTCCTCATCATCCCGTGGGCAAGGCGTGATCTCGTAGTGAAGCATATCTGCCGCCTTTGTGATAGCCGGTGTGTCTGGGGACAAGGCTCGAATCGCCGATACACCCAAACCTTGCGGAGCAGAGTTATCAAGTATCTCCTTTAGGTTCCCGGGCGCTCGACCGACAAGGGTGATATCTATATATTCACCTCTGCTTACTACACCTACCGGTTTGGGAAAACCGAAACTCACCCGGGGATGAGGGGAGAAACCTTCGGTGTAAGCAATCGGCAAACCTGACCGCCTCAACATTCGATATACTGCCCGAACTATATCAAGGTGACTGGCGTAGCGAAATACCTCCCCTACGAGGAGCTTTAGTCGATATCGCAGGTTCAAGGCCCTTTGAGGTGACGCAGCGCGAACGCGTACTCCGATGGTTCTCTCTGTTCCAAGGCGATCAGAAGTAACCTCGGAAGGAGTTCGACTGCAATCAAGACCGCAGGAGTAACATTCTCCTTCAAGACAATCAGGCTGTATCTCGGCACGAAGGGCCTTCTCGTACTCCCGCTTGAGAAACCCCTTGTCCACGCCTGTATCGATGAAATCCCAGGGAATGGTTTCCTCAAGATTTCTGGATCTTGTATAAGCTTCGGTCGAAAGTCCGGCTTCGGCAAACGCTTCCTGCCAACGCTTCAAGATAAAGTGCTCTGTCCATTCCTGGAAGTAACCTCCCGAAAAGAGGACTTTTTCCAGGATCTCTGAGATACGTTCGTCCCCACGGGCAAGCACCGCTTCGATAAGGCTTGCTTCCGGTCTTGCCCACTTCACCTTCACGCGGCGCATCTTAACTTCCTCGCGCATGCGTCCGAGCTTCTCCTCAAGAGAGGCAAGGTCATCGAAGGGCGCCCATTGAAAAGGTGTGTGGGGTTTGGGAACGAACGAAGATACGTGTACGTTAACGGCCATGCCCTTAACCTTCGAGGTAAGTTCCCGGATGAACTCGACGTTCATGTCCACATCTTCCGGGGTCTCGCCGGGCAGACCGACCATGAAGTAAAGCTTGACCCTTCTCCATCCAAGTCTTGCCGCCGTTTGAACGCGCTCTATTATCTCCTGGTTAGAGACGTCCTTGTTGATTATTCGCTTGAGTCGAGGCGACGCGGTCTCAGGGGCAAAGGTAAGACCGGTTTTCTTGATCTCGCGCAGCTTCATCCCGATCTCTTCAGTGAAGGATTCACCCCTGAAACTGGGCAATGAGATAGAGGTACGGGTGGGAGAAAGGCTCGTGTTGAGTTTTCCCAAAAGCCCGGGCAAGTCAGTGTAATCGGACACGGCAAAGGAAAGAAGGGAAATCTCTTCCCAACCGGTGGCCCTGGTACCTTGCTCTGCTAGATTCAATATGTCTTTCACCGATCGCGTGCGCATCGGACGGTTTACGAATCCGGCCTGGCAGAAACGACAACCGTGCAGGCATCCGCGGCTTATCTCGACTACAAACCGATCATGCTCGATTTCGCCAGTTGGAACCACCTGGTTAATCGGGGCATCATCAAGAACAAGCTCGTCAACAAATCGCCGCTTGATAACCTTTCGGGTTCCGTGGACCTCAGGTACCCACATGCCTTCTATCTCTGCAAGTCTAGCTATGCGTTCTTTGTGGGATTTAGTCCCGAGTGATACGTCGACCATCTCCCGGACCGCATCCTCGCCGTCGCCTACAAGGAAGCCGTCAAAGAACGGTGCCAGAGGTAATGGATTTAACGTGCACGGACCGCCAGCAACGATTACGGGATGTTCCTCGGTGCGGTCTCGGGACCTGATGGGAATACCTGAGAGCTTGAGTACCGCTAATGCATTGGTGTATCCCAGTTCACTCTCAAGACTGATGCCGACCGTGTCGAACTCTGCCAATGGTGTGCTTGTTTCAAGTGAGTGAAGAGGGATATGTTCGGCTTCCATACGTTCCAGCATGTCCGTCCAGGGCATGAACGCGCGCTCTGCACTTGCTCCTTCTATCCGATTTACGATGTGGTAGAGGATACGCAGCCCGTAATTTGACATACCTATCTCGTAGGTATCCGGGAACACGAACGCCACCCTAACCTTTGCATCCGGACGATGCTCGGAAAATAACTCCGAATCGGTGTAGCGAATCGGGCGCTCGACCTGGGGCAGCAAGGACTCGAACCTTTCCTGCCAGCTATACTTCATGCTGAATAATACCCTGACCTTCGTTTCAAGTCAACATAAGGTATTTATTTATCCGCAGATTACGCAGATTGAAAACTTTTAGACGTAATCGGTGATTGTATATATTCGGATATTCTGCAGAAACACGAGGTGGATTTACCTCAAGAACTTCGAGGTCCGTCCGTCCTTAAGTACCTTTCCCCCGGTCTGGCATCCGGGGCAGTAGTATGTGTTACGGGAAGAGGTCGAAACCCAGGCAATCGTGGTTCCGCAGCGCGGGCACGGTTCGTCTTTGTGCCGGTGGACGTTCATGAACTCACGTTTCTCAGGAATGTCGAGCGAATCGCCTGCGACCTTGCGGGTCTGGAAAATTCCTTCTCGAAGCACCTTGCCGATCGAGTTGTATAGCCTGGTTATCTCCTGTGGAGTAAGCTTGTTGGACTGCTTGAACGGAGAGAGTCCGGCATCCCAGCATATCTCGTCCGAGTATGCGTTACCTATGCCCGCGACGTTGCGCTGATTAACCAGGAAGCCCTTCAGTCTTTCGTGTGACGTGGAGATGATTGATGCAAGCCGATCCTTTGTGAATTCCGGGGTGAGCGGTTCTGGTCCCAGTCGTCTTAGATGGTCAGCCTCGACATTTGCACCGATGATCCACAGGCTCATCCGTTTGAGCTTGGCATCCTCAACAAGTTGAATCGTGCCTTCAGGAAATGTCATCACTGCAGCAGCGGATTTCATGATCTCAGCATCCGGCGACATCCACTTCAGCCTGCCTCTAAACATGAGGTGGATGATAAACCGATTACGCTCCGCATCTATGACTATGTACTTACCGCGTCTTGTAATCCCTGTTATGTTCTGGCCTTCAAGGTCGTCCGGCAGGGTTGTCTTCTGGATGTAGGGCTTGCGAATCAGGAATCTCTGTAATCGTTTCCCGCCGATTTGTCTGGCCAGGTTTACTCGAAGTACCTCCAACTCCGGCAATTCAGGCATCTCAGCCTTCTATCGGAAAGATGCTATCCAACCTCGTCATTGCTCTCCTAGATCTGAAGGTTTCTTCTAGGCTTTTTTTTAATCTTGTCTTCTATTCGACCGCAACCGGTATTCCCCAGACGATACAAGCCCATTCAGCCGAAGGAAAAACAAAACTCTCAAGGGATATGCCGATTATGTAGAGCCGCGTTTTACCCGAAGAACCGAACCCGACACTGATCCCTGGATAGTAGGCTTCCCAATCCGAACCGTCGGAAACAAAGAGAAGCAAGGTATCGTCCTCAGGACTAGCTATCGAATCCACGCTGACTACTGCGCCGGAAGCCACGGTAACGAGTTCGTCAGGTTCGTATAGACCATCGACTGCGTAGTCGCCGGCGGATGCAGCGGGTAGAACGGTCTTAGACCCGCCCGGATAACCTAACTTGACGCTCGTTAAACGAGGGGCAAAAGCGGCCTGGGGAGCGGTTCCTTCAAGTCCACCGGAGAACTTGGCAATTCGCCACTCCTCGTCGGTAGAATCGCAAAAAGCATAGTTCCAGGAAGAATAACGAAGTGCCTTGGTCAGAGAAAAGGAGGTATCTATCACGGTATCGCTCCCCTGTTCCAGAATGGCAAAAACGGTAAACTCAACATTTCCTTTAAGTGTATCTATTGCGCGGACCGTAACCGTGGTGTCAATGCCAAGCTCAAATGTATATCCGTAGGACGAATCTTCAACAGTAAAGCCTATTTCAGATACAAGATAACGTAAAGATGTGGTATCAGCCTGGATGGCTGCAAGTGTTTCAGGAGATATCTCGACAACTAAGGCATTCGAGGGAAGATGACCGGCGGAAGAAAGAAAACCATCACAAGATTCAAGAAGGGCAACGATGTCAAGGCTGTCTTCAGCTGTCCAAACCCAGGGGCCGGTGGACTCTTCTCCACATCCTGAAATAATGACTGCCAGGCAAAACAACGCCAAGATGCTAAATTTCCTCATAACCGCAGTATAATCAAAATAGAAGGGAGAGCAACTACTCCCCCTTCTATATCCATCTGAACTCAAATGATCAGTTAGCGAACCAACACCAGGCGTCCGCTTTGGTTGATCTCAGGAGTGATAAACGAGTAGAAGTATACACCCGCCGATGCGTGCTTACCTTTACTATCTGTTCCATCCCAGGTTAGTGTTTTCGAACCGCTGAATCCACCCTCGTAAACCGTCTTTACGAGCGAACCTGAAGCGTCGTAAATCTTTAGTGAACCGGTGGTTAAAGGTACATCTAACTCGAAAGAAACCGATTTAGAAAATACGTTGGAGCCCAAAACCTGAATACTGGTCTGGTTCACCGCATGTTCCTCAGCTATACCGATATTCGGATAATGGGTACCGTTAATGTTGAATGTACCGACGACCTCCCCGACGTTAAGCTTATAGGGAAGGTATATTATGGGATTGTCGGTATAGAAACCTTCGGTATAATAGTTACTGAGCGCAGGTCCTGAGAAAAGATCCTTTATATAGGTCAGGTGAAGGATATCGTCTGAGCCAATCAGGGGACAGGCTGAATGGTGATCTTCATCCGCGCACGAGCCTTGTCTGGCGTCAGGTGTGGGAGTCTTGGTTATATTGGTTACGCAACCCTTGTGAGCGTTCCACCAGTGACGATCCATGTCAGCTATCTTCTGCTCGTAACTGAAGTCTTCTGTCGGACCCCACGTATATCCGCCGTCGGTAGACACCGCTACATAAATCTCGCCGTTGATCGTACCTGCATTACTTACATCCCATGGAAATCTGTTTGCGCCAAAAGTAACAACCAGCATGTCGTCCGAGGTGCTTATCTGCGGTCTCCATACCCCGCAATAATTCTCTCTCCTCTCTGGATCACCGGGAACCCATAAATCAGGGTCGGTACCCCACCAGGCGTCGTCCATCATCGCAGTATCCAAAACAGTACCTGTAGAATCGGTCCATATGTAGGTTCCGAACAAACCGGAAGGGCGGCTGAAGTCACCGGTGGCTTCACTCCAATGCATGACTCGACCAGTGAACTTGATGAAAGAAACGTAGTCGCCATCTGTCTGATGCTGCCTGGGTCCTTCTACCCAAACTGCATGAAGATTACCGTCATCATCATAGGCTAAATCCATGTCTCGAGGATCGGCGAAAAGCTGAGTGGTATCGTCGGCCATGGGGAAATCCCAACCGTAACGTTCCTCGGTAATAAAAACCGGATTACTCCATGTTAGACCGCCGTCTATTGATTCAACGTAAGTGGGATGTCCGTAAGAGGTCTCTTCAGACACTGCTCTGACCCAACTTACCGCTATTTTCTTTCCGTCCCGACTCACGGCCATGGCTGCGTCATTCATACCGCCTGGAGTGCCTTCCGGATTCTCAGCAATAACCTGCCAAGGTGAGAATGTGACTCCTTCATCTGTAGAACGGGAGTAGTAGAGATCATTGTAATCCGCGGGGTCAGGATCACCCTCTTCCTTGGACACGTGGGCAGTAACGTGAATAGTCCCCTCAGCGCCGACAAGTATATGAGGCCAGATAGGATTTTCCACTACAGGCGGGTTATTTACACCAATATCCTGCGGCTCCAGAAAAATCCTGAACCCGGGTCCGGCTTCTACCGCAACCATTGAAACGTAATCAGCCGTAAGACTGGCGGATTCACGTTCATGGAAAGCAACAACTGATCTACCGTCAGGCAACACCCCCATTGTCGTGTATCCGGCCTTAAAGGCACCCGATGCCTTTACCCCATTCGATAAGAAGAAACTGTCGACCGTATTGGACCACCAGTTACAGTGAATGGCTCGATGGGGATGCTCTTCAACCTCGTCCGGAGAATAGGTCCAGCATACGTGTACACAGGTATCATCGCCAGCAGGATACGGGATAACTCGGTTTCCCTGATTGCCATTCTGCTGGTGATCGTAGGTGGTTATTCCCGCTTGTTTCTCTCCTGCCGCCCTCAACTCCGCAGCACTGTAGCTAATACCACCTGCACTGCCGCTCCATGGTATACTAGAGGAATATTTATCAATTGCGACTGACGAGCAGTTTGCCAAGTCTCCCCTGGTAATAATGTAACGATTCGTTGTAGCTGCTATTGAAAACACAATCAGTCCTACCAATAGCACCATGAACTTCTTAAACATGATATCCTCCTTGAGGAGCCAAAGTGTTCAATAAACACCTTTATTTAATGAATTTCCAGTTGTTCCGGGAATATGATCCTGCAAACCGACCAAAGGACTAGAAGACCACTCTAAACCTTTTTTTCACTCCTTCCAGTTCTTAAGATAGAAGGAATACTCTTCTCACTAAGGTTTGCGATGTCGGTACATTTCCCGACTTCTTTTTTAGATCACAGCACCTCCAAATTCGACTTCTTTCCTAACCTAATCACTTAATATACAGCGTATCTCCTCGATTAAAGCTCAAAATTGAACGGTATGTTTACCCATACCTTTACCGGTTGACCTCGTTGCTCGCCTGGAGTAAACAACCACTTTCGAGCGGATTGAAGAGCCGCCTGGTCAAGAGAAGAATACCCAGAGGATTGAGCCAACTCAACGTCCAGAACTCTTCCTTCAGGACCGACCAGTGCGTTGACAAAGACGGTTCCCGACCACCGGTTCTCTTGCGCATCTCGAGGGTAAGGCGGTTTGTCTTTTTTGATAACCTCAGGCTTTTTCTCAACCTTAAAGAAGTCAACTACCGGAATCTCTCCTTTTTCTTCAATTGGTGTATAAACTTCGGCAAATTCAGTCTTAGCAATGGTCGTCGCTTCGATCTCCTCTTCCGATTCCGCCTCCACAGGAACCGCTGCTTCCTGCTCTGGGGGAGGAGGGGTAAAATCTTTCATCTCAGGCATAATATCTTTTAGTTTGGTTTCCGTCGAAGCCTTGGGTGTATAAGACTTAAATTCAAACGCCTTGGGTAAAAGAACGAACATCCCGATATTGAGGATTAAAGCCCCAATAGCTCCCCAACGCAAGTTTATGGGATAATCCCGTTTTATATCAGCTACGGGCTTTTTTTCTTCTTTTTTCATTAGATACTCCTTACTGCTGTTGCTCTTCTTCAAACTGCGTCGCGAACGTGATCCTTCGTGCATCAACATTCCGCAACGACTCCATCAAGTCACTGACAAGTCCGTAGCTAGCATTCATGTCACCACGCAGCAACACCACCGAATGTTCTGGATCATCCGCATACCGCTCAAGCACCGCTTCTCCAAAACGTCTAAGTCGCTCTTCCTTAGCCATCTGTTTCTCCGGATCGATCAAGTAGTCGTCAACCAGGATCGTACCTTCACGATCGATCCATGCACTGATCGTGTATTTACGAAGCTTGATTCGCTGTGTAGATTCAGCCTCAGGTACGGTCAAAGGCAGGGTCTTGGCAGCCATAAACACGGTAGTGACCATAAAGAACAAGAGCAAAAGGAACGCTATATCCGACATGGAAGCGGTTGGAACATTCGCTCTTGACTCAGAACGTCTGGCAAGCTTTAACTTCTGCTCGCTGTATCTCACTCGCCACCTCCTTCCTCCTCGGAGAGAGGAACGAGGCTGATTCTTTCTTCGTTCCCTGTTTCCTTGAACGCGGCTTTAACCTCATCTAAAACGTCGATCATTCGTGAATAAGGCGCCAATCTGGAAACCTTGATCGCTACTGAGAGCTCTTTGTTTTTTTCGATAGCTGAGGTAATCTGCTGTCTAACGAGATCTCCTTGTTTATCGATATCGTATCTCTGCATGGTGCCGTCCTCAGTCTCCACCAAAACCTGACCCTGAGGTGAAACGAGTATCCTCATCACGTTTTCGCTGGCGATCTTGAGTTGTTTTGCTTTCTCAGGAAGAACCATCTTCAGTCCTCTCTCGGAAGCAAAGATGGTGGTGGTCATGAAGAATACAATCAGAAGGAAGGCTATATCTGCCATAGATGCGGTAGGGATCTCCGCACTAGTCTTCTTTTTTGGACGGAGAGATACCATCCTGACCCTACCTCTTTAAGAGATCTTTTTCAAACAGGTAATCTACGAGAGCAGTCGCCGCCTGCTCCATGTCACGGGAATAACGATCTATAATGCTTGAGAACAGGGTATGGAAAAGCACCATGGGTGCGGCTATAATCAGACCGCTGGCGGTGGTTATCAATGCCTCCGATATACCTGCGGCAACCAGAGCTGCATCTACTTCACCTGCTGTAGAGATCGAATTAAACGCCGCGATCATGCCGGTTACCGTTCCTAAGAAACCGATGATGGGACCGAGAGTGGAAGCCATGGCGATCCAGAGCATCCCTCTATCTAGAAACGCCAACTCAACCGCTCCGGCTGCGGCTATACTTTCTTCAACTACATCACGACCCAGCTTGACCTTGGTCAACCCTGCGCCCAGTATCTTAGCCACAGGCTGAGGGGTTTCATCACAAAGCTTACGTCCAGCGTCGATACCCGAGGAGTCGATAGTCTCGGTAAGTTTATCTACGAACTTCATCGGATTGAGACGGGCCTTGATCACCAGGGTAATGAACCGCTCGATTACAAACACTAACCCAAGTATTAGTATCCCCAGCAAAGGCCACATCATAGCCTTGCCCTTTATGAAGAGATCAATCATCAAGCCTCCTTTACGTGCTCTTCTTTGCCTTGAGTATAGTCATACGCCAAGGATTGTCAAGCTTGGTTGTGCCCCTATATTCAAGGGGTTACACGGCGATTCACCAACATCCATGGCCGCTCTTTACCAGGTAATACTTTATAATCCTTGGATTATTCCCGACATAAGTATTGCCCTCAAACCTGCAAAGTATACCAAGGTTATTCCCGCCGACTCTTCTTACTCAAACCTCAGAAAACACCGAGAGCGAAGAGAACACGTTGATCCCGGGAAAAATAAAGAAGGTATGGGATGAGGATTCTTTAATGATATCCTGTTCAGAACTTTGTTCTAGGCCGAAAGTCTTGACCTTTAAGATCGAATACAGTCTCAAAATTTAAGGGTCCTCACCTTGCCTCTTTATCATGGGTAATAATCAAACCCATCTCGTATGCATCTGAACCGTCCTCGTAGTAACCGTGGTGCTTGCGAATAATTCGGAAACCTTGCTTCTGGTAAAGCCTTATTGCTGCTAGGTTTGCCGTACGAACCTCGAGATAGGCCCACCTCGCTCCTGCAAGGGTCGCTTGGTTGAGAACATCATGCAGTAACTTCAAACCCAGCCCTTTCCTGCGCATCCGGGGATCCACTGCCAGGTTTATTATGTGAAGCTCTTCGGAAACCAGTCTCGCAAACATGTAACCTGCGATTTCATCCCCGATCTGGATAACGTAATTCAGCGAACCGGAGAAATGCATCGCAGCAGCAAGCATAGCCAGGGACCAGGGGGCAGAAAACGAGGTCTCCTCTATTGCAGCTATCCTGCCCAAGTCAGCGGGCAGCATCTTTCTGTGAATTAGGGGGTCTCGCATCCGGTCTGCGAAGATAGAAGGGTTCAAGCCCGGCTGGATCTTGCGCCTGGTTGCGGCGTTCCCAGGCAAGAAGGGCAAGCGCCCCAGGCTCCGGGAAAACTTCGCTATCAGGTGTAAGTAGCCGCTCACCCAAAGAGGACTCTATGGCTACTCGATATTTCTTCAACGCCGGCCCAAACACGTGAACTGCTCGATCTTCGACCAGTTCATGTAGTTTTGCAGGATCTGAGATGACCGGCTCTGTCTTACGTTCTTTGCCTTCATATAGCGCCGTAAACACCTCACCCTTGTAAGCGTCTATTACTGGAAGGCGCGCTTCGCCCTCGAAATCCCAACTGGAATTCAGCACATCCAACGTCATCACAGGCACTATCTTCAATGTAAGAGCGAAGGCAATCCCCTTTGCAACCAGGAGCCCTATGCGCAGGGCTGTAAATGAACCAGGACCGATGGATACACCAATAAGGTCAATATCACTAAATTCCTTACCCCCCTTCTCCATGACCTTATCTATAATCCCTGATAGAACCTCGTTATGTCGGTTTCGACTTTCTACCTGACTGCTGGCAATAACATCTGCGCCGTCTGCCAGGGCGACACCGGTCCACCGGGCTGAAGTCTCTATGGCAAGTATTGTTTCTCTCATACCAACCTCTCTGAAACCGAACCTGTAAGAACAATCCTTCGTCCATCGTACCAATCTTCGATAAAGTCAATCTTTATATTGCTAACTATCCCTGGCAGGTATGAAGCACGCTCGGCCCACTCAACAAGCATGATACCTTCCTCATCGAATATCTCTTCCAGGTAGAGATCCTCCACCTCACCTGGATCGAGCCGATACAAATCCACGTGCTTAACGGTGAAGCAAGCCTGATACGTCCTGGCAAGGATGAACGATGGGCTCTGCACCCTGTCATCGACACCCAGGCCTTTCATTATCCCCTGGATAAGGGTAGTCTTACCGCTGCCCAAAGGTCCTACAAACCCCAAAACATCACCTGGCTTAAGGCAACCGGCCCATGTCTCGCCCACCTCGAGGGTCTGGGTCGGACTTTGGGTAACGAACTCCCTCAAGCCTCTTCCTTATTTAATCGATACAGGTGTAGACATCCTTTTAAGGTTAAGTCCCTGTCAACAAGCTCTATTGAGTTTGAAAACCGAGCAAACCGCTCTGCCAGACCACCTGTGGCTATAAAGGTAAAATCAATCCTGGTCTCCTTGCTTACCGCAGCACGTGCGGCATCGATTATTCCGACGGATAAAAGATAAAAACCCGACTGAAGGCATTCTTCGGTAGTCCTGCCCACAATTTGCGTTGGTTTTACGAGTTCGACCTCGGGGAGCATAGCCGTGGATGAAACGAGATGAAGATGGCTAGCTACAATGCCCGGTGCAATTGCACCGCCAAGATACCGACCTTCTGCGGTAACGAAGTCTATTGTTGTGGCTGTTCCGAAATCCACCACTGCGACATCCTTGCCGTACTCGAAGTGGGCACCTGCAACGTTCGCGATCCTGTCCGCGCCCAAAGCCGAAAGCTTGCGATAGGCGAGCTCCAGGCCGGTATTTATGTAAGGATTCACAACAACCGGGTGCCCGATGTTATAACGTTTGCGGAACATACATACAAACTTAGGTGTTAGATCGGGCACTACAGAACAAATCACCGCATCTTGAGGATCCTCGATGCCTAAGGATTTGAAAGCGATGTATACATCATCTTCAGTGCGAAGATGTCTGCTTCCGATTCGGGCAATCGAAGCTATTCGTCCCTTATCAACGCTTGCTATTTTGGCAATCGAATTGCCTATGTCGACCAGAAGTATCACGTGTCGCCTCCTAGGAGTTGTCCTGCATTGATCCTTATACTACTGCCCTTCCTTGTTTGAATCAATGCATCACCGTCAGGATATAGATCACGAAGGAAACCGGAAACCATCTTGCTTTTATATTTTACCCGCACCTTGTGCTTTGAAGTGAGCAAAAGCTGTCTTATAAAAGGATGAAAGTAACCAAACCCCTTCAGCCTCAATTCGCATAACCCTTTTACAAGGACAGGTACCAACCCGGTAATCAACTCATCCATATCGAATAGCTTACCGCAAATCGACCTGAGTGATGTGGCGTGTCCTTCTAGTTCATCATTGAGGAACTCCTGGTTCACGTTTACCCCAACGCCTATGCCCAAGAGATATCCCCACGCCTCAGCGAGAACACCTGCAAGTTTGACTTTCCCGTAAAGTAAATCATTTGGCCACTTCAAGATTAGATTCTTAACGTAACAAGAAAGTGCCTTATGAATAAGATACGTACTCGTTATGGTTGCCGACCAGTCCTCTCTAAACCTTTCAATCACCAGGGTAAGATATAGACCTCCATCTTCGGAATGCCAGCTTCGGCCCAATCTTCCCCGACCCGTGGTCTGTCTTCGTGCGTAAACGAGGTAGGGTGGTTCAGCATCGAGTTTCCGGGCAACCTCCTGCGTTGAGGAAACCTCTTCATGAAACTCCACCAGTGAAAGCCCGAGGTCTTGTTTAAGTTCAACTGCAGAAAGACTCATTGTATCGATAGCAGGCTTCGGGCACGAATACGGCTCTTTTCTGACTTATCCTTATCCGGCAAGACTAGCGGCATATATAACAGTACATAGGTATGGTTATGCGGGCTGCGAAACAAATCCCGCGGAAAGTAGTCCATCTCCAAGCCTTCCTTGACGGTAAACATCATCCCTGATTTAAGCCTGAATTCGAAGTTAAATATCAATCGCGACTGAGGCTGTCCTGCCTTTCCCTTCCAAGGCTCGAGGATGGTTGTGTCATTGTTGTACCGAAATCTTCTCGATCGTTGATAGCCTCCTTCGAACAAGAACCAATCCACAGGCTGCCAGCTTATTAAGGTGGAAAGGATATCGAAATCGCTGTAGTAGGTAACCGAATCCATTCGATGATCCAAATCCCAGAAACGGTAAGCGATTTCAAACATCACCTTCTCCGTAGGGTTGAAAGCAATGAAAGGCTCTACCCAGTACTCCAAAAGACTATCGTAGGCTACCGAGTCCTGCCATGCCCTCCACGTGGTATACCGGCGATCCTGCTCCAGCATAAATCTTCCCCCTAACCAGAGATTATCGACAGGTTCAACTTCCACCCTACCCCATGAACCCGTACTGTCCTTGTATCGATCCCAGACGTAGTAGATGCTGTCCGGCCAGTCAAGGTACTGGTGGGATTTAGTTCCGAATTCTCCATGGAATCTGACGCGCAACCAATCGGTCTCACCTCGTGCATCTACTTCGAACTTAACCGGGAGCTTTTCGTAAGGCGTCCTGTCAGGACCCTCATTTATGAACATCATTGAAAAATTATGATCGTATCTTTGGACGAGTGCATACAACGCCAGCCAATCTGTATAGCCTTTTCGCCATGATACTCCTATTCCGGTCTCGTTATGTGGCTTCTGGTAAAAGGGAACTATCACCACGTGAGCGTACAGGTTAGGGGCAATCCTCATCGTAGGTTCAAACCTGTGTTGGGTAATGGTGTCATCGTAATTCCGGAGCATGTGGAACCTGTATCTCATACTGAACGTATTATTAAAATCCGCCTCGGTTTTTGCCTCATAAAGCGTGTACCACCCTGTAAAATCAACACAACCCTGGGAAGTGCGGAACCCTGACGGGGATGTCTCGTAGACCGCCTCCCAGAACCTTGAAAACTGCGCTATATAAGAATTCATCCCGGCGTAGATATTCGTATCGCCAGGCTCTGAATATGAAAACATACATATAAGAATCACAATCATCCTTGGACTCTAACCGCAAGTGAACGATTGTCAAGCTCTTTCCAGTAAGATACTAAGAAAATGGGAATTAACCCGTAGGATAAAAAAAACAATGGTTGATCAACGACCCTTCTGAACTACGCAAGAAATGCGCTTCTCTGAACCTATCAAACCTAACCTCTTTATCCATGTTACGTGCCAAGGTTCCGAAATCCATTCCTTTATCCGGCAGTCAGGAATATGCTGAATCATCACCTTCAGTTCCTTGTGTGTTAAAAAAGAAACCACCGGTGCACCTATGTTATGAAATTTCCTAAGGATATCGATCCTTCTCATTGAAAATGAAGTCACGAAACGTTTAATCCAGAAAATAATATCACATGGAAGAGAAGGATAGTAGGTAGGCTCATAGATAAGGAGATAACCACCAGATTGCAGTAATCTCATCGCAGAAAGCAATGCTTTTCTTGCATTCCCTTTTGACTGATTCCTCGTCTTACCTACAAGGTGATGAAGAATCTGACCCAGAATTACATAATCGTAATTTGATCCGACAACATCGCAGAGATTATGATCGAACACAGAACCCTCGTAGGCTTCTAATTTATAATCATTTCTGGCTTTCTTAATAAGCTGTGTTGAAACATCTACACCAACGCACCGTTTTATCTTCGTTTTCTCACGAAACACAAGCAAGACATTTCCTGAACCACAACCTATATCTATGAGTGTGGATTTCTTTGTAGACGTCCTTTGAACGAATCCAAGTAAGTAGTTAAACCACTCGGTAGGATACTCAGGTGTCTGAGAATCGAAAAAAACCTTGGTTTTCTTATCATAGCTTTGTTGGGGATGCATTTGACCTCGCATATGTTTTCCTTCCTTGTCCCTTTTGTGCATAATTATTAACTCCTATGTACTTTTTTTGTGTTAAGTCTTGGCGAAAAGTCTCACAAATCAAACTATAACATTATCAGTCCATTTGTCAAGTAAACGCCGTTCCTCAAAAATAATCTTCCCAAACAGTATCGGTTTACTCAGAATAGAGGGATTGAAAACAGGAAGGTTTTACGAAGCGCA